>CAVXDA010000009.1:0-500570 GCA_963760415.1 uncultured Acidobacteriaceae bacterium | reverse complement strand
CAGGCTGCCAACAATGTAGAGGTCGGTCCCTACCAACACCTTGGCATCCACATACTTGGGATCGAGCTCCAGGACACGCTCGTGGTCGTGGCGCGCCGCTACCGCGCTGCGCAGGGCCGAGAACCAGGCCTTCTCCGCGATTCCCGAGTAAGTGGCGCGCATGCCGCGGGTGACCCCGCGTGCGTAGAGGGCGTCCACGTCGTCGGGATTCTTGTCGAGGCGCGCTTGCGAGAGCGCCAGTGCGCCTGGTCGCTTAACTGCGTAACGCGATCATGCACCTTGGGATCGAGCGGCGCCGTAGATTTCTTGGTCAGAAAACTATCGCCGGCGTAGGCCTCCGTGTCGAGCGCCCCAATGCGGAACAGCTCCTTGAAGATCACGGCTTCCAAGATGTGATTCACCGCAAACGGATCGTTGGGGTGGGCCTCGCTGCGCAGCCTCGAATTCGCGGATCGCCTTGTCGTATTCGAGATTGTAGAAGTGATCGAAACCCTTGCGGGTAATGGCATCGTTTTCAGCCCGGGTCGGGACAGGGGGGCTGTCTGCTGCTGCGGCCCGCACGCCGCCCGGTAAGCCCGCCGCCCAAACAAAGCCCAGGCTGAGAATGCACAGCACTCGTTGGTAAGGTTTCATCGGCAGTCGTTAATGAGAAGTTTACCCGATATGCGGGGCTGCCCGATAAGGCAGTGATCGTTTCAGGTTTGGCTTTTTGCCCAAAATCGCTACTCGTTTGAGAAATTCTCTGGATGGCAATTTTTCATCATGAAGCAAATCTTTCGGGTGATGCGAGAATTCAGAGAAAGCCAGTCTGCGGAAACTCATTGGGCACATTGGATTTGAGGAGGCTCCAACTATGGCCAGCAGCTTGCGATGGGAGTAATAGGAGAAATCCACCATGGCGCAAACAGCCCACGATACCAGTCAGGAATATTGGCGCCCGGCAGACCCCGTAGTAGCACATGTGACGCAGGTTTCACGAGTCATGTGTCCCAACTGCGGCGCAGAACTTGTTATCGGAGCTCGTTTCTGCCACACCTGCGGCGGCGAGCGAGCACCGAGCCCAGCTGTTGCCCGGCGGTCCACAAAGCTGGCAGATTTTATAGCGATTGAGACAATCCGCCGCAAGCTTGAGCTCTCGCTGGGGAGCCTGGTGTGTCTCATCCTGGGGCTGGCTTGCATGACCGGAGCCGTCTTAACCAGCCTCATCTACAAGACGGAGACGCTGGTGGACTGGCAGGCGGTACAAGTATGGCGCATCGAGTGGTTGCTAGGCGCGGCAGCGGCCCTGCTGGCGGGAATTTTGCTGAAGAAAAGCAGGAACTAGCAAGCACGAGGCGACCTCTTAACGCGGTCTGTGGTGCCACTCCTGCGTCCGGCATGTTTGCACTTCAATCCACGGCTGCGAACAAAACGCAGCTCCTCCCGCCGTGCCCCAATGTCCACGCACAAAGTGTTAATTGCTAATTGCCAGTCGCCGGGTAAATAATCCAAGGGATGTTCTGATGGGATGCATTGCCCTTGACTGAGCGCCTTTACTACACCGATTCCTTCCTCCACGAATTCGAGGCCCACGTTGTCGCCGTCAGTGGCGGGACCGTCACGCTGGATCGCTCCGCCTTTTATCCCACCAGCGGCGGCCAGGTCTTCGACACCGGTTGGCTGGAAACAAAGGATTCACCGCGCCTCCGCGTGATGGAAGTGATGGAAGACGAGCCGACCGGAGATGTCCTGCACGTCGTGGAGGGCGACGCTGCTCAGGCCTTGCAGCCGGGCGCGACGGTGCATGGCACGATTGACTCCGGACGGCGCCTCGATCATATGCAGCAGCATTCAGGGCAGCATGTGCTCTCGGCTGCGTTCGAGAAGCTTTATAGCTTCTCCACCGTTTCGTTTCATATGGGCGAGGAAAGCTGCACTATCGATCTGGAAACCGGCGGGGTGACCGCCAAGCAACTGGAGGACGCCGAAGCGCTGGCCAACCAGGTCATCGCGGAAGATCGTCCGGTTGAGATCCGCTTCTCCACACCCGACGAAGCGCGCAGGTTGGGCGTGCGCAAAATCCCCGCTGCCGAACGTGAGAAGCTGCGTCTGATCGATATCCGCAGTTTCGATTTGAATGCTTGCGGCGGAACTCACGTGCAGTGCACTGGGCAGATTGGCGGCATGCTGCTGCGCAAAACCGAGAGAGTAAAGCAAGGCGTGCGGGTCGAATTTGTCTGCGGGCTGCGGGCAGTCCGCACAGCGCGCCGCGACTTCGAGACCCTCACCGAAGCGGCGGCTGTGTTTTCGACCCACATCTCGGAGGTCCCGCAGCAGGTGCGCAAGTCGTTGGACGAGATCAAGTCGGCACAGAAGGCCCAGCATCGCCTGCTGGAGGAGGTCGCGGAGTTGCAAGCGCAGCAGATGCTGCAAGCAGCGCCGGAGCGCGGCGGGAGCAAACTGGTGGTGCAATTCTTTCCCGAGCGTGATCTCGGCTTCATCAAGATGCTGGCGCAGAAGCTCACCAAAGGTGCCAACACGGTCGCCCTACTCAGTTGCGGAGGTCCGCAACCGTCACTGGTCTTCGCGCAGACACGAGGCTTGCCGAATGACATGGGCGCGCTGATGAAGCAGACGGTGCAACAGTTGGGCACGCGCGGCGGCGGCAATCGCGACATGGCCCAAGGCGGCGCGCCCGACAGCGCCAGGGCAGAAGAAGCCCTGCAAGGGGCGGCCGGCGCGGTAGGATAACAGTAGCCAGTAGTCAGTGGTCAGTAGCCAGTAGTCAGTTGGTGGCATCTCACCGTCGGCGACTCTGGTTTTAAGACGCCGAACAGCCCCACCGGCAGCCTACAACTGACTACTAACTACTGACTACTGGCGACTGACTACTGGCCACTGATTCATGGACAACCGCCTCATACTCGTCAACTTGCTGATCCGGCTGGGAGTGGCCGCAGCCATCAGCAGCGTTCTGGTGCGCGCGCGCCGCTTTCGCGTGCTGCTGTTTCGCGAGGAGCGCACCCTCGCCGAGAAGATGGAGTTGGTGTTCATCGTGAGCACGCCGATTTTTTTGGGCGTGCTGGTGCGCCACTGGGTACGCAACTTCCTGGCCGCCGATATCGGGTTCGAGGGCGCCATCCTCATGGGCGTCATCGGCGGCCGTCTGGCCGGGGCTACCGGAGGCGCGCTGGTTTCACTCCCAGCATTGTTTCTGGGTGAATGGCTGACCCTGCCAATGAATGTGCTTGCGGGGCTTTTGGCGGGCCTGCTGCGTCACATCGCCGGCGATCGCGAGGCCATCTGGTCGTTCTCGCCGTTGTTCGACCTCAGTATCTACCACTGGATCCGGCGCAGCATCCGCAAGTCGTTCATCGACTGGCAGACTTCGTTCTTCTTTCTCATTCTGGGTTTGGAATTCGTGCGTATCCAATTGCACCGTTTATTTCCGCGCCGCATTTTCGCGCTTGATTCCGATAACGGATGGGTGACGCTGGCCATTTACGCAGGCACCGTGATGTCGGTCGCCATCGCGCTGAAGGTGCTGAACAACGTGCGTATCGAAATGAAGCTGGAGCAACAGGAGCGGCTGCTGCTGCAGGCGCGCATGGAGGCGCTGCAGAGCCAGATCAATCCGCACTTTCTGTTCAACACCCTTAACTCGGTTTCCTCGCTGGTGCGCCGCGATCCCGACTCGGCGCGCGAGATGATCGTGAAGCTGGGTAACATTCTGCGGCGCCTGCTGCGCAAGGGCGATTCGTTCGTGCCGTTGCGAGAAGAGGTAGAGTTCCTCGACGATTACGTTGACATCGAAGTTGCCCGCTTCGGCCGCGACAAGCTGAACGTGGTGAAGGAACTGGAGCCGGCATCGCTCGATCATCTTGTGCCCAGCATGATCCTCCAGCCCCTGGTGGAGAACGCGATCAAACATGGCTTCGCCTTGAAGGTGGATGGGGGGAGCATCTACATCCGCAGCCGCAATGCCGGTCATCGCGTGGTCATTGAAGTGGAAGACGATGGAGTGGGCATGCCGGCGACGGGCGCGAGCGCCTCCTCCGGGACCGGTATCGGCATGTTGAATGTGACGGAGCGGCTGCAGGTGGTTTACGGCGATGCAGCCGAGATCACGATCGAGAGCCAGCCCGGGCGCGGAACCCTGGTGCGACTTGCACTTCCGGTGTTGCAAGCCGAAGAAATGGGCGGCTCGGTGGCCGGCGCCATTTACGAGGAACGCTCCAGCACCTCGCGGTAGAACTGCTCATACATGGGGATGATCTTGCTGGCACAGAACCGTGCCTGGGCACTGGCGCGCGCCGCTTTGGCCATCTGCTTCAACCGCTCTTCGTCCGACAAGAGTTCGATGGCATAGCCCGCCATGGTGTCCACATCGCCGACCTCCGCAAGAAATCCGGTTTTGTCATGATCAATGACTTCCGGCACGCCGCCTTTGTTGGTCGCGATGGGCACCACTTCACAGGCCATGGCTTCCAGCGCTGCCAGGCCGAAGGATTCCAGTTCACTCGGCAGCAGCATCACATCAGCCACGGGAAGTTTCTCGTGAATTCGGTCCTGTTTGCCGAGGAAGTCAACCTTGTTGTGGATTCCCTTGTTGACCGCCAACCACTCGGCGCGTGAGCGCTCCGGCCCGTCGCCGATGAGTACCAGCCGCGCCGGAATCTTTTTCTGCACCCGGTCGAAGATTTCGATGACATCGGGGATACGTTTTACCGGACGGAAGTTCGAAAGATGCACAAGGATCTTCTCGTTGGGCTTGGCATACTCGGCGCGATGCTGCATCACTTCAGGTGTGCGGTGATAGAGATCGCAGTTCACGAAGTTGGGAATCACCTTGATCGGGATCTTCACGTCGAAGACCTCGACCGTCCGCTGCTTTAAATACTCGGAAATCGAAGTGACGCCGTCACTCTGGTCGATGGAGAAGCGGGTGATAGGCAGATACGAGGGGTCGGAGCCAACCAGCGTGATGTCGGTACCGTGCAGCGTGGTCACGTAAGGCAGGCGGCGGCCTTTGCGCGCGTGGTCGCAACCAAGCATCTGCCGCGCCAGCATCGCGCTCACCGAATGCGGGATGGCGTAATGCACATGCAGAAGATCGAGATCGTAAATCTCCGCCACTTCGGCCATGCGCGTGGCCAGCGCCAGGTCGTAAGGAGGATATTCAAACAGCGGATAGCGCGAGACTTCCACCTCGTGATAGTGGATGTTGGGCAGCATTTGGGTCAGCCGAATGGGCTGCGAGTAGGAGATGAAGTGCACCTCGTGACCGCGCTCGGCCAGCTCCAGTCCTAACTCGGTGGCGACCACGCCACTGCCGCCGTAGGTCGGATAACAGGTGATGCCAATCCTCATGGTGGGGGCGTCAGTCATGGTGCGCGCTCAGGATTGGATGGAAATTCGGCAAGGGAGATTCAGCGTTGCGCCGCCACTGGCAACCGGCAACTAGCAACTGACCACTGCTTTTAGGCTTTTTCCAGATTCAGCGCGCGCCGGAAAGAACCGTGATCGTTCTTGATCTTCTCCTGCAGCAGCATGATGGCGTAAATCAGTTGCTCGGGGCGCGGCGGGCAGCCGGGCACATAGACATCGACGGGAATCCATTGGTTGACGCCCTGCACCAGCGCGTAGTTGTTGAAGACGCCGCCGGAGGTGGCGCAGGCGCCCATGGAGATGACCCACTTCGGTTCCGGCATCTGCATGTAGAGCTCGCGGATGACCGGCGCCATCTTCTGCGAAACCCGGCCGGCAATGATCATCAGGTCCGACTGGCGCGGCGAGGGACGAAAGACCTCCGCTCCGAAACGCGCGATGTCGAACCGCGAAGCGCCCATCGACATCATCTCAATGGCGCAGCAGGCCAGGCCGAAGGTCATCGGCCAGATGGAATTCTTGCGCACCCAGTTCACTACGGCGTCCATCGAGGCCATGACCACGCCCTCGTGCTGCTGCTCGCCAAAAGTGGCGCGCAGGACAGCCCTGCGGCTGTGCTCCGAGCCAACCAGGTTGTCGAAGCGCTCCTTGCCGGGCTCGGGATTCTCGAAATGGGGCGGTTGGTAGTTGGAACTCATCGCTTCCCATTATAAAGTGGAGAGTGGGTAGTGGGTAGTGGATAGAAAGAAACCGTAGAAAGCCGGCGGAAATCAAGAACAGTCCGAAAACGCCGGATCGACCCCCAGCATGTAGCAGAACTCCACCTCCATCCACCATCCACTAGCACCTAAGGAGACTCTGATTAAGTTCTTCCTTTCCACAGCGAGGATGGGGTAGATTCACGCCAGCATGAAGCAGAGGACACTGGCGATGATGACGGGCTTTGAGCGGTACACGAAGAAGACCAAGCGTGCGTTGTTTCTGGAAGAGATGGAGCAGGTGGTGCCGTGGCGCGAGTTGTGCTCGCTGATCGAGCCCCACTATCCGAAGGCGGGCCAGGGACGGCCGCCGGTGGGGCTGGAGCGGATGCTGCGGATTTATTTTCTGCAGCAGTGGTTCAACTTGTCGGACCCGGGGGTAGAAGAGGCGTTGTACGACTCGGTGGTGCTGCGGCAGTTTGCGGGCATCGATCTGGGACAGGAGCCGGTGCCGGACGAGACCACGGTGTGCAAGTTTCGTCACCTGCTGGAAGAGCACGGCCTGGGCGGGGAGATTCTGCAGACGGTGAACTTGTACTTACAGAGCCGGGGAGTGCGGATCACGACTGGCACCATCGTCGATGCCACCATCATTCATGCCCCCAGTTCGACCAAGAATCGCGAGCAGAAGCGCGATCCAGCGATGCACCAAACGAGGAAAGGCAAGCAGTGGTACTTCGGGATGAAAGCGCACGTAGGCGTGGACCGTAAGACGAAGATGATTCACAGCGTGGTGGCGACGGCGGCCAACGTGGCGGATAGCACGGTATTGCCGCAGTTACTGCACGGGGAAGAGACGAAGGTTTGGGGCGATCAGGCTTATCGAGGGCAGACGCAAGCCATGCAGGAAGTTGCACCCGGGGCGCAGGACATGACCCACAAGCAGTACCGATTCAAGGACCGCATCGACGAAATACAACGGGCCAAAAACCGCACCAAGTCTCGGGTGCGATCGAAAGTGGAGCACGTGTTTGGGGTGATGAAGCTGAAGTTCGGGTTTGTGAAGGTGCGCTATCGAGGCTTGAAAAAGAATGCCAACCGGCTGTTCGCTACCTGCGCCCTGGTCAACCTGTTCTTGGTACGCAAGAAGCTGTTGTACTCAGCGGCGTAGTGTCTTTCAACCATGCCCGACTACCGGAACGGGGTAGCCGAAGGGCTCACAGAACCAATGGGAATCAAGGCATCGACCTGAATCTCCTCTTTCAAGGCATTCCCGCTCGAAAGACAGGGGGTAGTTCAGAGGTTCCCTAAGGCGTATCGCGGGGGACAGTTCAATCGGCATCTCCGCGGGGTTACGTTCACCCTTCCGAGGATGCGGTGCTCACGGCCATGTCGCGGCTGGGTGGGCACAATTCTGGGCACA
This sequence comes from uncultured Acidobacteriaceae bacterium, assembly GCA_963760415.1. Classification (GTDB taxonomy): domain Bacteria; phylum Acidobacteriota; class Terriglobia; order Terriglobales; family Acidobacteriaceae; genus Bog-257. Next base: position 493,082 of record CAVXDA010000009.1, on the reverse strand, counting down.
GTGAGAAACTGGCGGGGCAGGACGACAGAGCAAAGCCCTGCTACCGTCTTGATTAGACGGCAGATAAGTGGTGGGCAGTGCAGGACTCGAACCTGCGACCTCCTGCTTGTAAGGCAGGCGCTCTAACCAACTGAGCTAACCGCCCCTCGTACGCGCCTCATGGGAGACCGGTACCAGAGCGGGAATTTTGAGTTTACATGACCCTCATACTCGGGTCAAAAATAGCGGCGCGCAGGAAGAGTGCAAACCTCGAGGATCGCCTCTTACCATCCGGCGAAGCAATTGTTTGCCTAGGCTACACTGAACCCGTGCGCAGGCTGATCGTCAACGCTGATGACTTTGGAATGACTGCGGGCATCAACCGTGGCATCGCCGAAGCGCAGCAGAACGGCATTGTGACGTCGGCAACGCTGATGGCAAACTCGCGCGCGTTCGATCAGGCCGCTGCCCTGGCGCGTTCGCTGGTCGGCAGCGGTTCGCACTTCAGCGTTGGATGCCACGTTGTACTTCTGGACGGCGAGCCGCTGCTCCCGGCCGAGCGAATTGGCAGCCTGCTGCAACCGGCGCGCAAACAACGGGAGCCACTTCCGCGTCAAGCTGAACGACTTCGTGCTGGCGTCGTTCCGCGGCAAGCTCCAGCCGGACGAAATTGAAGCCGAGGCGGCAGCGCAGATGGAGCGCCTGCAAGCGGCGGGGGTCGAACCTTCGCACTTCGACACCCACAAGCATGCACACATGTTTCCCGCGGTGCTTCGACCGCTGTTGCGCGCCGCACGGGCACGAAACGTACCCGCTGTTCGCAATCCATTCGGCCAAGTGTGGCCGTTGCCGCTCGGAGATGTGCTGCGGCGCCGGCAGTTGTGGAAGCGCTTCGCCCAGCTCAACACGCTGCGCAGGTTTGCGGCAAAGTTTCGCGAGGAAGTTGAGGCACACGGTCTGCGAACCACGGATGGCTCGCTCGCAGTGCTGGTCACCGGCATTCTCGACCTGAAACTGTTCAGCAAGATTGTGGACAATATCCCGGAAGGCACGTGGGAGTTCGTTTGCCATCCCGGTTACAACGATGCGGAGCTCGCCAATGTGAGGACTCGCTTACGAGAGTCGCGCGCCCAGGAGTTGGAGTTGCTGACCTCGCCCGGCGCTCGGGAAGCCTTGCAGCGTCGGGGAATAGAGCTGATCACTTATCGGGAGCTGTGAGATAGTGGAGGCGGCCGTCAGAGCCGTTTGGCCGCATGGATACTCAACATGGAAATGGCTTCGCGCCGGCCGCGAGTCACTCGCGCTACAATGGCTGTCCCGCCCAGCGATCCCAATCATGAGCGCGGACGCTCCACATGAATCCTCTCGCTACTCTCTGATGCCGAATACCGAACCGTCTTCGAGCGTATCACCGAGCTCGCGCTGGAATATCTTGCGACGCTGAATCAGCGTCCCAGTTTCCCGAACGTGACCGGAAGCGAGTCGGAAGACTTGTTTCGCAAGCCCTTGCCGGAACATGGAATCGGGCGCCAGCGCTCTGGACGACCTCAGCGAGTGTGATCGACAGCTCACGCGCTGGCGGTCCGCGCTTCTTCGGCTACGTGCTGGGATCCGGCGAACCGGTTGCTGCTGCCGCCGACTTGCTGGCCAGCGTGCTTAACCAGACTGTCACGGCGTGGCGGTCCTCGCCGTCGGCGGTGACACTGGAGCGCGTGGTCGTCGGCTGGCTGGCTGAGGCGATCGGCTGTGCTGGCTTCAGGGGCAGCCTCACCGGCGGTGGATCGCCAGCGAACCTGATGGGGCTTGCCATGGCACGCGAGGCCCGCCTTCCCGCCAACGAAAGCGGCGCCAGGCCGGGAACGATCTACGCATCGCAAGAGGTGCACATGTCGATTCCCAAAGCCATTGCGCTGCTGGGGATCGGACGCGAGCATCTGCGGCTCATCGAATGCGATGACAAGTTCCGCATTCGCACCGACCTGCTGCGCAGCGCTATCGAACGCGATGTTTCGGCTGGGATCGTCCCTATTGCGATTGTCGGATCGGCGGGAACCGTGACTACCGGCAGCATTGATCCGCTGCGTGAGTTGGCGGAAATTGCCCGCGCCTACGGCGCATGGTTCCACGTGGACGGCGCCTACGGCGCGCTTGCGGCCATCGCGGAACCGCAGATGTTCGAGGGTCTCGACCAGGCGGACTCGATATCTCTGGATCCCCACAAATGGCTCTACCAGCCGCTGGACTGCGGCTGCCTGCTCTATCGCGATGCCGCTGCCGCCCGGCGTGCGTTCTCGTACACGGGTGATTACGCCAAGTCGTTGCTGGACGATCCGGTGGAGGGATTCGCGTTCTTTGACGAGTCCATCGAGCTGTCCCGCCGCTTTCGCGCGCTGAAGGTGTGGCTGTCGCTGCGCTATCACGGATTTGCCGCCTTTCGTGAGGCGATCCGTAATGACCTGGCAATGGCGCAGCACCTGGCTCAACTCATCCGCAATGAGTCTGCAGCTGGAATTGCTGGCGCCGGTGACGCTCAGCGCCGTCTGTTTCCGGTATCGTGCCGAAGTGGATTCGGACACGTTGAATCAGACGATACTGCAACGCGTAATCCGGCGAGGGAATGTATTCTTGTCGAACGCCAGCGTGCATGGCCAGTTCGCGCTGCGGGCTTGCGTCGTGAACCACCGCACGACCCTTGCCGACGTCGAGCAGGTTGTCAACGAGGTGATTGCTGTGGGACGAGAACTAACAGCGAGGGGCGAACCATAAATCATGCAAACCGTAGCGCAATTCATGTCCTCAGCAGAGGATGATGCAATCGTCACCACCGCGCCGTGCCGCGCCGACCTTGCGGGTGGCACGCTCGACATCTGGCCCCTGTACCTTTTTCATCCCGGCGCGGTGAGCGTGAATGTCGCCTTGAACATTCTGACTGCATGCCGGATCACGCCTCGCCCAGGACGCGAGATTCTTCTTCGGTCGCACGATACCGCCCGCGAGGAGTTTTTCGCCGGTCTCGATGAGTTGCTGGCGGCCAAGACGTACGAGCATCCCTTGGCGGCCCACCTCGTTTGCTTTTTCAAGCCCACAAACGGCTTCCTGCTGGAGACATTTTCGGAATCGCCGGCAGGCGCGGGTATCTCGGGTTCATCCGCACTGATGATTGCGACCTGCTCCGCCTTGGCGCGCTTTACCGGCCGTCGCCTGGACACGGAACAGCTTCGGGTAATCGCGCAGAACGTGGAAGCGCAACTGATCCGTGTTCCCACCGGCTGCCAGGATTACTACCCGGCAATGTATGGCGGGGTGAACGCCGTGCATCTTGAAATCGGCGGCATTCGCCACGAGACCATCCCGGTCTCTCTCGAAGAGGTGGACCGGCGCTTCGTCCTGTTCTACACCGGCGCGCCTCGGCATTCGGGGATCAACAACTGGGAGGTCTTGAAGCACCATATCGGCGGCGATCAAAAAGTGATTTGCAACTTTGAAGAGATTTCGCGGCTTGCGCAGGCCATGCATCGCGCACTCGCAGGCCGGCAATGGGATGACGTGGAGCGCCTGCTGCGCGAAGAATGGTCGCTGCGGCGCACCAACGCGCCCGGCATCACCACACCCCTCATTGACAAACTGATCGCCGTCGCCCGGCAGCACGGAGCGCGCGCCGCAAAGGTTTGCGGCGCGGGAGGAGGAGGCTGCGTCATCGCCCTGATCGAAGATGGAGCGCGAGAGGAAGTCGAGAACGCCATTCGCAACAACGGTGGACATCCGCTTGATTTTCAGGTCGCACGCGAGGGGCTCAAGTTCCACCCGGTTGCAAAGCGGCAGCGGGCGACAGTCTAACCATGTTCACCACCAGCACAGGACGACTGCACCCGGTATGGGCTTTCGTCATCTCGGTGGTGTTGTCGTTCCCAGTATTCTTCATTGCAGGAGTTTTCTCCGAAGCTGTCTCACGCCAGCATTCTCTGGTCCAAGAGGTGATCTTCCGCTCATTGCTGGCGCTCTTGCTGATCGGCCTCTACGTCTGGCTGCTCACCATAGTTGATAACGTCCACGACCACCGTGTTGCTGCCCTGGGACTGCCGTTGATCGACGGCTGGGCCAGGCAGTTCGTAATAGGCTGCATCGTAGGGTTGCTCCTTACTGCCCTCGCGGTTCTGCCGATCGCAATCTGGAGCAAGCCCAGCTTTACCTTCCACCTTGGCTTTTACCTGTTGCCGAGAGATGGCGCCGTGCTGGTTGTCTTGCTTGTGGGAGCGCTCGCGGAAGAGTTGATGTTTCGCGGCTACCCGTTTCAGCGTCTGGAAGAAGGCATCGGCGCAGTCGGCGCGATCGCGGTTTTCTCAGTTCTGTTCGGCGCGGTGCACCTATCCAATCCCGACGCCAGCAGGTGGGGGCTCCTCAATACCATCCTGATCGGAATTCTGCTCGCCATCGCATACCTGCGGACCCGGGCGTTGTGGCTGCCGTGGGGTATCCACTTCGGCTGGAACACCGCCCTCGGATTTTTGTTCGGGCTGCCGGTAAGTGGATTGCGGATGTTCAACGTCGTCGTGCGGACTTCGGTATCCGGGCCAAAGTGGATGACCGGAGGCGGCTACGGAATCGAGGCCAGCGCCACGGGAACGGTCGCGGTGCTAATCGGACTGGTGATCGTGTGGAAGTTGCCCGTCACCAAGTTGTCGCGAGGGCCCGTACCACTGCTGACGGAACCTGCTCACTAAAAGCACTCTCCGGCATCCAACCTAATGTAGTGGATAGTGGTCAGCGGATAGTGGATAGTGTGACGTGATGCGGTTCGTGATGAGCAGCGGCCAGCACCTCAGACTGTTCACTAAAGCTGTTCACTATCCACTGGTCTGATTGGGCATATAATGCAATCAATCCGGGTATTCCCATGAACCGCCCTCATCTTGCGTTGTTGGCCACGGCAGCTTTATTGCTGGCGCTGCCGGTTTTCGCCGACGACACCAAACCCGCCACTCCTCCGTCGGGAAAAATCACGCCCCAGACCCGCATGCTGCTGATTCGCGATCTCACCGCCGAACATTGTTTTGCGCGGCGCGCATTTCCTCAGGGACACAAGGGCCTGGTGATCAAACACGGGGTGGTGACTCCGAACGATGAACAGGTAGCGCAGTTGATTTCTGAGAATGGATTGGCAGCCAAGGCCGGCGACAAGGTAGTCATTACCAATGTCATCGTTGAGGACAAGGCCATCGTTCTCGAGATCAACGGCGGACCAAAGAAAAAGGAGAAGTGGTATCAGCACGTTCAAGTCGGCGCCGGTGGCGTCATGACCACGCCGGGACCTGCTCCCAAGAACCTGGACGCGAAGGGTACGATGGTCACGCTTGATTTCGACAAATATGTGCCTGAGATTACGGGTGCGCAGGTGCGGGACATGTTGTCGCCGGTCCTCGACTTTAAGGCGCTCAATCAGGCCGAAGCCTATGAGAAGACCCTGCCCCCGAAGGTGCAGGACGCCATCAAGAACCACAAAGTGCTGGTCGGAATGGACCGCGACATGGTGATTTACGCCAAGGGACGTCCGCCCAGGAAGATCCGTGACAAAGACGACAAAGGGCAAGACTACGAGGAGTGGATTTACGGCACTCCTCCGGAGGAAGTTGACTTCGTCCGCTTCCAGGGTGAGGTGGTTTCGCGCCTGGAGATCATGACCGTCGACGGAGAGAAGATCGTGCGCACTCAGCGGGAGGTGGATTTGCCGTCGGCGGAAACCGAAGTCGCCCAGAAGAAGCCGACGGAGAAGCCGGCAGAGAAGCCGGCCAACGCTCCCACGCTGCGCCGTCCGGGCGAACAACCGGAATATCCCACTGACCGCAGTTCCAGTAGTGGTTCCAGCCGAGGCGGCGAGCTATCCCACCTCGAACGATCCGTATCCCGCCCCCGACAGCACACCCGCGCCCACGAGTTCGCCGGATCAGCTGCCGCCGCACTCATTTGGCGTGCCGACCGCCACGCCGTTACACTGATGATGTGAGGATTGCACTCGGCCAAATCAATACCCTTATCGGGGATTTTTCGGGCAATTCCGCCAAGATCATCGATTATTCGCGACGCGCTCGGAGTGCAGGCGTCGACCTCATCCTGTTTCCTGAACTGTCGGTGTGTGGTTACCCGCCGCGTGACCTGGTCGAGCGTCCCTGGTTTGTGGAGCGCAACCGCCAGGCGGTGGAGGCCATTGCGCGCGAAACGGAAGGCATCGCCGTGATCTGCGGCCTGGTGACGCCGGCCAAATCGGCCACCGGGAAGTCAGTGTTGAATTCGGCAGCGCTGCTGCGCGACGGCCAGGTGGCTTTCATCCAGTCGAAGCGACTGCTGCCCTCGTACGATGTCTTCGATGAGATGCGCAACTTCGCGCCTGCCGAGCACCAGCAACTGATCTGCCTCGGGAACAAGCAGGTCGCTCTCACCATTTGCGAAGACGCGTGGAACGACAAACACTTTTGGGACCGGCCCCTTTACGGCGTCGACCCGGTGGAAGACCTGATTGGCGCCGGCGGACAAATCCTGCTGAACATCTCGGCTTCACCGTTTTACCTGCGCAAGCGCGAGCTGCGATTAGAGATGCTGGAGGCAGTTGCGACCAGGTATCGCGTGCCGGTCGCGTTCGTAAACCAGGTCGGCGGCAATGACAGTCTGGTGTTCGATGGCTCCAGTTTCGCCCTGGGACCCGACGGCAAGATCATCGCGCAGGCCAAGTCGTTCGAAGAAGACCTCGTCTGCTTCGACACCGAGTCGCTGACCGGGCGAGATCCACCATCAGGATGCGGGAGTGGAGGCCAGCGCCTATGCCGCGCTGGTGCTGGGCACTCGCGATTACGTGCGCAAGTGTGGCTTCCAGAGGGTCGTGCTCGGACTGAGCGGCGGCATCGACTCCGCGCTTACCGCCTGCATCGCGGTGGACGCGTTGGGGCGCGAGAACGTCATCGGCGTGGGCATGCCCGGCCCATATTCCTCGCAGGGCAGCATTGACGATTCAGTGGAGCTGGCGAAGAACCTGGGCATTCGCTTCGAGACCGTCCCGATCGGCAATATCTTCGACTCCTACTTGAATTCCTTGAAACCAGTGTTCGCCGGACGGGATCCCGACGTCACCGAGGAAAACATTCAGGCGCGCATTCGCGGCTCGTTGATGATGGCCATGTCCAACAAGTTCGGCGCGCTGCTGCTGACCACGGGCAACAAGTCGGAAATTGGCGTTGGCTACTGCACCCTCTATGGCGACATGTGCGGCGGCCTGGCTGTGATCTCCGACGTGCCCAAGACTCTGGTGTATCGCCTGGCACGATACATAAATTCACGCTCGCCGATAATTCCCGTATCCACCATCGAGAAAGCGCCCTCGGCGGAGTTGCGGCCCGACCAGAAGGACAGTGACTCGTTGCCGCCGTATGAAGTCCTTGACACCATTCTGGAAGACTACATCGAAGACAACAAGTCTCCGGAAGCCATCGCCACGGAGCGTGGCTACGATTTGGCGCTCGTCCGCAAAGTCGCCCACATGGTGGACCTGAGTGAATACAAGCGGCAGCAGGCGGCGCCGGGGTTAAAGATTTCGGAGAAGGCCTTTGGCTTCGGCCGGCGTTACCCGATTGCGGCCAAGACGGAAATGTAAGCAAGCAGCACTCAGCAATTAGCACTTAGCAATTGGGATTTAGCACGTCAACGTTATTTGATTACGCGGTAAGAAGTACTAATTGCTAATTGCTAATCGCTAATTGCTGTCTTCGAAAGGAACCATGAATCGTAGTACTCGTGTACTGTTGACACTCACTCTGGTGCTGGCCAGCTTCTATTCCATCGCGCAGACGACGCCTGCGGTGCCCACAAAGTCCGCTTCCAGCGCCTCCGCCAGTTCGGCAACGCTTCCCAGTGAAGCTACCTTCAACCAGTTCCTCAAGAAAATGTTCGGCTGGAACTCGGATCTCACCTGGAAAATCGTCGAAATCAAACCGTCCGAGGCTGCTGGGATCTCCGAAGCCATTGTCGTTTTCAGTACCCCGCAAGGGCAGCAGGCGCAAAAGATTTATGTGACCTCTGATCAGAAGCACGCGTTCACCGGCGAGTTCATGCCGTTTGGCGCCGATCCCTTCGCCGAAGCGCGACAGATCCTGAAGGACGCCAACGGGCCATCCCATGGACCGAAGGACGCAACCTTGACCATTGTCGAGTTTGGCGATCTGCAATGTCCGGCGTGCAAGCAAGCTCAGCCCAACATCACCAAGCTCATGGAGGAAGAACCCAAAGCCAGGCTGGTGTTCCAAAACTTCCCGCTGGAGAGCATTCACAAGTGGTCTCTCACGGGAGCGAAATATTTGGATTGCCTCGGCCGCCAGGACAATGATGCGGTGTGGAAGTTTATTAGCCTGACGTACGACCACCAGGCTGAAATCAACGAACAGAACGTTGACCAGATGCTGAAAGGTTACGTGAAAGAAGCGGGCGGCAATCCGGATGCCGTGTCGGCCTGCGTCGCGCAACCGGAGACGGAAAAACGCATTCGCCAGTCTCATCGCGCTGGGAGAGAAAGTTGGGGTCAACAGCACTCCGACGTTCTACATCAATGGCCGCAGGCTTGCCGGCTTTGGAAACAACGTTCCCTACGATGTCGTCAAACAAATGGTGGACTTCGAAATCAGCAACGTCGGCAAGTAGCGAGCCTGTTCAACCGCTGGCGCGACGCTGCCGATGGCCAACCGAGGGATAGTCTACGCGCAGCTGGGGCGAGCTGTCGCGGCCGGCAGCACTTCTTCAAGCTGTGCATGCTCTACGGCGTCGGCCGGAGGGAGTTCCCGGTTGCTGGCAATCCAGGTTTGCAGAAGTGCAGCCGTGGACTCGCTGATGCCGTTGAATTTGATCCCCGCCATTCCGTTTGGCTGCGACCACACCACAACGCCCTGCACCTCGATACGCTGACCCGACCCCCGGAAGCGTGAAACTGATCGTGAGTTCTTCGCCCGCTTGCAGCGGTGGCCGGATATCTTGAAGCCCCAAACCGCCCACGCTCAAGTTCCTGGCTTCAGCAGTGAAAGAAGTTCCGCAGTTCGAAGTGAGGCTGACTGGCACATTCAGCTCTGTGCGGTGATACACGGTAGGCAGTGTAGCAGTTTTTCGCGAAGAACGGCGGCGGCCCAGAGTTATCTGATAGTGGTTCAACTTGCGGCAGAGCGTGCGTCGCGGCATGCCCAGATGTTCGGCAGCCAGGCTTTGATTGCCGCGCGTCATCTCGAGCGCTTGCACAATCATTTGCCGCTCCAGTTGGTTGAGAGCGGCACTGCTGGCGCAGTGCATCGGTTCTGAAGCCGCTTCCACCGGCAGGCAAGCGGCCACGTCGTGCGGCCGTGACTTCCGGACCCGAGGTGGAGATGGCAAGGTTCAGGATGAGATTGTGCAATTCGCGAACGTTGCCCGGCCACGTGCACTGCGACAACAGCTCCAGCGCCTCCGGGAGCGAAATGTGTTCCCGGACAGAAGCGTTGCAGGAAATGAATCGCCAGGGCCGCAATGTCCTCTGGCCGTTCGCGCAAAGGAGGGACCTGCACCTGGACCTCGGTAATACGGTGGTAAAGATCGCGACGGAAAGCGCCTGAGCGCACCGCAGCCTGCAAGTCTCGATTGGTCGCCGCCAGAATTCTGACGTCCACGGAAACTTTTCTATTGCCACCCAGCCGGTAATACGGGACGCTGTCGAGGACGCGCAAAAGCTTGACTTGCACCTTCGGCTCAAGGTCCCCAATCTCGTCCAGAAATAACGTGCCTCCGTTGGCGATTTCGAACAGGCCCGCTTTGGCCGAATCGGCCCCGCTGAACGCACCTTTTTCGTACCCGAACAACTCGCTCTCCACCAGGTGTTCCGGCAACGCCGCGCAGTTCACATCAACCCACGGTTTGTTGCGACGGCTGGAGTGCTGATGAATCAGGCGCGCTATCAGTTCTTTCCCCGATCCGGTTTCGCCGGTGATTAACACCGCTGCTGTGAGCGGCGCCACTTTTCTGGCGAACTCGATGACCTGCCGCATCTTCGGGTCGGCGACGACAATGTCGCGCAGAACATCCGTCGCCCTGTGTCTGAGCAGTGATCACGTCAGTGCCTGTTCCTCGACTCCGACTCATTGCTGGAATCCCGCCTCTGCGTTCCTATGCCTCTCCAACTCGACATTGAAAGCATCGGCTGAACAAGACTGGTTCTTGAGCAGTTTGCGCCAAACTGGCACAGATTCCGCGCCAAACTGGCCCACTCCACTCACGCCCATCTTTCTCCGGGCATGGCACCCAATGACTTAAAGCAGCCAGCGTAATGGCCTCGTCCGTGCACTAGAACTTCACAGCGCTCCATGCAGCGCGGAGGTGATGAATGAAACGTTGGCTGATATTGATGTTCGTGATCCTGATACCGGCGATGGTGCTGGCAAACGATGCCAAGCTTGCTCCTGAGCTGAAGCAGGCGACCAGCGACCATATGGTTTCGGTGATCGTGCAGTACAACACGGTTCCCGGCACCGTCAACAAAGACATGATTCGGATGCGCGGAGGCGCCGTGGTGAGAGACCTCACCTTGGTCAAGAGTGTCAGCGCGCAAGTGCCGGCCAGCGCCCTGGCCGCACTGTCGGAAGATGATGCTGTCGCATATATCTCGCCCGACCGTGCCGTGCGCAGCCATATGAACAATGCGGCTCCTGCGGTGCTGGCGAACTATGCGTGGAACCTGGGATTCGACGGCAGCGGAATCGGAGTGGCTGTCATTGACAGCGGCATCCACAACGTGGACGACCTGGCCGACTCGTCCGGCCAGTCGCGCATTCAGTACAGCCTCGACCTGGTGGGGGGCGGCACCGATGACGGCTACGGACACGGAACCCACGTAGCCGGCATCATCGGCGGGAACGGCAAGGACTCGACCTGCCCAACCTGCAACGTTGCCATCCGAGGCATCGCGCCCAACGTCAACCTGATCAACCTCCGCGCCCTCGACAGCAACGGCGCCGGAACCGACAGTACGGTGATTGCTGCCATCCAGGCGGCCATCCAGTTGAAAGATACCTACAACATTCGCGTCATCAATCTGTCGCTGGGCCGTCCGGTGTACGAGAGCTACACCCAGGACCCGGTTTGCCAGGCGGTTGAGCAGGCATGGCAGGCCGGCATCGTGGTGGTCGTCTCCGCCGGCAACGACGGACGCGACAACTCGGCCGGCACCAACGGTTACGGAACCATCGAAGCGCCGGGCAACGATCCTTATGTCATCACCGTGGGCGCGATGAACACCAAGCGGACCCCGGACCGCGGCGACGATGTGATGACCAGCTACAGCTCCAAAGGCCCCAGCTTCGGCGATGCCATCGTCAAACCGGACCTGGTCGCGCCCGGCAACCGCGTGGTTTCGCTGCAGGAGGCTGGCACGCTCGAGCAGTCATACCCGGGAAACCGCGTCCTGTCCGGCTACTACGACAAGGGAGTTGGCATAAAACCGCCGGATAAGTACTTCGTCCTGAGCGGAACCAGCATGGCAACCGGAGTGGTGAGCGGCGCCGCCGCACTGATGCTGCAGCAGGACCCGACTCTCACACCCGACCAGGTCAAGGCGCGCTTGATGAAGACTGCCTACAAGAACCTGCCGCCCTACACCACCGTGGTGGATGGAGGGGTGACCTATTACATCCAGTCCGACGTCTTCACCGTGGGAGCAGGTTACCTGGACGTGCAGGCGGCGTTGACCAACACCGACCGCGCGCCGGGAGTGGCGAAGTCTCCGACAGCCTACTACGACGCTACCAGCGGGAACGTATTTTTCCTCGCCGACAGCACGACCCCGTGGGGTCAGTCCGCGATGTGGGGGAGTTCGGCGCCGCTGCCGGGCGGCACGGCCCTTCCGCCGGGATCGGGCGTCTCGAACAACTCGGCCATGTGGGGCGCCTCGGCGGTGTGGGGCAACAACATTTTCCTGCCTCAGTCTGCCATGTGGGGTAACTCCGCCATGTGGGGGAGCTCCGCCATGTGGGGCAATTCCGCCATGTGGGGCAACTCTGCCATGTGGGGCAACTCCGCCATGTGGGGCAACTCCGCCATGTGGGGCAACTCCGCCATGTGGGGTAACTCCGCCATGTGGGGCAATACCATCGTCAACGGTGAGAACTAAATGGAAGGCGCGGACGCGATGAAAGACGAAAGAGAGTCGAATCCGAGCTTCCTTCGCACACGACTGGCAGTCATGGCGGCGATACTCGCGGTGGGTATCGCCGCTCTTGCCTCCACGACCTGCCGCAACCCTGTCGCGCTGCCGCGACCGCAACCGGCGCAACTGTGGGTCTCATGTTGACGCACGAGCGCAGCCCGGAAGGAAGCCGACATCGTCGCCAGCCGAGCGCGGAGCTTGGCGAGCCGATGCGGTGACCGATGCCTCGGTGATGTGGGGCTCGTTCGCCACCCCGGCCACATGCGAGGAACGCGCCTGCAAGTCTCCAGCGCTCCCGGCGCCGGGGATGGGGGCTCGGAGCGCATCCAGCGGCAGGGGATAGCAAGGGAACAGTTTGTAACGTTCTCTTCACCCAATGCCGATGTCTTAAGTGGAGTGTCGCGAGTCGCCAGCTCGAGACACTCCAGATCTTCGAGGTCTGGGCTCGGTGATGGCAATGCGCAAGGACCACGAAGGGCCTCCGGTCGCGTCCGAGGCCGGGCAACCTGCCCCGATGACGTCTCAGGCGAAAGCCTTTATCGCCCTGGTCATTCTCACTGGAATCGGCGCGCTGGCTGCCGGGTTTCTGCACCCCTCCTGGCCCGATTGGGCCAAGTTTGCCTGTTATGGGCTGGCGGTGATCTTTGCCTCCGGCTTCAAGGTGGCGCTGCCGGGCATCAACGGCACCATGTCGGCCAACCTGATTGTGATCCTGATTTCTGTCGTGGAACTATCTCCCGCAGAAACTCTGGCGCTGGGCTGCATTGCCGCGGTGGTTCAGACCTGGTGGAACAAGAAGCGGGTGGCGCCGGTCCATGTCTTTTTCAACCTGGCGCAGATCGCCATCTCCATCCAATTGTGTTACGTCGTCTATCACGACTCAGCGGAGTTGCTGGGAGAGCAGGTGCCGCTGCGACTGATGGCAACCGCCATCACCTATTTTCTGGCCAATACCGTTCCTGTCGCTGCGGTGGTTTCCCTCACCGAGCAGCGTCCTTTCTCCCGCACCTGGGCCAAGTGCTATTTCTGGTCGTTTCCCAACTACCTCGTCGGCGCTGCCGTCGCCTGGCTGATCACCTGGTCCAACGCCCATCTGGGCTGGCAGGCCTCGGCCCTGATGATCCCGGTCATCTACGTCATGTACCGCTCCTATCGTCTCTATCTGGGGAAATTAGAGGACCAGAAAAATCATGTCGAACAGATGGCAGCCCTGCACTTGAGGACCATCGAGGCCCTGGCCCTCGCCATCGACGCCAAAGACCACACCACGCATGAGCACCTGCAGAGAGTGCGGGTGTTTGCCCTCGAACTGGGCAAGGAGATGGGCCTGACGGCGGAGGAACAGGAGGCGCTTCGCGCCGCCGCCCTGTTGCACGATATAGGCAAGCTGGCGGTTCCTGAGCACATCATCAACAAGCCCGGGCGATTGTCGCCGGAAGAATTCGAGAAGATGAAAATCCACCCCGTCGTCGGGGGCGAAATTCTGGAGCGCGTCAACTTTCCCTATCCGGTAGTTCCCATTGTGAGAGCCCATCACGAGAAGTGGGACGGCAGCGGGTATCCGGATGGGCTCAAAGGAGAGGAAATACCCATCGGGGCAAGAATTCTGGCCGCGGTCGATTGCCTGGACGCGCTCTCGTCGGACCGGCAGTACCGGCGGGCGATGCCGCTGGACGCGGCCATGCAGCAAGTCGTCTCCGAGGCGGGCAAGCAGTTCGATCCGCGGGTGGTGGAAATCCTGCAGCGCCGCTACGCCGACCTCGAACGCCTGGCAAAGTCCGGACCCACCAGCGCCGACACCTTAAAGCTCTCGAAGGAGATCAAGGTCGTTCACGGCGCCGCTCCGGCGGCGGGATTCGAAACGGCGCGGAAGAGCAACTCCAGCCAGGGCGACTTTCTCACCTCCATCGTGGCGGCGCGTTACGAGGCCCAGGCGTTGCTGGAATTCAGCATCGATCTGGGCCGCTCGCTCAGCCTCGACGAAACCCTTTCCGTGGTGGCGGCGCGATTGCGCAAGCTGGTTCCCTACGATGCCATCGCCATTTACCTGGCGCGCGACGGAAAGCTGATTCCGGAATTTGTGACCGGCGATGACTACCGCATTTTCTCTGCGCTCGAGATCCCGATCGGAGAAGGGCTTTCCGGCTGGGTGGCGCAGAACCGGAAACCGATCGTCAACGGAAATCCTTCGGTCGAGCCCGGCTACCTGAATGACCCTCACAAGGCCAGTTCCATGTCGTCGGCCCTCGCGGTCCCGCTGGTAGGCGCCGATGACCGCGTTCTGGGCGTTCTTGCGCTCTACAAACTGGAGGCCGACGCCTTTTCCAACGATCATCTCCGCATCCTGCTGGCCATCCTCGAGAAGATCGGCGCGTCGATCGAAAACGCCGTCAAGTATCAGGCCGCAGCCGACTCGGCCACCACCGACTACCTTACCGGGCTGCCCAATGCGCGCTCTTTGTTCCTTCAGCTCGACGCCGAGATCGCCCGCTGTAAGCGCGAGCGGCGGGGCTTGGCGGTCATCCTGTGCGATCTCGACGGATTCAAGCGCATCAACGATGAATTCGGTCACCTGGCCGGAAATCAGGTCCTGGAGGCCTTTGCCGGCAGCCTCAAGCTCGCCTGCCGCGAGTATGACTACGTTTCGCGCATGGGCGGCGACGAGTTTGTCATCCTCGCCCCCGGTCTGAAGCGGGAAGGCGTGCAGGAAATTTGCGCCCGCATTCACAACGTCGCCGCCAACCGCTGCAAGGAATTCTGCGGCGGCGGCGCGATGTCGGCCAGCGTCGGTGTCGCCTTCTATCCCGACGACACCGACGACGCGGCGCAACTGCTGGTCGAAGCCGATAAGCGGATGTACGCCATGAAAAAAGACCGCCAACGTGCAGGGTCGCTGCTCACCATGCCGGTGCAGACCTTGGCCATGCAGTGAAGGAGTTGCCGCCCATGGGAAGCTCGATTCTGCGCAGGCTCGTGCTGGTTGTCATCACCATCCTGGAAGGCGGGCTGGTTTCCGCCACGCTGGTTCGCTATGCGCCCGGCTTCGGCGCCGATGAACGGCAACTCGATGCCCGCTTGAGCAGCGACAGCATCCAGGCAATCCAGAACGCGCACGCCGAGGAACGCAACGTCGTTCGCTTCTATCTCGCCAGCGTCTGCAGGACATTTCGCGGCGACCTCGGCATCTCGCGGTCGCTGAACCGTCCTGTCCGGCAACTCCTGCAAGAGCGGGCGGCTGTCACCGCCGCGGTTGCCGGCAAGGGCCTCGCTCTCGCCTGGATGGCTGCTTCGGTGGTCGTATTCGCAAGCTGGTTCCTGCGCACGCCCGCGCTGGGCATCCCTATCACGCTGTTCAGCGGAACATTGCTCTGCCTGCCGGCGGGTGTACTGGCGCTGCTGGCCATTCTCCTGAACCAGCCCGCCTATCTGGTCATCGCCCTCATTGTGTATCCCAAGGTGCACCGCTATCTCAGCAAACTGGTCGAGGCCACACGCGGCATGCCGCACATGATCACGGCACGGTCTAAGGGGACCTCGGAGACACGGATTTTCTTCTGGCACGTGGTCCCCGTGATCAAACCCGAAGTGCTGGCGCTGGCAGGAGTTTCCATCGGCATTGCCATCGGCGCGGCCATCCCGGTCGAAGCGCTGTGCGGAGTCCCCGGCATCGGACAACTGGCGTGGCAGTCGGCCCTGGGACGGGACCTTCCCCTGCTGAACAGCATTGCCATGCTGGTCATCGCGTGCGTGGTGCTGGCCAATTCAGGCGCCGACCTGCTCGGGGAAGAACGGAGGCAGCCGGCATGAAACGCATGCGCGTCGCCGCCGGGACCCTGGCCTGCGCTCTGGTCCTCATCAGTGTCGCCGGCAGTTTCGTGCCTCGATTCGACTACGCCCGGCAGGACCGCGAGCATGTCAATTGCCGCTCCGTCCTCCGGCCACTGGCTGGGCACCGACGATCTGGGACGCGACCGTTTTGCACGACTGCTGCATGGAAGCCGCGTCTCCATCCTGCTGGCGCCGGCAGCCGCCGTCGTCTCGATGTTGCTCGCCTTCGCCATCGGAGCGGTCCCCGGCTTCGCGGGCGGCCATATCGAGCGGGCCGCCAAGACCGCGATTGACCTGATGCTGTCCATTCCCTGGCTTTTCCTTCTGCTGATGGTCAGGGCCATGCTGCCGCTGAACACCTCGCCGGCCGCGTCGGTGACCATCACCTTCCTGGTGCTTGGGCTGTTGGGTTGGGCTGCGCCCGCCAGGATTCTGCTGGCGCGCGCGCGATCCATGCGGCAGGCGGAATTCATCGTCCTCGCCAGGTCCACCGGGGTGTCAGCGCTCTCGGCTGCTGTGCAAGCACGTGATGCCCAATCTGCGGCCGGTGCTGCTGGCGCAATTCTGGATCGCGGTCCCCGTCTTCATTCTGTCCGAAGCCAACCTCAGCATTCTGGGGCTCGGCGTTGCCGAACCGTTGCCATCGCTGGGCAGCCTGCTTCGTGAACTCGAAACCGTGCTGTCTCTCCGGGCCGACATCTGGCGCTTCGCGCCGCTGGTGGTGCTGGTCCTGATGGTCAGCAGTCTCCAGATCGCCGTCTCCGAACAGGAGGTCTTCTCATGAACCGTCGTTCCTTTTCGCTGTTGATTTTCCTGGTTTTGCGCTGTATTCCTGAACGCCGCCGTGTGCGTGGATGAACTCAGGTTCTACCTGCGTTCCGAGCCAAAGACCTTCAATCCGCTTGGCGGTGGCGGACGATTCCTCGGAGACCATCCGCTATCTCACGGGGGGAGTGCTGCTTCGTTTGAATCGCGATACGCAGAAGCTGGAGCCCGAACTGGCGACCTCGTGGACGGTCTCCAAGGACGGCCGGCAGATTACGTTCCTCCTGCGTCCGGCGATTTATTTCTCCGACGGCACGCCGTTCACCGCCCAGGACGTGAAGTACACCATGGACCAGTTGATGAGTCCGGAGCTGCATTCGCCAACCGCGGACTCGTTCCGCTCGGGCGAGGGCAAAGTCGAGTGCACCGTGATCGCGCCCGGCAAGGTCGTCATCCACTTCCCTGCTCCGGTCGCTGGACTCGAAAGATTGTTCGATCAGGTGGCCATTGTTTCGTCGCAATCTCCCAACAAAGATACGGCGGCCCTCGGCCCTTACTATGTTTCCGCCTACAAGCCCGGATCGTACGTTTATCTGCGCAAGAACCCGAACTACTGGAAGCATGATGCCTCGGGCCGGCAGCTGCCTTATATCGGCGCCATCAAGCTGGAGATCCAATCCAACCGCGACATCGAAATGCTGAAATTCAGTCGCGGCGAAATCCATCTCATCAACACCATGGATGCCGACTATTTCGACCGGCTCTCCACTTCCTCGCCTGCCCTGGTGCATGATGCTGGCGCGTCGCTCGACTCCGAGCAGATGTGGTTCAACCAGGTAAGCACCGCACCGATTCCGGCCTACAAGCTGCAGTGGTTCGCCTCGCGGAACTTCCGGCGCGCAATTTCCGCGGCCATCAATCGCGAGGACCTGTGCAAAGTCGTGTACAACGGTCACGCGCGACCGGCGATTGGCCCGGTCTCGCCAGCCAACAAATTCTGGTTCAACGCCCATCTGCAACCGGTGCGCTTCGACCGGCAGGCCGCCCTGCAGCTTCTCCAGCAGGACGGCTTTCAGTTGTCGGCCGGCAAGCTCAGTGATCGCGACGGGCATGCCGTCGAGTTCTCCATCATTACCAACGCTGGTAACCGCGCGCGGGAGCGGATGGCGACGATGATCCAGCAAGACCTGAGCGCGCTGGGCATCACCGTGAACGTCGTCACCCTCGACTTCCCGTCTCTGATCCAGCGGATCACGCAGGATTTCAACTATGAAGCGGTGCTGCTCGGTCTGGTCAACGTCGAACTCGATCCCAACGAGCAAATGAATGTCTGGCTGAGCTCGTCCGAGACCCACCAGTGGAACCCGAAGCAGAAGACGCCCGCCACGCCCTGGGAAGCGGAGATCGATCGCCTCATGCGAGCGCAAGCCTCGGCCATGGACGACAACACGCGAAAGAAGGCCTTCGACCGGGTCCAGGAAATCGTGGCCGACCAGCTCCCCTTCATTTATCTGGTGAACAAGAACGCTCTCACCGGTGTTTCTCCGTCTCTGGAGAACGCAAAACCCGTGGTGCTCAGGCCGCAAACCTACTGGAACGTCGAATACCTCAAGCTCACGGTCGAGAGGGCCAGCAATGGCAAGTGAGCAACCACTGTTGGCGGTCGATCTTCGGGTGGACTTTCCCGAACAAGCCGCGCGCGCTCAGCCGTGTGTGCTTCGAAGTCCGTCGCGGTGAAATCCTGGGGCTGGTGGGAGAGAGTGGCTCGGGCAAGAGCACCATTGCGCTGGCCATTCTGAAGCTGCTCGGCTGCAAAGGCGGCAAGACGTCGGGCCGCCTGCTGTTTCGCGGCCGCGACCTGCTGGCTGCCTCGGAGCGCGAAATGCGCCAGCTTCGCGGCCGCGAGATTGCGCTGGTTCTGCAAAGTCCGCTCGCCAGCCTGAATCCCGCGTTGCGGATTGGGACCCAATTGGCCGAATCCTGGAGCGCCCACGCCCGGGGAACAAGAGCCGACCTCACCGCCGCAGTTGAGCGCGTAATGCGCAGCGTTGGATTACCTGCCGACGACGATTTTCTCGGCCGCTTTCCAGCGCAAATCAGCGTCGGGCAGGCGCAACGTGTGCTGATCGCCATGGCCATCATGCACTCGCCCGCGCTGCTCATCGCCGATGAGCCAACCAGCGCCCTCGATGTCATTACGCAATCGGAAATCGTTAAGCTCTTCGCCGAGCTGAACCGCAACCTCGGCAGCGCGGTGCTCTACATTTCTCACGACCTGGTATCGGTCGCCTCCGTCTGCCATCGGCTCGGCGATTCTTCACGACGGAGAGATCGTGGAATGTGGAAGCCTGGACCAAGTCTTGAGCACGCCCTGCTCATCCCTACACCAAGCAGCTTCTGGCGTGCGTTCCCTGGCTGCCCAGGCCGGCGGCAACCGTGCCGAAGCTTGTTGCCAATCCGCCGACGGTCATTCTTCCGGGGATCTTGAAACGTGCTGTTCCCTATGCATTGACCGCCACCGGCAAGACCGCCGGTTCCACTCGATAGCTTGCGTTTGGCGAGACTCGGGTAGAGCTACGGTCCGGCGCCGCGCCCACCCCGGACAACACGGTCTCGCGCCCCCTTCACTTCATCCCAAACGTCCAGCTCAGCCCCGAGCTGGTGCCGTAGTCACTGCCCGCGAAGTGGGGCGGAGGCTGGTTGTCCCAGTTCCCGTAGAACGAGATGTTCCACGACAGGTCGCCGGTGATCTTGATGTAGTAGGTCGTATTCATGTTGAACTTGACGCGGCCGGGATCGTTGAGGACCGGGAACAGAACCCCGGCAAAATCCAGGTTGGTTTTGTTGAACCGGAACAGCTTCACGTCTGCAGCAAGCAGGGCTGCGCCAAGATTTTGCGAGCCTGAAAGGGTAGATTGATTGTACTGGGTGTTCTGCCAGGCGAGACCGCCGAGCACGGAGATGGTTGCCCGGTTGGTGTTCTTCAAGTAGCGCCCGATGCCTGCGCCCACGGAAGTTTGCAGCTGGATTCCCTGCACCGAGCTTTGCAGGAAGTCACCCAGGCCTGCGTAAAACCAATTGTCCCAGGGCAAGAGATGGCGGGCGGTGGGCGTTATCTCGTTCCGCGTGGACGCGGTGACGCCACTGCTGGTGGACAGGTTGGAGCTCCAGCCGACGCCGGCAGACCAGCGCCGTCGAAGATATTCCACATCGGAGCTCAAGGTGTACTGCACGGTTTCGTTTCCTTTGGAGTAGGTGGTCCCAAAATTCATGTCGCCGTTGAATCGCTGCCAGAACTTGTCGGAGGTCTGGGCCATCTCCACGACCCGTGATTGGTCGATCGCGGTTTGCTTGTCCGCCGTCTGGATGACCTCGATCGTGACCGGCCTGCCTCCCTCCGCCTCCGCGGTGTTGAGCGTCCCTTTGTACACCGTGCCGTCCTCGGTCTTGACGATGAACAACTGTTTGCTTTCGACCCGCGCCACCTTGGACCAGTCCAGCGAAGAAGTGCCCAGGATATAGCTCATGCTCACATACAGCACGCCTCCGCCGAGACCTTTGATCTCGCCGGTAAGGTGATCGCCGTTCTTCATGATGATCACGTCGGTGCTGTCGCGCGCCAGCAGAGGCGCAGCCAGCAGAAGAATGGTGAGACTCAAGGTAACAGTCCGGACGTTCAAGGCGGCTCCAATCTTCATATTGTTCAGTCCTCCAGCATGGAGGGAAGGGGCTGCCAGATTATACGAAGGCGGGCGTGTTCCGCCGCCTGGCACGGGACAGGATTGTGCGCCTGGGGATTCGGCAGGCCGTCAGGCGACCCGCCCTTGCGTAACTCCAGCGAATGCCGTCATTGCCCCGCGACTTGCTCTCGCGTTATCTCGGCAATGGTTTTCCGGGGAGGCTGTAGTGCAACTTCTGGGGTCAGACGCGCGAATAAATCAAGACTGCGCGCTATCAGCCCGGTCCATCCGGTTTGGTGGCTGGCGCCCAGCCCGGCGCCATTGTCGCCGTGGAAGTACTCGTAGAACAGGATGTAATCCCGCCAGTGCGGATCTTCCTGGAACTTCTTTGTCCCGCCATAGACCGGGCGCTTGCCGTTGGCGTCCCGCAGGAAGATGCTCGACAACCTTCGGCTGATTTCCTTGGCCACTTCGAACAAGGTCATGTAGTGGCCTGAGCCGGTCGGACATTCCACTTTGAAGTCCGGGCCATAAAACGGATACATCTGCAGCAGCCCGCGGATGATCAGCCCATTGACCGGCATCCAAATCGGGCCCCGCCAGTTGGAGTTGCCGCCAAACATCCCGGTATTCGACTCAGCGGGCAAGTATTCGACCTTGTATTCGTGTCCATCAAGGTTGAACACGAAGGGGTGATCGTGGTGATATTTCGACAGAGAGCGTATGCCGTATGGACTTAGGAACTCATTCTCATCGAGCATGTAGCCCAAAATGCGCTGCAATTTTTCTTTGTTACAAACGGCCGTCAACCTGCGCTCGGCGTACCCGACAAAGTCGCCATCGGTTACGGCAATCTTCTTCACCACGTCGGGATGGCGCTTACGGAACAGTTCAATCAGCTCCATAACCCGGGGGTGGTGCATGAAACTGCCCGGCTCAAAGACGGTGGCAGCGCACAGCGGCAGCAGTCCCACCATCGAGCGGATCTTCAAACGCTTGGCGTCGCCGTTGGGGAAATGGAGCAGGTCGTAGAAAAACCCATCGCCTGTGTCCCACATCTCGTCCTTATTCTCGCCGATGCGGTCCATAGCGTAGGTAATCCAGACAAAATGCTCCAGGAAGCGAAACGCGATGTCCTCATACATGGAGTCGTATTCGGTCAGACTGAGCGCAATCTCCAGCATGCATAGGCAGTAGAAGGCCATCCACGCCGTGCCGTCAGCCTGGTCCAGGTGTCCACCAGTCGGCAGAGGCGCACTGCGATCGAATACGCCTATGTTGTCCAATCCGAGGAACCCGCCCGCGAACACATTGCGTCCCTCCGGATCTTTGCGATTAACCCACCAGTTGAAGTTCAGCATCAGTCCCTGGAACGAGCGCTCCAGGAAGCGCAGGTCGGCGCGTCCCAACTCGGTCTCAATGCGGTACAGAAACAGCGTCGCCCAGGCATGGACCGGCGGATTCACATCGCTGAAATTCCACTCATACGCGGGAATCTGGCCGTTGGGGTGCGCATACAGGTTTCGCAGCATCAGCAGAAGCTGCTCTTTGGCGAAGTCGAAGTCCACTAACGAGAGAGCAATGGTGTGAAAGGCTAGGTCCCATGCTGCATACCAGGGATATTCCCATTTATCAGGCATGGAGATGACATCGCTGTTGAGCATGTGGAACCACTCAGCGTTGCGCGCGCCCCCTTTGCCTGACCCCACCAGGGGATGAGATTCGTGTTCCATCAGCCATCTGTCAAGATCGAAATAGTAATACTCTTTGGACCACAACATTCCTGCCAGCGCCTGCCGGTGAACGCGACGCTCGTCTTCACTCAAATTGTGGGGAGTAATACGTTCATAAAATTCGTCGGCGTCGGACAGGCGATCAGAGAAAATTTTGTCAAAGGTCGGAAACGCGTCGGCGGCAGGTTTTGCGCTAAGACGCAACCGCACGGTCTTGGATCCACCGGCCGGCACGTCCAGCACATAATGTGCAGCCGCTTTGGTTCCCGTCTTCGCCGGATTGACCGCGTCGCGCTTGCCGGCGATCACATATTCGTGGAAGGCATCTTTGACGTACGGCGACGGATTAGCTTGTCCCCACAGGCGGTTGGCATTGGACTCGTTTTCCGTAAACAGCAGCTCCGTCGCGCCATCACACTGCAACGTGTACTCACCAAGCGTCGGATGAGAGGCGTTTATGCCGTTGTCCGCCTGACGCAATACAGGCTTCGCGCTCGCCTTCCTCCTGCGACCATGTGTTCCGAAACCACAGGGTGGGCAAGCAGATGAATCTGGGCAGCTTCTGGCCCGCGGTTATGCACCGAGATCTCGAACCAGAACGTCCTCAGGGTCGGCTTTTGCATATTCGACGAATACGTCAAAATACCGGTCGTCGTTGAATACTCCGGTGTCGAGAAGTTCGTACTCCATCTCTTCGCGCGAACGCCGTCCGTTGGTCTCCACCAGATCGCGATACGGAAACTCCTTCTGAGGGTACTTGTACAAATACTTCATGTACGAGTGCGTCGGCGTGCTGTCGATATAGAAGTAATATTCCTTAACGTCTTCGCCGTGGTTGCCTTCGCTGTTGGTGAGACCGAACAGCCGCTCCTTCAGGATCGGGTCGCGACCGTTCCACAAGGCCAGAGCGAAGCAGAGATGCTGTTTGTCGTCGGAGATCCCTGCCAGGCCGTCCTCGCCCCAGCGGTAGGCGCGTGAGCGCGACTGGTCATGCGAGAAGTAGTTCCAGGCATTTCCGTCTCTGCTGTAGTCCTCCCGAACTGTGCCCCACTGCCGCTCACTGAGATACGGTCCCCACTTCTTCCACGGAATGCCCTTCTCGCGGGCTTCGTTCAGCCGCTTTTGTTCAGTGACCTCGACGTATGAGGGGGAATGTTCCTCAGACTTGGGTGCCATAACATTTTCCTTTCGTGCCTGGGGAATCCTGTTCTCCAGCGGGCCAGTGTAAGCACGCCTCTTGAAGCCTGACGCCTTCGTCAAGGGCGCTTCTACGATTGGTTCTTTGAGATTTTCACAACCAGATAGCCTAAACCACAAAAGGCTCTCATGGCCAAAACGGAGGTATCAAAGTTGGCATGTCGAAATCCGGCGGTGGAGGTTGGTGACCCGGGTCCCCTTAGGCATGAGTCACGGAAAACTCCGCCAACCCGAAGGGTTCTCCAAGGCAATCAACGGTCTTCTTTGCAGAGGACCGGCAGAACGGCCAGAGCAGTTCCGGCCACCGTCCTGCCCGTACAACGTCTCAATCATTCGTGGCTTTGGGGTGCGTTACCGTTGAGCCGGTAAACCATGCCCGTCTTGGTTACGCCGAGCGCAAGCCAGTCCTGCACATCGTTTTGGAGCGTTACGTAGAACTGCGCGGCCAGCTTTTTCTGCTTTTCGGCTATGGCTGCTCGGTCGGCAAACTTGACCTGGAAGGCAAACTCTCCCACTAGAGACTTATGCTCGCCACGAGTGCGCCACAACCCGATATCGCACTTGCCCACTAACCCTTTGCCGAAGTCCAGTTGGCCAAGTGGAAGCAAGACCTCTTCTACGATGCCTCCGTTCACCAGGGTTACTTTCTCGCTGTCGGACTTCTTGATGGCCGCCAGCGCCGGAAACACCTTCACCAGAGTGGCCATCGAAGTCTTGTCTGCGTCGTGCATCTGGCTTAAGCCGAACTGGCAGTTGTGCGAGTACAGAATGCGGTAGCCGCCAACTTCGTCCTTCAGCGGCAAGGCTTCGGCCTTGAACTTGATACGGTACGCTCCGGCGATCTTGGGCCGTACGTCCAGGGCAGTCGCCTTCTGCTCATCCGGATGGCGGAATTTAAAGACGATTTCCGGATCGCCCACCGGGAAGCCGTCCACGTAGGCGATGCGCCGGCGCAGGATGAACGCGTTGTTGTACAGCCGGAAATCGGAAGTATCCGCAAAAGTGATCTCCCTGACTTCTGGCCTCAGTCCGGCTTTTTCATCCGTGATGAAGCCAACACCCACATTCTTGGCCGTTTTCTGCACGATCTTGCCGAAGTCCCGGAAGGCCTGCACCGAGGTAAAACGGTCTGGCTTCAGGATGAGCTTGGCCTCAAGATACTGGACGCGGTCTAGCGGCGTGCCGTCTGCGTATGCCGCGCCATTGCCGGGCGTGGTTGCGACTAGCTCTGGCTTCGCCTGCTTATCTTTTTTTCCCTTTTTGTCCTTTTTGTCCTTCTTGTCTTTCTTGCCGTTCTTTGACACACATGCCTCCTGCCCTGGGATTTCGCCCAGAGCGTCTTATAAACTCTGATTGACGAATTGTCTATATCTACTCCTCGAAAAGCAATCGCGCAACTGGCAAAGGACTCCGGCCCCAATGCAGTCCTTTGATGGAAGGAAAGCGTCCGGAACCGCCCCTGTCGTTGACTGTGTTACCGCGCTCGGCTTACCATTCGCACCCGGGTGGGTTTCCTTGGGTTCTACACTGGGGATCATGGCTCGTCGGCTGCAAAATTCCATCGTGGACCTACGCCCCGGTGCCGCCTGGAGCCCCTACCTCGCCGTGCTGTTGTTTGCTCTCGCGCTTAGCGCGCCCGCCTTTCCGGCGGATGCCCAGCCGGACCTGGAGTTCCGACCCGCCACCGTCAATCTGCCGGCGGGAACGGCGCAGTCAGCTATCGCGATGATCGTGTTACACAATCGTTCGGACGCCGGCTTGCGAAACCTGCGGCTATCTTGGTCGCCTAGACCGGAGCTCGATATTCATCCCACCACGCCGTTGACTCTCGCGGCGCTCGCTCCTCACGCCGATTACGTCTGGACACTGGCCATCACCGCGTCCCATGCTTCGGCTCCTCCGAGTGCGGCTGTGCCCTCGGCGATGGCAAGACCCGGGGGGCCGGAAGCTGGTGCTTTCACGGCGATAGCACCGCCTTTTGGCCCGCAGCTCGCCCAGATTGACGAGAACCTCGACCTTCGTCTCGACTACGAGACCGTTGCCGGCGGCAAAACCTCGCCGCAAGTAATTCTGAAGTCGCTACCGGTGAAGACCGAGAACCTTAACGACCTGGACAAAATCCTCGACGTACAGATCAAAACCACCCTGGCGTCGCTGGACAGCTCGCAATGGGGTTCGATCTATTTGGTGTTGAAGAACACTTCCCCGCGCACCTTCAACATCGTGAACATCGCGCCCATCGGGAGCGGAGTGTCGTATTGCCAGGAAAGCCGAGTGCCGTTGCCGTACGGCAGCCTTCCCTTTTGCTTCTATTCCAGCCTCCACTCTCTTACCCTCGGGCCGCATCAGACAGCCATCGAAGAATTCCCCGTCAAGGGGCATACCAGAGTCAAGCCCGGGACGTATCTCCTGGTGTTTCACATCGTGACTCAGTCACCCGAAGGTGGAGCGCCTGCTCTTGCGCAGCTTGATCGTCAGCCAACCGGTGGACGTGGACGTTCCGGGTCAGCCGACCATCCTCATCGTCGCCGGCATCCCCGTGTTTTTCCTGGTGCCGGGAATGTTATTGCTTCTGACCATCGGCCTGTGCTGGTCGCTGGAGGAGCGATGGTGGTACGCGCCCGACCGGGACCGCTTCCCCTTCAAGTCCACTGAGGCGAACTTCTGGCTGCTTTCCGTAGTCATTTCCCTGCTCATCGCCATTATCCCCTGGTTGTTCAGGAAGAGATGGTATTTCATCCGTTATGGACTGCAGGACATTGCCTGGCTTTGGTTTGTTTGCGATACTTGCCGGAATAGTCTGTTACGTAGTCTGGTGGCTATATCGGAATCACCGCAGGCTGCTGGCGGAGGAACGAATCCGTCTGCTGGCCGACGCCGAGGCTGCTCAGTTGAAGATTCGCGCGCGCACATGATCTGAGACCAGCAGCGACCCGCCTCTGCCGCTCATCTCATGCGAGCATCTCAAAACATCCGTGATTGGTGACAAGCGGTGCCCTTCTACCCGGAACTGCCGAGCCGGGCCGCAGCATATCCGGAGTGTTTCGCTGAGGCTGGTTGCGGGTCTGCACAGTCGTCCCAGCCGTTTTCCGAGGCCAGCGGAATGTAGCTCATGGCGCGCTCAGTGAGGGCGGTAATCGTCAGGCTGGGATTCACGCCCAAGTTCGCGGCGACGACCGAGCCATCGCAGACGTACATGTTCCTGTAGCCGAAGACGCGATGGCGGGAGTCCACCACGCCGCTCTCCACCGAATCGGCGATCACGCAGCCCCCCAGGCAGTGCGCGGTGCCGGGAATGTTGAACAGAATTTCCGGCAGCATGCTCATGGCAGTCCCACCGGCCAGGCGAGCAAGCTTCTCGGCAAACTCATTGGCCTGCGGGATGTAGGTGGGCACCTTGTCGCCGCGGCTCACCAGAAACTTGCGGAAGGGCCAGAACCAGGGCCGCTCCCAGCACATGTCAATGTGGGCGTCGAGGGCCTGCATGCAAAGCAGGATCACCGTTTCTCGCGCCCAGCCGAAGGGCTGGAACAGACGGAAGGTCTTGATGGGATGGCAGCAGGGACGAAACCGCAACGTTCTTCACCCAGAGCGCGATCCTTCCTGGGCCGGGCCGGCCGCCGGTAAGCATCGTGGCCCACAGCGACATGGCGTCGGAGCCGCTGGGATAGCGGACGGCTTCGATGTGGGTGTGCTCGTCAATGTAAACCCCGGAGCCGATGGCCACGCCCTTCGATAGATCGTCGCGAGAGCCGGGGATACGCACCCCGATGAGCGACTCGGAGTTGGTGCGAATATGTTTGCCCAGCCGGTCGCTGACACGTGGCAACGAGCCCTTGGACTTGAGGCGGAAGAGAAGCTCAGTAGTGCCCAGCGACGATGCAGAAAAGACGACGGCGCGGCAAGTGAAGCGCTCGCGGATGCCGATTGAACAGCGCGGTGGACTTCACGGTGGAAACTTCGTAGCCCTCGCCACCGTCGGGTTTGCCGTTCAGCGGCCGGACATCCACCACCCGGGTTTCGGGAAAGACGGCGGCGCCGCGCTTCTCGGCGAGGTAGAGATAATTCTGGTCGAGCGTGTTCTTGGCGCCGTGACGGCAGCCCATCATGCATCCGCCGCACGCGTTACAGGTGGTGCGCTCCGGTCCTTCTCCGCCGAAGAATGGGTCGGGAAAGGTCTGGCCGCCGGGCTGGCCTTCTGCCGCCTGGAAGATGCCGACGCTGGTGCGGTAGAAGGAATCGCCAACTCCAGCAGCCTCGGCGGCGCGCTTGAGCAGGCGATCGCCCGGTCCGAGAATCTTGTTCTCCGTCACCCCGAGCATCCGGGAGGCGGTGTCGTAATGCTGCGGCATCTCCGCCTTCCAGTCGGCCAAACCCGCCCAGTATCCGTTGTCCCAAACTTTGTCCGGAGGGCGAAGCAGGGTGGAGGCGTAGGTGATCGAGCCGCCGCCGACGGCACAGCCGTGCAGGATGGTGACGTGGCGGAAGAAGCGCATGTTGAAGAAGCCGCGCAAGGCCAGGCCCGGACGCCAGAACCAGCGATGGATGGACCAACTGGTGCGCGGCAGGTTTTCAGGCGTCCAGCGGCGGCCCATCTCCATGACTGCGACTTTGTAGCCCTTCTCGACCAGTCGGTGCGCGGTGACGCTGCCTCCGAATCCGGAGCCAATGATGATGAAGTCGAAATCCCAGTGGTCGCTTTGGCGCGGCACGGCAGGGCCCTCGGTTGTCAGGGTCATTGCTGGACAAGTTGAAGACGAATCTACACCGCAGTATCGCACCGGTGGGCGTGGATTTGATCAGGATGAGCCGGGAAAATTCCGAGGAATTCCCACATTGGAACTCATTTGGCCCGGGAGATAGGGCGCCAACCCCCGTTCAGGGGCTCGCTAAGGCTTGAGGGCCGGCAATTGGGACGCAATCTGGACGTTAAACAGGCTGTCCAGCCGCCGGTCCAACTGCATGAACAGCGCAGCTTTGGTGCCGGGCAGCACCTGCTCGAACTTTGGCAGATATTGCAGCCGCAGGCTGATGATGGTCTGGTCGGCGTCGGACAGCAGCTTGAACATGCTGTCGGCCTCGTCCTGCGTCATGGTCGTGTAAACCTTGGCGTACTGCTTAATCAGGCCGAAACGGGTGTCGTTCACCTTGCGTACCTCAGCGGCATACTGGTTATAGAGAGGCCAGAACCCGGCCGCTTCGCTGTCGGTAAGCTGCATGTTCTTGGTAATAAGCTGCTTAGCTTCGGCCTGGAGGTTCTTTCGCAGCAGGGCAACGTCTTTGTCGTTCACCGTTGGCAGCGGAGTGCTGTAGGTTTGGGCCAGCAGCGGGTGGCTGAGCGACAGGAACGCACCCACCAGAACCACAGCCAATACAAGGCATCGCTTCAACATTACTTTTACCTCGTCAATATGGGGGCGGAAGCACCGGGCTTCAGCCCGGTGAAGAAGCTCCCGGCAGATTTTGGGCTTCAGCCCCGGCGCTTGCGCCCAGGGCTAAAAGCCCCTCTTCCTTTCCATCTGAATGCGCTGGGCTGAAGCCCAGCGATTCCACCCCGCTCTACTGCTTGACCATCGGAATCCCGGACGCCAGTTGCAAGTCGATCAGCAGGGCCACCCGCCGATCAATCTGGAAGAACAGGGCCGCTTTCTTGCCCGGCAAAACCGCCTCAAACTTCGGCATCCACTGCATGCGCAGATTCGCCATGGCCTGGTCGGTTGCCCCCCATCTCGTAATCAGGCTCTTGGCCTGCGCATCGGTCATGGTGTTGTAGGTTTGGGCGTATTCCTTGACCAGCGCCACCCGGGTGTCACCTACCTTGGTGGCTTCGGCGGTATAGGCATCGTAAACCGGCCAGAACTTGGTGGCTTCCGCGTCCGTCAACTGCAGGTTGGCGGCTATGATCTGCTTCTTCTGCGAGCGGAGGTCCTCCCGCATCAACTGGATGTCCTGGTCGCTGACAGTGGAGGTGGAGGCGGCTGGCTGCTGCGCCTGTTGCGCAAACACCGCGCCCTGCAGGATGAATGCACCGGTCAGAATGAGTACTGCGATGAGACTTTTCTTCATTACTCTCTCCTCTTTAGTTGGTTATTTATTCCGAATTTTGGCCCATTTTCGACTGCCACGTAACCACTTCCATCGCCACCAGGCGCGCGATCAGCACGGCCAGATAGAGCTGGCCGGTCAAGGCCTCTCCCATGGAAAGCGCGCGGGCGATCGGACGCACCGCCGTGATGTCTCCATAGCCAACTGTGGTAAGGGTTACAAAACTATAGTAAGCCCAGTCCAAAACGGTTGACACTCCTCCCGAGTTATTACTTTGAAACGATCCTGGATGCAACATTGCGGTGATGTGGTAGGCGTGCGCCCAGCCAATTCCGAACAGCAGATAAACCGCGATGGCGCCCTGAATGCGGTACGACGTAACCGGCCCGGGGCGAAAAACCTGCGCCAGCAGCACCAGCGCGATCGCTAAAATCGCCAGCAATGACCAGATGCCGGCCCACACTTGCAACGTGAGGGTAGGCGTCAAGTACGCCATCCAGCGCACGGCGAGGGCAGCGCTGCCCACAAAGCACGCCAGCGCAAACAGCCAGCGCCGTCCCCAGGCTATGGCAACTCCTGAAATCAATAGCAGCGAAAAGGTGGCATCGCTGTACAGTCTTTCGTCATCCTTGCCAAATCCCAGAGACGGCAGTATGAACCCGACCACCACCAGAAGCGCCAGAAAAAAAGACAAATTGGCCTGCGATTGCCAGCTCTCCGTGATGAGAGCTCGCGCCTTATCGCGAACCGCGTTGTGCTTCTTTGTGGCCGTCTCTGGCATGGACTCTCGCTAGCAAGGCCGGATTGGTGGAAGCGCCGGCCGTGACGCCATCCTCCGAGTCCGCCCTTTTCCGGTGGAAGAGCTGGCCTTCAGGCCAGCGTCCTCGTCCACCTAAAGAAACAGGGGCTTCAGCCCCGGAACATTCCTAGCTGCGCACCAGACGCCTCGCGGCCAGGCTCAGCATCAGACGCGTTGTTCCGGTGAAGATCATGCTGATTCCCACCAGCGTCCCGATCACCCACAACGAACTGGAGGGCCACTGCCGCCACACCAGCAGTCCCAGGATCAGGGTGACGATGCCGTCGAACAGGATCCAGCCCGATCCCGCCAGATGGCGGCTTTGAAAATAGGCCACCAGGTCAAACACGCCCTCGAGCACAAAGAAAATCGCCAGCGCGAAGGTGAACGCCGCCACCCCCAGGATGGGGTGCAGCAAGAAATAAATTCCGACGATCAGATACAGAATCGCCACCAGCAGCTTCCACAAGATGTGCCCGATGCCTTGCGACTGGAAGGCGTGGATGAATTGAAACCCGCCACTGAAAACGATCAGCCATGCAATGACCAAGACCACTCCCCACGAAGTCGCGAACGGAAGCGCGATCGCCAGGAAGCCGAAAACGATGAGCACGATCGCCCACACGATTGATTTTCCAGAGCCCAGATTGGACAGTCCTGCTGGTGCCATGTTTGAATTCCTCCTTGCATTTAGAAATTGCCGCTTACAGCACAGGGTCGAGTACCTGCCGGCCTGCAACCCGGCAGGCGCTCGCCCAACATATTAGCAGCCGCCACCAGACGGCTGCTTCTCCTTTGTACTGCCGCAGGAGGTTTTCTCAATGCCGGAATCTGCTGGAGGCTCCAACATCGAGTTGGCCCATCACCTCAGCGAACACAAGGGGGAGTCACACTCTCTCGCTCACGAGATCCTCGAGATCGTTGAGGCTGTTGTGCTCGCCATAGTCGCTGTCTCCACCGCCTGGAGCGGATACCAGGCGGCGCTTTGGACGGGACATCAGGAGCAACTGTATGGACTGGCCAGCAGGTACCGGGTGCAAGCCGAGGGAGCCGCCACCACCGCCAATCAGGAGCGTTTGTACAACGCTTCCACCGTGGTCGAGTGGCTGAAGGCCGAAGCCCAGGGCCAGAAGAAGCTCTCCGAGCTTTTCGAACGCCGGTTCCTTCCCGAGTTTCGCCCCGCCTTCGAGTCCTGGAAAAAGACCGACCCGCTCAACAACCCTGACGCTCCCCCCGGCCCATTCTTCATGCCGGAATACCGCAGCGCCAAGACCGAAGAGGCCGCCAAGTTAAATGAACAGGCGACGCAAACCTTCGAGCAAGGCGACCAGGCGCGCGAGCACTCTGACCAATACGTCCGGGTCACCGTGACCCTGGCCACCGTGCTGCTGCTGATGGCCATCAGCCAACGCTTTAAGGTCCAGTCCGTGCGGGTTGGCCTGGCCGTGATCGCGGCGCTGCTGCTATGCCTTCCGCTCTACTACATCATTACCCTTCCGCGGGCCTAAGACGCTGTATGTGATCACATCGTTTTGTGTTGTATCAGGGCAAGTCTTCAGACCTGCCCTGATACACAGCGATTTGTAAGATAGCTTACTGCGCGACCATGATCGCCGGCGGCTTCCAGGTGCCGTCAATGATGGATGGCGGGGTTTCCTTTGGCCAATACAAGCGCAGCATGGGGATGAACTGGGCTTTGGGTGCCGGCAGCCAGTTCGCTTCCTTCGCCTTGCCCGGCGAGTCAGCCTGCAGGTACAGGTCAACTGAGCCGTCAGGATTGGTGACGAACTTGTTGCGGGCGCTCAAGGTGTAGCGATTGAGCGGATTCGGCACAAAGAAGTAATCCTTGTCATACATGGTGATGGACCAGAAGCCATTGACGGGCGGCATGTCGCCTTTGTTGAAGTGCATGACATACTTCTTCGAAGCACCGTCGTATTCGTGACCTTCCGAATCCTTCTGCGAGGTCGGATAGATGGCGTCCTGCGGACGGTTGGCTCCCAGACCGATGGCCGTGACCAGCGCGCGCTGGATGTAGTTGGTGCCGTATACTCCGATGTCCTTGGTGAGGTACGTCCAGCCGTTCACCGGCTCAGCCGCTTTCTTGAAGTACTCCATTATCTTGACCTGCGCCAGCTTGGGCACGGTCTTGATCACTTCTTTGTCGAATGCGCCGAGCTTGCTGGGATCAAAGTCTTTCCCCGGCTCGAGGCCGATGGCCTTCATCTTCTCGACCATAGGCGTATCGGCAGCGGCGGGGGGATTCGTCTTTAGCAGCCGCGCCAGATAATTGAAGTAGTCGTTGACGCTGAGAGCATCCACCTGGTCGCGAACGCCGGTCTTCATATCGAAGGAGGCATCGACCGGCTGAGGCACAGGCGTGTACGGTTTGCCGTAGGAACTAAGCGGAACCAGCGAAAACTTGTCCTGCAGCGCGTGGACCGCAGCGTAGTCCGCAGGCGTGCCGGTGCAATAAATACGGCCCAGAATCCAGACCAGTCCGGTTGGAGACTTGTATTCCGTGACGCCCGGAGGAAGGGTGCCGCTCCAACCGGGCCCGGTGATGGCATACTTCTGAGCCTTGCCGCCGGTGGTGCGCTTGCCCGGAACCTGGAAGACATCGGTCCAGCCGCTAAGCATGGGTAACAGATAATAACGGTCCCCCATGTCGGGGACACTGAAGATCCAAGGCTCGCTCGTAACATCAACCCACGCAGTGGTGTAAAGCGTGTCCGCGTTGGGAGCGGTAACGGTGTGCATCTCCACTGGCGGGTAGGTACGCAGTTTCACGAGCTGCCCCATCGGTGAATGGGTTCCGTCGGGCGTCGCTACGTTGGTCATTTGCCGCCGAGTCATGTCCATCGTGACCAGCGGGTAGCCGTAAACGTACACGTCAACCGCATCTGATACAGCCTGTTCAGCGCCGGGCGCCTTCTGACCTGTCGATTGGGTATTGGAGTTCGAACATCCCGCGAGGAAGATGAGCGGAACGGTTATCACGAACGCAGTTAGGATTACGAGCCACTTACACTTCATAACTTCTCCTCCATGATTGGAAACCGTGATTCCGGTTTCGGTTTTCGCCCTCAATTAGGAATGGGGGAATGATGAACGAAACTTACGAATGGCGAGCATCAGGGCACTCCTTGCTAGCTGCTGATGACGCGGGCCGAAGTGGTCCTGAATCTCTCGCACGCACACACGAAGGCCGACGAGCGGTTCACTCCAACCGCCCACCGGCCTTCGCAATTGCTTTCTGTTTATGTTCCCGCGATGCCCTTGTTCTGCAGTACCCGGACGACCACGCGCCGGTTCTCAGCCTGGCCTTCCGTGGTGTTGTCAGGGGCCACCTGATCGGCGGTGCCCATCGCTCCCGGAGCCAGCATATTGGTGAGAGGAATCTGGCCCTGCTGTTCCAGGATATCAATTACATTGCTCGCCCGCTCCTGGCTCAGCTTCTGGTTCAGGGCCGCTGAGCCGACCTTCGACGCAAAGCCTTGCACCTGGATCATGTAGCCCTTAACCGTCTGGGCTTTCTTGCACAGGGCCAGCAACTTTGGCATGTACTGCGGGTCAACCTTCACCTGGCCGTTGGCGAAGTACACGTTCACTTCGTCGAGAATGTAGTAATCGTCAAGCTGGCCGAAGCGGGCGCTGTTGGCGGCGATGGCGGCCTTATTGGCGGCGATCTTCTTGTCCGCTTGCTGTGATCTGCGGCCTGCTGCGCTTTCAGGGCCTCGTTCTGGGCGGCCAGCGCGTCAGCCTGCTGCTGCAGCTCAGCCTGGTTCTTGGCCGCCTGTACCTGCGTCTCGTGAACCGCAGCCTGTGCCGACTGTGCCTGTCTCCAGGTCCTTGCCGTTGAATCTGACCCATTCCGCGACCAACTGGTTTTGTGCGTTGTAGCTGCCTTGCACCTGCAGGCCAGGCCAGGAATCAGCGCGGCCATGGACATTTCCTTCTTGCGGGCCTTGAAGGCGCCCTGTACCTGTTGCACGTCGGTGTTGTCGTTCAGCACGACGACGACATTGTGCCATCCGAAGTCGTCATGGTCATGGTGTTTCCGCGCGACTGTGATGTTGCCCTTGACCTTTAAGCGACTGGGCGGAGGCCACGGTCGCTTAATAGCGTGAGTACCATGAGCAAGAGGACTACAACGGATGTGATTTTGTGCTTTGCCTTGAGTCATTTCCTTCTTCTCCTTGTTCTTACAGGTTCACCTGTTCGACATTGATTTGGGGCGACAAACTAGTACGAATGCCAGCTCGATCTAAAGTTCGCTGAAGGGCGTGACACCGATCCGATTCGTGTCTGGGCACCAAACGGCAAGTCAACGTTAAGAACGAGCCGCTGATTCGCGATGCTGTCGTGGAACACTGAAATCTTACACTGCTTTGGCCGGACGTTCCATCCCACTTTGAGGGCAGGGGTCAAGGGTCCACAATGGGCCCGGAAGCAGACCTTGTACAATCCCTTCTCAGGAGAACGCGCCTATGACCGGCAGTGAACTGATGAACATGTACGAATTCAGCTATGGGGCCATTAACCGCAACCTGGATGGCATCACTCACGAAGAAAGCCTCTTCATTCCCGAGCCCGCGGGGAACTGCATCAACTGGGTCTTGGGCCACGTCGTCACGGCCCGCAACACCGTGCTGACCCTGGCCGGCGGCACTCCGATTCTTACCAGTGACGCTGCCGGACACTACCGTCGCGGCTCGGCCGCCATCCAATCCGGCGATCCTGTGCTTGACCTCGGCACACTGCGCGGCCTCCTGGCCGACTCGCAGCAGCAACTGCTTCCCGCTCTGGCGCTCCTCTCCGACGACACCCTGGAGCTTCCCGTTCCCGAGACGATACGCCGTCCGCCGCTCACCGGCTCTGTTGGGGCCGCGCTCGCGCGCCTGGCTTTTCACGAGAGCTATCACAACGGGCAGATTGGACTCTTGCGGCGACTGGCCGGAAAACCCGGCGCCATCACATAGGTGGTAAGGCCGCGCGGCGGCGACCCTGATGTGAGCCCAGGTGCAAACCCCGGGGAAACGGGCCCGGGGATCATCCGAGCCGCGTAGCGGCGGGCACATTAACCGCTCAGGTAACCAGCTCGGAGCTTGGACGAACGGTGTTTCATTTGCGGCGTGGCACGAGGTGTCAAGACCAGCGCCGTCAGCATCCGACCGCTGTCATCCTGAGCGACGAGCGCAGCGAGGAGTCGAAGCACCCCTATCGCTGAGTCGAGTCCTCCTCAACTAT
Source organism: uncultured Acidobacteriaceae bacterium (assembly GCA_963760415.1). Classification (GTDB taxonomy): domain Bacteria; phylum Acidobacteriota; class Terriglobia; order Terriglobales; family Acidobacteriaceae; genus Bog-257. The sequence goes on along the minus strand of CAVXDA010000009.1, from coordinate 457,610 downwards.
AGGGGTGCTTCGACTCCCCTTCGCCGACCCGCGAACGCTCGCTCAGCATGACACTCAATCTTGACAAGAATCAGCGCCGTAGGCGCGGCTCAGTCTAGCCCAGCACCCTTCGGCTGCGCTCAGGGCAGGCTAAGCCGCAGGCGGAGTGCTGGGTATCGCAGGAAAAGTAATCGAGTCCCTTCAGGGACGCCACCGTCTTCAAACCAACTGGTAGGACGTGGGTAGCTTGACGGGACGGTTGAAGCGCAGTTGGCCGTGCGAGTTTCGACGCACCCTGGAGCCCACTGGGTTTCGGGTTGGCAATAGGGGCCCCCTCGACTTCGCCCAGGGCAGGCTCTTCGACCCGTGGCAGAAACGCCGGCTCGCTCAGCATGACAGACCGAGTGGTCGCCGCTCCCGCGAGCCTTCTCAACTAGGGGCGCTTCGACTCTCGTCCTCTATCCCGGCTGAACGCTCGCTCAGCATGACACTCAAACTTGGCAGGAATCAGCGCCGTAGGCGCGGCTCAGTCTAGCCCAGCATGGAGCCGCAGGCGGAATGCTGGGTAAGTTGGAAAAAGCACCCGAGTCCCCTCAGGGACGGCACCGGTGTGGCAACGGGACTGAATCTCCCCAGGCCACCATTCGCGCCGTGGAATGAGTTGGCAAGAAATCAGCGCTGTAGGCGCGGCTCAGTTTAGCCCAGCATGGAGCCGCAGGCGGAATGCTGGGTAAGGTGGAAAAAGCACCCCGAGTCCCTTTCAGGGACGACACCGGTCTTCTACGTTCTCCGGCGCGGCTAACTCGGGGGGAGGGGGGTTGAGACAATATAACTATCTTGAACTATTGACATGTTATTTAGACATGGTACATTAGAGTTGCCGTGAAACATGAACTCAAACGATACCGTGCCGCTGTCCTGCTCTGCAGCCTGCGCTTGCACAAACTGCTGGCCAAGCGGGAAAAACTTAACCTGGAGATCGAACGGGTCTCCGACCTGTTTACGGCGAATGCTAATTTTCTCCCTGAACAGGAACGAGCGGTGCAGCTTCAGCAACTGGAGCAGTTGGTGGCCGATCCGCCAGGGTTCACGGATTCGATACGCAACGTTCTCAAGGCACATCCGGCGCACGCCGTTTCTGCGACCGATGTCCGGGACATGCTGGCCAAGGCTGGATTCAATTTGAGCGCCTATTCCAATCCTCTCGCCTCGATCCACACCATTTTGAAGCGCCTCGCGGAGCGTGGCGAGGTGACAACCAGCACGAAGAATGAGCAAACTTGCTATCGCTGGAAAACCGAAGTGCCTCGCAAGGGATTGGGGTTCCCGGGGTAGCTCTGGCCCAATCGTTGCAAAACGCAACAGCCAAACCGCGAAATGGGTGCCATCTTAGTGCCGTGTTGCGTTTGTCAACAAATACCTTGTCAAGCCCCACAAAGATGTCGATTTCGCTCTAACAGACTGAATCAAAGCATGAAATAAAGTTGGCAAAAGACCGAACAAAACTACCCATAATATGCTATAATGTATTTAGTAGAGTCGGAAAAGGCAGAACGCCTGTTCCGGCTCTTTTTGTTTTTGGCCTGACAATATCGGGTTCCCGGCGGCCGTAATGCGCCGAACGGGATGGGAAGCCTCTCCTGGTCGCGCGCCGAGCTCACGCGCAGCTAAGCTGACGGCCGACCTGAATCCATCATCGCGTGTCGAGCTCACCCGCGATGGTGGAGAACCCGTGGCCGGTGACGCACTGAGCTCGCGCGTCCCGGTAATCCGTCCCAAAACAAAACGGGCTGGCCCAGTGCCCTCGCCTGACTCTGCTCCTTGAAAATTGAAATACCCTTGCGCAAGGTCTTGGTGCGCGTGGGCGCCGCCGCAGGGGACACCAGGACCTTGCGATTCTTGCGCCCGCATCAGGCTTTGCTAGACTCAATCGCCATGACCACTCTGTACAACCGCATCGCCGGCCAAAGCGTGGAGCGGCTGGCGGCCCTGAGCGACGGTGTCTTTGCGGTGGCGATGACGCTGATGGTGCTCGACCTTCGCGTTCCGGCGACCGAGGCGGTGCACAGCGAGCACGATCTGTGGCGCGCCCTGGTCGCCATCTCGCCTCGCCTCCTCATGTACATGATGAGCTTCCTGACGCTCGGCATCTTTTGGGTCGGCCAGCAGACGCAGCTCAATCATCTGGCGCGCTCCGACCGCAGTCTTTCCTGGATCCATCTTGCCTTCCTGTTCGCGGTTTCGATCACGCCGTTTTCCACCATGCTGCTGGCGGAGTTCCCCGCCTACCGCCTGGCGCTGATCGTGTACTGGCTGAACATTCTGTTCCTCGGGACCGCGCTCTACTTCAGCTGGCTGTGCGCCACCGACAAGAAGCTGGTCAAGCACGACATGCCGCCCGAGGTCCCGACGGCAATCCGGCGCCGTATCCTGATCGCGCAGGCGCTGTATGCGTTTGGCGCGATGCTGTGCGTCTTCAGCACCTATTGGAGCATCGGGTTCATCGTGCTGGTGCAGCTCAACTATGCGATTGCGCCCCGGCTTGGGGGACGCGCCCGGACCTGAGCTTAGCCTCGTTTTCTGCGATAGCGATTGAACTGGTGATCGCCTGCTTTGCGGCAACTCATCCACGTCCAACGGGTGATGTTTTCACGCGTGAATCCCGGGCCGCCGAAAACTGTCGGGCGCAGCAGCATTGGATTTTTCTGTTCGCTCGGAAGGCGTTCCTGCTCCGGTGGCACGAGCTGGCCAACTTCAACCGGCGATACCGTCATGAACTTCTCATCCACCAGGTCGGCGCGCGCCAAGCTGCCGTAAAGCGTCGGCCCGCCTTCGCACAATAGATACTTGACACCCAGCTCTTCGCGCAGCTTTCGAATCGCCAGCGGCAGATCGAACGTCTCGCCCTCCCCGGCCGCAAGAATAGTAACTTGACGATGGCCGCCTTGCGAGCGCAGCCGTGCGGCGCCAGCCGGCGAGGTCAGCACCGCCGCATCCACGATGTCGCCATCGAAGACTTTATAGCGGGAGAGATCGAGATCGATAGCGCGACTGACAAAGATATTGCGCTCACGCGCTTTGCCCAGCCGCTGGCGGAGTTGCCGCAGTTTGGGGTCGGCAACCTGAAAGACGATGCCCCGGCTTTGCGGTCCCCGTCCCCTTTGCTCCTCCTGCAGAGTATTCATCCCCATCAGCAAGCCATCGGCGTGAGCGCGCAGCAGGTCCATTAGCCAGCGATCTTCGCGCGACTGCGAAATCTCGCCGCCCGAACCGTGGCTCCCCAATAGCGTGGTAATGCCATCAAGAGACTGTACGAAGTTGGAGTAAACCCAGGGACGCTCCCCGGGCGCAGGCGGAAATCCGAAGTTACCGTAGGGGGCGAAGGTATCGTCGGCGAACGGACTCGGCTCGGCGTAGTCGAACAGCACTTCAAAGGAGCGAACTTGGCTAGGGCTTTCCATTAACAAGGGCTTTCCATTAACAAACGAGATTCTATAGGGAGGGGATGTCGTTTAGCATATGGCCGTCGCCTGGCGTGCCGACGTAGCGACGGTTATGACTCGGGAGGCAGGGCGTAGAATGAATGCCGCTTTGGAGTCGAGGGGCGACGACGATGAGAACGGCACTCCTGTTATTCATGGCGCTGACGGCGCTGGCCGCGCGCGCCGATGACCTCGCCGGCCACTATGTCCTGCAGGGAGTCATGGAAGTTGGCTCGGAGCTATGGCTGAAGCCCGATGGCGGCTTCGAATACATGCTGGCCTACGGTGCAGCCGACTATTGGGCCAAGGGCACATGGCGTCACGATGGCAATGCTGTCGTCCTAAACAGTGCCGGTAAGGAAGAGGCTCCCTTTCGCCTGCTCCGTAGCGAGGCCGGCAAGGCGGGCAGGATTCGGGTGTGGGTCATGGGCAAGAACGGACATGGGGTTGCCAATATCAAGGTGGGGCTGCAGACGGCCGATAAGCCTCTCGAGGCGACAACGGACTCCGACGGCGCTGCCGTGTTTCCCGACATTGCCAGTGCCCACGCTGTCACCTTTGAAGTGAGAGTGTACTCGGTGGAAGCTGGTCCCTTTAAGATTGACCCCACCAACAAAGACTTCTACTTCGAGATCAATGGCGATGCCATTCAACAAGTGCTATTCAAGAATGAACACTTGGCCGTTGAGGGAAGATCTCTGGTGATGACGCATTGGAAAGATGGCCCGCCGATGCGATACGTGAAGGAATAGGCAGGGTGAAGTTGATTTCGATGTTCAAATTTTGAGCATCCGTGACAAGATGGTTGGCATGGTAAAACGTAATCTCAGGATTATCCGCCGAGTGAAAAACGTCCCGGTTCTTGGAATGTGCGAACTCTGCAACATGCAGTTCCCCGCCCGACAACCTGCCGGCGACCAGGCATCGGCGCAGGCTGGTATTCAACAGCAATTCAACGCGCATAAGTGCAAACCTCAGGAGGTTGGCCAGACGAGCGCCGGCACTACGTCTTTGTCATCCTGAGGGACACCGCGCTGTCGAACAGTCGAGTCGAAGGATCGGTATTGCCGCACCGCTCAAGCTGGGACTGTTTCGACTTGGGGGCGTGCCAGAAGAGTGCCGTCCCTGAAGGGACTCGGTTACTTTTTCCAGCCAACCCAGCATTCCGCCTTCGGCTCCATGCTGGGCTAGACTGAGCCGCCCCGACGGGGCTGGTTACTTGACACTTCATTCCACTGCCGCAAACAAAACGCAGTCCGTCCACCGACTGGCTCTGTCACATTCCGGCCTTGAGAGTTGTCATCCTGAGCGAGCGGCCGAACCTCCGCTCAGGATGACAAACAGTGATTGGGTGCAGACCGTGCTCGCCCGGGATGACAAAGAGTTTGTTTCTAAATCAGGGTTACGACACCTTTTCTACAACCGGTTCGGTTTTCAGCTTGCGCTTCAGGTCGGCGGCGATGAGCTGGCCGTGGAAGCGGCCGTTCTCGATGAAGATCTCGCTGGTGCGCATGCCGGCAACGATCACGCCCGCGAGATAAATCCCGGGCACATTGCTCTCCAGCGTCTGCGGATCGACGACGGGGCGCTTGTCGGCTTCGCTCAGCTCGATGCCCAGCCCGCGGAGAAATTCGAAATCGGGATGGTATCCGGTGAGCGCGAAAACGTAGTCGTTGGGCAGCGTGACTTCCCCGTGCGGCGTATCGAGCACGACGTGCTCCAGCGTGATCTCGCGCACGCGGGTGTCGAAGTAGGCCTTCACCTGTCCAGCCTTGATGCGGTTCTCGATGTCGGGCTTGATCCAGTACTTCACGGAATTGCTGATCGCCGTCCCGCGATGCACCAGGGTCACGAGCGCGCCATGCCGCCAGAGCTCCAACGCCGCGATGGCGGCAGAATTCTTCCCGCCGATGACCAGCACGTTCAATCCGAAGAAGGGATGCGGCTCGCGGTAGTAGTGCATGACCTTGGGCAGATCTTCGCCGGGGACGTTCATGTAATTCGGCCGGTCGTAGTAGCCGGTGGCGAGGATGAGCTTGCGTGCGCGGTATTCGCGCTGGTGCCCGTGCAGGTTGGTGGTGAGCACGACAAACTGGTTGTCGCGGCCGCTCACCTTCAGCACCGGCTCGTACTGGCGGACGTCAAGTTCGTAGTGTTCGGCGCATTTGCGGTAATACTCAAGCGCCTCCTGGCGCGTCGGCTTCTGGTTGGGACTGGAAAAGGGAATGTCGCCGATCTCCAGCAGCTCCGGCGTGGTGAAGAACGTCATGTTGCTGGGATAGTTGAACAGCGAATTGACCAGGCAGCCCTTGTCAATGCAGGTCACCGAGAGCCCGGCACGCTTGGCGTCAATGGCGCAGGCCAGACCGGTCGGGCCGGCGCCGACGATGACCACATCGAAAGAAAAGCTGTCCTGCATTGCCGAGGGTGCGCGCTCCATCTATTTGTTGCTCAGAGCTTCGACGCCGGGCAGCTTCTTGCCCTCGAGGAACTCCAGCGACGCGCCGCCTCCGGTGGAGATGTGCGTGATCTTGTCGGCCACACCGGCAGCCTTCACCGCGGCCACGCTGTCGCCGCCACCGACGATGGAAGTTGCGGCCCCGTTGTCGGCGACCGCTTCCGCAATCTTCCTGGTGCCTTTGGCGAACGCCTCGATTTCGAAGACGCCCATCGGCCCGTTCCAGACAATGGTTCGGGCGATGCCGATTTCGTCGGCAAACAGCTCCACCGACTTGGGCCCGATGTCGAGGGCCATCATGTCGGGAGGAATGGCTTTGCCTTCGCCAATCTGCTGAATGCGGGCATCGTGCGCGACTTTGTCGGCAACCACGTGGTCCACCGGCAGCAGGAACTTGATGTTGTGCGCCTTGGCGTCGGCAAGAATTTGGTTGGCGAGGTCAATCTTGTCGGCTTCGAGCAGCGACTTGCCGACCTCGTGCCCCTGCGCCTTGAGAAAGGTGTAGGCCATGCCGCCGCCGACGATCAGGGTGTCCACCTTGCTCATCAGGTGCTTGATGACGCCGATCTTGTCGCCGACCTTGGCGCCGCCGAGGATGGCGACGAACGGCTTCTGGGGATGCGAGAGTGCCTTGCCCAGATATTCCAGTTCCTTCTCCATGAGCAGGCCGGCCGCGCTCTTGTCCACAAAGTGCGTGATGCCCTCGGTGGAAGCGTGGGCGCGATGCGCCGAGCCGAAGGCATCATTCACGTAGTAGTCGCAAAGCTTAGCCAGGTGCTTGGCGAAATTCGCATCGTTGGCTTCCTCCTCGGGGTGAAAGCGAAGGTTCTCCAGCAGCAACGATTGTCCGCGCTCAAGCTTCTCCGCCATTTCTTCCGCCTGCACGCCAATGCAGTCGGGAGAAAAGCCGACGTTCTCGCCGCGGCGCATCACATCGTCGAGCAGAATGCGCAGGCGCTCGGCCACCGGCTTCATGCTCATCTTGGGATTGGGCTTGCCCTTGGGGCGTCCAAGATGCGACGCCAGAATGAGGCGCGCGCCATGACGCAGCGCGTACTCAATGCTGGGCAGCGTCTCGCGAATGCGGGTGTCGTCCATCACCCGGCCGTCGTCGAGTGGCACGTTGAAGTCCACCCGCATGAAGACGCGCTTGTTGTTCAGCGGAAGATCACGAATCGATAATTTCGACATAGCTTACACCAGTTGTCAGTAGTCAGTTGCCAGTTGTCAGTTGCCAGTTGTCAGTCTGCCAGTAATAATCCAGCCAAGTCGCCGACTGGCAACTGATTACTGACAACCGCTTTAGCCTACAGCCCCTTGCCCGCGATGTAATGGATGAGATCGCGGACGCGGCAGGAGTAGCCCCACTCGTTGTCGTACCACGAAATCACCTTCACGCAATTGCCGGCCACCACGCGGGTCATGGGAGCATCCACGATGGACGAGCGCGGGTCGCCACGGAAATCCATGGAAACCAGCTCGTTGGTTTCGTATCCCAGGTAACCCTTCAGCGGGCCTGACTCCGACGCCGCCTTCAGCGCCTGATTCACTTCCTCAGCAGATGTTTTCTTCTCGACGAAGACGACCAGGTCCACCACCGAAACATTGGGCGTGGGCACGCGCATGGCAAAGCCATCCAGCTTGCCCTTGAGATCGGGAATGGCGAGGTAGATCGCCTTGGCGGCGCCGGTCGAAGTCGGAATCATGGACAGCGCAGCGGCGCGCGCGCGGCGCAGGTCCTTGTGCGGAAAATCGAGGATGACCTGATCGTTGGTGTAGGAGTGGATCGTGGTCATGGTCCCGCAAACGATCTTGAAATTGTCGTTGACCACCTTGGCGATCGGCGCCAGGCAGTTGGTGGTGCACGATGCGTTGGACAGGACGTGGTGCTTCGCGGGATCGTACTTGTCCTCGTTGACGCCCAACACGATGGTGATGTCCTCGTTGGTCGCCGGAGCGGTGATGATGACCTTCTTCACCGGGCCGCGCAGGTGCTGCTTCGCCAGCTCCGCCTTGGTGAACTTGCCGGTGGCCTCGATGACAACCTGAGCGCCTACCGATGCCCAATCGAGCTTGGCGGGATCTTTTTCGGCGAAGACGCGAATGCTCTTGCCATCCACGACGATCGAGTCGGCGGTGGCGGAAATGTCGTTGGGCAGGTTGCCGAGAATGGAGTCGTACTTCAGAAGATGCGCCAGCGTTTTCGGATCGGTGAGATCGTTGACCGCCACGAAGTCGAGGTCCTTGTCGGTGAGCGCAGTGCGAAGAATATTGCGGCCGATGCGGCCGAACCCATTAATGCCTACTTTGATTGCCATATTGCCTCATCAGGAAACGGAATTGAACACAAGGAATTGGAGTTACAACCGTACTACACGGAACAGACTCTTGGGTGAAACAAAAAATCGTAGCACCGGCGGGAGGGGTAGGCAAAGGACAGCGGTCACAATTCACGGTGCGTGAGGTAAATTGAAGTGTGGCTCGGAGGGGCGAGCGTTCCACAGAACAATCCTTAGCAGTTCCTGTGATATAGGGGTCCTTCGACTGCGCTCGGGGCAGGCTCTTCGACTGCGGTTAGCCGCTTCGCGGCCGAACCTCCGCTCAGGATGACAGGAGCTTCGCACTCGACGGCACAAAGGGGAGGGTCGCAAAGGCCGGGCGGGCGCTGTGCTCAGGATGACAGCGCCAAAGTTTGCGAACGACGCGTCATTCGAGCCGGATAGATTGCTCCGAACTGGGCAGGCGTGTTACAAGTGCAACATGCGCAGATGGATGCGCGACCGCAATAAGCGGCGCAAACAGCCGGGGGAAAAACCGGGGCAGGAGAATCCCGCTCCGTTGCAGCCGAAGTTCCCCGATCACGAATCTGACGAAGGCGCAAGCCAGCAACCGGAAATCGACACGCAGCCCCACGAGCCGGAAGCGCAACCTGAATCCAACGAATCGCAGCCCGCGGCCCAGGCCGGCAACGAGGGCCCGTCGCAGGAGCAGGCCCGGCGCGACCGTTCGCGCCGCCGTGGACGGCGTGGCCGCGGCAATCGTCCGCAAGCACCCGCCCAGGCTCCGGCCCAGGTGCCAGCGATGCCCCGCCCCGGAGGCCCAACGGGTGAGGCCGCCGAAGCTGCGGAAACGGGCGAACACGTCGAGGCCGCCGAGCCGGCGCAAGCACCTGCGCCGCGATCCGCCCAGGCTTCCAAGCCGAAAGGCGCGGTGGTGCTGTCTATCGGCCTGCCCGGCTCGGGCAAGAGTACATGGTTTAAGCGGCACAACATTCTGCCGCTCTCGAGCGACATGGTCCGCATTCTGCTGTTCGACGACGTCACCGAGCAGCGCTTTCAGGACCTGGTCTTTTCCACGCTGCGCTCCATGTTGCGGGCGCGGCTGCTGGCGCGGCGTCCGTGGAACTATGTGGACGCGACCAACCTTTCGCCGCACGAGCGCCGCAGTTGGATCAAGCTGGCGCACGACTTTGGCTATGAGGCGCACGCGGTTTTCTTCGATGTGCCGCCCGAGGTTTGCATCGAGCGCAATCACCGCCGCGATCGCAACGTCCCCGAAGATGTCATGCAGCGCATGGCCGGAAAGCTGCGTCCGCCGAAGTTCGAAGAGGGATTCGCCAAGATCACCGTGGTCCGGCTGAAGGGAAAAGGCGAAGGCAGCGCGGTTCCAGAAGAACCGCGGCAGGAGTTGCCCATCGAGCCGGAGCAGGGCCAACCCCCGGCGCTGGACGACGCCGAGTATTAGATCGCGTCGAACCAGCCGCTCAACCGGGCCCACAGCGAGCGCCGATTTTGCGCTCGTTGGGATGATGGATGAGCGGCGGCATTTGTGTTGGCCGCGGGCGTAAGCCCGCGGTTAAGTGCGAAAAACGATTCGAGCCGCGCAGCTGCGACACAGACTCCCACCCTATCGCGCCGCAATTCGCTCTGCTCTTATCGTCCAAGACCCGTAGCAAGACTAAACACCGTGCCATCGTTGGCCCCCCCGCCATACACGGTTGTCCCGTAGAAATTCCCGTCGCTGGCCTGGATGACCCCGGCGTTGGGATTGGCGCCGTCCTTGCAAGCCTTTTGCGGGCAGAAGCTATACAGCGTCGTCAGCGTGCCGCTGGGAGTAACCTTGAAGATCGTGCCCTGGCCGTAAGCCCCGCCTGCGTAGGTTGTCCCGTAGAAGTTCCCATCGCTGGGCTGAACGAGCGCTCCTGACGGCCCGGCGCCATCTGTCTTGTCGAAGACATGCAGCAACGTAAACGTACCACTTAGACTGATTTTGTAGAATGTGCCGGCGTTATAGCCGTTGTGGGCCCCGCCAGCGGTCGCTGTCCCGTAGAGGTTTCCATCGGTACCCTGAACCAGCGTCGCATAGGGGAAGCAACCGTCCCCGCCGGTGAAGTTATGCAGAAATGTGAAGGTGCCGGTCGGCGTGATTTCGAAGATCGTGCCACAGGTGTACATCCCGCCGGTTGACGCCGTTCCGTAAAAGTTTCCATTGCTGGCCTGGACCAGACCTGCGGTGGGCGACTCGCCGTGGGCGCCAAAGTCGTATAACGCGATGAGTTGACCGAACGGTGTGACCTGGTACACCGTACCAGCGCCTCCCCCGCCGTCGGGGGCTGTGCCGTAGAAGCTCCCATTCGTGACCTGTACCACGGCCGCGTAGGGGAGGGCGCCGTCGGGCGAATAGTCAAAATCATGGATCGCCCGCATTGTGCCGCTGGTGCTAATCCTGAAGAAAACCCCGACGTTGTGGGAGCCGCCACGAGTCGTGGTCCCGTAGAGGTTCCCATCCCTGGCTTGTATAAGCCCCGCGTAGGGTTGGGCGCCGTCAATAGGACTCTGATGGTTGAAATTGTGCATGGTCGTCAGCGTGCCGCCGGTGGTGATTTCAAAGACCGTGCCATCCTTGTTGGCCCCGCCAACCGATGTTGTCCCGTACAAATCGCCATTGCTGGCCTGAACCACTGGCGCCAGCGGGTTGCTGCCGTCCATCCCGTTAAAGCTGTGCAATGTGGTGAACGTCTGCGCTGGTAAGGCAACGGCCGCTGCTACCCACAACAAAAACACACCCCACGCCCTTATGCCGCAGTTAAGTTTGCTCATATTGCCTCCGCTATTCTCCGCTTGATCGCGAAGCCGCATGGATTTTTCTCCTGCTGGTTTGCGGCCCGCGCACCATGCGCGCATGAAATATAGCAATTCGCCGTACCGTGATTTGTCAGGGCGATGTGAACAAAATGTCACAAGATGCGGACGCACCTTCTTAGCCGGGCTGGTGCCGCCACCGGATTTTTGACTGTGCTGATGTCGCTTTTCTGGGATGAAATCCAAGTAGTTCCGTCGTGCCAGCATCTTCAACAATGTGCTACCATCCTCGCGAACTCGCAGCTATCAGCTTGCGAAGTAGTCATTCTTTTCCCGGGAGGAGTTTGCTGTGCAAACCAAGGTAGATGCATTGATGACGGCGGGCTGGGCAGCGCTGATCGCGCTGGGCATACGAGTGTTGGAAGCGCTTGCACTTTGGATTGTCGGCCGCTGGCTGATCGGTTTTGCGATTAACATGATCGGCCGCGGCATGAGCCGCCAGAAAATCGATCCCACTCTGATCCGCTACATCCAGAATGCGGTCGGCGCCATCCTGAACATCGTACTGGTCATCGCCATCCTGGGCTTCTTTGGGGTGCAGACCACGAGCCTGGCGGCCCTGATCGCGGCGGCCGGTGTGGCCATCGGCCTGGCGTGGAGCGGATTGCTGGCCAACTTTGCCGCAGGAGTGTTTCTCATCATCCTGCAGCCGTTCAAGGTTGGCGATTTCGTGACTGCGGGCGGAATCATGGGCACGGTGCACGAGATCGGCCTGTTCGTAACCTACATCGACACGCTGGACAACGTGCGGCACATCGTGGGTAACGGCAAAATCTTCAGCGACGTCATCCAGAACTATTCCCACAACGCGTTCCGCCGCGTGGACCTGACCGCGCAACTGGCGCACGGAGTGGATGTGCACATCGCGATGGCCTCGCTCAAGAAGGCCCTAGCGGGCATTCCCAACGTCATGACCAACCCCGCTCCCGACGTGGAGATCCTGACCTTCACGCTCGCGGGCCCGGTGTTGGCCGTGCGTCCGTACTGCAACAACAAGGACTACTGGCAGGTGTACTTCGACACCAACCGGCTGATTAAGGAGACGTTCACCATCGCCGGCTTCGAAGTTCCCGAGCAGCATTACATGGTTCGTACCGCTGCCGCCGGCGCCGCCGCCGCGGCGCGTCCTGCGTAACGGCTAATTCTGCAGACGGGAGGAGTGGCGGACAGCCGCTCCTCCCGTATTGGCCATCCAACGAACACGGGAGAACGCTATGCAGAAAATCACTCCATTCCTGTGGTTCGACAGCCAGGCCGAAGAAGCCGCGAATTTTTATGTGTCAATTTTCAAGAATTCCAAGATCAAGAGCGTCAGCCGCTACGGCGAAGGCGGTCCGGGACCGAAGGGATCGGTGATGTCGGTCACCTTCCAACTGGAGGGACAGGACTTCATGGCGTTGAACGGCGGCCCGCTTTTCAGCTTCACGCCCGCGGTGTCGTTTTTTGTGAACTGCGAGGCCCAGCAGGAAATCGACGACCTGTGGGCGAAGCTCACCGCAGGAGGGGAAGAAGTGCGGTGCGGCTGGCTGAAAGACAAGTATGGTCTTTCCTGGCAGATCGTTCCCACGGCATTGGGCGGGATGTTGCAGGACCCGGACCCGGAGAAATCGAAGCGAGTCATGCAAGCCCTGATGCAGATGAACAAGCTTGACATTGCGACTTTGAAGCAAGCCTACGAGCAGGGATGAGCGCGCTTCGATCGCGGTGCCACCTCGGATTTGCATTGCTGCCGAATCGGGCACACAATAACAGCAAGCCACTCTCCCTCGTCCGGAAGCGCACCGGACATAGATGCTGCTCCGTCCGCGTTGTCAACTTAGATGCCCTTCGTCCAAAAAGTAACCTGTGCGCCCTGACTTCCGTTGCAAATGGCGTTTGATCGGGCACACAATGGTGGCAGCAAAACTTTACAAAGGGCAACACGACGGACGGAGGGTTGTATGGGCCCAAGGTGTGCAGTAACGGGTCTGATATTGGCTCTTTTAGCGGGCGCAACCAGCGCAGCCGCCAACAAACCCTCAGGACCCGACCCAGCCTCGAAATGCGCCAACGTTAAGAATGCGCCGTTTTCGGCGGAAGTGATCACGCAGTACGACCGGACGCTGGATAACGGTGGTCACATCCATCGCGAGTCACGGGGCGCGATCTTCCGCGACAGTCAGGGCCGAATGCGGACGGAAAGCCAGCCATCGGCCCTTCAGCCGGGATCTGACAAGGCCGACCGCATCACTATCAACGACCCCATCCAGCAAGTCATCATCTATCTCAATCCCAAGACCAGGACCGCAACCGTCGTCGACATCGGACCGAACCCTTCGGCCATAGCGGCGAAGCCTGCAAAAGCGAAACAGAAGTCGAAGATTCGCCTGGCCGGGCAGCCCGCGACCGGGAACGGGCCAAGCGATACGCTTTCGGGAAGCAACCCAGCGGGCGGACCCGGAAATCTGCCGTTGGCTCAGGGGATACCGGCCACGGCGGCAACCAGCAGGATGGACGCAACGACCTTCATCAATTCTCCCGCGACCATCGTGCCATTGGGAACCAGGAACATCGAAGGTGTCAACGCGACCGGTACCAGGACCACACGAATCATCCATCCCGGTACAATGGGAAACGACAAGCCGATTGTCTCAATCAGCGACACCTGGGTTTCGACCGACTTGAAGGTCACGGTGCTGAGCGAAACCGATGACGGGCAGGAGGGCCACAGTACAATGAAGCTGGTTAACATTGTGCGCGGCGAACCCAATGCGGCTTTGTTCGTGATCCCGGCCGGCTATAAGGTAAAAGAGAACGCCCTGGCCGCGAATGCAATACACTAGGGAACTGACGGTAAACTGGATGGTTGATCTCGATATCTCACCGCCCGAAGGCTTGACAATTTCTTTGTGGCGGTCACTGCTTCTGAATGTCATCGATCGCGTCGCCCCGGAGCGATTGCCGCCGCTCGAACTCACCTCCAAGCCGGTGGATGTGGGCCTGCTGTTTGGCGACTTGCTGGAACTGCCGTGGTATCGCACCGTCTTCAGCAACCTGGCCGACGTGATTTCTCCCGACATGCTGCCGCCGCTGCAACTGGAGTCCAGGCCGGTCGATCTCGGCGAGTTGCTGGGCGACGATCTGGCGCATGGATGGTGGTATTCGCTGCTGGGCAACCTGCGCGACCGGCTGGCGCCGGAGAAGCTTCCGCCGCTGCAACTCACATCGCGACCGGTGCCCGCCTTCGGCGCCGATGCGAGCCTGCAGATTCTCGACTGGTCCACGCTGATCAGCGGTCCCAAAGTGTATCTGCCGGATGCACCCCAGGAAGCGGCCGCGGTGGCAAGCTTTCAGCAGGCCGCCGCTCCGCCTGTGCCGGTTGCCATGCCGTTTCATCCCGAACTGCTGGCGACCCGGTTGCGGTTGACGCGTGACCTGGGCCGGACCAACTTTCGGCGCAGGATCTGGATTGGGCTGGCCGCCGCCGAGGCGGTGTTTCTTCTAGTAGCGCTGTTCAAGTTCCAATAATTCAGGGAGACGGGCTGTGAACCTCAAGACCAGCACGCGATTGGTGAGTGGCGTCGTCATCGTGGACATTGTCGGCGAACTCAGGTTGGGCGAAGGAACCGGCATCCTGCGTGACGTGGTGCGGGATTTGGCCGGCAAGGGCTATGTCAACATCCTTCTGAACCTGGCGGCCGTCCGCCACATTGACAGCGCCGGCGTGGGCGAACTGATGAGTTGCTTCACTTCCATCCGCAATCAGGGCGGCCATTTCAAGCTGATGAACCTTAACAAGAACGTGCACAACCTTCTGCAGATCACCAAGCTCTACACCATCTTCGAAATTGCGGAAGACGAAGCGACGGCAATCAAATCGTTCCAGTAGGAGCTTTGCGGGGATCGCCGCCGCCTGGCCGTCGCAGGATCGTCATCGAAACATAAGCCCCGATCCATGAACCCAGCGCCGCGAAGCAGACGTACACCCAGTTTCGGGTATAGCTGATGACCGCGAACGCGGACAGCAGGTACCACACGCTGCTCCAGGTGGCTGCGGGCACCCGTTTGCGCGAGGACACCGCCGCATTGAACATGACGTACACGGCGTCGGTCGCGGCGGTGGATGCGGCAACGCCAAGGGCTAGCAAGGGATGAATTTGTGACACGTTCTCACCTCAGGTGGCAGAACGGGATTGCACCATTCGACGACCCGGCGGTCAAGCGGGAAATAGCGGCGGGTTTGACGGAAGCTTATTCGGGCGTGCGCGGCTCATCAATCAGGAACAGCCATGTGCCGTCCGGTTGGCGCCGCACGACTTCGGTGCTGACGCCGCGCGCGGTCGCTCCTGAGCCGCTCAGCGTCCAGCCGGCGTGCAGCACAGCCAGGCCTGCGCCGGACTCGACCACGGAGCGGGTTTCCAGTTCCATCTGGCCACGACGCGCGAGCATGTGCCTGATAGGCCTCGCGAATCGCTTCATGTCCGACCGCAGCTTGACCGCTGATGACCAGCACTGCGCCCGGCTCGTAGAGAGCGACTAAAGCCTCGAGATCGCCCCGGTTGAAGGCGTCCAGAAAGAGAGCGTGGATTTCGGAGGGTGCGCGTGCGGGCATGGTGAATCTAGTCGTCCGCCGAGACGCCGACGCCCGGTCCTGTTACTTCGCCAGCCAAAATTCCGGCGGGAATCTCCTGGTCCTTGTACTGCAGCTGATAGAGCTTCCAGTAAATGCCGCGTTGCGCCAGCAGTTGCTGGTGGGTGCCGATCTCGCGCACCTGGCCCTTGTGCATGACGATGATCTTGTTGGCGCGCTGAATCGTGCTCAGCCGGTGCGCGATGATGATCGAGGTGCGGCCCTCGACCATGCGCGTCAGCGCCTCGCGCACCCGGAACTCGGTCTCGGTGTCCACGCTGGAGGTGGCTTCGTCGAGGATCAGGATCTTCGGATTGTGCGCCAGCGCGCGCGCGAACGAGATGAGCTGCTTCTGCCCGGTGGAAAGCGTGCTGCCGCGCTCGCGCACTTCTTCCGCGAAGCCGCCCGGCAGCGAGCGAATGAAGTCGGCCACATTGACCTGCTCGGCGGCATTCTCGACCTCCTCGTCGGCAATCCAGTGCGAGCCCAGACGGATGTTGCTGGCGACCGTTCCCGAGAACAGGAACGGGTCCTGCAGCACCACGCCGTAGCGCCGCCGCAGATCCATCAGGTCCATGTCGCGAATGTCCACGCCGTCAATGCGAATTGCGCCCTGCTGCACGTCGTAGAAGCGCAGCAGCAGAGAGATGATGGTGGTCTTGCCGGCGCCGGTGTGGCCGACGATGGCCACCGTCTCGCCCGGTTCGATGGTGAACGACACGTCGCGCAACACCCAGTCGTATTCCTGGGCGAGATTTCCGTTGCCTCCGCGCCGTCTTGAGCTTTTCGCCCTTGCTGGCAGCTTCCTCGGCCGCCTGGGCCAGGGTGCGATAGGCGAACCAGACGTGGTCGAACTCGATGCGGCCCGGCCCGTCGGGCACTTTGGGCGCGGCCGGCGACACGATCTCGGCCGGGGTGTCGAGCAGCTTGAAGACGCGCTCGCTCGACGCCATGGCCGATTGCAGGATGTTGTACTTCTCGCTCAGGTCCTGGATGGGCCGGAAGAAGCGCTGCGCGTACTGCATGAACGCAACCAGCACGCCGAGCGTCACCAGGTTGCGAATCACCTGGTTGCCGCCGAACCAGACCACGCAGGCGATCGCGGTCGCCGAGAGCACTTCCACCACCGGGTAGTACACGGCGTGCGCCATGATCGCGTCCTTGAACGCGTCCATGTGGGTGCGGTTGATCTTCTCGAAGCGCTCGTAGGACTTCTTCTCGCGGTTGAACAGCTGCAGGACGACGATGCCGGTCACGTGCTCCTGCAGGTAGGCGTTGATCCGGGCGATGGCGACGCGAATGCGCCGGTAGCTCTCGCGCACCTTCCGGCGGAAGATGGACGTGGCGTAGAAGATGAGCGGCAGCACGGCAAAGGTGATCAGCGCCAGCCGCCAGTTCATGTTCAGCATGATGACCAGGATGCCGAGCAGCACGAAGATGTCTTCGAAGATCGAGACCACGCCCGCGGTGAACATTTCGTTCAGCGCGTCCACGTCGCTGGTGACGCGCGTGACCAGCCGGCCAACCGGATTCTTGTCGAAGAACGCGATGTGCAGCCGCTGCAGATGGCGGAAGATCTCGCTGCGCAGATCGAACATCACCTTCTGCCCGGTCCACTGCATGACGTAGGTCTGCGTGAACTCGAGCAGGAAACTGAACAGCAGGATGCCGACGTACATCGCCGGCAATCTGCGCGATGCCGGTCAGCGGCCGCGGGCTGAGGAAGCGGTCGAGCAGCGAATGAGCTTCGGTGTGGCTGGCGAGATACTTGTCGATCGCGACCTTGGTGAGATAGGGGCCGAGCACGTCGGCGCACGCCTTCAGCACGATCGCAATCAGGGCGATCACCACCTGCACCCGATAGGGGTGCAGATAGGTCAGCAGGCGCTTCATCAGCCTGCTGTCGTATGCCTTGCCTAATACCTCTTCTTCGTGGATTCCAGCCATGTCCCCGAGATGATTGTAAATAATCGCTTGAAAACATATAGACGAGATCGGAGTGGGGCGGGATGGAAAAGATTGCGGAATCTGCTTTTCTGGTGGATCGAGCCAAAAGCAGATCCCTCGCCCGCCGTGGCGGGCTCGTGATGACAAATCAAGAGACTTTGTGACGGCCACCGACCTTCGACGGGCTCTAGGCGATTTTGCGCAACACCAGCGCCGAGTTCTTCGAGCCGAAGGCAATGCAGTTGCAGACCGCATGTTCGATTGCGGCGTGCCGTCCCGCGTCCGGCACATAATCGAGGTCGCAATCCGGGTCAGGTTTTTCCAGATTGATGGTCGGCGGAATCTGCCCGTGCTGCATGGCGACCAGCGTGGCGGCAATTCCTGCTGCGCCGCAGGCTCCCTGCGGATGGCCGATCTGCGACTTCAGGCTCGACATCGGCGTGGCGAAGGCCTTCTCGCCCAGCGCCAGCTTCAGAGCGCGGGTCTCGATGCGATCGTTCAACTGCGTCGAGGTGCCGTGCAGGTTGACGTAGCCAACGTCGGCCGCCGCGATGCCTGCATCTTCCATCGCCATCTGAATGGCGCGCGCCGGCTCCTCGCCGCACTCCTGCAGGCGGACGCGGTGGAAGGCCTCGCAGGTCGAACCGTAGCCGGTGACTTCGGCCAGGATTCGCGCTCCGCGCGCGCGGGCATGCTCGTATTCCTCCAGGAAAAACATCCACGCGCCTTCGGCGACCACGAAGCCGTCGCGATCGGCCGAGAACGGCCGCGAGGCGCGCTCCGGCGCATGGTTCCACGAAGCCGTCATGATCTTCATCAGGGTGAAGCCCTTCATGATTCCCGGCGCGATCGGCGCGTCCACGCCGCCGACCAGCATCATGGGCAGAAAGCCAAACTGGATTTGCCGCAGCGCGTAGCCGAACGCGTCGGTGGACGAGGTGCAGCCGGTGGTGATGACGTGGCTCATGCCGCGCAGGCCGAAGCGCATGCTGATCTCGCTGGAGAGCGTGCCCATGGTGCCGCTCGGAATGCAGAACAGGCTGACTTGCTTCACCTTCCCTTGCAGCCACAGCCGGACTTGTTCTTCGGAAAATTCCTGCGCGCCACCGCCGGAGCCCAGCAGCACGCCGATCTCGCGCTGCTGCTCCAGCGAGAGTTGCGACGGCTTCGATGCCGGCTTCGCGCAGCGCCTCGGTGGAGGCCGCCAGCGCAAGGGGCACCGCGCGCGAGACGTGCTTGCGCTCGTGCGCGTCAACCCAGGCGAGCTCGTCGAAGTCCTGCACCTCGCCGGCAATCTGCACCGGCAGGTCGCTGGCATCGAAGCTGCGGACGCGCTTCACTCCGCTGGTTCCAGCCAGAACGGCGCGGCAGAAGGCTTCATTGCCGATGCCGTTGGGGCTGACCACGCCCATGCCGGTGATGACGACGCGCTTTTTCATGCTCGGGAGATACATGCAATTCGCAACGAGTACTGTGAATCGTTCGCCCGCAAGTGATTGCAGCTCTCGCTACGAGCGCATCGTTGTCACAAGGAATTTACATCTCGGTACCGTTCTGCCGCACCAAGTGCAGCTTCTGCAACTTTGCCTCGGGAGTATTTTCGCGCGCGCTGTTTGACCGGTACGTCGAGCAGGTGTGCGCGGAGATTGAAGCTGCCGAGCGTATTGCGCAAGAGCTCGGTGGCGATCTCGAACGCCGCGTGGATTCGATCTACCTCGGCGGCGGCACGCCGTCGGTGCTCGCGCCGGACCAGTTGGAACGCCTGTTTCGGGCGGTCCGCGACAACTTCGACGTCGAGCCCGCAGCCGAGATCACCGTCGAGTGCGCGCCCGGCACCATCACCGACGAGATTCTGGAAGCGCTGCTCCGCTGCGGCGTCAATCGCGTGAGCCTGGGCGTGCAATCGTTCGTGGACCAGGAGTGTTCTTCCGTCGGCCGGCTTGCACACGCGGGCCATCACGCTGTCGGACATCGCGCGCCTGCGCGCCAGCGGCATCGGCAACATCAGCCTCGACCTGATCGCCGGTTTGCCCCACCAGACCGAAGAGAGCTGGCAGTTTTCGCTCGGCGAGACGCTGGCGACGGGCGTGCCCGCACGTCAGCGTGTACATGCTGGAGGTGGATGAGGACTCGCGCCTCGGCACCGAGTTGCTGGCGGGCGGCAGCCGCTATCATGCGCACTTCGTTCCCGACGACGATCTCACCGCTGACCTCTACCTGGCCGCATGCGAGCGATTGGAGAAGGGTGGAGTCGAGCAATACGAGATATCGAACTTCGCGCGGCCGGTGACCCACGGCATCGGACTGTGGGACTCGCGGCACAATCTCAAGTACTGGACGCGGCAGCCCTATCTCGGATTCGGAGTGGACGCACACTCGATGCTGCCGGCGAACTCTGCCGTGCAAGTGGAAGGCGTGCAGGCCGTGCGCTTCGCGACTCCGGATTCGCTGGAGGGCTACTCGGCGGCAGCGAATGAATTGGATCCGGTCGCATCGCGCGCACAACAGCTTCGCGCCTCGCGCACGCTGGTCGACGCGCAGGCGGCGCTGGAGGAGTCGTTCTTTCTGGGGCTGCGGATGAATCGCGGTGTTTCGCTTCGCGTGCTGAGGGAGCAGTTTGGTGACGAGGTGGTTGGCCGCTGTCAGCCCAGTGATCGACGACCTCGCCGCCAGCGGATTGCTGCAGATCGAAGGCGAGCAGCTGCGGCTGACTGCGAGAGGGCGGCTCTTATCGAATGAGGTGTTCGCGGGCTTTCTGCAAGAGCCTATTCGCACTCTGATGTGACGCAGCCGGCCCCGATTTGGCCAGAGCCGACATTCGACCTGCTAAACTCATCACTAAGGTCGCCGAATAAGGATTTACATCCATGTACACTTCCGCTCCCGAATCCGGCGTCAAAGGCAGCCAGCGCACCTCGCCTGCGATTGACCTGCGCAGCGACACGGTCACCAAGCCGTCGCCTGAAATGCGGCGGGCCATGTTCGAGGCCGAGGTCGGCGACGATGTTTACGCTGAAGACCCGACCATCAATCGTCTGGAACAGCGCGCCGCGGAGATCTTCGGACGCGAGGCGGCGCTGTTTGTTCCCAGCGGGACGATGGGCAACCAGATCGCGATCAAGCTGCACACCCACCACGGGCAGGAGGTCATCTGCGAAGAACGCGGCCACGTCTTCAACTACGAGATGGCGATGATGGCGCACTTCTCCGGCGTGGTGCCGCGCACGGTGTGGGCGGAAGATGGCATCCTGACCTGGGAGCACGTCAAGTCGAAGCTGAAGACCAAGAGCTACCACGCGGCGAAGACCGGCCTGGTTTCGCTGGAGAACACGCACAACATCGCCGGTGGCACCATCACGCCGCCCGCGGTGTTCGACGAGGTCTGCGACAACGCGCATGAGGCGGGCCTGCCGGTGCATCTCGATGGCGCGCGCATTTTCAACGCTGCCGTCGCGCTTGGAATTCCGGTGGCGCAGCTTACCGCGAAGGCCGACACCGTGATGTTCTGCCTCTCCAAAGGACTGGGCGCGCCCGTGGGTTCATTGCTGGTGGGCAGCGCGGAGCTGATGGACCGCGGCCGCATCATTCGCAAGGCGCTTGGCGGGGGCATGCGGCAGGCCGGAATTCTTGCCGCTGCGGGCCTGATCGCGCTGGAACACGGGCCGCAGAAGCTGAAGCAGGACCACGCCAATGCGCGCTTCCTCGCCGAGGGGCTGGCGGAAATTCCCGGCATCAAGATCGATCCCGGCAAAGTGCAGACCAACATCCTGATGTGCGACGTCAGCGGCACCGGCATGACCTCGGATGAGTTGTCGCGCAAGCTGGCCGAACAAAATGTGCTGGCCAACGGAGTGGGTCCGCAATTTATCCGATTTGTTACCCACCTCGACGTGGACCGCGAGCAGTGTGCGCAGGCGGTGGAGGTCGTCGGGCTCGATCTGCGGTGCGAAGGCAGGCCGAGTTTGAGTTTCGTAAATATCGCTCATCACACAAGCCTTTTCGCTTCGTATCAGGGCACGACTTTTAGTCGTGCCGAACGGGGCGCAGAAAAAGTCGGGCTTTAGCCCCGGCACATGTAAAACAAACGCTATCAGGGGCTAAAGCCCAAGCTCTTGATTGATCGGGTTGCGGCATGGCTGAAGCCATGCCCTGATACAAACCGGGTCATGAAATAGGTCTACGGAGTGGCCTTTAGCTTTTTCGTGAGCTCCGTGTGCCCCGTGGTACTTGGATCTGCAGAGCAGAAGGGATCTCATTCATGCGCTATCGATCATTAGGCAAAACCGGATCTGAAGGTCAGCGAAATCGGCTACGGCGCCTGGGGCATCAGCAGGGCGCAATGGGTGGGCGCGGACGACGAAGAGTCGCTGCGCTCACTGCGGGCTGCGCGCGAGGCTGGTGTCAACTTCTACGACACCGCGCTGGCTTATGGCGACGGCCACAGCGAGCGCTTGATCGCGCAATGCTTTGGCCAGTCGAACGACGTCATTATCGCCAGCAAGGTGCCGCCGAAGGACCGCGTCTGGTCGGTGAAGCCCGGCACTCCTCTCCGCAACACCTTCCCCAAGGAGTATGTGCTGGATTGCCTGGACGAAACGCTCAAGAACCTCGGACGGAAGAGTGTGGACATCTACCAGTTCCACACCTGGATCGACGACTGGGCCTCGGACAAAGAATGGCAAGCAACCGTTCGCGAGATGAAATCATCGGGCAAGGCGAAGTTCGTGGGCATCTCGATCCAGAGCCACGAGCCAACGAACGCGTTAAAGGCGCTCGATACCGGCCTGATTGACGTGGTGCAGGTCATCTACAACATCTTCGACCAGTCGCCCGAGGACGAACTGTTTCCCTACTGCCAGAAGCACGGCATCGGCGTGATCGCGCGTGTGCCGTTCGATGAAGGCAGCCTGACCGGCAAGATCACGCCCGACACAACATTTCCCGAAGGCGATTTTCGCAACACGTACTTTGCGGGCAGTCGCAAGCAGGAAGCCTGGGAGCGCGTGCTGGCCATCGCGGTCGATCTCGGCATCAGCATGGACGACATGCCGCAAATCGCGCTGCGCTTCTGCCTCTCGCATCCTGCCGTCTCCACGATTATTCCCGGCATGCGAAGCACCAAGCACGTCGCTGCGAATACGGCGGCCTCGGATGCCGGACCGCTTCCGGAGGGAACGCTGCGCAAACTGCGTGGGCATCGCTGGGTCCGAAGTTATTACTGGTAAGCGCACGACGGCGCCGGCTTCAGCCGCCCGCAGCGACCTCCTTCGCTTCGCTATAATCGAAGGGGTGGGTACAAGTGTGACCACGATCCAGGAGAAGTTGGCGGCCTCCGGCGCCCGTCCCGGACGCTATCGGGGCGCGGAGACGCCGGCTGCGTTCGGCAATGTTGAGGCCGAATTTCGCGCGCTGCTGGAAGGCTGCGCCATCTTTGACATGAGCTGGCAGGCCAAGCTGGTGCTGAGCGGGGACGACCGCGTCCGCTGGCTGAACGGCATGGTCACCAACAACGTTCGCGATCTTGCCCCGGGTCACGGCGTGTACAGCTTTCTGCTCAACGCGCAGGGACGCATCCAGGGGGACCTGGTCGCCTACAACCGGGGCGACTACCTGCTGGTAACGACCGACCGCGAGCAAGCGCCCGCGATCTGCTGCCATCTTCGATCGCTACATCATCATGGACGATGTCGAGGTCACCCCTGTCAGCGATAAGCTGGCCACCATTGGGGTGGCAGGTCCGAAAGCGAGTGAGGTCCTGTCTGAGGTTGACGTCGCAATCCGGCAGCTCGAACCTGGCCAGGTGATTGACACAGTGTGGCGCGATGTCGGCATCTCGGTCGCGCGCAGCGCTCAGCCTCCGATGGACGGCTACGAGATCTGGTTTTCTGCCGAGAATGCAGACAAGGTTTGGGACGCGTTGGTCAGTGCCGGTGCAACCCCTGTGGGCAGCGATGCGCTGGAACTGTACCGCATCGTCCGGGGAGTGCCTCGTTTTGGCGTCGATCTCCGGGAACGCGATCTGCCGCAGGAGACCGGCCAGCAGTACGCGTTGAACTTTGCCAAAGGCTGCTACATTGGGCAGGAGATTGTGGAACGTATTCGTTCGCGGGCCATCCTGCACCGTACGTTTGTCGGCTTCGAGGTGGAAGGTGAGCCGCCGCAGCCGGGAACGAAAGTACGTGTCAACGACAAGAACGCAGGCGAGATGACCAGCGCTGCACGTGTTCCATTCCCCAGCGGCGAGCGGACCCTGGCACTCGGATATGCGCATCGGGAGATCGCAGTCCCGGGGACAACGAGTGCAGATCGGCGAGCAGAACGCGACAGTGTGCGCGCTTCCATTCGCGTAGGGCGGAGCTTGAGCGGGATTTATTAGCTTCGGCAGTTCAAGATTGTACTTTTGAAGGGGCACGGCTTTACAGGCTGCTGAAAAATGAACCAACTTGGTAATTTCGATCATTTCGTCGAACGAAGATTCAACCACTCACAGTCGATTTTCTGTCCGAAATGACCGTCAAGAACACTTTTTCAGCAGCCTGTTTAGCCGTGCCATAAAGGTGCTTGAGTCACAGACGGCTTTAGCCGCTGAGGGACTTCGGTTTTGAAAGAAAATGCGAATTCCCTCAGGGGCTAAAGCCCAGCTCTTCACAGGCGTAACGGCACGGCTGAAGCCGTGCCCCTTCAAAGTCGACGGCTTGATGAATAATCGAGCTGCAGCCCCAAGAAAGCTCGTGAGGCCGTTAGGCCCCCGGGCCGTAATTGATCCAGATAATTTATGCCCGACAAAGAGAAAAAATCGGAATTCGTAGTGACTGACCGCCGTCTTTTCAGCACCGACGGCGAATTGCGCCAGGACGTTGTCGAAGACGAGGAGCGCCGCGCGGAACGGGAGCGCGAGAAGCGCGAAGCCCAACAGCGCGTCAATGACGAGCGGGCGGAGCGGAACCATCCTGCGCCCGCGGCTTCGACCCAGACCATGGCGCCGCCGCCCGAAGGCCCGGAGCCGGAAGCGCCCACCGCTGCCGAACAGCAGGCCTCGGCCGACGCTTACAACAAGTCGGCCCGGCAAATGGACGACCAGATCAACAAGGAGATGCGCAAGCAGGGGCAGACGCATCGCGCGACCGACTTCGAGATGACCTTCGAAAAGTTTGTCGCCTCCATTTACATGAGCGCGCTCATGCAGCTCGGCCTCGCTGCGCCGCCGGGAGAGAAGCCGGCGGTGGACCTGATCGGCGCGCGGCAGACCATCGACACCCTGGCCATCATGCAGGAGAAGACCAAAGGGCAATCTGACCCCGGCCGAGCAAAACATGCTGCAGAACTGCCTCTATGAAGTGCGCATGGCCTACCTGGAAGTCACCAACCTGATCGCCCGTCCGCCTCAGGGCGGTCCCGGCGCTGACATCAAGGTCGGATGAAAGCCACGCTCACGGTGCTGGGCAGCGGGACCTCGATGGGCGTGCCCACCATTGGCTGCGACTGCCGCGTCTGCACCTCAGCGGACCCCCATGACCGCCGCACCCGCCCCTCGGTCATGGTGCAGTGGGACGGGCGCACGGTGGTCATTGACACCACGCCCGATTTCCGCGAGCAGGCCATTCGCGAGCACATCAAGAAGATTGACGCCGTGCTTTACACCCACGGCCACGCCGACCACATTCTCGGGCTCGACGATGTACGCCCGCTCAGCTTTCCGCGCGTCACCGGCGGAACAAAGATCCCGCTGTTCGCCAGCGACATGACGGCGCAAGTGCTGCGCAGCGTCTTCCGCTACATTTTCGAGGCGGACTACAAGTACGGCGGACTCGCGCAAGTCGAGATACAGCCGGTGAACGGGCCGCTGGAGCTGTTCGGAGCAACGTTTACGCCGCTGGCGGTGCATCATGGCGACGTTCCCATCGAGGCCTATCGCTTCGGCTCAGCTGCCTATCTCACCGATTTCAGCAGCATACCGGAGGAGTCGCTGGCCCAGTTGCAGGGCCTCGACATCCTGTTCCTGGATGCGCTCCGGCACCATCCGCACCCCACGCACTCCACCGTGAAGAGCTCGCTGGAGCTGGTGGAGCGGCTGCAACCGAAGCGGGCGTACTTCACCCACATTGCCCACGACCTGCCGCACGACGAAACCAATGCCACGCTGCCGGCGAATGTCCGCCTGGCCCACGATGGCCTCAAACTCGAGTTCGATCTCTAGGACGCCAGCCCATGCAAGTCTTCCACAAACTTGAGGACGTGCCGCCGCAACTTGGCCCCACGGTGACCAGTGTGGGCAACTTCGATGGCGTGCATCTCGCCCACCAGGAGGTGGTGCGGCGCATGGCGAAGAGCGCGCACACGCTGGGCGGCAAGGCGGTGGTGGTGACCTTCGAGCCGCATCCCTTCCGCATCCTGCGGCCGGATGTCGCGCCCAAACTGCTGACGCCATTGCCGGTCAAGTTACAACTGCTGGAGCAGGCCGGCGTGGATGCCGTGCTGGTGCTGCCTTTCACCCGCGATCTCTCGCTGATGACGGCGCAGGATTTTGCCCGCGAGGTGCTGGTGGGGACCTTGCACGCCCGCGAAGTGCACGAGGGCTACAACTTTCACTTCGGCCACAAGGCGCAAGGGAACGTGAGTACGCTGGACGCGCTGGGCAAGGAACTGGGTTTCGAGGCAGTCGTCTATTCCGAGCTATTGCGGCGCGGGCATCACGTTTCCAGCAGCGAGATCCGCAAGCTTCTTGCTGCGGGAGAAGTAGGAAAGGCGCGCGCCTTGCTGGGACGGCCGTTCAGCATCTTCTCCAATCCGGGGCGAGGCCGCGGCTACGGCCACAAATACACCGTGCCCACCATCAACCTGTCGCGCTACGACGAGATGGTTCCTGCCGACGGCGTTTACATCACCTGGCTGCGCGTTGGCGGCGAGTGCTTCGAGGCGGTGACCAACGTTGGCAATCGTCCCACGTTCGGCCCGGATTCCTTCGCCATCGAGAGCCACCTGCTGAACTTCCATCCCATCGAGTTGCTGGCGCAAACCGAGCTGGAGCTGATCTTCCTGAAACGCCTGCGCCCGGAGATCAAGTTCCCGTCGGTCGAGGCGCTGCGCGAGCAGATCGCCAAAGACGTGCACAAGGCGAGACGATATTTCCATCTGCTCTAGTAGTTCCAGGCTTGGTGTATCCAGTACAGTGGGCGTTAGCTGTCTACGAGAGAACCAAGTTTTGGTTGCCGGGTCGCACCGACAGGAAACCTGCGTCGCAGGGCGACTCAGTTCAGCCCAGCGCGCGACCGCAGGCGGAGTGCAGGGCAGATCTGCAACTGGGTACGATGTCGGACTTCAGCGTTCGTAGACGTCCTTGCGATGCGCGACCCGGGTAATGGCCACTCGCTTTTCGCCGTCATCAATCGTGTATAGAATGCGGTAATCGCCTACGCGGATGCGCCACTGATCTTTGTATCCTCTGAGCTTCTTGCATCCTGCCGGTCTAGGGTTGTCGGCAAGCGTCACAATCTTGCGGTCTATCCGCGCAAACAGCGCATCGCTTAACGCGTCCAGTTCTTTGCCGGCGGATGGCTTGATTTCGAGGGAGTAGCTAGCCACGCTGACGACGGCCCTTCAGTCGCTTTTCCCGGTACTCCTCGTAGGGAATGCCCTTTTCCTTGCGGCGCGACTCGGACACGAGCCCGTCCCAGAAGTCTTCCCAAATTGCTCTGTGCCTTTTCAGGTCGATGAGTACCGCCGTCTGGCGGCCCTTCTCATCGGTGACAAACTGGATTCCGGTCATTGTTCATTCTCCTCCGGCTTGCCTCCGGCAGCCTCGCGCCCTGCACAGGGCCCTGGCACGTGATCATCGATTCATTCTCGCTTGGCGGCCTCGCGAAAATCAAGGGCTTGCTGCCGGAGCTCCAAGCTGCACGCTGTTGCCGTCCGGGTCGAGCTCATAGAGCTCGCGCATACCCCAGGTCCACCGGGACGATGTGATTGCAAACACCCTTGGCGTTTGAGGCCCAACGCGAAATCGCTCGATGAGTATATAGTGTGGGGCGGCCACTCGATGGCTGCTTCATTCGTTCTAAATCCCGAGGTTCTTGCGCATGAGACTGTTGGTGATTGCATCGCTCGTTCTGGCCTGCACCGTAGCGCTGTCCGCCCAAAACAACAGTAGTACCCTGGAGGCGCGCCGCGCCCAGTTGCGCGACGCCTTGCAGGCGGAATGGGAGTACCAGCTTCGCACCTATCCCGAATTCGCGACCTACGTTGGCGACACCCGCTACAACGACCGCCTGGGCGATTACTCGCCAGAGGCGATCGCGAAACAGGTCGAACATGCCAAACAGCAACTCAAAGTCTTCGAGGCGATCGACACCTCCGGCTTCCCGGACGAAGAAGTGCTCAATCAGCAACTGATGGTGCGCGACCTGCGGGAGGACGTGGAGGGCGCGAAGTTCAACAACTGGGAAATGCCGGTCAACCAGTTTTGGGGTGTGCATCTGAACTACGCTTCCATGCCGACGCAGATGCCCTTCAAAACCGTGCAGGACTACAAGAACTATATTGCTCGCCTGCACCAACTGCCGCGCGTGTTCGATCAGGTCACCGAAGACATGAAGCTGGGTTTGCGCGACCAGCTCATGCCGCCCAAATTTCTGTTGGAGAAAGTTACGGTGCAGGCGCAGGAGATTGCCGACGCCAGCGAAATGAAGAGTCCCTTCATGCAGCCGGTGTTGCAATTTCCTGAGGGGTTTTCACCCGCCGATCAGCAACGCTTGCGCGACGACGTGAGAAAGACGGTCAAGGCCGAGGTCAATCCCGCCTACGCCAAGTTTGCTGCCTTTGTAAAAAACGACTATGCCCCGAAGGGCCGCACTGAGATGGGAGTCTGGTCCCTGCCTGACGGTGATGCCCGTTATCAGTATGAAGTCCGGCACATGACCACCACCTCGTTTCAGCCCGAGCAGATTCACCAGATGGGGCTGAAGCAGGTGGCCGATCTCGAGTCGCAGATGCTGGCCATCGCCAAGCAGCAGGGCTTCGCCGACCTGAAGAGCTTCAACGAACACATCCGCCAGGACCCCAAGCTCCACGGCACTTCGGGCCAGCAGATTCTCGACCTGTATCAGCACTACACCGACCAGATGTACCCCAAGCTGCCGCAGTTGTTTGGCCGGCTGCCCAAGAACAAGCTGGTGGTGGTGCCAATGGAAGCCTTCCGCGCGGCCAACGCGGTCCCCGCCGACTACTCAGTGGGCGCCGGCAACGGCTCACGTCCCGGCCGGATCAACGTGAATGAGTACGATCCCGAGCACCGCCTGCTGCTGAACGTGGAAGCCATCGCCTATCACGAAGGCATTCCCGGGCACCATCTGCAGTTCTCGATTGCGCAGGAGTTGACCGACATTCCGCCCTTCCGCAAGTACGGAGGCTATAACGCGTACTCCGAAGGCTGGGCCTTTTACTCGGAGCGGCTGGGCAAGGACGTCGGTTTCTATCAGGACCCGTACAGCGAATACGGCCGGCTGGAGAACGAGATGTGGCGCTCGATTCGGCTGGTGGTGGACACCGGCGTGCACTACAAGCACTGGAGCCGCCAGCAAATGGTGGACTTCTTCCGCGAGTACACCGCCATGGACGAGCCCAACATTCAGACCGAAGTGGACCGCTACATCGCGTGGCCCGGTCAGGCTCTGGCCTACAAGCTGGGCCAGATGGAGATTCTCGAACTGCGCGAGCAGGCGAAAAAGGAGCTGGGCGCGAAGTACGACATCCGTGCGTTCCATGATGAAGTGCTCGACGCGGGCGCCTTGCCGCTCGACGTGCTGCACGCGCGGGTCACGAAGTGGATCGCCGATCAGAAGGCGGGAAGCGCTGCCAAGCGCTAACGGGCAGCGGCATCCTGTTTACTATTGAACTAGGATGAGAACATGAAAAAGTCGAGCGCAAGCCAAGGCCAGTCGGCATCGGAGCTCATCTCGAAAAGAATCGCCGAACTCGGGGACTGGCGCGGGGAAACCCTCAGCAGAATGCGCAAGCTCATCAAGCAAGCAGACCCGGACGTCGTCGAGGAGTGGAAGTGGATGGGCACTCCGGTTTGGTCGCACGACGGCATCATCTGCACTGGCGAATCCTACAAGAATGTCGTGAAGCTTACCTTCGCCAAGGGCGCGTCTCTGAAGGATCCGGCCCGTCTCTTCAACTCGAGTCTCGACGGAAACGTACGCCGCGCGATCGACATCCACGAAGGAGAAGAAGTTGACGAGTCCGCCTTCAAGGCGCTCGTTCGCCAAGCGGTCGCCCTCAACAGTTCTGGCAAGTCGAAACCTTCGAAGAAAGCGAAGTCCTAAGGGATTCCGCCCCTGAAGAGGTCCGACATCCGGATGGCGGAGGTGTCGTGAGGTAGCGGCCCCGTCTCGGAAAACGCGCCACCGACGATCCTAGGAGGCTGGAACTTGCCTAACGGAGTCGAATGTCCCGTAAAGGGTCCGTATTGAGACAGCCCCAAACCCCGCCAAAATCAAGAGCTGGCGCGTCTCAAAGGTAGTCTGTCTCAAAAAACGAAGCGCTATTTCTTCGCCTCGTCGCTCTTATATCCCGCGCTCAAGGTGCCTTTCTGTTCGGCAAGCTTGATCAGCGTGGGATAGAACTGGACGAAGGTTGTGTCCACCGCGGCGTGCTGCTCATGGCAGCTATAGCAGTCCATTTCATGCGGGAAAGGCTTGACCGGCTTGACCGAGGGATCGTCGAAGCTATAGAACGCCCATTTGCCCGGCAGCCGTTCGTCCTTCACGTGGACCTCAGTGCCCATCACCTCGGTGGTCTGGTAGTGCCCGGACTTGTTGATGGAAGCCTTCGTCCCCGCCACGCGACCCTCCAGCACCAGCATGGTCTTGTCCGGCCAGGTGCCAGTCTCAAGGAACGCCTTATACGCGGATGGGTTGACGAAGACATTGTCGAACATCGAGTGCCCCATACCGCTGCTGTTGAAGCGCGGGTTGTAACTCATGTCCACGCCCGAAGTCAGAAAAATCCACTCGCGATAGCCGGCAGGGAAGATCAGGCGGCCATCGTCGGTGAAGGCCGGCGCATCGGACGCGGCGGTTGGCGATCCAGGCTGACCTGAAACAGGACTTGGGCTGCCCTGAGCGGGCATTAGTAGTGCGAGCGCAAGCAGCAAGCAATGACGAAGCATGTTCTCACCCCAGCAGAGGTACGGAGATCAGACGAGCTTCGTTCCCGAAAGCATCGGGGACCTGCAAGGCCAAACCAGCAACTCGCGATGGGCCGTGCGCCTTTGGTCACTGGCGCGATTCTTTGCCTTCGCCGGTTTTTGTCCACGTCTTGCCGCCGTCCGCCGAATATTCCGACCACCACTCGACCTGATCGTTGCCATGGAACTGATTGGTGGTGCGGAATTGCACGCTCTTGCCCTTGATATCCTGCGTGCTCTGGTACGTCCAGCGGTCGCCATTTTGGGTGATTTCCAATCCGGGGCTGCGAGGCTTCTCCTGGCCCAAAGAGATTCCATAGAAATAGAACCGCTCGGTCTTTTTGTCGAAGGCGTAAACAGAAAGGTCACGCATGGGGGTGCCGCCAAAGTTTATGTCCTGGTCGCAGACCACAAAGACGTGATCGGGCGACCACGCACAGGTCGTGGTCGCGCTGGCCTTGTTGGCCTTGCTGTAGTCGGAATCGACGAACTGCCCCGAGCCGACCCACTTGCCGCCGACCCAGCGATTCAGGACCTCAGGGCCAGGCGAGGCGTCGGCAGCCAACAGCGTGATTGGACATAGCATAAGAACGAAAAGTGACCGCGCAAGGCAATTCATCGAGCCCTCCCGGTGGAATATTAGCCTTGGGGAACGTAGGGCTACAAGAATAGGCCAAACATTCAGGTAAGCTTGACCACGGCGCCTCCAGATCTGTCCCTCGGCCGAGATGAAGGCGAACCGCCGATAGCTGATAGCCAACCTGCGCACCTGTCATAATCCCACTGTGCGAATCCTCATCTCCGCAGGAGAGGCGTCCGGCGAATTCTATGGCGCAGAGCTGATCAAGGCCCTGCGCAAGCTAGTTTCGGAGCGGGAGCCGAATGCGGAGATCGAGTTCTTCGGCGTCGGCGGAGAGCAGATGCGCGCAGCCGGCTGCGAGCTGCTGGTGGACGCCCGCGAGATCGCCGAAGTCGGCATCATAGAGGTCGTCAAGCACATTCCAACCATCTATCGCCGCTTTCGCCAGGTGGTGCGCGAGGCCGAGCGGCGACGGCCCGATGCTGCCGTCCTCATCGATTTCCCTGACTTCAATCTGCGGCTCGCCCGCGAAATGCATAAGCGAGGGGTGCCGGTCATTTATTACGTGAGCCCGCAGCTTTGGGCGTGGAAGCAGGGACGCATCGAGCGGGTGCGGAAGTACGTTGACAAGATGCTCGTGATTTTTCCCTTCGAAGAGAAGTTCTACCGCGAGCGCGGCATCGAAGCGCAGTTCGTCGGGCATCCGCTGGCCGACTTGCCTGCGCCCAACATCACGCGAGAGCAATTCGCCGCTGAACACCATCTTGACGCCAGCCGCGAGTGGATTGCCCTGCTTCCGGGCAGCCGCCGGGCCGAAGTATCGCGTATCTTTCCGACTTTGTTAGAGGCGGCGCAACTTCTCGGGCCGGATTACGTTTACATCGTTCCGGTAGCTTCCACTCTGGATCCGCGCTGGATGTCGTCGTTCCTGCGCGATCATGCGGGTCCGTCAATTGCGTTCATCAGCGACGCGCGCGCCACTCTGTTGCATGCGCGGGCGGCCGCCGTTGCCAGCGGCACGTCCACGCTGGAGGCGGCGCTGATCGGAACTCCGTTCACTATGGTTTACCAGGTTGCGCCGCTCACCTGGAAGCTTGGCCGCCGTCTAGTTAAGGTGGACCGCTTCGCGATGGTCAACTTAATCGCGGAACGGGATGTGGTGCCGGAGTTGGTGCAGATGGATTTCGCGGCGCCGCGAGTGTGCGCCGAGTTGCGGCGGATTATTCCAGATGGTGAAGCACGAGAGACTATGATGGCTGGCTTTCGCGAGGTGCGACAACGCGTGCATCCAGCTGATCGCAATGGCAATGCCAGCCAGCGCGCGGCTGAGGTGGTGCTCGCCATATTGGAATCCCAGGCGTGACTTGTCGCGCAACGCATCTTTCCATAGCGTTTTTTCATCATTTATAGTTGGTAGCAGGCTAGGAGTTTCCTCCCTAATGCACATTTCGGCGCGATCCCGTGGACGCGTTCTCATCGTTTTCGTTCTGGCTCTGGTTTCGACCTGTTTCGCGGCCGAGAAACCGCGCATCCAGCTCAATGACGTCGCGGTTAACGCGGTCATTCTTCCGCAAACCCACCAGATAAAAGCGCAGGCCCGGGTAAAGTTCACGGCGCTCGACGACATCAACATCGCCACCTTCGAACTGCACAACGACCTCAGGCCCACGCGCGTGCTCGACAGCTCCGGGCAAGCGCTCTCGGCCGAGCGTGTGAGCCAGGATTCGACGGTGCGCATTGCCTTGCCGAACGGCATGACCAAGGGAGCCAGCGATACCTTTATCTTTGAATACGAGGGAGCAATCCAGTCGTCGGATGATAGCCCGGTACAGGGGCTGAAGCTTGCCTATATCGGCGATCCCATCACCTACCTGCTTTATGCCGGCCGGTGGTTTCCCATGGTGGGCTACGGCATCAATCGCTTCACTTCGACCATCAGCGTCAGTGTTCCTGCCGGCTACACCGCTGTCGGCAGTGGCAAAGAAACGACAGGTGCGATTCCCGAATTCAGCGTTGCGAACACGGGTCGCAAGGCAGCCGCGGGGCAGTCTTCGCCTGCGAAGTTATCCCTTCCCGCCGGATATAAGACGTACACGTTTACCTACGAAGAGCGGCCGAGTTTCCCCGGCACCATCCTAATCAGCAAGTACGTCGCGACTAAGAGCAGCGAAGGCGGATTGAACATCACGGTGTATACGACGCCGGAAAAGAAGGCTGTCGCACAGGAGTACGCGGACACGGCCGTCAAGGAGTTCTTCTTCTACACCAGCACCTTCGGCCCTCCATACAGCAGCACGCTGAACGTCGTTGAGTTGCCGAACGACACCGTTCCGTCAGCCTGGGCGCCGGAGATTGCCGCCCTTGCCTCGCGTTCGTTCAGCACGAAGATCAACTACCGTCTGCTGGCCAACACGATTGCGCACCAATGGTGGGGAACGATGGTGAGTCCGGCGACCAAGAATGACTGGTGGCTGAACGATGGCTTTGCGCGATTTTCCGAAGCCTTGTATGTGCAGCATGTCGCCGGCAACGCCGGTTATGAAGAAGTCACCAAGGACATGTCGGTCGGCGCCCTGGCCTATGTTTCGGTCCCGCTGGCCGACGTCGGCAAGCTCGATCCGTTTTCGCCGGAGTTCCAATCGCTGGTGACGGACAAAGGCGGCATCATCCTGAACATGTTGGACTGGGTGATCGGCGAAGAAGCCTTCGACAAGACCATGCGCAGTTTTCTCTCGCAGTATGCCGGGAAGTCCGCCTCGGTGGACGACTTTCGCAAGGTCGCGGAGCAGGCTTCCGGACAGCAGCTCAACTGGTTCTTTACCCAATGGCTCAACTCCACCGGCGCGCCTGAGTTCAAGAACAAATACACCGTCTATCGCACCCAGAAAGGCTTTCGTGTGGTCGGCGAGATCCAGCAGGACATGGACCTGTTCCGCATGCCGGTGGAGCTGAAGATCGACACCGACGGCAAGACCGAAACCAAGCGCATCGAAGTTGAGGGCACGAACTCCGCCTACGCGGTGGAGACCTTCGGCCGGCCGCGGAAGATCAGCATTGACCCCGGCAACATGGTGCTGCAGAACTCGAAGGAACTGCAGGTGCGCACCTCAATCATGCGCGGGCAGCAGGACGTGGAGCAGAACGACCTGGTGGAAGCGCTGAAAGAATTTCAGAAGGCGCTCGACGTCAACAAGAACAGCTCGCTGGCACACTATCGCATCGCCGAGGTTTTCTTCCTCCAGCACAACTACCAATCGGCTGCCAATGCCTATCGCGAGGCTCTGAATGGCGACGGCGTTCCGCGCTGGACCGAAGTCTGGAGCCACATTCAACTGGGAAAAATCTTCGACCTGACCGGGCAGCGCGAGCGCGCGACCAACGAGTATCGCCAGGCACTGCAGACCAACGACAACACCCAGAACGCGCTCGATGAGGCGCGCAAATATCTGCAAAGTCCCTTCCAACCGCAAAGCGGAACCAATGGCATGCAGTGAGCGTGTTCGGTAGAACAGCGCTTCCCTGCACTTATAGTATCGTCGGAAGCTGGATTTCCGAATTGCCGGTGCCCTCCGGATTGAACAGGCGCGCGTCGATTACGTGCGCGGCGCATCTACATAATCACAGGATGGAAACGCAAATCCAGGAACGCACAACCGTCGAGCGCAAGATCTTCACGGCTCGGTTGAACAAGTCAATTCTGCTATCGCCGCAGACCAAGCATCTCGAGTTTGCGGTCGAAGGAGTGGACGAGTTTCGCTTCACGCCCGGACAGTTCGTCTCCATCAAGCAGCCCAAGCCTGATGGCAAGGAACACACGCGCGCGTACTCCCTTGCTTCACCGCCCCGTTCGGATGCGACGTTCGACCTATGCCTGAATCGCGTGGATCAGGGCTTTCTGTCGAACTGGCTATGCGACCTGGAAGAAGGCGCAACGGTGCAGTTTCATGGTCCGCACGGGTTGTTCACTCTACGCGAGCCACGCAAAGATGCAGTACTCATCGCAACTGGCACCGGCATTGCGCCGATTCGAGGCATGGTGCATTGGCTCTTCGAGAAGCCGGAACGCAATCGTGGCCACGAATACTGGCTGGTCTTCGGTACCCGCTACGAGCACAGCATCTACTACCGCGACGAGTTTGAGCAGATTGAACGCGAGAATCCGAACTTCCACTACGTGCCGACGCTCAGCCGCGGTGGCGATGACTGGCCGGGTTGTCGAGGCTATGTGCAGGACCACGTCCGCGAGATCGTCGCCGGGCGCAGCGACATGCAAGCCTACATCTGCGGCCTGCACCAAATGGTGGACGCCAACCGCAAGCTGCTGAAGGAAGAGTTGGGCTGGGACCGCAAGCAGATCGTGTTCGAGCGGTATGACTAAGATGCGCCGCGGCCGCCGTTACTTCAGCGCATTGCCCAGAAATCCCGACACATCCTGGTGCAGCCGATCCAGCGACTCGGTCCGGATGTACATCATGTGTCCGGCGTCGTAGTACCCGAGTGACACCTTGGCATGCTGTTGCGGGTCGAGATTCATGTGGCTCAGCGTGTACTGGGTCGCGAAATACGGCGTCGCCAGATCGTAATATCCTGACGCGACGAACAGCTTCATGTACGGGTTCTTCACGAATGCCAGTCGAAGCGCCTCACTGGTGTCAGGAAAGCCTTGCACCGCCGAGCCCCAGTCCCAATCGCTGATGCCACCGCCGAGAACGTAATACTCCAGATCGCTCTTGTACCCGAGATCGCTACGGACATAGTTGTTGAAGGTCGCGGTGAACGGCGGACGAATGGCGGACTCCGAAGGATCGTAGTAGCCGTCAACGCGCATGTCGGAAATGTCGGGCGCGGTGAAGCGGGAGTCGAGTCGGCCGACCTGCAAGCGCTGGCTGCGCAGCAACTCATGGCAGAACACAGCCTGGCTAATGCGCATATTGTGCTCATCGACAACGCTGTGCTCCAGTCCGGTGAAGCGGCTCACCTGATCAATCAAGGCCTGGCGTTCCTGTGGTGTGAGGTTGTCCCCCTTACCCAACGCCGCTGCGTACGGACCGGCAGCGAACTGCTCGGCGTCATGCAGGACACTCTGCACATCGCGTTGCTGCAAGTCGGACGGCAGTTTCTTCTGATACCACGCGGTCGCAGTGTAGGTTGGGAAATAGAGAATGTAAGGAAGGTCGTTGCCGCGGGTGAATTCCAGGGTCTCGAAGTTCAGCACCGAGGAAACCAGCACGACGCCGCTGAGCGCGACGCCGCGGCCGACCAGATAGCCGCTCAATCCGGCCGCGCGTGTGGTGCCGTAACTTTCGCCGACCAGGAACAGCGGTGAAGTCCAGCGCTCATACCGGCTGAGATAAAGGCGGATGAACTCCCCAACCGAGGAGATATCGCCTTTCACTCCGAAAAATTTCTTTGCGAATTCCTTCTTCGTGGCGCGGCTGTAGCCTGTCCCGACGGGATCGATGAAGACCAGGTCGGTTTGGTCGAGCCAGGTTTGCTGGTTGTCGATCAACTCGAAGGGTGGCGGAGGCATGCCTCCGTCGGGTTGCATCTTCACCCGCCGCGGACCAATGGCTCCCAGGTGTAGCCACACCGACGCGGAGCCCGGTCCGCCATTAAAGGAAAACATCAGCGGACGCCGCGGGCCTGCGTTATCGAGGGTGTAGGCAATAAAGAAGATGTTGGCCTCTATCTCGTCAGTCTCGTTGTTGCGGAGAGGCATCAGACCGGTCGTCGCAGTGTAATGCAGGACCCGCCCGCCCACATGTATCTCGTGGTGGGTAATGACGGGCGGCGTTTCCTTCTGGGTATCTTTTTGTGACTCGCTGGATTTCGGGCCGTCGGCCGGCTTCAGGGTTCCGGACTTCTCGACTGTCTGGGGTTCACTTTCCTTCTGCTGGGCCGCTAGAGTAACGGCGGACATAACAATCAGCAGGCATAACGTTGTCCAACGGAGATTGCTCATTAATCTTCCCTCGCTCCTCTGTCCGCTCCCCTGCGTTCGCGCTCGGCCCTTGCGGATTCGCGCCGGCGCAGTGCGCCTTCATAACGGCGCTTCTCCTCTTCCGTTTCCGGGATAACGGGGGGGACCTGCAGCCGCCGTCCATGCCGGTCCACGGCGACAAATGTGAGATAAGCGGTTGCGACTTTCTGGCGCGAGGCCGAGATGTAGTTCTCCACCAAAACACGCACTCCAACTTCCATGGAAGTATGGAACGCGCGATTAACCGCCGACTGCAGGATCACCATGTCGCCCACGTGCACGGGTACGAGGAAGTCAATGTGGTCCATGGAAGCGGTTACCGCGTAGGAGTGCGAGTGGCGATGCGCAGCCAGCGCTCCGGCCAGGTCGATCCAGTGCATCAGTCGCCCGCCCAGCAGGGCTCCCAGCGGATTGGTGTCGTTCGGCAAGACGAGCTCAATCATCTCTGATTTCGATTCGCTTACCGGCCTCGGCTGCAAGTTGGTGTCGCTCTGAGTCATAGTCTTCCCAGGAGGGTCACGGTGTCCTAACCCGCTCAGCTATTTCGAATTGCTGGAAGTGCCTTAAGTTCCACGTATAAAGGACCTGGGCCCCCGCCTTCAGAGCACAACTCGCCACCAGGGCGTCGTAGATTGTCCCGCCGGTGATGCCGCGTATGGAAGCCCGCTCAATGGCCGCATAATATTCCTCTTCGTTGAGCGCTACCGCGGCGAGCCGTTGTCGGACCTCGCCGAGAATCAGCATCGCATGTTCGCTACTCACCCGATATTTCGGCAGCCGAGTGACGGTGGCGTAGAGTTCCGCCAGGGTGTGCGCTGCGCAGCACGATTCAAACTTCCCGCAACGCAGGAAAATGTCGAGACTGGCCTGGTGGTGCTGGTGATGACTCAGGAATACCGGTACCAAGACCGAGGTATCCAGAAACGATTTCACGCTTCTTCGCCCAAAGCTCGGCGCTCGCGTTCCTCTCGAATTTGTCGAAGTGTGTCGTCCACTACCGAGTCAGGTAAATCGTCCCCAGTGCGGATTACCCAAACCCCGCGTTCTTTGTGCAAAGGCGTTGTCGCCCGAACGGGATGCAGCGTAATGTCTCCATCAGAGGTTTCTAACTCCAAGGTGTCCCCAGCGGTGAGGTTCAGTTCATCGCGTACGGGCTTTGGTAGAACAATTCGCCCTGCTTTATCGAGCGTTAGTTTGGCGACCATATTTCCATTTTAGAATGGCATTTGCCATTTGTAAATGCCAGCTATTCTGGGCGCACGCGCCTGGCCTCATCACCCATCCCGCTATGTCGCCGCGCTCTTTGTGCTTGAACGTAGCACTCCGCCATGCGCTGCAGGCGCGCATCGTCGCGGGGGTGGAGCCACGAACCACTCGCTGCGTTATAGAGCAGTTCGCCGTGATCGGCTGGCAGGTACTCGCGTTCGCAAGCGAAAAGCACTCGCAGGATGCCGTCGCGTTCCTCCCCCAGCGAAAAGCGTACCGCATCGGCATCACGCTCGGCGGGCAGCCGACCGCAGCTTCGTGCGTAACCCAAGTTGCAACCCGATTTCAGATCATCTTCGCTGGGGCGTTCGCCTTCATGCCCCGGAGCGGTGCACGTGCCCGTCCATCCGGCGCCCAAAGGAAGTCGCTGTGGAAATGCCCAATCAGAATTAAGCTGTGCTTCTGGCATGAAGAAAGGACAAGCCACAAACCCTCGCGAGGCCCAAAAGAGTCAAGCGCCAATTGTAATGCAAGGCAACCTGCTCCTACTCACGCCGCTCCCGCTTACTCCTGTATCATGACTCTCGAAAAATAGGAGACTCATGCCCGACGAAAGCCGTGTGGCAGCGCTGAAACAAATCCTCGACGGAAACCCCGACGACGCCTTTGCGCGCTACGCGCTTGGGCTGGAATATTCGGGCGCTGGAGAAACGGACTTCGCCCTGGCTGAGTTTCAGCGCTTGCTCGCAGCACACCCGGACTACACCAACGGATACTTCATGGCGGCACAGGCACTTGCCCGCGCCGAGCGGCAGGACGAGGCGAAAAGCATGTTGCAGCAAGGCATTGAGTGCGCCCGCCGCACTCGCAATCAGCACGCCCTCGCGGAGATGGAAGCGATGCTGGACGAGTTAGGCGGCGACTAAGAGCGCGTCACGCCAGCCAACGCAATTAAGCTGAGAACCATTGCATAAGCGATAATGGGGCAGCAACATGTTCCCGCTAACCTCACTATTGGTGAGACTGCCAAGAGGGCGCTCGCCCAGCAATGGCCGTAACTCACGCCTGATGCTTGCGGCCTTAGCCCTGTCCTTGGTCGTGCTCTGCGTCGCTTCTCCCTCCGTCGCCCAGAGCCCGAATCCGCTTGGGGCCCTGCTGGGCAACAAGAACCAGGCGTCGGCGAACCAGGTTGTTCCCGCGCCGCCTGCGGCTCCGACCGCCGAACCGCAGCCGCCAACCGTCATCCCACTACCGGAGGTGTCCACGCGCGCCGAAGAGCTGGCGCGGCTGCTGCGCGATAGCAGTGACCGGCTACCCACGCGCGAGCAACTTAACGCCCTGAAGGCCACACTGGCGGAGCGGGATGCCACGTTGCAGGCCAAGAAGAAAGAAGTTGACACGTTACTGGCTGGATCCCCCAGCGCCATGGAAGTGCGGGAGCAGGAGACGTACTGGCACGCCTTCTCCACCGAAGGCGCCGCCACCCGGCGGCAACTGCTGGACTGGGCCAATGCCGCGCAGTCGGCGGTGCAACAACTGCAAGCCTTGCAACCGCAATGGACGTTGACCCTGGAAGAAAACAAGAATACTCCCGGCCTGGGACCCACGCTCGACGTGATCCGGGACGCTGTAAAAAGCATTCAGACGACCAGTTCCCAGGCGCAGGAACTCTTGCGGATGATCGTAAACCTGCAGGTGATCGCGGCCAATCAGCACCAACTGGCGCTCGACGCGGTTGACCGGCTGGAGGATGCCCGTGCCCGACTGAAGGAAAACGTACTGCGCCGCGACGGCCTGCCGTTGTGGCAGGTTTTTGCACGGCGGCAAATGGAAGGGACGCCCGATTTTTTTGCCAACACCAATGCGCGTGTGATCGGTATCAAGTCGTTTGTGAAGGAGAACTCAGGTGTTTTCATCATGCTCGCAGCGCTCCTGCTCCTGTCGCTCTTCGGCGCATACCGATTGTCGGCCAGGGCCCGGCGAATTCAGCCAGTGAGTGAACTGCAGGCGCGAGCGCTGGAGATCACCCGGCATTGGGTGGCGCTCGGAAGCCTGCCGCCGCTGCTCATCGCATTCCTGCTGGCACCGCTGGCGCCTTTGCCGCTTATCGGCCTGGCCATCCTGCTGTCGTTCTTTTCCATCCTGGTATTGTTGCCACCGCTGATCGAGCCCTGTTTTCACTTAGCGCTGTACTGCCTGGTGGGAGTCTATGTCTTCAACGCGGTACTCGTTTGGGTCACGCTTTCAGCTTCTGCCAAGCGAGAATTGCAGTTCTTCGGTTTCCTGCTGGCGATCGTGCTGTTCGCCTATTTTCTTCGGCCCCAGCGCCTCGCCGAAGTGGAGACGGCCGATCGGCACCACGGGCTGATGGTTCTTGGCGCGCGCGTGGCGCTGGCGGTCCTGGCTATCTCGCAGGCAGCAAATCTGTTCGGCTACTACAAGCTGATGTTGTACCTGGCCGTGGCGTGCATCTACAGCGTCTTCATCGCCCTCGCCGTCTTTACTGCGTTGCGGGTCTTCACGCTGCTGTTCCTGGCCGCTCTCGATGCGCCTTCGGCAGAGCGACTGGCGCTGGTCCGTTTGCATCGCGCGACCCTGGCTCGCTGGACTCCGCGCTTGATGCAATGGGTAGGCATCCTGGTGTGGCTCGGCGCCACTCTGGATTTGTTAAACATCCGCACATGGGTTAACGAGCAAATTGTTGCGATGCTCGACTTCAACATCGTCGGCGGCTCTGGCAACATCACGCTGGGCGGCGTGCTCAGTTTTTGGGCGATCCTGCTGTTCGGGTTCGCGCTCTCCACCTCGCTGCGCTTTCTATTGCGGGAGGAGTTTCTTAAACGTCTGCACTTGCAGCGCGGAATCCCAGAGCTGATTTCCACCACCCTGCACTACTTGCTTCTGTTGCTGGTTTTCCTCTTCGCAGTGAACGCGGGTGGCGTAGCGCTGAACAAGTTCACGGTCCTCACCGGCGCGCTCGGCGTGGGCGTCGGTTTCGGATTACAAAACATCATCAACAATTTTGTCTCTGGTTTGATTTTGCAATTCGAGCGACCCATCCGTATCGGCGACGTCGTGGAGCTGGAGGCCGGCGTGACTGGGGCGGTGACACGCATCGGGATACGCTCCAGCACTGTTCAGACTTTCCAGGGCGCCGAGGTCATCATTCCCAACGCTAGCTTCATCTCCAGCAATGTAACCAATTGGACCCTCTCCGAGGCCAAGCGGCGGCTGGAGTTACCGGTAGGCGTAGCTTATGGCACCGATGCCAAGCTGGTTAAGGAACTGTTAACCCGGCCCGCTATCCAACACCCCGACGTCCTCACCTCGCCCGAACCCGCCGTCTTCTTCAAGGGATTTGGCGATAGTGCCCTGAACTTCGAGCTTCAGTTCTGGGTGATGCAGGAGAGCAACACCGTCAAGGTGAAGAGTGAGGTCGCACTGGAAGTCTTGCGCCTGTTGGACGAAGCAGGCATCGAGATTCCATTCCCGCAACGCGACCTGCGTCTGCGGTCCGTGGATCCCGAGGTCGCCTCGGTGCTCTCCGCTGATGGCCCGGAGCGCGAGAACATCCGCGCCCGAATCGGGTCCACCGAGTAATCAAGATCAACGTCCCGGTGGGGTCCAGGAACGCTCCCTGGACCGGTTGCTGGTCGCAATTCGTGCCCTTCGCGACGCCCCCCCGACTGTCATAAATCACACTCCCTTGTGACGTATGCACTTGTTCCGTGTGCGGTAGGAGTGTTCCGCTGGACTGTATCTGGAGTAGAAGCCTCGAATGCCGCACCCTGGCAAAACGTCACCGGAGCCGCTATTTATGGGCATTCCCTGCGAATCGTCGCATCACTACGGCAGGTGACGACGGGCACATGGCAAGGTACACAGAGCACCAGCCACCGCGGTTTGAGGGTTTTCGCCCCGGAGACGCGTCGCATACACGCTCCGGCCGCAGCACTCAGGGATACGATGAAGAGTACAGGGGGTCGTCGTGCTTACACCTTATGGTCTGGACATCATAGAAAGCTGCCTGGTTTGCAAGATGCGGGCAGAGCATATCTTTTGCGATCTTCCACCCGCCGCACTACAGTCTTTCGAGAACATCAAGTATGCCACTGCATATCCCAAAGGCGCAGTCCTGTTTGTCGAGGGGCAGACACCACGGGGCATCTTTGTTCTGTGCAAAGGGCGGGTAAAACTTTCGATCTGTTCCACCGACGGCAAAACACTGATCCTGAAAATCGCTGAACCGGGAGAGGTGCTGGGCCTGAGCGCCACGGTGAGTGGCAAGCCCTATGAGTTGACGGCTGAAACGGTAGACCCTTGCCAGGTGAACTTTGTGAAACGCGAAGATTTTCTGCATTTCCTCAAAGAGCACAGTGATGCCTGTCTCCGGGTCGCGGAGCAGCTCAGCGACAAGTACAACAGCGCCTGCCGCGAAATCCGGGCCCTTGGGCTTTCTCATTCCGCGGGCGAGAAGTTGGCGAAGCTGCTGTTGGACTGGAGTACCAAAAACGGCGAGGCCACCAAGATCGAACCGCGCCTCAAGCTGGCTCTCACGCACGAGGAGATTGCGCAGATGATCGGCACCTCACGGGAGACGGTGACCCGCTTGTTTGCCGATCTGAAGCGGCGGCAGATTGTGCAGACGAAAGGCTCAACTCTGCTGATCCGCAACAAGTCAGCCTTGCGGGCTATGGCCATCGTGCCCTAGGGGCAAGGACCGCGTTCCAGGCCAGAAGGCTAGAGATTATTCTGCGCATGGAGTCCCATGCCCATTTCGGGCATGCCGCTTATTTGCCAGTGTTTAAGCGGGCTTCCTTGAGCACCCTGTGAACAGGGTCACCAAAATCGGTGACTGCAATCACAGCATTGATCCTGCCAATCGCGGTATTACCGCAGTATGGACACCACGGTGCAGTCGAGTTGCGTGACTTGTGACTTCCGTCCCGACCGGTTTTTCTGCGACATGCCCGCGGAGTCGCTGAAGGCCTTCGACGAGATCAAATCGATCGCTTTGTGCCGCCGCAACACGGTGCTGTTCGCCGAAGGACGACCCGTCCGGGGCATCTACATCCTTTGCGATGGCCGTGCCCGCCTCTCCATCTGTTCCGACGCCGGGAGGCGCCTGACCTTGCGGGTGGCAGGCCCGGGAGAGGTTTTGGGGTTGGGCGCCGCTCTTTCCAATACTCCTTACGAAATCACAGCTGAACTACTGGACAACTCACAGGTTGTCTTCGTTCGCAGGAAAGACTTGATGAAATTCCTGCGCGAGCACCGCGAGGTGTGCCTGCAGATCGTGCACATGCTGAGCCAGGACCTTCACGGCGCCTACGAACGAGTGCGTAGCATTGGCAGCATCCGCGCCCACCATCCGCGCATTGTTTTCCACCGGCGTGCCATGGTGGTCTGAATATTGCCGTCCTTTTCCCCATCGCAGGGTGTTCCCATGCGCCTTGAATTGGTGTATGGTACTGAAATCCTAGAGTGACTGTGACGCGCCCTGGCGACGGTCCGGTCCGATTCTGGACTATTGCGCAACAGAGTTGTTCCGGAGCAAGAATGACTCTCATCAGCCATAGACCGATTCCTCTCTTCCTGTCTGCCCTCCTGCTGGCTTGCTGTCTGAACGTCACAAATCATCGCCCAGGAGAAACCTGGTAATCCGGCCCCTCAGACATCGGCCGCGCTGCCCGGTTCGACCGCCGGCCAGTACGCCGAAACCGACATCTGCAAGACGTGCCACCAGGAAGTGTGGGACAAGCACTTTGCCGGTACTCCGCACGCCGCATTGCTAAAAGGGGACCAGCATGGATGCCAGGCATGTCACGGACCGGGGCAGGCCCATGTTGACGGCGGCGGCGACGTCACCAAGATCATCCGCTTTGAGACCCTGAGTCCGGCGCAGACAGCGGCCATCTGCACCAAGTGTCACCAGTCCAGCCTGGAGACGCAGAACTTTTCCAAGTCCGAACACTTGGCGAATGGCGTGAGCTGCACGACCTGCCACAGCCCGCACGGCTCCAAGGACGTAAACTTCCTGCTGGTAAAGTCGCAGAC
This sequence comes from uncultured Acidobacteriaceae bacterium, assembly GCA_963760415.1. GTDB lineage: Bacteria > Acidobacteriota > Terriglobia > Terriglobales > Acidobacteriaceae > Bog-257. The sequence goes on along the minus strand of CAVXDA010000009.1, from coordinate 412,985 downwards.
GGACCTGTGCTACGGATGCCACGCCGCGCAACGGGCTGAGTTCGCCCGGCCTTACCGGCATCGCGTCGATGTCGGACTCATCCAGTGCAGCGACTGTCATAATCCTCACGGGACGCAGGTCGGCCACCAGGTGCGCGCCGCCGCGGGGCAGTTCGCCGTGTGCACCAAGTGCCACACTGACACCATGGGGCCGTTCGTCTTCGAACACGCCCCGGTCAAAACCGACGAAGGCTGCCTGTCCTGTCACACGCCGCATGGCTCGACCAATCCGCGGCTGCTCCAGGTCAACAACGTCAACTTTCTCTGCCTCCGTTGTCATACGCCGAATATGAACGGAGCGGCGGGCCGGCCTATCGGACCGAATCACGACCAGTCCGCCAAATATCAGGCGTGCACCATGTGCCACACGCAGATCCATGGTTCCAACTTCGATCCGGCGTTCTTCCGGTAGTTGAGAGACATGCAATGGGTGTTCCAAGGAATCTCGGCGCTTATTCATTCGGGCTTGCGGTGGTCGTGGCCTGCCTGTTCTTGCTGAGCAGCTCTTTTGCCCAGAGTTCGGGACAAACGTCACCGCCTGCTCCCACGGGCGCTCCGCCTGCCTCCGCGGGCTCCCCGGCCGCCTCCGGAGAGGGAAAGGAAATCGGCGGCTTTCAGGTGACGCAGTCGATTGAGCTCGGCGGCCGCATCGCCGAGGTCACCGGCAGCCAGCCGATGTATGACACCCTGGTCAATCAGCAAACCGGGGCCCGCATTCTCGAGCAGTCGCTCACCATGCGCTCGCTGACGCATGAGGACATCTTCGATACTCTGACGCTCAACAGCTTCGGCTGGGGCGGTGATCCCGAGCAGGCAGCACGGCTGCGGATCGCGAAATACCACTGGTACAACTTCAACTTCACGTACCAGCACATGCAGAACTACTTCGACTACGACCTGTTTGCCAACCCGCTGAACCCGCCGACCGGCTCGCCGTTCATTCCCATCCTCAACTCGCCGCACGGCTACTACGACCGGCAGAACCTGTACAACTTCGACCTGGTGCTGTTTCCCATGCGGCGCCTGTCGTTCCGCGTGGATTACAACCGCAACCGCATCATCGGGCCGTCGTTCAGCAGCGTTCACCAGGGCACGGAGGCGCTTACCAACCAGAATTACAACAACACCCTGAACGGATACCGCTTCGGCGCCGATTTCCGCGTCCACCAAGAAGACCACGCTCAGCTACACGCAGATGCTTCAGTACTACGTCGGCGGCACGCTTCTACAGTCTGAACACCTTCAACTCCTGGCCGCTCTCCAACGGCACACCTGGTCACGTTCGGACTTCCCTGGTTCAACAGCGGCAGCCCGTGCAGCGCGCCGCTGAAGAATGGGATCGCGAATCCCAGTTGCAACGGATACTTCGACTACAGTCTGTTCCAGCACGTGAGCACGTTCATCCCAACCGAACAACTCAACGTGAGGTCTTCCGATCTGCCCTGGCTGGACTTCAACGGCCAGTGGCAGTACAGCCATGCGCAGTCCAATACGCCGCTCGACCGAAATCTTCAGCGGCCTGACCACCCGCAGCAACAACCTGGGCTACAACACCGCGGGCAGCAAATCGAGCGCCAAGTGGAATTCCTCGTCCGCCGACGTGTCGGGGACGGTCCACATCAGCGACAAGCTACGGCTGGTGGAAACCTTCCGCTTCCGCAACTTCAGCGTGGCGGCAGATTTTCTGGACCTCACGTCCAATTTCTTCACCGCCGCCAGCGCGGGCTCCGCCACCCTGCTCACGCCTATGGCCATGTTCCCGGGCACGACCTTGTTGCACAGCTCCAGTTCCGCGGCCGACCTGGTCAATGAGATCAACACCAACCTGATCGGCCAGAACTTTAAGCAGAACGACTTTCAGGTGCAGTACGACCTCTCGCGCTTCTTTGGCGTGCGCGCCGGCTTTGTCTGGGCGAATTACAACATCCAGCCGGGTAACAGTTACTCGGCAGCTCTCGGTGATATTTACTACCCCAACAATCCGAATCGCGGCAATTGTGTTGGGCTGCCGTTGAACCCCGACGGCAGTTGCACGTTCACGGGAGTGATCGCGCCGTTTGGCAATCCGACGACCGAGATCAATCGCTATTCCGGGATTCTGGGCGCTTGGTTCAGAAAGGGTAGCGCCCTGCACGCCAACGCTGACGCCCAATTCGGTGGCGCCGACAACTGGATCTATCGCACTGATCCTCTCGCCTTCTTCAACATCAAGGGCAATCTTTCCTATACTCCGCGCCCCTGGCTCATGCTGGGTGGAAACTTCATCTATGAGCACGCCACCAACGGCACCGCCGGCATCAACTTCAACCAGCACAACTACGTCACCATGTTCAACGCCACCATCAACCCCAACCCTCGCTGGGGACTTGACCTGGCCTATAACTTCGACGCCATCCAGCAGAACACCTATCTCTGCTTCCAAAGTGCGGCGCCTCCCTCAGGATCGTCCCCCTGCCTGGGTGACTCTTCCCTCATGCAGGTTTATGGCGTCTATCAGACCCACACCCAGTACGGTTATTTCGCCGTGATGCTGACGCCCATCGAGCGCGTTACCATGCGGTTGGGCTACAACATCGTGGACAACCAGGGCAACACCACGCAGTTCAATTCCCTGTTGCCCCTCGGGCCGCTCTCGTCCACCTATCAGTCGCCGCTGGCCGCGGTGGACGTCAACGTCTACAAGAACGTGACCTTTAAGGCCGGCTGGAACTATTACCAATACGGCGAAGGCTCCTTCGTCGGGCCGACGGCTTCCCGCTACTTCCACGCCAACAACACAACGCTGGCGCTTCGTTACGCCTTTTAGAGCGCCACCAGAATTGTTGTATACGGGTGGAAGCACCGGGCTTCAGCCCGGTGAAGGCAGTTCCCTTGAGATTTGGGCTTCAGCCCTGGCCAACCGGGGCTAAAGCCCGGCTGCCTTTGTTCCGAATCTCGCCGGGCTAAAGCCCGGCGCTTCCACCCGCTCGCACAACCGCCGCGTGACGAATGTCACACCCGCCTGTGAGTCCACTCATTGCCCGTTGCCGTCTTCATCAGCCATCGTGGAATGTTAGGCGGCGTGCGACTGCGCCGCCAAGCGAGGAGTCACGTGAAGCGTTGCGGTCTGGTTCTCTGTGTTGCCTTACTGCTCTCGATTGGGGCTGCAGCGAAGCACGCCCCCAAGATGAGCAACGAGGAGTGTCTGGCTTGCCATAGCGATGCCAGTCTCACCAAAGACGAGAACGGCAAGCAGGTCAGCTTGCATGTTGATGACGCGAAGTTTAAGGCGTCAATCCACAGCACCTTCGGTTGCACGGATTGCCACACCGACATCAAGGCGTTCCCGCATGAGCCCACGCCGGCCAAGCCGGTCTGCGCCACCTGTCACGCTGATCAGCAAACTGCGTACGATCACGGTGTCCACGCCAAGGCCGCAGCCGCGGGCAACACGAACGTAGCCAAATGCCAGGATTGCCACGGCAGCGTGCACGAGGTACTGCCCGCGAGCGACCCGAAATCGAAAGTTGCCCGCGCCAACATTCCACAGACCTGCGGCGCATGCCACGGCCAGAAGTTCGTGATGGCCTCGTCCGGCGTCAGTTCCGCTCCCTTCACGTCGTACCAGGAAAGCGTCCACGGCAAGGCGGTGGCGGCGGGTTCGGGCGCGGCCGCAGTTTGCACCGACTGTCACGGGGAACACGACATCCTGGGCGCCGGCGATCCCAAATCGCCGATCGCCAAGCTCAACGTCCCGGCGACCTGCGCCAAATGCCATGACAGCATCCGGCAGGAATTCGTGCAGAGCACGCACGGGGAGGCGATTGCTCGCGGCAACTGGGCGGCACCGGTGTGCACCGATTGTCACGGCATTCATAGCATCAAGGCCCCGAGCGATCCCAAGTCTGCGGTGGCGGCCGCCAATGTCCAGAACACCTGCGCCGCCTGCCACTCCAGCGTCAAGCTATCGGCGGAATTCGGTGTTGCCTCAGGACGGGTGAGCTCCTACCTGTCCAGCTATCACGGGATGGCGTCAAAAGTCGGATCGAGCACGGTGGCCAACTGCGCCAGTTGCCACGGCGTGCACAACATTCTGCCGTCGTCGGACCCGCGTTCCACAATCAACCACGCCAACCTGGCAAAGACCTGTGGGCAATGCCATCCGGGCGCCAACGAAAAGTTCATCGCCTTCAAGGTGCACTCCGACGGCGCCGCCAAAGCTGATTTCGGCAGCAAGGTCATCGCCTACATCAGCAAGTTCTACATCTGGATGATCGTGGCCGTCATCGGCGGCATGGTGCTGCACAACCTGATCGTCTTCCGCAAGAAAATGATCCTGCGTCGCATAGGACAGCCACGAATCCTCTTCCGCATGACGCTGGAACAGCGCATCCAGCACATTCTTCTGCTCACCAGCTTCTTTGCCCTTGTGTTGACGGGCTTTGCGCTGCGCTATCCGTCATCGTGGCTGGCGATGGTGTTCGTCAATGAGGCCGTGCGCCGCATTGTGCACCGCAGTGCGGGCGTTGTCCTGATCGTGGTGAGCCTGTATCACATCTGGTATCTCATCACCAACCCCGACGGCCGCCGCCTGATCAAGGACATGCTGCCCGACTGGAAGGACGTCACCGACGTGCGTGACGCATTCCGCTATTACCTTGGTTACAGCGAGCAGCGCCCCCTGTTCCGTCGCTTCACCTATGCCGAAAAGGCGGAATACTGGGCACTGGTGTGGGGCATGTTCGTCATGGCCAACACTGGACTGATGGCATGGTTCAAGGTGGGCGTCGGCGATCGCGTTCCCGGATGGTGGGTGGACCTGGCCATCACGATCCACTGGTACGAAGCCATTTTGGCCACGCTTGCTATCGTCGTGTGGCACCTTTACGGCGTAATCTTCGATCCCGATGCCTATCCCATGAACTGGGCCTGGTATGACGGCAAGATGTCCATAGAACATTACGAGCATGAGCATCCCTTGGATCTGGTCGCGATCGAAAAGGCAAACGGCTCCGAGGAGGACGCTGAGCGGGCCAAGGTCGAAGAAGAGGCCGAGCCCGCAGGCAGTCGCAAGTGAAAGTAAACACTGAACGACTCCTACAACTTTAGGGTGAGGCAAACGCGGCGTTCGTTTTTCTTGATTGCCATACGGTTGTATTGTGGTAATTTGCAACACTGAATTGGGTGAGGCTAAGAAGGGACATCTAAATAAATGACTGAGGACACGCAGAGGCCGGATCCTCTACGCGATCATCCGCCTGTTTCGCAAAATCTTATAAGAAATCCCATCAGCCTGATTGGCTTGGCGCTGGCCGGCGTGGCCTTCGCCAACATCGTTCTGCTGGTTCTCCTTGATCTCCTCGCCAGCCACCCGTCTCCGTATGTCGGGATTCTCGCCTACATGGTGGCGCCGGCGATCCTGGTTGTGGGCCTGCTGGCGATACCCATCGGCATGGTGATCGAGCGGCGGCGCCGCCTGCGCTCCGTAGGCGCGCCGTTCCACTTCGCAAAGCTTGACCTGAACAACCCTGCGCAACGCAGCACCGTCGCCTTTGTTCTCAGCTTTGTGGTGATTTTCGCGCTGATTAGCGCGGTCGGCAGCTACCAGGCGTACGAGTTCACCGACTCGGTGAACTTCTGCGGTCAGTTGTGCCATACCGTCATGCATCCCGAATTCACCGCCTACGAAGCCTCGCCCCACGCGCGCGTAGCTTGTGTCGAATGTCACGTCGGGTCGGGCGCAAGCTGGTACGTGAAATCCAAGCTCTCCGGTATTCGTCAGGTCTACTACACCGCGCGCGGCACCTATCCCCGCCCGATTCCCACCCCGGTGGAGAACCTTCGGCCCGCACAGCAGACCTGCGAGCAGTGTCACTGGCCGAAGAAGTTCTGGGGCGCGCAGCTCAAAAGCTTCACCCACTATGGCAACGATGAGCAGAACACGCCGCGCGTGATTCGCATGCTCATCAAGACCGGTGGTGGCGATCCCAGCCTGGGACAGGCCGGGGAAGGCATTCACTGGCACATGAATATCAACAACAAGATCACTTACTTCTCCACCGATGAGCAACGCCAGGTCATTCCCTGGGTGCGCATGGAAGACGCCAGCGGCAGGGTGACGGAGTTTGTCGTGAAGGACGGTGCTCCCACTCAGGCGCAGATTGACAAGGCCGACAAACGCCGCATGGATTGCATCGACTGCCACAACCGCCCGACCCATATCTATGTACCGCCTGATCTCTCCGTGGACCGGGCGATTACTGGGCACTCCATTGACGCCACGCTACCGTTCATCAAGCAGCAGGGCGTCGAGGTCTTGACGGCCGATTACAAGACCTCAGACGAGGCACAACAAGCGATTGCCGGCAAGATTACGAAGTTTTACCAGGACAAATATCCGCAAGTCGCATCAACCAAGGCTGATAGCGTCAAGGGTGCTATCGCCGAACTGCAGCGCATCTATAGCACCACCTTCTTTCCCTACATGAGGGTGAACTGGAAGACCCATCCCAATAACATCGGACACCTGTACTTTCCCGGCTGCTTCCGCTGCCATGATGGCAACCATGTAAGCAAGGACGGCAAAGTCATCAGCAAGGATTGCAACTCCTGCCACACCGTCATCGAGCAGCAGGAAAGCGGCACGCAGATCGCCTCGTTGCCCACTCAACCCTTCAAGCACCCGGTGGACATCGGGGACCTGAACGCGGTGACCTGCTCTGACTGCCACAATGGAGGAGTCGGGCCGTAAAGCAGTGGATAGTGGTTAGGGGGGATGGTCGCCGGTGAGGTTTTGCATCAGGGCGCGACTTAGGTCGTGCCGTAGAGCCCAACCAAAGGAAGGTTGATTGGCACCCGGCGGAGAATCGTGAGTTCCAGTCATTCTCTAGGTCTGCGATCCTCCCACATTCAGCACCGAACATGCATAACCGCCTGTCTGCCAAGGGGTGGAACTAAGATGGCCAGCCCTCATTTTCCTCAACATACTACGCGAACACAAAGAAGGCCTTGGTTTGCCGTCACCGGTGAATTGCTCAATTCATCAACCAGTTACGCCGTAATGTGAAATTAAGTTGCTCTCCCCGCGAACCGGTGCGAAAGTAAACTCCGCGTCACAGCAGGCCGGAGGACGTCATGCGTGTCAAACAGCAAAGCTCAACTTCGATTTTCGACATGCGCTTGTGCGGCGGAATATTCGCCCTCGCCCTGGTACTCGCGTTCGCGACAGCAATGCAGGCGCAGACCTACACCGTCATTCACAGCTTCAGCATTCAGCAATCGGAGCAACCGGCAGCCGGCTTGGCGATTGACGGCAGTGGAGCTCTGTATGGCACGACGACCTACACTAATGCGGGCGGCCGGGATGGCGAAGCCTTCAAGATGAAGCAGCATGGGTCGGGCTGGACCTTCTCGCCGTTTTTCAATTTTCCCATCCTCGGCAATATCGATCCCCAAAGTCCTCTGCTCATCGGTCCTGACGGAACTCTCTACGGCACACTGTTCTACAACTACGGTTGCGACTTTTGCGGCGCAGTGTTTCACCTGTACCCGCCCGAAAATGCGCCGCGCACCGTACTTCCACTTTGGCATGGCGAATCCCTGCACAATTTCACAGGAGGCAGCGACGGGGGCAATCCCAGCGGCGCGTTGCTGATGGATCACGTCGGCAATCTCTACGGCACGACGGAGAACGGGGGTGAGGCCGGATTAGGCGCGATTTATCAGGTGGAGCACAGTAATGGCGCCTGGAACGAGACCGTCATCTATTCGCCTCAGAACGAAGCGAATGGTGTGGACCCCCTCAACGGCGTGGTCGCTGACAGTGGCGGCAACCTTTATGGTGTGTTTCAACGCGGCGGTCCGCACGGGCCCGGAGCCGTCTACGAGCTATCCAACTCGGGCAGCGGGTGGACGGAGCAGGCTGTCTACGGCTTCACCGCTGGCAATGATGGTGCTCAGCCGAGCAGCGTGATCATAGACGGTTCCGGCAATTTGTACGGAGCTACGACCGCAGGTGGCACTGGCCACGGGGGCACGATCTTCAAGCTTACTCACGGCGGCGGTGGATGGACCTTCACGACGCTATATAACGTCAACGGCACCGCTCCCTGCGGTGTCACCGGCCGGTTGACCCTGGACAGCGCGGGCAATCTATATGGGACCACGTACTGTGATGGCGCTTACGACTATGGCTCGATTTTTGAGCTGACTCCCTCCCTTGGGAACTATGTCTACACCGATCTCCATGACTTTACCAACGGAGACGACGGTAGCTATCCGAATGGCAACCTTGTTCTGGACGCGCAGGGCAAGCTCTACGGAACGACCTTTGGCGGCGGTTCCGCGGGCGGGGGAGTCGTGTTCGAGTTAACACCGTGAAGCATGCTGACTAAGTTGCGAAACCTGTTCTCGACCACGGCGCAGAGTGAAGCCTTACGGCGTAATCTCCCAGATCACTCCGTAGCCATAGGCGCCGCCGACGGTCGTTGTGCCGTAGAGATTGCCGGCGCTATCCAGCACCAGTTGGCCGGTAGCCCCTGCGCCGTCGGGGCCGCTGAAGCTGTGCAGCCTGCTGAAGGTCCAGCCGTTTCCCGACTTGGTCAACTTAAAGATGTAACCGTCGCCAGTAATCGAGTCCGCGCCGTAGAGATTGCCGGCGGAGTCCATCGCCAAGGCAACAGTGCTGTCCTCTCCGAAACCGCCGTAGTTATAGAGCTGGCTGTAGTTCCACCCGCCGTTGGAGGGACTGAGCTCGTAAACAGCCGCGCTCTCGTTACCACCATCGCCGAACGTTGTACCAAAGAGATTGCCCGACGAGTCGCGGAGCACGCCTATGGGCTGATAACCGTTACCTCCGTTGAACTGAAAGAGCGCGTTCAGGTTCCAGCTTCCTTGCGAGGGCTGCAGCTGCCAGACCTCGCCATAAAAACAGCCCAGCATCGCACTGCAGTTGGCGGCGCCATAAAGATTGCCCGCACCATCGAGGGCCAAGGAACCCTCGGGGAAACCCGCTCCATTAGTGCCATCGATGTTGAAGGAATAGAGGACGTTTTCGGTCCACCCTCCACCGCTGGGGGACAGTTCGTAGATAATGCCCCCGTTGTAGAGGCCGCCGAAGAAAGTCACCCCATACATATTTCCCGCGGAATCGAAAATGACGCGGCTTGCGGGCAACGATCCATCCGGCTGCCCGGTGAACTGATGAAGTATCGTCTCCTGCCAGTTGCAGATGAAGCTGGTGCAGGAGGTCGGTGGCGGTGCAAGCCGGAAAACGTTGCCGCACACGTAGTAATCGTTGCAGCCCCCGGCGCCATTGGTGACGGAGTACAACGCGCCATCCGGCCCAAAGACCAGGCCGTAACCCGGATTGCCGGAGTCGTTGCCACCCTGGAAATCGTAAAGCGGCCTGAGGATCCATCCCGTGCCGGAGCGCGCCAGCTCAAACACGGAGCCGCAACCGGTGTTCCCGTAGCTGTTGTTGCAACCCGGCGCTTGATAACCGCCGGCCGACGCGGTGCCGTAGAGATTCCCGTTGCGATCGATGGTCAGCCCGTCCAGCGGATTGGCGCCGTCCCGTGCGCCGGTGAAGTTGTGCAGCACGGTAAATGTCTGCCCTTGCGCCGCGGGGACTGCCAGGATACAGGTCACGAATGTCGCCAGGAAGCAGGCCGTAACCAGTGCCATTCGCCGCTTGATGCCGAAGATCGAAGTCGCAGCTTGCTTGAGACCCGCCATGGTGATTCTCCCTGACCGACTTATCATCGTTGCCGAAGTTTAACCCGATGCCCCGGGAGTGCCAGCCGATGATCCGCTGTTCCCTGCGCGACGTGGAGTTACTCTTGCGCGTTCTCGATGGCGAGTCAACTTAATTTGAGATTACGGCGCAAGGCCTTCATAGCGGACGGTTTAACAGGCTATGGTCGCCATCTAGCTTCGCTGGAAAATGGGGGTTCGACAGATAACTGGCGTCAAGGTCACCGTTGCCTAGGTCATCCCGGCCGAGCCTTGCGTTTCACGATTGTTTCCACTTGGCCTGTTCTCGCGAACGACCTTAGGGCGGGCACCTGTAAGCTGCCAGCCTTCACCACGTTACTGCGTAATGTGAAATTAAGTTGACCATCCCCAGCCTTAGCGGAATACTGCCCCAGGTCCTACACTGCAGAGGATGGATATATGGCACGTTTTGCAGCTCTCATGAACTCGCGAACGCAAGCCTTGGCTGTCGGTTTGGCGATTGCGTTTTTGACAACGATCATGATGGTCGCCACGGCGCAAGCCCAGGGCTTCCGGGTAATTCACTCCTTCACCGGCCAGGGCGATGATGGCACCCCCACAGCCGGATTGACTCCCGACGGAGCAGGAACTTTCTACGGCACCACCAGCGGCACCTTGATTGCCAGTAATGGGTCAGTTTTCAAACTGCGAGCTTCCGGATCCAGTTGGGTCCTTAGCCCACTGAACAACTTCCATCAAGCGGGGGGCGGGGCCCGGCCCAGCGACAAGGTAACGATTGGACCGGACGGCAACCTGTATGGCGAGGCCTTCCTCGGGGGACAGGGGGATTGCGGCGGAGAGGGTAGCTGTGGGGTGGTTTTCAAGCTGCAGCCGCCTCCAAATGCCTGCGCGTCTTTTTTGTGTCAGTGGAAGCAGATCGTGCTTTACCGCTTCGGCATGCCTCCGGACGCGGGCCTCCCGGTCGGCGAAGTCATTTTCGATACTGCCGGCAACATCTACGGCGCAACCGCGTATGGCGGGTCAGGACCTTGCCAGATTGGCTGTGGTGCGGTGTATAAGCTTACGCCGTCCGGTGAGGGGTGGACAGAAACCGTTATCTACAGTTTCCTCGGAGGAAACACTGGACAGTTGCCGTTTGGAGGTCTAATTCTGGATGCCGCCGGTAACCTCTACGGGCCTGCTCTGGGCGGCGGCGGGGGTCAGGGTGTCATCTATGAATTGAGTCCGTCCAACGGCGGTTGGACGCAAACCATCCTGCATACCTTTCAAGGAAGTGACGGGTCGTTTCCTACAGGTTCTCTGATTGCAGATCAGTTCGGTAATTTGTATGGGACGACGGAAGGCGGTGTTGGCATTAACGGGACCGTGTTCGAGTTGTCACATCCGGGGAATTGGAGCTTTCAGGTCTTGTACACCTTCCCTTCGGGCAACATGCCAATGGGCCCATTGGTTTTTGACAACTCCGGAAATCTCTATGGCGCATTGTGGGGTGGCGCGTACGGCGCCGGCGCGGTATTTAAACTAACGCCATCGAATGGAAGCTGGATCGAGACTGACCTGCACGATTTTCAATCTTCCGATGGAGTTAATCCCAATGGCGGGCTGGTATTTGATTCTGCCGGGAATTTGTATGGCACGACCCAGGAAGGTGGAACCATCACCCAGATTTGCTACAGCGGTTGCGGCACCATCTGGGAAATCACCCCTTAGACAGCGCTGGGCCGAGTGTTGACCGCGGTGGGGGCTTCGCGATTGGGGTGTGAGTTGGCCTGATGTCGCTAGCTATCGCAAAGTCGCTCCAAACAGTTGGGTAAATCTCAATCACGACTGGCACGCCACTACCCGCGTTCTGTCCTGCGAGAACTGTCAGCCGCAACCTCTGTTGACGGGATCGACCTTCAGGCCCACGCCTCGCGGCGTGTATACTCTTGCCATCTCACGGGCCCACAAATCAACACACCAGGCACGTCCCCCGATTCCGCAGAGCGGGGAAGCAACGATTGCGCTTGTGTAAGGGGGATAGCAACTTGTTGAGGAAAGCTGCCTTTCTACTACTGACGTCGGCGACGCTGATCTTTTCATTCGTTGGCTGTTCAACGAAGGAATCTCAAGCACCGCCTGCTGCCCAGCAGAAAGATGCCGCGCAGCCTACCTCTTCGTCGGAAGCCCGACCGCCGCGCAATCCGCTCAAGAACGCCTACTTCGGCGACCTGCATCTGCACAGCGGATATTCCATGGACGCCTTTGCCTTCGGAACCCGCACCACGCCTGAGGATTCCTACAAATACGCGATGGGCGAGACAGTCGAGTACATGGGCAAGCCGCAAAAGCGAAATGCTCCGCTGGATTTTCTTGCCGTCACTGATCACGCCGAGTATCTGGGTGTAGTGCGCGACACGATTGATCCCAATGGCCCGTTCGCCAAGTCCGAGTGGTACACCATCATGACCAATCCCAATCCCAAGGTATCGGCCGGGGCCTTTATGAAGCTCATCGGTTCCCTGGCCGTCAACAAGCCGTTGCCGGAATTCGCCGATCCCCATCTGCTGCGTTCGGCATGGGAGAAATATGCAGCCATCTCCGACAAGTACTACAAGCCCGGAAAGTTCACGACCTTCATCGGATTCGAGTGGACCTCGGCTCCGGAATACCAGAACCTGCACCGCTGCGTGATCTTCGCCGACAAAGGCCCGGCCATGCCCTACACAGCGTTCGACTCGCTCGATCCGGAAGATCTCTGGCGTTACCTGGAAGCACAGCGCAAGCAGGGGCTCGACGTGATCGCCGTTCCCCACAACGGCAACGCCAGCAACGGCCTGATGTTCAGCACGCGCGACATGTCGGGCAAGCCAATCACCCGCGATTACGCTGAGCGCCGCATGGCCAACGAACCGCTGGCTGAGATTATTCAGGCCAAGGGGCAGACCGACACAAGTCCGGCGCTTTCGCCCACCGACGAGTTTGCCAATTTTGAGATGTGGCTTTATCTGATTGGTTCGGACAAGAAAGCAAATTCCGCAACGGGAAGCTATCTGCGTCAGGCCTATGGTGTAGGCCAGGAGCAGCAGGCCAGGCTGGGCGTCAATCCGTTCAAATACGGCATTGAGGCGGGGACCGACTTCCACTCCGGGATTACCTCCACTGAACCCAGCAACTATCCGGGCTCACATGGCAATCAGGACAGCGATCCTAAGACTGTGATTACCGCCACGACCTCCGTCGGTGGTGAACCGCCGACCGGCCTCAGTTCCGGCGGGCTGACGGGCGTGTGGGCCGAGGAAAATACGCGCGAAGCTATTTTTGCAGCCTTCAAGCGGAAGGAGACCTTCGGCACTTCCGGAACCCGGATCAAGGTTCGCATGTTTGCCGGCTGGAATTATCCCAAGGACATGACCAAACAAGCCGATTGGGTGAAGGCTGCTTATGATGGCGGCGTGCCGATGGGCGGAGACCTCACAGCACCGTCAGCAGCGACTGCTCCAACCTTCGTCGTTCACGCTATTAAGGACCCCGACAGCGGCAATCTCGATCGCGTCCAAATCATCAAGATCTCGACCAGGAACGGTAGGAGTCAGGAGAAGATTTACGACGTGGTTTGGAGCGGAGACCGCAAGGCCGATCCGAAAACCGGCAAGGTGCCGGCCGTCGGCAATACGGTTGACGTGAAGACGGCCACCTATCCGAACACGATTGGTTCGACGGAGCTGATTGGCGAGTGGACCGATCCCGCATTCGATCCCAAGGCGCACGCGACCTATTACGCGCGAGTGCTCGAGATTCCCACGCCGCGCTGGTCGACCTATTGGGCCGCCAAGCTGAACCTGCCGCCAAATCCGAACGTCGCGGCAACCGTGCAGCAGCGCGCCTGGACGTCGCCAGTGTGGTACACGCCAACCAGCGGAAAGAACTAGCGCGCTTTCTTGCTGTCGGCGCGTCGCGAAAAAGCATGTCTTTCCCCGCTTTTCTACCCCTCAGTACGTTTCGGATAGCAGTCGAGACGTCGCCTTATCGCAGGTGATCCGCGCCGACATTCCCGGTTCCGGATTGGGTGTGATATGGCCTGTTCACGACACCTATCGTGTCCTGCTGGAAGTCCGGCATTAATTGGGTGTAAAGTGCCAACGTCGAAAACCGCAACCGTCAACGGTCGCATTCGCTAAAGAGGACGATCATGGCGAACACTGCACAGGTTTCCACGTCAATCTTCAGCAACAGCTTGCGAGCCGCAGCGTACGCGCTGATCACGGTCCTTGCGCTCTTCGGAATGCCATTCGCACACGGGCAAACTTTTACTGTGCTGCATACCTTCACAGGAGGAGCGGCCGGCAGCAATCCCACGGGCCGCTTGACGACGGACAGCGGGGGGAATCTCTACGGCACAGCAACGAACATAACGTACAAATTATCGCGTCGGGATGGCTGGACACTGATCCCGCTTCGCACCTACACGGGTGGTCCGGATGGTTACAACCCATGGGGCGGCGTCATCTTCGGCCCCGATGGGCGTCTCTACGGCTCAACCTGGCTAGGCGGATTTGGCGGAACGAACTGCGCCGGTGGCTGCGGAGTCTTGTTCGCGTTAACGCCAGATGCCGCCGCTCCTCGTTCGGTGCTGTCGCCCTGGAATGAAACTGTTATTTATGCGTTTCTAGGCACTCCCAATGACGGCCAGAATCCGGGCTTTGGAAACCTGCTCTTCGACGGAACCGACATTGCGTACGGTACAACTGAGTTCGGCGGTCCCTCCTATAATGGGACAATCTTCAAACTCACACGTTCCGGCGGAACCTGGAGGGAGACGGTGCTCCACGACTTCTTAGGAAGCGACGGCGCCCTTCCACTGTACACACCCGTCTTGGATGCAGCCGGAAATCTGTACGGCACGACAGACCTGGGCGGCACGAACGAATGGGGAACCGTGTGGGAACTGAGTCCTTCCGGAGGTGGGTATACTCTGACCGTACTGCACAATTTTATCGGTCCGGGGGACGGAGCTGGGCCCGTCGGTTTGATACGTGACGCTGCCGGCAACCTGTACGGCACAACCCAAGGGAATGGTCAGGAAGGCGGAGGGAACATCTTCGAACTCACCTATGCAAATGGCGCATGGAACTTCAATGTGCTGTACTCGTTCTACGGGGCTCCGTATGAAGGGCCGAGTGCGCTGCTCACCATGGACTCAGCCCGCAACCTGTACGGCACGACGACTGGCACCGGTTCTTACGGCTACGGGGTGGTATTCGAATTGTCGCCTTCGGGGAACGGCTGGACGTACACACAGTTGCATGAGTTCACCGGCCGCGCCGATGGCGGCGAACCGCGCAGCCAGTTGGTGCTGGATAGCAGCGGCAACATCTACGGAACCGCCTATCTCGGCGGCGACGTGTCCACCTGCAACGGGAATGGCTGCGGCGTAGTCTGGGAGATCACGCGCTAAGTAAGCTGCAGTAACTATTCTTCTTCTGCGGTAACCTGGGTAATATCGCCATTTTGCACGTAATCCCTGCCGTCAGGATTGGTTACGAGAAGGCCTGTTTACAACAATAATCCGCCAGCTCCTCTTGCTTGGAGCTTACCGGTTCCTCGATCCTACGGCGTGATCTCCTAAACCGTCCCGTCGCCATCCGATCCCCCTTGCAGGGTTGTTCCGTAGACGTTCCCGTTGGCGTCGAGGACTACGCTGCCGTATGGAAAGATGCCATCGTTGTTGCCGGTGCCAAACAGTTTGAGGTTGGTTTCTGTCCATCCTCCGCCGGATGGCGTCAGCTTGAAAACCAAGCCATAGTTCGACGGGCCTTCAGTAAACACAGTGCCGTAAACGTTGCCCGCCGCATCCAGGGTGGGTGTGTCAAACGCGCCCAAATTGCTGAGAAAGTTGTTGTAGATCGTCGTGAACGTCCAGCCGCCATTCGAGGGTTGCAGCTCGTAGGCATAGCCGCCGGAGCCAGACGAGATGGTTGCTCCGTACAGATTCCCTGACGTGTCGAAGGTCACGCCTCCAATAGGATAGGAAGGACTCTGGAACTCGTAAATCGTGTGATACGTCCACCCCGATACGGAAGGCGTCAGTTCGTACACGGTGCCGTACCCGATACCGCCATTAGGGGCCGTACCGTAGAGGTTGCCGGCGGTGTCGAAAATCACACCGGCGAAGGGTTGCTCTCCGTTGGTGAAGCGGTGGAGGATGGTTTCCGTCCAGCCGCCGTTCGAGGGTGACAACTCAAAAACCGTTCCGTCGTCGCCGCTACTGTCTCCCGAAGTTGTGCCGTAGATATTGCCGGCCTGATCGAAAACCAGGTCGTCCGCATACTCGGGATAGGCTCCGTCGCTACCTCCCAGGAAGCGGTACAAAACGGTCTCGATCCAGGGGCAGATTGCGGTGTGGCAGGCGGTGGCGGGCAGACGCAAAGTGAAAACGGTCCCGTACCCGTTGCCGCCAGCCGCCGTCGTGCCATAAAGAATGCCGCCCGGCCCAGCAGTTACCCGACCTTAGGGATAAGCTCCGTCGCCGCCACCCGTAAAATTGTAAAGCGTCGATAAGGTCCACTCGAGCCACGATGTTTCAGTTCGTAGACCGTGCCGGATCCGTACCGGCCTCCCTCCGAAGTCGTGCCGTACAGGCTGCCGACAATCAGATTCACGCCAGCGTAGGGAAATCCGCCGTCCCCTCTATTGCTGAATGAGTGCAGTACGGTGTAGGTCTGCGCCTTGCGCCGACGGCAGAGCAAGGATTGCTGTCGCGAACACGACTACCGCGATCAGCGCGAGTGGTCCCGTGCGCAAGTTGATGTTGAAGATCGAAGCCCCGCTTTGCTTTGAACCTGCCATCGCGATCCTCCTTGACCGCCTTCTCAATAATTGCCTCACCGTCCACGGAAGCGTAGCCGGATACATGAATCGGCGACGGCTCTTCAGCCTGGCGCTGAGTTAGTATTGCGTTCTCCTGTGGGCGAGTCAATCACATTACGTCGCAAGAGCTTAAAGGCAGGGGTGTTTACGAGGCGCAGTTCGGACTCAGGCCGCGTAGCGGCGGCAGGGTTGCGACACAATCTCTTTAGCCCCTGTGTATGGCCAAACCGATCCGCCATGCCGCTTCGATGGAGCACCATGCGAACCGCTGCTATCCGATCACTTACTGGTTAGGGTTGGAGTCCAACGACGGATTGTATGAGGCCGACCATACCAGACCGCCGCCCAAGGAACACTTGGCGTTTGCGCCGGAGCTTCCGGTGAGTTGGAACCTGCCGGAGAACACGGGACATTTGCAGGTAGCGGTGGAACCGTCAGAGTTAATCTCGCAGGGCGCGGTCATACAGCCCGCGTAAGGCCCTTTCGGACAGGTGGCAACCGCCGCCGGACCTTTCTCGATGGCCTTCAAGATCGCCAAGCGGAATTCGGGTGCGAAGGTGGAGATTACGTTCGAACCAGGGATCAGGGCCCCACCAGGCAGATAAGTACAAACCGGTGCGACGGTGTTGCCAGTTGGCATGCAGTTGGAACCGTCCGGACCACAAGCCTGAAGCGTCGCTTGGTAGACCGAATAATTCAGAATTGCGGTCAGCAGCGTGTAATTGGTCTTGGTCTGAACCGGGCATTGGCAGTTGGCTGAGAGGCCATCTGGAGAAAGCGTGCAAGGCAGTGGCTCGGGACCGGAATTAAAACAGTACGCGAACTGCGACGAACACGCTAGCAGTTGCGAGCCTTTAATGTTCGTGTCGCGATAGGCCGGTCCGTAATTCGTAGTCCAGTTCTTTGAATCATCCCAAAAGGCCTGCGAGTCCGGTACAAACTGCTGCTTCCAATTCACCGGGTCATCCCAATAACCCGGGTCCGACACAGACTGCTGCTGAGAATTGCGTGATTGTGCCGCCATCGGGCTCAGCAGGCCGCAGCCCAGGAGCACCAGAAGGACGAATGCCGGTAGTAATCTCAGTTGTCGAATAATATCTCCCCGCCCAATTCGGGCAAAACGCGATTCTTCAAGCTGGCGCATGGAAAGCCCTCCTCATTCATCACTAATTTGACTGGTCGCAGAAGCCAGGCGGTCGGGAACTCACAGAAGA
Source organism: uncultured Acidobacteriaceae bacterium (assembly GCA_963760415.1). Taxonomy (GTDB): domain Bacteria; phylum Acidobacteriota; class Terriglobia; order Terriglobales; family Acidobacteriaceae; genus Bog-257. The sequence goes on along the minus strand of CAVXDA010000009.1, from coordinate 395,169 downwards.
GATGCTTGCTTTGGGTGCCCAGAGGGACCGACACGAAGTGGCTACGACCGCCCGGATACTGGCACAGCCTCAATTGTCAGTCAAGACACTAAGGTGCCAATAATTCCCACTTCAGGAAGAATCGAGACCGTACGTACGGACGATCAGGAGCTGAAAACGCCTTAGGCCCAGCCAAGGAATTAGGGCGCTGGAATCCCTCAATGGGCATGGCATATAGTACTGGGCTGTTGACAACTAAAACGAAAATCCCAGCTCAAATCAATTTCATCGAAAGAGGATAAGCGCCAGCACTTGGCGACAGGGGGAACAATATGACGACTGCCAACACGCTTCCAAAAATTGTTAACGGGGTTTCGGTGGATAACCTCGGTGCGACCATCGAAGCCATCAAGGCCACGCCCGCCATCGCGAAATTCAAATTTCGCATTCGCAACCAATGGGTGGACGCTGGCCACAATACCTCCACCGTGGACACCTATACCGGTGCCGGCCAGGAGCTATCGCGGCCGCAGCCGTTTGTGCTGCAGGCAGATGAGCCCCCGGTTCTGCTCGGTCAGGACATGGCTGCCAACCCCGTCGAACACTTGCTCCACGCCCTGGCCGCCTGTTTAACTACGTCCATGGTCTATCACGCAGCCGCGCGGGGCATCCATATCGAGGAGGTCGAGTCTTCCCTGGAAGGCGATATTGATCTGCACGGATTTCTTGAGCTCGACAAGAGCGTTCGCAACGGCTACCAGGGAATCCGGGTCAATTTCAAGATCAAGGCCGACGTGCCCGACGAGCAGTTGCAGGAGATTGTCCAACTAGGCCCGAGACATTCCCCGGTGTTCGAGTCGCTGACCAACGGAGTGCCTGTCTCGGTAACGGCGGAGCGGCTGTAGAGCAATTGACAGATGGCTTCTTGCGCCAAGTAATCGCCATCCGCTCGTCGGGTACCCACGCCTCGCAGCTGCCCACGCCTTCGCGCCTTTTACGTGGGTGTGGGAATAAGGTTGGGCGAGCCATGCAGCCGTCGAGTGAACGGCCAAGACACCAACGCCGCAGAGTGTACGTGAGAATCCGCCTCCTGAATTGTCGGTGGGAACAGATCGAGAATTGCCCTGGTACCGAGTCCCCCCAAATCAGGGGCGGCAACTCTCGGTTACATAGTGGAGGGACCATCATGACGACTTCCAGCCTGCTAGCTAGATTTATATCGCGCAAGACCCTGCCGCAGCCCCCGGCATACGCAGCGATACTGCTTCTTGCGCTGACGATGCTTGCCACGCACGCCGCACCGGCACAGACGTTCACTGTGCTGCAGAGTTTCAATAGTATCGACGGCAATTTGCCGGGCACCCCAATCCTGGACAGAGCGGGAAACCTGTATGGAACCACTGAGGAGGGCGGACCCGGCGAATACGGTGGCTTCGGCAACGTGTACAAGCTCTCGCATGTGGGTTCAGGATGGGTCCTGAATGACCTGTATGACTTCACCGCGCACAACGATGGAGCCTATCCCGAATATGGCGGGCTCACTTTCGGTCCGGATGGCACTCTATACGGTACGGCCTCTGCCGAAGGCGCCTACGGCTTTGGCACCATCTTTAACTTAAGACCGCCGGCCACCTTCTGCCGCTCGGTAAAGTGCCCCTGGGACATCACCGTGCTATACGCGTTCGGAGGGGGCCATGACGCTCAGTATCCCAACGGCAAAGTCGTGTTCGATGCCGCAGGGAACCTGTACGGCACGACGTATGCGGGCGGGGACTACGGCGACGGCACGGTTTTCATGGCCACGCGCTCCGGCGGAACCTGGACGGAAACCGTTCTTCATAGCTTTAACGGAACCGACGGCTCCACTCCGACTGCCGGCGTAGTTCTCGACAGTGCCGGCAATCTTTACGGCACCACCAACTCGGGCGGCCATGCCTGGGGCAACGTATTTGAGCTCACGCCCTCGGGGTCGGGCTGGACCTATCAGGTCCTCTACAGCTTCACAAATGGCATGGACGGCAGGTCGCCGAAGGGCGGGCTGGTTTTGGACAACGCAGGCAATCTCTACGGCAGTGCGCAGTACAACGGCCAGAATCTGGGCGGCACCATTTTCGAACTTTCTCCCTCTAACGGAGGCTGGACCTTCAACCTGCTGTATAGCTTAAGCGGCAACGGCGGACCGGCCGATACGCTCACCTTTGATTCGGCGGGCAATCTCTACGGCACAAATTATGACGACGGCGCCTACGGAGTAGGTTCGGTCTTCGAGCTGTCGCCCTCTGCAGGCGGCTGGGTCTATACCGACCTGCACGATTTTACCGGAGACGACGGCAAATGGCCGACCGGATCGGTAGTCCTGGATAGTGCGGGGAATATCTTCGGCACTACCTCGCAAGGCGGCCCGTACTTTGGCGTTGTGTTTGAGATCGCGCGATAAGCCTGCGGCACCGGGCTGTCCCGTCTGCGGGTGCGCCACTCGTTTCATCTGCTGGTACAGAGGCTTGCGCACGAGCCGCTTCGCATCAATCTGGGCCATCGCTACTACCCCGCCGGCGCGATCACCGGGGTTGCTTGCGGCGTGATGGGCGACAAGCTCAACCGCTTGCGGCACTCCTCCAGCATGGATTCCGTACGAGTTGCACCCACGCGGCTCACGCCGAGGTCACGCACCGCCAGCAGCGCATCCAGATCGCGAATGCCCCCAGCCGCCTTGACCTGCACTCTTTCGGGAGAGTGTTTGCGCATCAATTCCAGATCGGGCAGTGTCGCTCCTGTAGGCGCGTAGCCGGTTGAAGTTTTCACCCAATCGGCTTCGATCTCGGCGCAAATCTCGCATAGACGAATCTTTGCTGCATCGTCCAAATAGGCGTTTTCAAAGATCACTTTAATCTTCGCTTCGGCAGCGTGAATGGTCTGAATCAAAGCTAAAAGCTCATCGTGTACATACTGCCAATCTCCGCTACGTGCCTTGCTGATGTTGATGACAACATCGAGTTCCTGGCCGCCATCCTGGAGCGCCTGCTGCACCTCGGCCAACTTGATGCCGGTGGTGTGGCCGCCGTGCGGAAAGCCAATGGTGGTGCTGGCGCGTACGGTGCTTCCGGCCAGCATCTCAGCGCAACGCGCCAGGGCATAGGGCATGATGCAGACGCTGGCGACGTTGTAGCGCAGCGCCAGGGTGCAGCCCTCTTCCAACTCGCGCGTTGTGAGCGTGGGGCTGAGCAGCGAGTGGTCGATCATCTTGGCGATGGCTTGGTAATCAAGAGTATTCGACATGCATTGTTCTCTCCTTAGGCTCAAGCCTGGCTGCAGCCGTGTGCCCCGCACACTCGCGCTTCTTGCGAATCACTAATGGGTGGCAGCAGGCGATGGTTGAGGCGCCAGAGGTGACACCACGTAGATCTGATCGAGCACCTTCAACATGAGAGCATTGGCCGTCGGCTTTTCGTCGAGCGACACGGTCAGATTCGTCCACACCACCAACGTCATCTGGTTGTTGCGGTCGTAGCCCATGAACGAGTTGTAGCCTGGGGTCTCGCCGCCGTGAAAATAGATGGTGTTCGGTCCCCAGCTCATCTGGCTGATGCCGTACCCGTATTGTTGGCCTTTGGGTTTGCTCGGGTCCTCGGGCTGCAAGCTGTCGAGCCAGCGGCGCTGATAGGCGGCGTTGAGCACGCGGCCGGCAACCAGTGCCTGGATCCAGGTGGCGAGATCGTTGGCGGTGGAGATGACACCCCCGGCCGCCGTAACAAAGGAATGGTTCACGTCCGTATAGTCGTAGGGCAAGAGGGTGCCGGCCTGGGCAGCGGCTTTGACCTTGGGCGAGTAAGGAGGTTCCCCCACTAAGGCGACCGAGGAACTTCCGTACAGGTAGCCGTGCGAGTAGGGAGCGGGGATGGTGTTCACGGCGGCGGCGGGGAGTTCGGTGTGCTGCAAACGCAGCGGCCCGAACAACCGGTCCTGCATCGCCTGGGCCAGTGGCTTGCGGCCGACCTTTTCAGCGATGAGGCCGAGCAGCGCGTAGTTGGTGTTGTTGTACTCGTAGGCTGTACCAGGCGGAAAGTTGGGTGGGTGCGCGAACGCAATGGCCAGCACTTCGGCCGGGGACCAAACCTTGGTCGGGTGATGGTCGATGCTGGCCGCGACTTCGGGAGCACTGCTGTAATTGTAGAGGCCGCTACGCATTTTGAGCAGTTCGGCGATGGTGATGTTGTTGCCGTCGGGCACGCCCGGCACGTACTTCGACACCGCATCGTCGAGACTGAGCTTGCCTTCCTGGGCCAGTTGCATGATCACTGCCGCCGTCATCGTCTTGGTATTGGAGGCGATCCGGAAGTAGGTGTCGGCACTGGGAGGGCTGGTTGCGCCCAGTAACGTGGTGCCGTAGGCGACCGTAAACTCCCCTTGGGGCGTGCGCAACAGAACCACCGCGCCGGGGATCAGGAGTTCCTTGGCGGTCGTGTCCACCATGGTTTTCAGCGCAGCCTGGTCGATCTGTTTGAGCCCCGACGAACCGGCCGTCGAGCCGGGCCGTGGAGTCGCAGTGGTTCCGGGTGACGTGGTAGGCGTCGACGCAGTCTGCGTTGATTGAGTCGGCACAGTCGAGCACGCCACGGTCAGGAGAGCGACGGCGACCAGGAAGCTCGCGATGTAAAGACGCCCGACTCGGCGCTGCGATCGCGATCGTTTGATGAATCTCCGCACGTCGTTTTTCCTTGCCTTGGCCGCCCGCGAGGATAGAGCGATCACGTTATGGAGAGAGCGAAACTCAATCACGGTCCCTGAGAATACGCGCCCCCGCCCGGAATGTGTCAAGTCCGGTGGGACAGTTGGTGCTGGAAATTACTGTTTAGTCGTGCCTCACACATTCGCCCTTTTTGCAAATTTACTGGAAGAATCAAGACCGTCCCTACGGACGGTCGGAACTGAAATGTGCGATAGTAACCTGTCCCCCCAACCAAGAACAGGTCGGAGCCTGCCATAAGCGTAGCCGAAGGGATGGGGCGCTCGGCTCCGGTTTCGTGATTGCTTATGAAATGGCCGGGCCACGCAAGAAGATACACTACTTTGAAGTCAGAATGGAGAATGAATCATGAAGAAGAGCGTCGTATCAGTTCTAGTTGTGTTCAGCGCGTTGTTTGTAGGTAGCGTATCCGTCATGGGCCAGGGGACGGCTCAGCCGGCCGCGGCGCAAAGTGCTCCGGGAACGGACGCACAAGCGAACAACATCAAGGACCAGGACATCGAGATGCTTCGGGCGAACCTTCGCGCCCAGCGCAAGCAGATCATGGCGGAGAACATGACCCTCACCGCCGACGAGGCCACCCAGTTCTGGCCTATTTTTGACCAGTACCGCCGGGAAGCCATCAAACCCAATGACGAACGGTGGGCGGTGATTAAGGACTATGCCGCCAACTACAACACCATGACCGATGCGCAGGCGCAGGATTACATGAAGCGATCGACGGCGGTTGACCAGCAGCTCCTCGCGTTGCGCATGAAGTACGTTCCGATATTTGAGAAGGTCATCTCGGCGAAGAAGACTGCCTTGTGGTACCAGATCGATCGCCGTATCGACCTGCTGATCAACCTGCAGTTGTCCTCGCAGATTCCCATGGTCAATACCAACAAGTAAGCTGACGGGTGATCCACCCTTTTCGAAGGATTTCCGCCCTACGTCGTTCACACCGTGGGTGCCCCGCCCTCGTCCGCCGCCGTTGCGGACAGGGTGGGAGAAGAAACCTTGATCATTCTTACCTCAGGGGTCCCGCGTTCGGCGACTTCAAGTCCTTCAGCAGACGTTCGAACCCGTTCTGATACGAATCATGGTCCTTCCAGTTGGCAAAATCCGGGATGAAGTACTCGCGTATCTCGCGAGCTGAGTCCTTGCCGGTGTCGCCGTCGAAGCACTCCCAGTCGCGCAGCGTCTCAAACTCCGCCAGCCGGACCGGAAACAGCACTCGCTTGCCTTCCTTCAACTCGCGTTTGCGGGCCTTGGCAATTTCCGTCTTCTACCCACTCGCTGTTCATGCTGTGCTCCGACAAGATCAGGAGCAGCTTGTCATGCAGGCGGATGGCCGCGTCAATCTGCTCGTGGAGCTTCTCGCCGGCTTTAACGTCGTGCGGGGCGAACCAGCAGCGCACGCCTTTATTCTGCAAGCCTTCGTACAGACGGTCGGCAAACTCCTGGTCCTTGCCCGAATAGCTGATGAAGCAGGAGTAGAACTCAATCGGGCGGCCGACAACAGGAAGCCGATGCAGGCGATGAACTCGTCGCGGAGGCCCGCGCCCCGCAGGAAGAATTCGGCGATTTTGCGCTTGGAGCGGATAGATCGTATCTACGCCGATCGTGCAGGGTCCACGATGGCGCACGGTATCCAGTCCTTTCGCCGTGCTCAGATCGACGTCGGCCTGCACGGTCCCGCCCAGAGCGGCTTCGCTGAAGTCCGTCTCCCTGAGGTACGCCCGGCACAGGTCCGCCAGTGTGGAGCTGCGCCCGCTGAGGTCCGCACCCTGAGGCTCGCCTCGACGAGATCCGCCTCGGCTGCGCAGGTTCGCCTCGCTGAGCGTCGCCCAGCTGAGATCCGCCACGCTGAGGTCCGCCTCGATCAGTCCGCCTCGTGAGGTTTGCCCCGCTGAGGTTCGCCTCGCTGAGGTTCGCCCGTGAGGTCCGCCGTTTACAAGGTTCCCGAGCGACAAGTTCGGTCCCGCGAAATCTGCTCATGGTGTACCACGCTGAAATTCCTACCATCCTCACTCCAGAGCTTCTATTCCCTGTTGGCGCTGGCTGCTTCTTCCGACGGCGGACATGAGCTGGACCGACCTGGGCGAGATCATTCGTGTCAATCAGGCGTTACCGAGACCGACATAGACGGCTTTGATATCGGTGACTCTACACCTTGTCGTCTCCCCGGAGTGGCAAGTTTTTCTACATCTATTTCCCCGATTGGCGTGGCCAACGGCACTTTGCACCTGGGGAAGCACGGTCACGTCGGCGTCGTGTGGCTCGCGCGCCCATTGCCTGCCGTACTCGAAGCCGTCTTCGGCAGACAAGCCGCACGCCGTCGCATTCCAGAAATATTACGACGGTTGGCATGCTAGACCAGGGCTTGGGCGGCTATTCCGCGTGACCTGAATACGCAATCGCCGTACGGTGGCGAGACTCCAGGTTGCCTATAACGCCTATCTGCATCGCTACCAGATGCTCATTAATGGAGGGGTGGTTGTCTATTATTCCGAGTCTCCCGACGGAGTTCGAGCTGGTCGCCCTATCAGCTTGCTCTACCGACTTCCGCGGGTTGAGAAAGAGCAGCCCAGCGTTTATCGTCGATTCTCGTCGGAACTCGATGCGAGACGATCCGAGCATTCTGGGCAAGTTCAGTTCTACATCTTTTACACCCGTTACCGCGAACAACGGCAGCCGGCTGGAATGGACGCTTCCGTGCCAATCGGTTCGACTGTGTCGTGCCAGTAAAGCACTCGCGGTGAGCTGAAGGGCCGCATCCAGGGGCCGCAGTTTTGCTATCAGGGCACGACTTCTAGTCGTGCCGCCAGCGATAGGGGTGTTTCTGACGTGGCACCTTGGTAATCGAACGTCGACCCCATCTTCGTCAGTGACAGCTTCGTTCTTTGTGTCTTGACCTCGCCGTGCTGCCTTCCTAGCCTTGAGCCTAGCGCGCTACGGCTGCGCCACACTCGCTAACCACGGTCCCAGGCATCGTAGTTGAGGCCGTCCCGCCTCGCGGGATTGCGGACTGAGGATGCGAATCGTGACGGGTCACCCCTTGACCCGGTTCTGGCATTCTGCCGTTGCGGCTGACATTCTTGCTCTTTAGTTCTTAGCGACGGCTTGCGCGCCCAGCGTCGCATATCCAAGTGTTTTGGAATCAATATTTTCCACGTAAATCCCTTGGGTTGAAAGACTTGCGTTGAGTTCGCGAAACTCACCCTTTGCTTTCAATATTTTGCAGGAAAGCGGGGGGAGGGGTGGGGGGTGGCGCTAAAGGGCTGTTGCCACGTGCCGCCTCGCCAAGGGATCGAAGTACCGGCGGGCCCACAGCGCTCGAAGCCGGTGCTAAAGAGACTGTGTCGTAACCCGGCGACCTGCTGGAAACAGGAGAACAATCATGCATGCACGGACCTGTGATTATGTGAAACCCGACGGACATCTCTGCGGATCGCTGGCTTTGCGCGGCCGCGACTACTGCCATTTCCACGTTACCAGCGTACCGCGCGAGCGCCGGGCAGCGACGCAGCGCGCCATTGCCGAAGGTCCGCCGCTGGAGCTGCCGCCGCTGCGGGACCTCAACTCGGTCCAGATTGCCCTCATGCGAGTGATGAATGGGCTGCTGCAAGGGCGCATCAGTTCCAGAATGGCAGGACAACTCTTATATGCTTTGCAGTTGGCGCGGACCAATCTGGCGCGGGCGATGTACTTGCCAGTGGAGGAAGTCACCGCCGTCCAGATCACGCTGATGCGCGTCATGCATGACCTGGTGCACCGGCGCATTAACACCCGCGCCGCGGGACAACTGCTGTTTGCCGTGCAGTTGGCGATGACCAGCCTGAAGGAGTGTATGGAGTTCCCGGTGGAAGAGCAGGAACCCGTCTATCCGAAGCCCTGTTGATAACTGCCCGGACCACGAATCCGGTGGAATCGCAGGCCTTTAGAGTTCTCTGTGAGTACTATGTTCTGTTTGCGCAGGTGGAACGCGGTGGCAGCAAATCAGCCCCCGCAGGGGCGAATCAGTTTAGCCCAGCATGGAGCCGCAGGCGGAATGCTGGGTAAAGCAGGAAAATAATCTGAGCCCCGTAGAGGCGACACGGTTCTCACCCAGACTCTTTACCCCGGGAGAAAGCCTTTGAGACCGCTTCCGGCTCGCCCTTTTCCCGGAGTGACGAACATCACAGGCTCTGGTGATGCCACTCACGGCCTCTTGGGTCGTCGGAATCCTATCGTGGAGACATAGAACGAGCCGTAGTCCGCAAGAGCGGGGAGAGGAAAACAGCAATGACACAGGGCAGTGGCAGTGCGAGTCCGGCGAAGAAGGAATACACGCCGCGGTTGATTTTCTGGGAGGTCACCAAGGGCTGCAACCTGCGATGCATTCATTGCCGCGCCACGGCGACGGAGTTGATGTCGCCCAACGATCTGCCCACCGAGAAAGCGCTGGACATCATCTCCCAGATTGCCAACTTCGGCAACCCCATACTCGTGCTCAGCGGAGGCGAACCGCTTTACCGCGCGGATATCTTCGAGCTCGCCGAATACGCTACCAGCCGCGGCCTGCGCGTAGCCCTGGCCACCAACGGCACGCTGGTCACCAAAGACATTGCACAGAAAATCAAGAATGCCGGCATCAAGCGCGTATCCATTTCACTCGACGGCTCCGATGCTACAACGCATGACACCTTCCGCGGCATTCCCGGCGCCTTTGACGCCGCCATTTACGGCATGCGTAACCTGCAGGAAGTTGGGGTTTCGGTACAAATCAACACCACGATTGCGCGTCACAATGCGCATCAGTTGCCCGCGGTGCTGGAACTGGCGCGGACCCTTGGCGCTGACGCGCTGCATACCTTCCTGCTGGTTCCGGTAGGCTGCGGCGTAGATATTGCCGCCGAGCAGATGGTGCCTCCAGAAGAATACGAGCGGATGCTGAACTGGTTCTACGATCAGTCGCTCGAAGGCGGCATTGAGTTGAAGGCCACCTGCGCTCCCCACTACTTCCGCGTAGCGCGCCAGCGCAAGGCTGCCGACCGCCTGGCTGGGCGCGAGCGTCCTGCCGCGAAACCCGCAGCTGCGAGCGAGATTGGCCCCACCGACATGACCATGCCGGGCTCGACCGGAATCTCCCTGATGCCGGGCGGCGGGCCGCCGGTAGGACACACCGGACATCCTGGATCACCCCAACGAGTGCAAAACCCGCACTCGTCGGGGGCCCCGACTGGCGGCCATCCCGGCGATATGAACGCGATGACCAAAGGCTGTCTGGCAGGAACTGGTGTCTGCTTCCTCTCGCACGAAGGAGAAGTCTTCCCTTGCGGATATCTGCCCGCGCTGGCCGGCGATTTGCGCAAACAAAACTTTGCGGAGATCTGGAACGACTCTGCCGTGTTCGAAGCGCTGCGCGACGACGACAATCTTAAGGGCAAATGCGGATGCTGCGAATTTCGCCATGTCTGCATGGGATGCCGCGCCCGCGCCTTCGCTGCCACCGGAGATTTCCTGGCCGAGGAGCCGTTCTGCGTGTATGAGCCCGGCACCTCGAACCAAATGATTCGTGAAGCCGCCATCGGCAAACCCCAGTCATGACTTTGGTCACAGCCAATCAGCCGAGCGCCAACTACCATCAAGGCATGGCAGCACACGTCGGCACACTACAGAACTCACGGCTGAAAACCATGGTCGTTCCGCGCGAGCATGGCGCGTGGGGCATGATGCTGGTTCCGCTCGCGACGGGCGCAGTGGTTGCGTTCCGCACCGGTATGAACGGCGCCGCGCTCACGCTCTTCATCCTTGCGGCTATGTCATTGTTCTGGCTGCGCACGCCGGTCGAAGCATGGCTCGGAACCTCTGCTATCAAGGCGCAGACTATGCAGGAGCGCGCGTTCGTACTCAGGATGATTGCCGGCGTCGCCCTTCTCGCGGCAGCCAGCGTTGCGATGTTGTTGTGGAATGGCCGGAACCGCGGCCTGCTGTTGATCGGCGCGGTCGCGGCCATTGCCTTCGCACTGCAAGCGGCTGTGAAGAAGCTCGGACGGAAGGGCCGGATGCCGGCGCAAGTCATTGGCGCGATCGGACTGACCTCCACCGCGGCGGGCGCATACTACGTCGCCACCGGAAAACTTGACAAGGCCGCTCTGGCGCTTTGGCTCGCAAACTGGTTGTTCGCCGGTGACCAGATTCACTTCGTACAGGTTCGCATTCACTCCAGCCGCGCCGTCACCATGGATGAAAAGCTGCGGCCAGGGCTTCCCTTCTTCGCCGGACAGGTCGCGCTCATAGGCATCGTCCTTGCTGCGTGCCGCTTCGGCATCTTCCCTACGACGATCGCGCTGGCGTTCGTGCCTGTACTGTTTCGTGGAACGCTTTGGTTTGTGCGTGGACGCCAGCCGCTGGATGTACACAAACTCGGATACAGCGAACTCCGGCAAGCGCTGATTTTCGGAGTCCTGTTGTGCGCAGCATTTCTGGTTTAATTTCGTTCGAATGCGAGGTCACCGGTATCGCAGGTTGTTCTCCTCCAGCCAATCGCGGGCAACACGTTCCATGGCCTTATTCCGATAATTTCGCCAAGTTTCTTCCATCCCCAGCTCTGCAATCGTGCGCCGGAAGAGGCGAAACGCGCCGGCGCCATGGACAGCATCCGCCAACTTGGCGCGAATACGACAGTCGGCCTGTTCGTCGGCAAAGTCCTGCATCATCCGCCACTCGTCGATGTGTACCTGATCGGGCAGCGCCAGCATGCGGTCATCTTCCAGAGCCCGCTTGATTTTCGGCAGCGACTCGCGCATCCAACTCGGCGCGTTGTCCCAGCTCTCCCCTTGAGCGATACTGGCTTCCTCTTCGTTGAAAGTGATGATTTCCCCTGAATCGGGATCGAGAAAGGAACTCAGCTCATCGCTCTGGAGATCGAGGGCTTCGATGACATCGCGCAGGGAAATCACAACCGGCATGAGTGTCCTCCGTTGATTTCACTGGACTGCACGCCGATATTAGCGGCAAATCGTTAGCAGCGCCAGAGGGTTTCAAGTTCGCTTACAATACTGCCGATGCCTCTACCAACCACGTTACGACCGGCCCGATGTTGAACAGGCCTACGCCCAAATCGGACCGGTACAAAGTGATAGGCCCCAAGGTGAGCGAGCGAAGAGATGGACCATTCATGGCGCAGTTCGGCCGAGGCGCAACGATGAGAAAAGGAACGCATGCGACTCTGGCGCTATTCTTGATTTCGGCCCTCACCTTTCCCGTGGCACAAGAGCTGAACGAATTCAGCGGAGGAGGTGCTCCCATGACATTCGCGGTAAGCAGTTCAGCATTCGGACCCGGTGCTGCAATTCCGAAGAAGTTCAGTTGCGAAGGCCCAGATGCCTCGCCTGCGCTGGAGTGGAGCGGTTCTCCGGCGAAGACCGTCAGCTTTGCGCTTATCGTGGATGATCCGGACGCTCCTGCCGGAACCTGGGTCCATTGGGTCCTGTGGAACCTGCCTGCGAGCGCGCACTCGCTTCCTGAAGGCGTCCCGAAACTCGAACAGTTGGACGATGGTGCGCGGCAAGGCCGCAACGATTTCAGGAAGGTGGGCTACAACGGGCCATGCCCGCCGCCCGGCAAGACGCATCGCTATTTCTTCCGCCTGTATGCGCTGGACGCAAAGCTCGATCTTGCCCCCGGAGCCACGCGGCAGGAGCTGGAAGCTGCGATGCAAGGTCACATTCTGGGAAAAGCAGAATACATGGGCACGTTCAGGCGATGATTGAAGTGAACTTTTGCTCAGCAGCTAACGCGCTGGGTGACTCGTGGCTGATGTAGAATGCGGCTGGCCGTGCCCATTCAAAGCACAGCCGCGGCAGGTTTCGGCGTGAGATTGAATTGCTGCACCAGCATGTCCACAATCTCCCTGCCGATCTCGAGTGATGCCGTCGCCGCCGGAGAAGGCACATTGCAAACGTGGATCATGCGTTGGCTGTGCACGAAATGAAAGTCGTCAACCAGGTTTCCGTTGCGGTCCACCGCTTGGGCACGAACTCCCGAACCGCCCTGCGCCAGGTCGGATTCCTGCAACTCCGGCACCATCCTCTGTAATGACTTCACAAACGCGGCTTTGACCCACGACCGGTATTGCTCGGCCAGCCCCATTCGCCAATACTTGCGAGCCATCTTCCAGAAGCCCGGAAAGGCCAGCGTCTCCAGGGCTTCACCGAGATCGATCCCGGCGCTGGTGTAGCCCTCGCGCCGCAACGCGAGCAAGGCATTCGGACCTGCTTCTACGCTGCCGTTCACGCGCCGGGTAAAGTGGACTCCAAGGAACGGGAACCGCGGATCGGGCACGGGATAGATGAGCGCTTTGACCAAATGCCGACGCTCTCGCTTCACCTCGTAGTATTCGCCGCGAAAGGGCACAATCTCCAGTTCAGTGTGCACACCAGCCATGCGCGCAATCGCGTCGCTGTATAGTCCGGCGCAGTTGATCACATATCGCGCACGGAAGTCGCCGGCTTGGGTTTCGACCAGATTGAACTGACCCTCTTCGCGCAGCCCGGTCACCTTCGCGTCGAAAACGATCTCGCCCCCAGCCCGCGCGATCAGCTCGGCATATTTCTGCGCAACCGCGGTGTAGTCCACGATTCCAGTCGTAGGAACCTGCAAGGCCCGGATTCCACTGCAATGGGGCTCACACTGGCGAAATTGCTCCGGGTCGAGCATGAGCAGTCCCGGCACTCCATTTGCGATCCCGCGCTGATGCAGTTGCTCCAGCCGGGGAACTTCCTCCGGACTGGTGGCGACCACGAGCTTGCCACATTCCTCGAAGGGAACGCCCTGCTGTTGGCAAAAGCGCTTCATGGAGGCAGCGCCTGCCACGCAATTGCGCGCCTTCAGCGAGCCAGTCTTGTAATACAGACCGGAATGGATGACCCCGCTGTTGTGTCCGGTCTGATGGGCGGCGACGTGATCTTCCTTCTCCACAACGAGGATGTGCATTCCGGGAAGCCGTCGCGTCGCTTCGAGGGCGGTCGCTAGTCCGACAATTCCTGCGCCAATAATTAACAGATCTACTTCACGATCGGCCATGAGGTTCCACGGAGTCCAATTGACACGCGATTATACGAGTCAGTGCTTATCGCTGCTATGACGGGCGTCACAAGGCTTGCGGCGATGCCTTTAGAACAGTAGTCTAGAACTTCGTCCTCGAATTCTTAAGACTAGTCTATGCGTGTACTTGTGACAGGCGGCGCGGGCTTCATCGGATCGCACTTGTGCGATGCGTTGCTGGGCGAAGGCCACTCGGTGGTGTGCGTCGACAATCTGCTGACCGGACAGATGCAGAACATCGCTCATCTGGACAACGAGCCAAGCTTCGAATTTCACCACCAGGATGTCTGCCAGGCCTTCGATTGCGGCAGGGTCGATTACATTTTCCATTTCGCGTCCCCCGCCAGTCCGGTGGACTACCTGAAGCACGGAATCGAGACCCTGCAAGTCGGTTCACAGGGTTCGATGAACTGCCTCGAACTGGCCAGGAAATACAACGCGAAATTCCTGCTCGCCTCCACGTCGGAATGTTATGGCGACCCGCTGGAGCATCCGCAGAAGGAAAGCTACTGGGGACACGTGAATCCCATCGGACCGCGCTCGGTGTACGACGAATCGAAGCGCTTCGCTGAGGCGGTCACCATGGCCTATCGCCGGTACCATCACGTGGACACGCGAATCGTCCGCATCTTCAACACCTATGGTCCGCGGCTCCAGATCAACGATGGCCGGGTGATTTCCAACTTCATGAAGCAGGCGCTGCTGGGCGAGGACCTGACGGTTTACGGCGACGGCGCGCAGACGCGCAGCTTCTGTTACATCAGCGACGAAGTGGCCGGAATCCTCGCGCTTTCGCACGCCAGTGAGTATGAGCCGACCAACATCGGCAATCCCGCAGAGTTCACCATCCTGGAGTGCGCGAAGGTGGTGCATCGAGGTCACCGAATCGAGCAGCAGGATTCGGCACGCGCCGCTGCCACAGGACGATCCCCGGCAGCGCTGCCCCGACATCAGCAAAGCTAAACGGTTGCTCGGGTGGGAGCCGGTGATCGATCTACGCACCGGCCTGCGCATGTCGCTGGAGTACTTCAGGTCTGCGGTGCAAGGCATTGGCGCCCGCGCGTAAGCTGATCCGCTAACCGGGACGACGAATCCCGTACAATGGAATTTCCGAAATCGAAGAGGTCCGCTCGATGGACACTCAACTCGAGTTCGAAGCCCTCCGCCGTGAAAGCTCTTCGTGGTGGCACATTGCGCGCCGCAAGCTGCTGCGAGACGCAGTGGCCCAAGCTGTGCGAGGCAAGCGCGAAGCACGCATTCTTGATTTTGGCTGCATGGCGCAGTTGGAGTTCTCGGATAGCCCCTATTTTCGTGTTCTCAATGCCCACAGTTCCCTTCCCGTGCTGGCGTTCCGGCAGATCGAGGGCTGGCAAAACCTGATCTGCACTCGTCCCGAAGAGCTGGCACTGGCATCGAACTCCTTCGATGCCGTGGTTGCGGGTGACATATTGCAGTCTCTCCCCGATGACCTGATCGCCCTACGCGAGTTACGGCGGGTGCTGAAGGATGGCGGGTCGCTGTGCCTGACGGTCCCGGCGTATCCATCGCTTTGGGGCGAGGACGACGAAGCGCGTGGCCATCAGCGGCGTTACACCGCCAGTGAGTTGCGGCGGAAGCTCAACAACTGTGGATTCGAGATCTCCCGCGTGTCGTACCTGGTGGTGATGGGATTTCTGCCCTCCATCCTGGAACGAGTAGGCAAGAACATTTTCAAGAAATCGATTGCGCTGCGCCGGACGTCTGCGGAAACGTCGGCTTGGGCAAATACAGGCATGGTCATGCTTCTCGATTGCGAGCGGCAAGTGATTCGTTACATCAATCTGCCCTTCGGCACGCGCCTCATTTGCTGGGCAAGAAAGCCCACTCTGGTTGCCGAACGCGTCACCGTCCCGGCCTGGGAGCAACAGTGGGCACGGCCACCCCTGCCGCAGGGTATGGGTTAGCACGGTTGGAATGTGCTCCATCCACGCACCCAAACAGGGCAATTTTCTTAACCGCGGATTTGCGCGGATGAACGCGGATTTTTGAGAAGAAATCCAGATTTGATCCGTGTCAATCCGCGGCCATCTCCGGTTGATTGTCTCCGCGTACCGGATTCCCGCTTAAACGTTAGAATCAACTCGTGGCCCTGTTTCGCAGCATCGGAACCACTCTGGAGATGATCAAGTGGGAGCATTCAGTCCTGACGCTCCCCTTTGGTCTTACCGGCGCGGTGCTGGCGGCACGCGGCATCCCAATCTGCGCACCTCCATCTGGATCGTCGTTGCGCTGGTGGCCGCGCGCTCGGCGGCAATGGCGTTCAACCGGCTGGCGGACGCGACCATTGATGCCGCAAACCCTCGCACCCGCATTCGCGCGCTGCCCGCAGGCAAACTTAGTAAGCCATTTGTGGCGTGGTTTGTGGTGGTGACGTCGGCGATTCTGATCTTTGCCGCCTATCAGCTCAATCCGCTGGCGTTTTATCTGTCGCCTGTGGCGCTGGCCATCGTGTTTCTCTACTCCTTCACCAAGCGTTTCACCCGTTGGTCACACGTGGTATTGGGAATCGCGATGGGGACTGCGCCCGCGGCGGCATGGATCGCGGTTCGCGGCTCACTCGACCCGCGCATCCTGATTCTCACTGCTGCGGTAGTCTTCTGGGGCGCGGGATTCGACATCCTGTACAGCTGCCAAGATTACGAATTTGATCGCGAGGCCGACATCTACTCGGTGCCCAAGGCTTTCGGCATTCGTAACGCTCTAGCGATCGCCCGGTCCTTTCACGTGATCACAGTGCTGCTTCTGGCGTGGATGGTGGTGGCCTTCGGGCTGGGCAAGATTGCCATCGCGGGCGTGGTCTTTGTCGCGCTGCTCCTGATCTACGAACATTCGCTGGTCAAACACGACGATCTCAGCCGTGTGAATGCCGCATTCTTCACCATGAACGGGCTGGTTTCGATGGCATTCCTGTTCTTCATTGCGGGAGACCTGCTGCTGGCGCGATAAAGAGACATTCGACCGCGGATTAGCGCGGATCGACGCGGATCTGAATCGGACAATTACGCTATGATGTACAGGATGTCCACCCCCTCGCAGACGGCCAGTGCCAAGCCTATCCATCCCTTCCAGACCGATGATCCGCGGCTGACGCCCATCCACGACAAGGTGATGGCGCAGGAACGTCTGTCGGCAGACGACGCACTTGCGCTCTATGCCTCGGGAGACATTCTGGCGATTGGATGGCTGGCCAACGACGTTCGCGAGCGCATGCACGGCGATACCGCCTACTTCAACGTCAACCGGCACATCAATTACACCAACGTTTGCGTAGCGGCGTGCCGTCTGTGCGCGTTTGGACGCAAGAAGGACGTGGCCGGCGCCTACACCATGGCGCTGGAAGAAGCCTGGAACACAGCGGCATCTGGTTATACCGAGGCGATCACCGAGTTTCATATTGTCGGCGGACTGCATCCTGATCTGCCGTTCCAGTACTACCCAGACCTGATTGCCGGCCTGAAGGAACGCTTTCCGCAGGTGCACCTCAAAGCGTTCACCATGGTCGAAATCGCCTTCTTCGCGAAGATCGGCAAGATGACGCCGCGCGAGGTGCTGGTCAGGCTCAAGGAGGCGGGACTCGACTCCATGCCCGGTGGCGGCGCAGAGATCTTCTCCGATCGCGTGCGGCACATTATTTGCGATCACAAGATTGACGGCGGCCAGTGGCTGGAGCTCGCGCGCACGGCGCACGAAGTTGGTCTGAAGTCGAACGCGACCATGTTGTACGGCCACATCGAGAACGACGACGACCGGGTTGACCACCTGCTCAAGCTGCGCGCGCTACAGGACGACACTCACGGCTTCCAGACCTTCATCCCGCTGGCCTTTCATCCCGAAAATACTCCGCTGCAGCATCTGCCCAAGACGACCGGCATCTCGGACCTGAAGCAGATCGCCGTCTCGCGGCTGGTGCTCGACAACTTCCCGCACATCAAGTCGTACTGGCAGATGGTGACTCCGAAGATGGCGCAGATTACGCTGCGCTTCGGCGCTGACGACATTGACGGGACCGTCGTGGAAGAGAAGATCTACCACGACGCCGGAGCGACTACGCCCCAAATGTTACGCCGCCAGGACCTGATCCGCTTAATCACGGAAGCCGGGCGCATTCCCTTCGAGCGCGACACCATGTACCGGCCTGTCACGCGCACCGAGACCACCGTCACGGTGGCGGTGTAGTACGCTACTTCTTCTGCTCCGGCGCCAGCCTCTTCCTTCCCGGCATGGGCGGCCAACCCTGCGGTTGTCCCTGGAACAGCGCGACTGAGTTCTCGTATCGCTTGCCGTCGCCGTCATGCACGGCAAACCGCCGCGGATGCTCCTTTGAGCCACTCCACAGCGACACGCCGGCGTACGCGCCGTCTTTCCGCAGGATGTAATAGCTCATGTCAACATAGGCCAGCTTTTCCATGTTGCCGTTGTAGTTGCGGACGATGCGCTTCAGCGTGTCCAGTGCCGGCTTCCTGCGGAGACATGCCATGCCGCATGTTCTCGACGATGGTATGCGCGCCCACTACCTTGATGTTCTCTTCACCACTGCCGGTCGCGCCCGCCGAACCCACGTCCTGGTCGGTGTAGCTGCCGGCGCCGATGATGGGCGAATCGCCTGCGCGTCCGGAGATCTTCCACGCTAGCCCGCTGGTGGTCGTCGCGCCCGACATCTCGCCCTTCTCGTTCACCGAGGAGCAGTGGATGGTTCCGGTCGGCGGTCTCAGCACGCGCTCGATCGCCGCCATACGCTGCTCCGGCTCGATGCCGATCTTCGCCGCAAGTTCTTCGATCTTGCGCATGCGCTCTTCCTGCAGCTCCGACTCGTTGTCGCCGCCGTTCTGCGGAAACTTGAATTTCGGGCTGGCCAGCCCCGGCCCCCACCAATCGTCGTTGGACATGGTCTCGCGCCATAGCTGCCAGATCTTGCGCGAGTGCTCGGTGAGCAGATTTTCGCGCGGGAAGCCCATCTTGAACCCGAACTTTTGCGCGCCCTCTCCCACCAGCATGACGTGGCCAGTGTGTTCCATGACGGCTTTCGCCAGCAGCGAAACGTTCTTGATCTCTTCGACGCCCGCCACCGATCCCGCCATTCGCGTGGGGCCATGCATGCAGCAGGAATCGAGTTGGACCACGCAGTCCTCGTTCGGCAGCCCACCCAAGCCGACACTGTCGTCGTTCGGATCATCCTCCGGCCCGGTGATGACCTGCATAACGGCATCCAAGGTGTCGCCGCCACTCGCAAGTACGGCATAGCCGCGATCGAGATAGTTGTAGCCGTTGTGGGCGCAGATGATGACCGGCTTCTTGGGCAACGCAGCCGGCGAGGACGCGCCGTTATCGGGCTTGTTCTGCGCCTGCAGATCGAGTGCAAGGGACGCAGAGGCGGCGGCAGTCGTGGCGATGAAGTCGCGGCGGGTAAATTTCACAGAATGTCTCCAAAACAAATCAGTTGACGGTCAAGCAGCATAGCATGGAGCGATTACCCGAGCGTATCGACAAAAAAGGCACAGCGCGCGGCTGTGCCTCTTGGTTGGTATTGGGTTTCGATTTCAGCTCGCGGCCCGCTCGGCCGTGTTCTGATCGGCGCGGAAGCGCAGCAACGCTGCAATCCGGCCCACGCGGTCGAACTCCTCATCGTCCGCAATGTAAACAATCTCAATTCCGCTGCGAATCGAGTGGCCCACGATGGCGTCCCCGATGTCTTCGAGTTCGGTGTTCTCCTTGCCGCATACCGCACACTGCGGAGTGACGTGTATGTCCATGTGACCGCAGTTGAAGCACTTCACTCCGGGAGCCAGGAAGTTCGAGCCGAGAAGCAGGGTCTGCACTTCGCCCGTCTCCAGCGAGCGCAGCACCCGCCGCAGGCCGATCGCCCCACGCCCGTTGCGATGGGCTTCGCCAACCACTTCGCTGATCAAACTCCGCTTTACCCCCGCGTCGTATTCAGCGAGTTGCCGCAGCGCCATGTGCTTAACCTGTTCGGGCGTGGCAGCCTTGGGATCGACGCGAAAATGTCCAACCAAACGCTGGCGGGCGTTGGAATGCAATTGAGGATGGAACTCGGACCAGATGTCGTCGTGGCAACCGATGACCAGCCGGTCGCATTGGCCGCGCTCGAAATACTGTTCAATGTACTCGGCGACGACCCGGAAATGCTGCATGGCCTCGTTTTCCTGGCGGCGCTGAGCATGCCCGCCATCGTAGCCGCCCCAACCGTCGCTCTTGCCGCGCCGCGTAAGTTCGTTGACGAAGTCCAGTTTCTCGACCACGTCGTCATTCACGATTTCGAAGATGCGCGCCTTGGCGCGATCCACCAGCACCACACACACATGGTGTACACCATCCAGCACCGCCGCCAGCGGTTTCAGATGAAAGCGCTGATTCAGCAGAACATTGGTTTTGGGCAATTGCGCAGGAACGTCAAACTCGCGCCAGAATCCCTGCTGGCTGCAGGCAAATATGGCTTTTGCCTTGCCGCCGTTGCCGCGCAGCGATTCCACCATCCCGTTGATGCGATCGAGGTCGGCGCGCGCATGGCCATTTCTTCCTTTCTTGTCGGCCTCGCGAAGCGCATTGCGCACCAGGTCTTTAAGCAGGATCGAGTCCTCGCGATGCGATTTGTTCAGCGGCGTCGCGGGCTGATAGTAAAACGTAACTGCGCAAGCCTCCGGCGAGTGAAAAGTCGCGAGCTCCCGGATGTCGTCACGCGTAATCATTCCGCCCCTCCTCATTTGATTTTCTCTTCATTAGACGTACAGAACCGCTCCTTCGGTCAGGCGCTCCTGGAATACTCCACCAGCTTTTCCTTGAGAGGGTCTTTTATGGGCAAGGCCAGTTGCAGATGTTCGCGCGCCTTACGAATGGACGCGCGCACCTCCTCCACAGTGCGATTGGTGATGTCGGCGATTTCTTCCAGGGTAAAGCCCTCGATGGTATACAGGATGAAGGCTTCCCGCGCATTGCGGCCGGCATCGCGCAAAGTCGTCTCCACCAGGTTGATCAGTTCGTGGCGCGCGGCCAGCTCCTCAGGGGTATCGGCGGTGGGATCGGCGATTCCGTCCTGTGCCGTCGCAACACTCCGCTCTCCCAGATTTTCAGAACTGAGCCGACCGATCGCCTGTTTCGCCAGCCGGTAGAGCCAAGGCTCTAGCTTCATCCGCTCCGGCTTGTCATGCTGGTCGCCCAGAGCGTCGGCGATCGCTTCGCCGACGATGTCATCCACCGCCAACTGACCGAGCTGAATCTGTCCCTCGCGCTCGCGAAAATCGAGCTCGCGTTGGATGAAGCGCCTCAAGCGCGGCAGGTTCACATCAACGTAGTTCGCAATGTCGTCGGCAGAGACGATCTCAGGCTTGACCGCAGCCAGCGTCTGCTCAAACGGGACCGTGCCCGTCCCCACTCGCTCCGGCCCTCGCCTGCGGCCGAACTTGTGATGATTGCGCAGAACTTCCTTGTGCTTCTTCACCTGCTCGGCCAAGCTCTCAAATGCAGCCTTGATGGCGGCGCTTGCAGTGGTGCTGCTGCTCTCATGGACCGCCATCTGCCCCGATGGCAAACGCAGGTTCAGCGCCACCACAATCCCTTCGCGCGCTGAGTTTTCCTCCACACTTGCTTTCAAGTGAACGAGTTCCGGGCGAAACACCCGAAGGTATCGGCCCAGCTTTTCTACTTGTTGGTTGATTAGTTTTTCGAGATCGGAAGTTTTAGAAATCTTGTAGCTGATATGAACATTCATACCAAGGCCTCTCCGGGTGGAGGGATTCCCATCCGCAGCTACATTCTTTACAAGACAATTTTACTCCTCTTCCTACAGAAGCAAGCGGTAAATCATGGGTTGTCTTGCCTGGCGTACAACAATGGAACGCGGCGAAATAGTCGGCCGAAGGCGGTCCCAGGTATCTCCGGCATGACGATCGTTCCTTCGCACGGTTTGCGGCAAAAGAACAGGCCTCCCCGTAGGAAGGACCTGGCAAACCTCTGACGAAATTATCGCTCTGGAATCCTGACCTTTGAGTCGGGCCGCTTGTCCACGTGTACGGTCTCGATAAATCTGACCTTGCTCTTGTTGAGCTTCATCACCAGCGATGAGGTGCGCACACCGTCACCAAAAAAGCGCACGCCCTTGAGCAGTGGACCATCGGTGACTCCGGTTGCCGCGAAGATTATGTTCTTGCCCGGGGCCAGGTCGTCGGCGGTATAAATTCGCTTGGGATCGCTAATGCCCATGTCCTTCATGCGTTCGGCCTGCTCGGGCGTGTAACCGACCAACCGGCCTACCATGTAGCCATTCAGACACCGGATCGCGGCCGAGGTAATGACTCCTTCGGGAGCTCCGCCCGTGCCCATGACCGCGTGAACGCCTGAGCCCAGCATCGAAGCAGCGACCCCGGGCGACAGATCGCCGTCGCTGATCAGCCGGATGCGCGCCCCCGCTTTGCGAATCTCGGCAATCAGTTTTTCGTGGCGTGGCCGGTCGAGGATGATGATCACCAGGTCTTCTACCCGGCGGCTCAGTACCTTCGCGATCACATTAAGGTTGTGCGCTACCGGAGCTTCAAGATCGACCACGCCCTTGCACGAAGGCCCGACGACGATCTTCTCCATATAGCAGTCGGGCGCGTGCAGCAAGCCGCCCTTCTCCGAGGCGGCCAGCACAGTAATGGCGCCCGGCGAGCCGGTAGCGCAGAGGTTGGTCCCCTCCAGCGGATCGACCGCGATGTCCACCGCCGCATAACTGCCGCCATCGTGCTTGCCGACTTTCTCGCCGATGTACAACATGGGGGCTTCGTCGCGTTCACCTTCACCGATCACGATGGTGCCATCCATCGGCACCGAATCCATCACCCCGCGCATGGCTTCGGTGGCGACCTGGTCGGCGTTCTTACGGTCGCCCTGGCCCATGGTCTTGGCCGATGCGATGGCCGCTTCTTCCACCACGCGCAGAAACTCCAGCGCGAGATCGGTCTCCAGGTTGGCTGTCGGTGTGTGGATGACTGCGGGTTCTTCGATTGGAACTTTGGTCGCCATGTGGCCTCCGTTGAGGGCGCGGCTTGCGATACAAAACTATGATCTAGGAATGCAGATTGTGCAAGCTGATCGCCCTGACAGCCAATATGTAATGCAGGATGGGAAAACCAAGACGGCGCAGCCCTTCCAGCACAAACGCAAAGGATACACCCGTTGCGAAAAGTGTTCGAGGACATTCGTCACAATCGGGATGCCGACAGCACCCATCCGCTCATCGCGAATCGCCGAAACTAATCAGCAAGGCCGACATTCCGCCTTCGATGCCGACGCTGTGAAGCCGCACACCTCGGCTACCGCGTGATCTCCCAGACGACTCCCCAGCCGTAAAGGCCGCCCCCCGAGGCTGTTCCGTAGAGGTTGCCGTTAGCGTCGAAGGTTACGCCCCCGACCGGAACCCACTCCGTGCCGGAGGAGAAGTCGTGAAGGTCTGTCAGGATCCAGGTGCCTTTGGATTGGGCCAACTGGAAGACCATGCCCACTCCATTGGCGCCGCAGTAGGTGGCCGTGCCATACAAATTACCCGCGGCGTCCAGAGTGAGCGTGTCATAGGGGCCGCCACCGCCGGAGAAGTTGTAAAGGATCCTGTAGGTCCATCCATCAAGCGAGGGGGACAGTTCGTAGATGACGCCGCTGTCGTAGGCACCACCGGCGAAAGTAGCGCCGTAGAGATTGCCGACTTGATCCATGACTAAGCCACCATAGTCATACTCGCCGTCGTTGACCAGGAAACTATGGAGCACCGCTTCCACCCACCCGTTTTGTGTGGGGCTCAATTCGTAAACCGTACCTGCGTCGCCAGTCCCTCCCCGCGATGTCGTGCCATATAGGTTGCCAGCTGTATCCATGATCACGCCTGCGTAAGGTTCTGAGCCCTCGTCGAAGTTGTGAAGAATGGTCTCCGTCCAGGCGCTGCCGGAGGGCGTTAGCTCGAAAACGGTGCCTGAAGAAGTTGTTCCATAAAGGTTCCCTGACTGATCGAAAATTAGGGCGCCATACAAGGGATAGGCGCCGTCGTAGGGTGGACCGTCAAACGCGTGCAGTACCGTTTCCGTCCAGACTGGTGAGTGCCGTGGCAGACTCCCTGGCCGCAGGTTCTACGTTGTAAACCACGCCGCAACCCGGCACGCCTTGCCCATTCGGGCACAGGTTCAGGTTCCCGCCCTCATACGTGGTGCCGTAGAGGGTACCATTCGGGCCGATGGTGACGGGTGACGCAGCATAGTATCCATCATAGCCTGAGTGAAAGACATACAACGGGCTTAACACCCAGCCCGAGCCTTTGTTCGTCAATTTGAAGACGGTGTTGTTAGCAGTTCCGTAGAAGTTTCCTTCTTGGTCCCTGGTGAGGGTCGCCTGGGGCAGCGACCCATCGATACCGCGGCTGAAATTGTGCAGCAGCTTGTACTGCTGGGCCTGCGCTGATTGCGCCAGGACCACCGTTAGCGCAAACACGATTGCCAACGCCACCGAAGTCGCTGCCGCACACGAGATTACGTGGAAAAGTGGATTCTGAAGTTGCTGCCTTCTCTGCATGGGTTTCGCCTCCTCTCCATGCGCTCGGTATGAAATAACCCAACAAGACCGGATGTCCTGGATGCCGGGAAAAAGCAAAAGCAGGGTTTTGTTTCTCACGCGGACTCGGCCGGAGCGAGTGGGATCAAGGCCGGGCGATCTTCTCCTCGACACGCATCACGATTTCACGCCTGCAGCACGTGGGCTGTCAGTGATGTACGACCACTGTTCACTAACCCCGCCCACTGCCCTCAGTACGCCGCATGCCCAGTGATGTGCTCGCCAATGATCAGCGTATGAATATCGTGCGTGCCCTCGTAGGTCTTCACCGATTCCAGGTTGGCCATGTGGCGGAAGATGGGATACTCGTCGGCGATGCCATTGGCCCCCAGGATGTCGCGGGCCATGCGCGCGCACTCCAGTGCCATCCACACGTTGTTGCGCTTGGCCATGGAGATGTGCCACGGCCTCACTTTGCCCGCGTCCTTCAGCCGGCCAACTTGCAACGCCAGCAGCTGCGCCTTGGTGATCTCGCTGATCATCCACACCAGTTTCTCCTGCACGAGCTGGTGTGAGGCGATGGGCTGATCGTGGAACTGCTTGCGGAACTGCGCATACTGCAGCGCGCAGTCGTAGCAAGCCATCGCAGCGCCGATTGCGCCCCAGGCGATGCCGTAACGCGCCTGGTTCAGGCAGCTCAATGGCGACTTCAGCCCACCCGACTCCGGCAGCAGGTTCCCCGCCGGAATGCGAACGTCCTGCAAGGACAGGCTCGAGGTCACCGAAGCTCGCAGCGACCACTTGCCATGAACGTCCGCCGCTTTGAATCCGGGCCGGTCCGTCTCCACAATGAAGCCGCGAATGCGATTGTCTTCGTCCTCAACCTTCGCCCAGATGATGGCGATGTCGGCGATGGAGCCCGAGGTGATCCACATCTTCTCGCCGTTCAGCACGTAGCCGTCGCCGTCCTTGCGAGCCCTTGTCCGCATCGCGGAGGGATTCGATCCCGCATCCGGCTCGGTCAGCCCGAAGCAGCCAAGCACCTCGCCCAGCGCCATCTTGGGCAAGTACTTCTGCTTCTGCTCCTCGCTGCCGAAGGCGTAAATGGGATACATGCACAGCCCCGACTGCACGCTGACGAACGAGCGCACCCCGCTGTCACCGCGCTCCAGCTCTTGCGTCATCAGACCGTACTCCACCGCCGACATGCCGGCGCAGCCGTAGCCCTTGAGGCTGGCGCCGTAAAAGCCCAGCTCGCCCATGGGCTTGATCAGCTCTTTGGGAAAGCGGCCTTCGCGGTTGCATAGCTCGATGATGGGAATGAGGTTGTCTTCAATGAACTTGCGGGTGTTGTCGCGGACCAGCCGCTCGTCGTCATTGAGCAGCGTGTCGTATTCGATGAAATCCACGCCCTTGAACTTGATGGCCATGCAGCCTCTCGCTCTGGAAGATTTGCAGGTGGGACGAACTTTTGAAGGTATCAGGCGGCAAAGAGCGGGGTCAAACGTGGGCCGGGGCGTTATCTACTGAGGGGATTTTGCTGCACCTATACCCCCAGGGGGTATGTTCACAGTGTGGGCAGGTGGGTAAGGCTACGGCGCGGGCCCACGGACGCCGGGATCGGAGGCGGGGGCCACGATCACGTTACCGCGTTACGGCTCCGGCGCTGACACGGAACCGGGGATGAGCGTCTATCACGGGAGCGGGAGCGGGTTGTGGGCGCATTTATCTAATGCGGAATCATCTTTCCGGGCGTGTTTTCGTTTCTTTAATCTCGACCTCGTTTCAAAGTAGCCCACCACCGTTTTTCTTCGTGACATGACTGGAGTTTTGATTTACGATCTGACTTCGCTCATCGGGCGAAATCTCTGTGAACTGATCTGCTTCGCTAATTGGTTCTTGCCCCTCAAAGTCGTGACCGATAGGGTCTCGTGAAGTCAGCCCGCCGGAAGGCACAGTTACGGTCGCGGTGTCCTTCGCTCAATGTCAGTAAAACTTCGGCACCCCTAGAAGGAACACCATGCAAACCTTGCGCCACGTCCTGTTGTTGATTCTCGCCGTTAGTCCTGTAACATTGTCACTCCCCGCCTACGCGCAAGTCGTTACGGCGACGACCCCCGCGGGCACAAATACGTTTAGCGCGGCGGTGAACTCTGCGACTAACAAAGCCTATATCGCAAATTTCAATTGCCCTACCCAGGTGTGCCCCGGACCAGGAACGGTCACGGTAATCGACGGAGCCACCAACAGCACTGCAACTGTTACTGCGGGAGTGTACTCGTATGCATTGGCTGTCAACCCGGCGACCAACGAGATTTACGTGGCCAATGTTTGCGGCAATGATCTCAATTGCAACAGCGTCGGAACAGTTACTGTAATCGACGGGGCCACCAATAACATCCTCAGCACGGTTACGGTTGGATACTATCCGTATTCCTTGGCTGTCAACCCGGCGACCAACAAGATCTACGTAGCCAATGTTTGCGGCAACGATCCCTTCTGCAACAGCCCCGGGACGGTGACCGTCATTGACGCCAACAATAACTACAGCACGTCGACGGTCAATGTGGGAGTTGACCCCAGAGCCGTGGCAGTAAACCCGACGACCAACTTCATATACGTGGCGAATACTACGTGCTTCAATTTCCCGTCATGCCCCAGCGCCGGGACGGTCACGGTGATCAACGGGGCTGGCAACACCACTCAAACTGTCAGCGTGGGCGTTGATCCGATTTTCCTCACCCTCAACTCGGTAACGAACAAAATTTATGTCTCAAATGACTGCGGTAACGATATTACTTGCAGCCGCCTCGGAACGGTGACTGTAATTGACGGCGCCACCAATACCACGACAACGGTCAATGTTGGAGCGTATCCCCAAGACATTGCCGTTAACTCGGCGACCAATCAAATCTACGTTGCGAATAACTGTGGCAACACATCGTGCAATACCGCTGGGACCGCAACCGTCATTAATGCCAACAACAACTACAGCACCACGACCGTCAATGTTGGTTTTCACCCCGTTTATCTGGATGTAGACACGGCAGCCAATGAGATTTATATGGCGAATACTTGCGGCAACGATCCCACTTGCAAAAGCCCAGGGACGGTGACCGTGATCGACGGGTCAACCAATTCCACCCTCCCAGTCGCTGTCGGGGATGAACCCGACGTACTCGCGGTCAACTCCTCCACCCATACGATCTATGTTCCCAATTTCTTGGATGGGACCGTATCGGTCATCGGCGGCAATACCAAGCTGCAACTGGTAAACGTAACGCCTTGCCGCCTTGTGGACACGCGGCAGAATGGCGGCGGTCCCATTCAAGGAGGGACATTCCAGACATTCAACCTTCCGCAGTTGGCGCAAACCAAGGGCTGTGCCAGTCTGGCCTCGGCCGCCACCTATTCTCTGAATGTCACCCTGGTGCCGGACCAAGGCAGCCCGGTCGGCTATCTCACTATCTGGCCTGCCGGCGAAGTCCGGCGGCCGGTAGTGTCCCTCATGAACTCGCTGGACGGAAGGATCAAAGCGAATGCCGCGATTGTGCCGGCCGGAGTCAGTGGGGGAGTGAGCGTGTATGTAACCAACACGGCCAATGTGGTGATCGATACTGACGGCTACTTCGCGCCCACCAGCGGATCGACGCTGGCCTTTTATGCGCTGACGCCCTGCCGGGTGGCGGACACCCGCAAATCCACCTTCCCGCAGGGCCTCGGTTCACCGCACCTGTCGGGCGGGGTAGCACGCGATTTCCCGGTGTTGAACGCGTCTTCTTGTAACATCCCATCCAGTGCGCAGGCTTATTCGCTGAACTTGACGGCTGTGCCGTATCCAGCGCTGGGAGATCCGTTGGGCTACCTGGAGCTGTGGCCGACGGGCCTGAAGCCGGCAGAGTCCGGTATCCACGCTAAACAACCTGACAGGAACGATTGTCGCCAATGCGGCGCTTGTGCCGGCAGGAACGAGCGGCGAGATCACCGCGTATGGCAGTAACGACACCGACCTGGTGATCGACATTAACGGCTACTTTGCGCCGGCGGGGCAGAATGGGTTGTCGCTGTATCCGGCCGTGCCCTGCCGGGTGATCGACACGCGCAAAATTGGCAATGGGCAACCGTTCAGTGGCGACGCTAAGTCCCACCAGTGGATGTAGTGGACAGCGTCTGCGGTCCGTCGAACACGGCGCAGGCCTACGTGTTCAATGCGACGGTGGTGCCAGTGGGCGGGTTGGGTTATCTGACCTTGTGGCCAGATGGCGAGACCCAGCCCATTGTATCGACGCTAAATGCAATCGACGGAGCCATCACTTCGAACATGGCAATTGTTCCGACTAACAATGGCGAAGTTGACGCATATGCGTCTGGAATTACGCAACTGATCCTCGACATCTCCAGCTACTTCGCGCCGTAGAGGTGCAGCTGCATTCCGGTAATAGGACCGGCCTCCGAAAGCGGGCAAGTGCCTGAACCTGGGGCCGGATTAGTTGTAGCGCCGCGGGCGTGATGACCACGAATACCAGGCAGTCGCGTACATTCAAAGAAAGCCTTTGCATTCGATTCGATAAGGGGATTCCAGATGGCAGTGAAGAAGCTCCGCCGTTTTGCCTTTGCCTGTTTGTTCCTCCTCGTTGTCTGCGCTTTGATGCCGGTGAACACCAGCGCCCAGGGCAATTACAGCTTTGTGAACATCGACTATCCGGGCGCATATTTAACCTCCCCGACGGCCGTCAACGATAGCGGCTCCATCGTTGGCTATTATCTTGACTCGCAATACGGCAACTACCACGGTTTCCTTTACTCCGGTGGCGTGTACACGACCATTGATGATCCGGAAGGTACCACCTTTCCTGAGGGGATTAACAATAGCGGCGTGATCTCCGGACTCTACGAAGCGGGCCTCACAGAGACGCACGGCTTCACCTACGAGAATGGCGTTTTCACGTCCTTCGACTATCCAGGCGCCAGCGGGGCCACCAGCGGCGAAGGGATCAACAACAGCGATGAGATCGTCGGAATATATAACGGGGGAACTGGCTTTATCGATAACAACGGCTCCTTCAGTTCGTTCCATTATCCCGGAGCAGACGACACCTATCCCCACGCCATCAGCAATACCGGGCACGTCGCCGGCTATTACACAGTTTCTACCAATCCTTTCGGCTTCGTTTATGACGGCAGTACATTCACTTCCATCGATTACCCCAGCGGCTATGCAACGTTTGCTTACGGCATAAACGATGCCGGTGTGGTTGTGGGATATAGCAGTTTGAACAGTTATCCCACCTATGAGGTCGGCTTCCTGTGGCAAGCAGGTCAATTCACGGTCATCAACTCGGACGCTTACCCGCAACCTTACGGCATCAACAATACCGGGCAAATCGTCGGGACCTACATCCCCTCTAACGAGTTCCACGGGTTCCTGGCAACTCCGTCTTCCAGTCCACCGTTGCAGTTCGTCCCTGTTCTTCCCTGCCGTGTGGTGGACACGCGCAACTCGAACGGCACTTTTGGCGGTCCGCCCATACCGGGCGGGACCTTCCGGAGTTTCCCGCTTCCACAAGGCGCTTGCAACATTCCCACGACTGCCGCGGCTTATTCGTTGAACGTCACCGTGGTTCCCAGCGGACAGCTCGGGTACCTGACTATCTGGCCGACAGGCGAAAGCCAGCCGCTGGTTTCCACCATGAACTCGCTCGATGGCCGCATCAAAGCCAACGCAGCCATCGTGTCCGCGGGATCTCAGGAAGCGGTGAGCGTCTACGTCAGCAACACGACCAACGTCGTGCTCGACATCGATGGCTACTTCGCACCGGTTAGCGGGTCCACTCTAGCTTTTTATCCGCTGACGCCTTGCCGGGTGGCGGATACCCGCAAATCCACCTTCCCTCAGGGCCTGGGTTCACCGCACCTGTCGGGTGGGGTGGCGCGCGATTTCCCGGTGTTGAACGCGTCTTCTTGTAACATCCCATCCAGCGCGCAGGCTTATTCGCTGAATTTCACGGCCGTGCCCTATCCAGCGCTGGGAGATCCGTTGGGCTACCTGGAGGTATGGCCGACGGGCCTGAAGCCGGCGAGTCCGGTATCCACACTAAACAACCTGACGGGAACGATCGTGGCCAACGCGGCCATTGTGCCTGCGGGCACGGGTGGCGAGATCACTGTGTATGCCAGCAACGACACCGACCTGGTAGCGGACATTGATGGCTATTTCGCTGCGCCGGGAAGCGGCGGCCTGTCCTTGTACACCGAAACGCCCTGCCGGGTGATCGACACGCGCAAGGGCAACGGCGCGTTCAGTGGACTGCTGAGTCCGCCGGTGGATGTGGTAGGTAGTCCATGTGGCGTACCCGGCTTGGCGCGGGCTTATGTGTTCAATGCGACGGTGGTGCCGGTGGGCGCGCTCGGATATCTGACACTGTGGCCAGACGGCGAGACCCAGCCAGTTGTCTCGACGCTGAATGCGATCGACGGAGCGATCACCTCGAACATGGCGATCGTGCCGAACTTGGACGGCGAGACAGACGCCTATGCTTCAGGCATCACGCAACTGATTCTGGACATCTCCAGCTACTTCGCGCCGTAGAGGTGCTGTGATGCTTGGGGAACCAAGCATCGGCGTTCGGATCGCTTAGATGCCGCGTGGCGTGCTGGTTCGCCAGGTAGAGGCTTCCCAAAAGTGCCGTCCTTAGTAATCTCTAGGTGCATGCGCGTCCGAATTGACGATCGCGCGTCAGTCCCTTGAAAGGGGATTTAGCGGCTCTACGCCTCGAGTTTCGTCCGCGTCCTCTGCGGGAAGCGCACGAACGCCGGATCGAAAAAGGCCAGCAGGTCAACCAGTGCGTGTTGTAAGGCCACCAGGCGGGGACGCGCGTGTTCCAGGGAGCCACCGAGGCTGCAGATTTCCGCCTCCAGCGCGCACAGCAAAGGGTCAGGGTTGGCCTTGTAAAAGTCCAGAAAGGACGCGTACCCCATGCACTCAGGCCCCCGCGCCTCCTCGTGAATCAGGCGTTCGCCGATGGCGCGCTGCTCTCCCGCAAAGATGCGCAGCAGCGAGCCATGCTCGTCGGTCTGCCAGATCGAGTACAGGTTGTCTTGCAACCAGGTGAGCTGCCGCGTCTGCTCATCGGCCCCCAGATCGATGAACTGAATTTCCCGGCGCACCAGCTCCATCCAGGCGAAATACTGGGCGATCAGAAAGAGCGTGTTCTTGGCGGCGTAGTTGCGCGTGCGCTCATCGCCTTTTTTCAGGTAGATGTCCAGAAAACGCCCGCGCTGGGGATGTTCATCATCGGGCCGGGCAACGATGTTAAAGAGCCGGCTTTGCAAGTCGTAGGCCGCGCGTCCCAAGGGTTCGCGGAACCGCCGCGCCGTCCGTTCGGTCTCTGCGCGCCGGTCGGCTTCCGCCTTTTGCAACGCGAGGTCGGCTTCCACTCGCTTCACTCGAACCTGGCCCCAAATCGCGATCACCGCTGCGCCTACCGCGACCGCGGCGGAGATAATACTGGGGATCAGCGTTTTGTCCATGCCGGATGCCACCTCAATTGATCTTGAACACGCGGTCGGCATAAATATCCGCGACGAGCGTCAGCTTGTCAATTGCGAATCTCGGCGGCTTCTCGTCAGTGACCTTTATCACATTCCCGATAACTCTTTTCCCCGCGATTTTGGCGGCTGCGCGCGACTCCCCGCGGTGCTAGAATTTCCTGTTATGGCATTCCCAACTGATCGCCCCCGCCGCCTGCGCCGCACTGATGCGCTGCGCTCGTTCGTCCGCGAAACCCGCCTCAGCCCGGAAGGCTTTGTTTATCCTCTGTTCATCTGTCCCGGCGAAGGTGTGCGCAAAGAAGTACGCTCCATGCCCGGCGTCTTCAACCTGTCGGTGGACGAAGCGGTGAAGGAGTGCGCCGAGGTCAAGGCGCTGGGCATCCCCAGCGTCATTCTCTTCGGTCTGCCGGAGTCGAAGGACGAAATCGCCACCGGCGCGTGGGCCGACAATGGCATCGTGCAGAAAGCGGCGCGCGCCATCAAGCGCGAAGTGCCCGGTCTGCTGCTAATGGGCGATGTTTGCCTGTGCGAGTACATGTCGCATGGCCACTGCGGCATTGTATCCGGGCAGGATATGGAAACCAGCAAAGAAGTGGCCGAGTTCATTCACGAACTCGAGGCGCAGGGCAAGAAACCGATCGCCATTCCCGCGCCCAAGTCCGGCGGCGCCGCATCTGCCACTGCCCTGGCAACCGCTCCAGCGGTCGCCGCCATGGCCGCCGAGAATTACGAGATCCTCAACGACCCGACTCTTGAGCTTCTCGCCAAGACAGCGGTTTCGCAGGCGCGCGCTGGCATGGACATCATCGCCCCCTCCGACATGATGGACGGCCGCGTGGACGCCATTCGCACCGCGCTCGACGACGCCGGTTTCCAGAACACCCCGGTTCTTTCCTACGCCGCCAAATTCGCCAGCGGGTTCTATGGCCCGTTCCGCGAAGCCGCCGACTCGGCGCCGCACTTCGGCGATCGCCGCTCTTACCAGATGGACCCGGCCAACCTGCGTGAGGCCATGCGCGAGATCGAACTCGACCTGGAGGAAGGCGCAGACATGATCATGGTGAAGCCAGCCATGCCATACCTTGACGTGCTCCACGAGGCGCGCCTGCGCTTCGATGTGCCGCTAGCTGCGTATCAGGTCAGCGGCGAATACGCCATGATCAAGGCTGCCGCGCTCAATGGCTGGATTGACTATGAGCGCGTGATGATGGAATCGTTGTTGTGCATCCAACGCGCCGGGGCATCGGTCGTGCTGACTTACTTCGCCAAGGAAGCGGCACGGCTGCTCGCTTAGTGGCGAACCACTCCCGGTACTCCCAGGACTTTGCGGCGAACCAAGGCAAGCATCCGCAAGAGAACCGATCGCCAATGCGACTCCACCGCAGCTGGCGCTCTCCCGGGATGCAAATTAAAACCGAAGTTGCTGCACACATCTGTCTCCGACCCCGCAATCTTACACCCAAAACAGGCACGGACAGTAGCCCTCAATTTCTGGTCAGCTACAGCGCCGGGTCGAAAAGGCCGTCCCGAGAAGAATGAAAGCCGGAGCTTACGCTCCGGCTTTCGGGCCCGTTCGCGATTTAAGGGGAGGAGTTCGTTTCGCTTAGAACAGTTTGCGACGCAGTACACCAGCAAGACCGAGGATCCCGGAACCGAACAGCATGATGCTGCTGGGCTCAGGCGTGCTCCCCGAGGTGCTGCCGCTGCTGTTGATGGTGAAGGCTTCCGAAGGAATCGTGCCCAGGGCGCTCTCGGACGCGCTTGACTTGCCGCTGTTTTCATCCCAATAGACCGGGTCGCCGCTGGCGACGGCCGCGTTCTGCAGGTTCAGCCAGTAGGTGTTGCCGCTTACTTCGGCGACATTTAGACCCGAAACCGTGATCAGGTCAATGTTGTAGCCATACTGGTTGGAGGAGATGTATTTGTCGGTCAGGTTGGCGCCGCTGGCGGTACCGGAACCAAAGATCGTTCCACTGTTCTCGCCGGAGGTGATGGACCAGTC
Organism: uncultured Acidobacteriaceae bacterium; assembly: GCA_963760415.1. GTDB lineage: Bacteria > Acidobacteriota > Terriglobia > Terriglobales > Acidobacteriaceae > Bog-257. The sequence continues at coordinate 361,255 of CAVXDA010000009.1, read as the reverse complement.
CACCGAGCTCAGGGTGTCGCCCGGGAATTCCCATACGCCGAACATGAAACCGGTGACATTGCCGTCCGACACATAGCTGTCGCTGACGACGTAGCCAAAGTTAATGGTCCAAGCATCGGTTGTGCCATTGATAGGACCGTTGCTATAGTCGGCCCACGCTGGCATAGCAGCCAAGGCCAGGCAAACAACTGTTAGAGCAGCGATACGCATTTTCAAGATCAAACCCTCCTTTAGGGTTCAGTTCAGTTTTAGTGACGGGTATGCCGGCATTGGAGTCCCCGTCCTTTTACGCCTTGGCTTACAAAAACATACGCCCCAACCAACGCCGCCGAGCCAAGGACAAAGAGAACGGCGTCGGCACTTTACCCCCACTCCTCGAGCATGCCAATACTTTCCGCCCGGCCCGCTACCCATCTGCGAGTCGAAATTCGAAATAGTCCCGGCTGGGTTGCCCCGCTTGCTCGAGAAACCTGGGTTGAAAGATGCAACCATCCACCCAGAGTGGTATGACTACTTGCTTGCAAGTCATGTTCCACCTTAAGTTAATGAAAACAAATAGACTAGGATTCTCGGAGTGCAAGATTTTGCCGCATGAAATCCAACGAGCTTCCCTGCTGGCAGCTGAGCCATAGGCAATTGTGAGGGACGGATTTGGCGGCGCCCGAGGGCGAATCCAAAAACCAAAGCCGGAGCTTGCGCTCCGGCTTTCGGGTCTGTTCGCGATTTAGGGGAGGATGGTTCGTTTCGCTTTAGAACAGTTTGCGACGCAGTACGCCGGCAAGACCCAGGATGCCAGAACCGAACAGCATGATGCTGCTGGGCTCAGGCGTGCTGCCCGAGGTGCTGCCGCCGGTGTTCACCGTGAAAGCTTCCGAGGGAATCGTGCCCAGGGCACTCTCGGACGCGCTCGACGGGCCGCTGTTTTCATCCCAATAGACCGGGTCGCCGCTGGCGACGGCCGCGTTCTGCAGGTTGAGCCAGTAGGTGGTGCCGCTGGTGGTGGCTACGTTCAGACCGGTTACGGTGATCTTGTCGATGTTGTAGCCATACTGGTTGGAGGAGATGTAGCTATCGGACAAGCTGGCGCCACTGGCGGTGCCGGAACCGAACACGGTTCCGCTGTTTTCGCCGGAGGTAATCGACCAGTCCACCGAGGTCAGGGTGTCGCCCGGGAATTCCCAAACGCCAGCCATGAAGCCGGTAACTGAGGATGAATCGGCGATAAAGGTGTCACTTACGACGTAACCGAAGTTAATGGTCCAAGCATCGGTTGTGCCGTTGATGGCGCCGTTGCTGTAGTCGGCCCAAGCCGGAATAGCAGCCAAGGCCAGGCAAACAACTGTTAGAGCAGCGATACGCATTTTCAAGATCGAACCCTCCTTTAGGTTCAATTCAGTCAAACGTTTGACGGGTATGCCGGCATTTGAATTGAGCCTCCCGCCTTGTACCCCTCGCCAACCTCATCTCTCCTGACCAACCCGCCAACAATCTGCGGATTGAATTCGAGAGATACGAGTGGAGTTTCCGACCAACCCGGGGCTAAGCTTCGCCCAGAACTCGACTGGCTACTCCATAGTGAGTGGCACCAATGTCTCATGCAATTGACGTGCCGCCCTAAGTTGGTGAATTTAAAGTTATTTGTTTATTGCAGGAGTGCAAGAACTTGCGACATAGTTCTAGGGCTTTCCCCACACACAAGTCACTTCCCCGCCGTACAGGCTAGGTGCCTCGAGCCTACGAGTTGTACTACTGGCCAGCAATTATCCGGCCACCGCAAGCTCTTGAAAATGCATAGTTACGCTACTGCGATGTGCAAAGGGTTGCGACATAGTTCCAAGCCGATTCCAATAACCGACCGGAGGCGCGGCAACGTCTGATGCGTCGGTGACGCTGCCTGGCCAAGTGTTCAAGGCACGTGGTTGGCATCGCCACTTCGGATAGAATGGGCCAACCATGCCCGACATCTTCATCAGTTACCGGCGCGACGACACCAGCGGGTACGCGGGACGGCTCTACGATCAAATCAGCGCCCGCTTCGGCGAAGAGCACGTTTTCATGGACGTCGCCGACATCGGTCCGGGCAGCGACTTCGTTGCTGTGATCGAGCAGAAGGTCGGCACTTGCGACGCGTTGATTGCCCTCATCGGCAAGAATTGGCTGACCCTCAAGGATGAGCAGAACCGGCCACGGCTCGGCAACCCTGACGATTTCGTCAGTGTCGAGGTCCTGGCCGCGCTGAAGCGCAAGGTGGAGGTCATTCCGGTACTGGTGGGCGGCGCGAAAATGCCCGGGCAACGCGACCTTCCAGAATCGCTCCAGCCCCTGTCCCGGCACCAGGCACTGGAAATCAGCGATGCTCGCTTCACCCGCGATGTGCAGGACTTGATTACGGCGTTGGAAAAGGGAGTTGGTCAGAGTCCGTTTTCCCAGCGCAAGTGGCTGAAGCCCGCGGTGATTGCCGCAGTCCTCTTGATCGCCGCCGGGATTGGAGTTTGGACCCTGCTGAAGGAACGGTCCACGCGTGCCGGTTCGGCAGCGCAAACGGCGGCCGGCGATTCGGGTCTACCGGCTGGCGGTGCCTCACCTCCAGGTCCGTCGCAGAAAACCGCCGGCGGAAACATCAGCGGGAATTGGAAGGCGGTGCTGCAGAAGAACGGCACCAGCTTTGAGACGTTCTTTACTTTTGAAGTTTCCGGCGACAAGCTATTCGGAAAAGTGGTCTATCCCACCGGTGAGGCCGGCATCCTAAACGGCACAATCGGCAACGGCCAGTTCTCCTTCATCACCCGGCACACTCCGAACTTCGAGCAGCAGGAAGCCACCATCACGGTTGACGGACACATCGTCGGCGACGAAATCGAGATCGTCCTGCAGGATAACGATGGCTTCGCGAAAGGTGTGGCCCGTCGCGTATCCCAGATCGGCAGCCCGAAAGTAATGACCCGCTAAAACGAAAAGAGATCATAAGCCTCTTTTCATAACGCGGTTCTCGCTGCAAGTTTGCGGTTAGGCGTACTACCGCGTGCAACTGTTGCTCAACATATCCAGCTCGGTTACATCCAGGGCAAGGTTCTGACCGGACTCGGGTTGCTGGCCCTGCTCGCTCTTCCCTGCCTGGGTCTTGGATCCGGCCGACGGGTGTCCGGACACGCTTACCGTGTGGAATACATGTTTGGCCAGGTCCAGCTTCTTGCTGGTAAGGTCCCACCTCCGGCCGTCCTGGTCGGTGACGTAGTAGCCGCCCGTCGTGCCGTCCTTCTTCAGGCAGCCTGTGACATTCACCAGCAGCGGATTGGTGACTCTTGGCTGCTTCTGGTTCCCCGGGCTACTCTGCATGGTGTCCTGCCCATACAACAGCAGCGAGCACAAACTCAAAAGCACAAGCCCGGCCCAGCGCGAGAAAATTCTGCTTCGACGCGACATACAAGGGCCTCCCTTGCTCCTATGTTAGACGCATTGTCGCCCTCGCGGGAGCTCGCATCTTTCGCACAGATTAAGAATGGGGGGCGAGAACTGGAACTTGTTCGCGGCAGCAGTGGCAACGCGGTTTGCGGCACCCTGGCGTCCGTCATCTTCGGGAGCGCGCCCACTCTCCCAGGATCGGGACGCGCTCCCTGCCAGCGACGCTCATCGGCAACTTTGCGCTGCGGCCAGAAGCGCCTTCGCTGGAACTATCAAGACGGCCCTGAGCCATACAACAGCAAGTCTGGCCATGCTGATGGTTCAGGTGACATCTCAAGAACAAAGGGCAACTGCGCCGAGGAGTTGCCCTTGCCAGAAGCGCACGGTCTTTTATTCGGCCAGAATACCCAACGCGCTTCCTAACTTATGACGTGAACGCGCACTCGAGAACAGCGCGGTTGGCGCAATTCAAAGTTGCTACATCTCGGACGTCTCAATTTCGCGTATGCAATCACAATTGCAATGCTCTTGCCATTGCACAAAACGTGCCTTCGCGCGGTGCCCCGCCCTTTGTATCCGTATGCTCTTTCAGTTGTTTAGGGGCTGGCGGGAATGATATGGGCTGCTTCGGGAAGCCGTAGCACACCCTCTACGACCTCACCCAATCGGATAGTAATTAACCAAAAGGATAGGCACTAAAGTATGGGATCGCCCCTCTCTTTTAGCCGTTAAACTATCCAAAATGTTAGGTACAATGCAGAGGCCCGATTCTTGCAATAAGAACTTCCCTGCGCACCGCGATGGATCCGCGACTCGAAGCCGTTACCGGTCCGCTAAAAGGTGTGGTCTTCCCCATCACCGCTGAACGTGTATCGATTGGCAGCGATCCCTCTAATGAATTGAGCATTTACGACGTCTCGATCGCGGGCACCCACTGCCTCATCACCCGCCATGGCAATACCGTAGCCGTCACCGACCTCGAAAGCGGGCAGGGCACCTTCGTCAATGGCGTTCCGGTTAGAGAGAGGATTCTGCAGGACAGCGACACCCTTACGATCGGGGAATGCGAGCTCGTCTTTCGAAATGGCAGCGCGCGTGCACCGCTACGGGACGACAAACCCCGGAGGAACGAAGTGCTTGACCGCCTCCCTGCTCCTGTCCTCCGCCAGTCGCCGCCACTTCTGCCGCCTCTGGTGACCGACGTTGGCCGCATGGCCCGCGATCTGAACGCGCTCTTCAAGATTGCCAACGCAATCAATTCCCAGCGCGACCTCGAGTCGCTGCAAAAGGGCCTGCTGCAGCTCATCTTCGAGGTGGTGCCAGCCGATGCCGGCGCCATTCAGATCATCGACAACGCCGAGGGCCAGCCAAACTCCACCGTAACCTGGAGGCGCGAACATCGCGACGTGCCCGAGGTCAATGTCCGGCGCGAACTGGTCCTGCGAACCTTGTGGGAGCGCTCCGAGGTGGTCGCGGATCTCAAGGTGACATCCACCGACACCGAGCAAATACTTTGCGTGCCGCTGGTCGCGCTGCAAAAGACCATCGGCGTCGTCTATCTGGTCTGCTACTCGCCCACCAACACCTTCGAACGGGACCACGTAAATTTTGTGAGTTCTGTAGCGGCCATCGCGGCGGTAACTCTGGAAAGCGTTCTCAGCATGGAATCGTTGCGGACTGAGAACCGGCAACTGCGCGAGCAATTGGCAGCTGACGAGCCCATGATCGGCGAGAGTCTGCCCATGCGCCAGTTGGCTGAAACCACCGAGAAGATTGCCAACGGCGATGCCGCGGTGTTGATTCGCGGCGAAAGCGGCGTGGGCAAGGAGATCGTGGCGCGCGCCATCCACTCCAAGAGCGCGCGCGCGGCGCATCCGTTCATTGCCATCAACTGTGCGGCGATTCCCGATACCCTGATCGAGAGCGAGCTGTTCGGTTACGAGAAAGGCGCCTTCACCGGCGCCGTCGTCAGCAAGCGCGGCAGGATGGAGCTGGCCGCCGGCGGCACTCTTTTCCTGGACGAGATAGGAGAGCTTGATCCCAAGCTACAAGCCAAACTGCTCCGCATTCTGCAGGAGAAGGAGTTCGAGCGAGTGGGAGGCACAGCCACCATTCGCTTCCAGGCCCGCGTCCTGGCAGCAACCAATAAGGACCTGGAGCGCGCCATCGAGAACTCGCGAATTTCGCCGCGACCTTTTCTATCGCCTGAATGTAGTTTCCGTTTCCGTGCCGCCTTTGCGCGAGCACCGTCAGGACATTCCGCTGCTGGCCATCCACTTTGCCCGCAAGTATTCCCAGCGGCTGTCGCGGCCCGTTCAAGGGTATCTCGCCGGAAGCGCGCGCCTTGCTGGTGAACTACAGCTGGCCCGGCAACGTTCGCGAACTGGAGAACGCCATCGAGCATGCCTTGACCATGGGGTCTTCCGATTCCATCCTTCCCAGCGACTTGCCGGTTACGTTGCAGAATGAAAACGATGTCAAGCATGGGGCCAGTGGATACCACGACGCAGTGGCCGACTTCAAGAAGCGTCTGATTCAGGAGACCATGCGCAAGGCCGCATCCAATTGCACCGAAGCCGCGCGCATGCTGGGCGTCCATCCCAACTACCTGCACCGGCTGATCAAAAAGCTGGGTGTGAAGGAAGACCTGACAACGTGACACGAGAAGAGACGCACCGGCTGTGGCTTAGGAATGGTCATTGCAAGTGCCTGGGTGGGCGCGAGAGCCTGCCTGAGCTTGTCGAAGGAATCTGTTTTCCGGTGGAACGGGCAAAGAGCAGGTCCCTCGCGAGGGCTTGTACACGGCACCGATTTCGTAATCAGCAATAACTCAGGCCTAACAACGCTTCAGGCCGTTAGAAATTCCATTTGACCTTCACCCAAGCCTTGCGCTACGTTTGGCGCGGAAAGATAAACCTTCCCGGCCAGTCATTTAACGCCAATCCTCGATCAGGAGAATAAGCATGAAGAAGCTGTTGTGGGTTGTTTTGTGGTTTCTGCCCGCGATGTTGTTTGCCCAGAGTCCGTTCGACGGCACCTGGAAGACCAACATGGCGTCGTCCAAGCTGTCGCAAAAGTCCTACGAGTTTTCGGTGGACAAAGGGATGTACGACTGCAAGAGTTGCTCACCAAAAATCAAGATAAAGGCCGACGGCCAGGACCAGCCGGTCACCGGCCAAAACTATGACACCATGGCGGTGCAGGTGGTGGACGCGAATACACTTCACGTCACCGGCAAGAAAGCCGGCAAGCCGGAGTTCGAGCAGACCCGAACCGCCTCGGCGGATGGGAACACCCTGACCGTCTCCAGCACCAACTATCCCGCCGACGGCAGCGCGTCCTACAAGGCCGAAAGCAAGTGGGCGCGAGTTTCCAAAGGACCTGCCGGCTCGAACGGGACCTCCGGCTCCTGGCGCATCCAGAACGTCGATGAAGACACCGCTGGGCTGACCACTACCTGGAAGGGTGACGGCAATACGCTGAGCATGTCCACCCCGACCGGCGAAAGCTGGGAGGCCAAGCTCGACGGCAAAGAGTATCCGGTTAAAGGCATTTATGCGAATGAGACAGTGTCGGTGAAGTCGTTGGGGGAACGCTCCATTGAAGTGACTTACAAGCGCGACGGCAAGGTCGAAGCCATCGACAAGATCACGGTTTCGGCCGATGGAAAGACCATGACCACGGTTGCCGACAACAAGCGGGTCGGCAGAGTCTCGACGTTTGTGGACGACAAGCAGTAGCGGAAAGCGCGAGCGGCTTTTGCCGCTGTCATCCTGAGCGAGGACTTCAGTCCGAGTGAAGGACCCCTATTTCTCCGGAGACAGTCTGAGGCTGTTAGGGGTGTTTCGACTCGCACGGCCAAATACGGGCCGTGCTCGCTCAACATGACAGGGAGCTCTTACCGGATGCCTTACTTGTCGGTGTTGAAGATGTCGGCGACGGCCTTCCAGTCGTGATTCGCCTGCTTCTTCCAGACCACCACGTACTTCCCGAGAGTACTGGTGGCTTTCCCTTGGGCGTCATTCGGTCTTTAAGTCGAACGTCCCGATCTCGTAGGCCATGTCTCCTGACTTGGCGATCTCAATCTTTGGTGGGGCCAAAGCTCAGCCCGAAGCCCGGCTCTGCCATCAAGTGCGTCCAAACTTGACGAATCTGATCCATGCCAGTGGCAATGGGCGCGTTGTAGGGGAAGACGGACGCGGTGTCCGCGTAGAAGGACACACATTTGTCCAGGTCTTTGTTCCCGCACGCCTGCGACCAGGCGGTGTCCCCGGCGCGAATGGCGCCTTCATCGGACGCGGCTGCAGGCCGCGCCCAGGCAAGAGCCAGACTGAAGGTTGAAATGAGAAGAGAAACCAGAACCACTCTCTTAGCGATGTGCATGTAATCGATTTTCGCCCCCATGATGTGCGATTGCGCGGCGCAAAATCATAGCATCTTCCTCTCCCAGCCCGGCCAGAATTTCGTTAAGGTTCTGAGAAGCGCCGCTTCTGCGCGAGACCGCAATCGCCCTCGAAAGAAGTAATTTTCAAGACTCCAACCGTCTCCCCGTGACCACCGTCACGGACCACCAGCGGACTCTGCCCGCTCCTAACGCCCATAAAACCAACGTCGCGCTGTGCTCCACAAGAGCCGGTGCATGTCCGGCCTGCGACTGCACTAACTGTTTTCAGTTGTCGCCGCTGGGGAATCCGTTGCATAATGCGGGGCGCACCGTTGCGCCGCGTCGGCAGCGTCTCTGCCAGAGTAGTCTTTCGAAACAGGTAGAACGAGCATTGCGGGCGCACTCCGTTGTGCAAATTATGCTTGGCAAAGGAAACATATGAGCAAGCCTCTTTCGGATCAGGCACCTTCAAGACGGCAATTCGTGCAGATGGGTTTGGCTGGGGCGGCTGTAAGCTTGCTCACCGGTGGCTTGGAACTTGCCCTTCCGCTGCGAGCGTCGGCGCAAAGCAAACTCAGCCCGGATGAAGCATTGAACGAGCTGATGGCGGGCAATAAGCGCTTCACTTCCGGGCAGCTAACTTCCTTTGAGCATGACCTGGCCATCCTCAAGCAACAGACCGTCGACAAGCAAGAGCCCTTCGCCGCAGTACTGTCCTGCGCCGACTCGCGAGTACCAGTGGAGTTGGTTTTTGATCAGAGCATTGGCCATATCTTCGTGACCCGAGTGGCGGGCAATATGGTCACCCCGGAGATCATAGGCAGCCTGGAATACGGGGCCGCGGTCCTGGGCACGAAAGTAATTCTGGTGATGGGACACTCCGGTTGCGGAGCGGTCAAAGCCACTATGCAGGGCAAAGAGGTGCCCGGCCAGATCAGCTCTTTGTTTCCTCACATCCAGCCCGCCGTGGATCGGGGTGGAACCAGTCTCGAAGCGGCGGCCAAGGCCAATGCCCAGATCCAGGCGACCCTATTGCGCGAGGCATCGACCGTGATTGCGCAACTTACGAAAGATGGAAAAGTAAAAGTGGTCGCGGGTTACTACGACCTGGGCAGCGGCGTTGTCGAGTTGCTGGCGTAAGTAGACGACCGGCCACGACTCCTGGCGGGTGTCCCTACTATTTTGGGGGTGCCCGCCCTATTCTTGCCTGGCCAAGCGCCGCCTCAAAATTTACACAACCGATGGAGCAGTGGTGGGCCGTTTTGTGCTACCATTCTCCGCCACTACTCAGGGCCCGCAACACTCAGCGTCAGAATGCAACAGCCATAAGCAACAATTCGTGCGCGTCCACTGGTCCACCCAGGCGCACGATCGGAGCAGGAGGTACAAGATGTCTTCCCTTCAGAAATCACTCCACATACTTCGAAGCATCGTGAAATTTGCGGGTATGTTCGCGTCCGCGGCGATTGCCGTTCTCCTGGCCATCACCGCGCTTTGTCCCGCAGTTTTCGCGGACAACGATTTCTGTAAAGGCGGCATCCTCGATGCGGGTCCTGCGCTGGGAACCCAGGGCCCCGACCTCGTTATCGGCCCGGGAACAAGCTGCACCGTGGATGGCAAGGTTTCAAAAACCTACAACTTCCACAACGTTTACATCTTTGGCGATGGCATGCCCAACGGAAAGACGGCTGCCCTGATGTTCAATAACGCGACCATGGACTTTTACGCCGCCAACATCCTGGTGCAGAATGGCGGCACTCTGCAAGCCACGGGCATCGGCGCCAATGGCGAAACCCTGACCATCCATCTCTATGGCGATCCGGGCGACTCCGGAGTTACCTGTCAGAAGCTTGACAGCGGCAACAACCTGGTGCAGGACGCCACCTGCGGGGTTCCCACCAGCCCAAGCGATGTCTGGAATTCGAACGCTTCCCTGGTCATACACGAACACCCGATGAGCTGCAGGAAAACATCGCAACTCGATCCGCCAACCTTGCTTCCCGGCGGCGTAGATGACTGCTTCTATCAATACGCCGTCTTCGACTCCAAGGATGCCTCGCCCGCGTATTTCGGGCACAAAGTCCTGGCAGTGTCCTACGGGGGCACCATCAACCTCAGCGGCTACAAAGGCGCGCAGGGCGGCGACGACAACGACCCCTCCGTGCTCAGCAGCAGCTGGCAGCGGCTGAACAGCACCTTGAAGGGTGGAGGGACGGAGAGCTCTTTTCAAATCAGCAGTCCGGTCACTGACTGGATGCTGAACGACAACATTGTGGTGACCTCGACCGATTATCTCCCCGGACATGCGGAGCAGATGCAGGTCTCCATCGTTACTGGCACGACCGTCAACCTGGTGGGTAAGGTCATGAACCCGCACTGGGGGCAGACCTATTCCCTGGCGGGTGTCCCGTGCCAGGATCCGCCCGATGGTTCCACCACATGCTCCATTGGGCCGGACTTGCTTCCGGGCCAGAAGCCCGCGGACCGCAACATCGACATGCGGGCCGCGGTTGGATTGTTGACCCGCAGCATTCGCATTGTCTCGGATGGCAGCACCGCCGGCCTTCCCTTCAGCAGCGGATATTATGGCGGCCACACCCTCGCGCTCCAGGGATTCCTGTCGTACCAGGTGCAGGGCGTCGAGTTCTATCAGCTGGGACAGGGCGGAGCCAAGGGCCACTATCCGGTGCACTTCCACATGGCGCGCCAGGTGCCCAAGAACACTTATGTCAAGGATTCATCGGTGTGGGACTCGATGACCCGCTGGATCACGATTCATGCCTCCCAGGGCGTGACCCTGGCGCGCAACGTGGGCTACAAGTCCATTGGTCACGGATTCTATCTGGAGGACGGGACTGAGGCCGATAACGTGTTGAACACCAACCTCGGGGTCTTTGCGCGCGCCGCGGTGGCGAACGCCCAGAATGATCGCAAGGTTCCTGGAATTCTGGCCGAAAAAGAGGACTACGGTGCGCCTAACCCGTACCACTCCGATTGGCAGACCCCCACTATATTCTGGATCATGAATGGCTGGAACGAGTTCCAGTACAACTTTGCTTCTTCGGCGGGCACCTGCGGCGCCTGCTACTGGCTGCTGCCGGGCGGCATCAGCGGTCCCTCGCAATACGAATTCTTCGAGGGTTATGCCGGACAGCAGTTGGTGATTCCCTTCGTCGGCAAGCCTGGCTTCGAGGAAGATCAGTCCGGTTTTACTCCGCTGAAGAAGTTTGTGGGCAACTCCTGCTCGAGTGCCATGGAGTCGTTCATCAACGTTAGTCCGGCCAGTGCTTGCAACGGCGTCAGTAACATACCGAACTCGGGCACGCTGCTGGGGATCGATAACGACGTTGCTCCTCCCAAGGGGCCATTGGGTGCCGACCCCTACTATCCTTACCTTGGCTCCCTGCGAAAGTCCACGCTATGCACGGACATGACGAATTGCGCCAACACCGTCACCAATCCTCCCTGTACCGGGGCGTTCGGATCGGAGGCGACTTGTGCGGTCACAACTCTGGAGCGCTACACTTCCTCGTTCAATTGGGCAGAAAAGAACTTTTCTGCGCTCTGGCTTCGCCTGTGGTGGTTCCTGGTGGAAAACAGCGCCATCACCGACGTGCAACAGGGCGGCATCACTTTTGTTACCGGCGGTGGCTATACCCGGTCGGATATCGCGCAAGGCTTCTGGTCGGATTTACGCAAGAGCGCCTTGGTGGGCAACACCCAGTTGACGCCCGCGGGCGGCCAGCCCGACAATCCCTATGCCTCCAGCGCAGGGCCCTTCAATCCCAACGGTCTGAGCTGCGACCAACCGGCGCCCCCCGGCGTGCCCTTCTGTGTATCGGGCGCTCAGGGCATCACCTACCCGACCGACGCCTTCAGCGGTAACCAGCGAATGGTCAATATTTACGATGGCCCGTCGTACCAGGAACGAAATGCCTATCTTGACATCCCCGTCAACACCCTGGGTAACGGCTCGGCTTGCACTTTGAATGGAACGCAGCAGACCTGCCCTTCATTCAAGTACCTGTACGGGCTTGAGCTGGGCCTGCCCGCCGATCCTGCCAGCAATCCCGCCAATCCCACCTGTTACTTGCCCAACGCGGCAATTGCCTGGAAGCAGTCCAACGGCTTCTTCTATCCGCCCGCCTTCCACTCCGACAGTCTGTTTTTCAACAATGTGGGCATTCGGCATTTCGTGATTGAGCCAGAGTTTGAGCCTGGAACTTTCTTTGAGACCAATGCCGGCGCGGTGAAGACGCGCTACTGCACCTACAACTCCGCCGACATGTTCTCGAACTTCACCGATATTGATCGCCAGACCGTGTTGAATGACGATGACGGCTCGCTGACCGGCCTGTTGGCCGACCTGGGAAGCGGTGCGACGCGGGAGACGATTTCGGTGAACGAGGACCCCTTCTTCAACGCGCCCACGGTGAAGGTGGAGTGCGCCTCTGACATTCACGACAAAGGCAATGCCGCCACCAACCCGCCGGGAACAGCGAATACCAGCCCCTATGAGTACATCACCACCGCAACCATCGCGGCGTGTGGCATCGGCGGCGCGGGCTGCCGGGTAAATTTGCCCGTGAACATGGATTGCGACAAATCCAACATGACTGGGTATTGCGCCTGGGGACCGGCTTGCGGCTCCGCCACCGGCAACCAAGCCTGTTATGGCGTGCCCTTGTATCGCCAGTATCTAACCGACGCTGAGTGGACGAAGTACACCAGCCACGATCCCAACTTCCACCTGCCGTTCATCCTCATGATGGGACAAGGGACCGGGCAGCGCAGCACCCTGACCGTCAATCATGGGATTTACTACATTGACGACCAGATCAGCCAGGCGACGCAACTGAAGACTGGCGCTACCGAGTGGAGTATCTTTCAACCCAATCAGACGTACTACACGTACTTCCTCTACGGCAAGAGCAGCATGGACCAGATCTACCAGATGTTTGTTGGCAAGAACCTGGATCCGCAGACCGTCACAAACTCGATCAAGCCGTACCGAGTGACCTTCCCTGACGCCGCCTACCAATTCGTCCCGCCGCAGAACGGTGACCCGCAGTTTCTCTTTCCCAACCCCAAGGACCAGAAGTTTTACAACCCCACTACCGGCCTGGTCACCATTGAAGTGAAATTGTCAGGCTATGCCAGCGTATTCGAGGACAGTACGCAAAACTTCTGCCAGCCGGCGAGTTATTGCACCTGGGACAAAACAAAGAATAGCTGCGGCTGCACACCCGGTAGTGAGTGCAACCCTAACGATTCACCTTGTCATTGGGGCACTAAGGACATTGACTGCCCGACCGGTGGATGTTTTGCTTTCGGCATAACCCTGGACGCTAACTTCAAGCCCCTCGACGACGTGAACCAGCCGCCGCCCGCCCCAATCCAATACAGCTCCGACCCGAACTACGGTACCGATTGGGGGATTGGCTGGGACTACGTGCAGAACCCAAATAATCCGCAATGCACCTACAGTTCGAAGTAGCCGGGGGTACATCAGCCTTGAGGATTGTTCTTTGGCTGTGAAGGTTGGGACTTGAGGTGTCATGCTGAGCGAGCGTTCGCCGCGTTTGTCGAGTCTCCCATGAGTGCTGATTTTGCGCTCGTTGGAGCGACTCGGCGAACGCGAGTCGCAGCAACCCTAGAGCCGCCCGCGGTGAATGTTGGGCATGGGGTCCGCTCCACTTCCCTCGTCACGACTTTTGCTCAGGATGTACGCCATCCGGATAAATCGGATCGACTTGCATCCCGTGAGACGATATCCAGCTTGAAAGGGGACTACGAATGAGTGTGCCACTCACCAGCGATTTACGTCAGCAGTATCAAACCCTGTTCAGCAGTTGCGTGGTAAGTCCATCGCGGGTGGGCACGGTGAATAGCATTATTGCGCGCATCATGCCCAATCAGGGACGCTACCAGTCGGTCGCGGCTCCCTTGGGCATTCCCTGGTACTTCGTGGCCGTCATTCACAACATGGAGTGCGGGTTGAATTTCAACGGCCACCTCCACAACGGTGATCCGCTGACGGCGCGCACGTTCCATGACCCCGCAGGACGGCCACCGGATGGGCAGCCACCCTTCACCTGGCAACAGAGCGCGAACGACGCGCTTACCAGCCACCGGCCTTCCATTGTCAACCAGACGGACTGGAGCGTGCCCGCAATTTTGTACCGGCTGGAAGGCTACAACGGCTTTGGGTATCGCGGCCTTACTCCACCGCTGAACACCCCCTACCTGTGGAGTTTTTCCAACCAATACACCAGCGGGAAGTTCATTGCAGACCACGTGTTCGATGCCAACGCGGTGTCCAGCCAAAGCGGTGCCGCCGTCATTCTCTTTCAGATGGCGCAAAACGGAGTCGTGAGCTTCGCGTCGGCGGCGGCCGCGGGGACTGCGCCTGCGACTGCCACGCCGGCAACCGCTGCTACAACTGCGGCGTCAACCTCGGCGGCTGTGATAACAACGTCGACCCCAGCGTCAACTCCGCCTCCCGCGTCAGCCCCAAGCATGACAGCGGCTCAGTTGGCGGCGCAGTTCGACAGCACGGTGACCTTCTCCGACAACGAAGCTACGGACACGGCCCGCGCACTACAGAAGGCGCTGAATACTTTTCCCGGGATTCACCTGGATCCGGACGGCGTTGCCGGCCGCCACACCTCTGATGCCTACCAGCAAGTGACCGGGCACTTCTTACAAGGCGACCCGCTGGGGTAGGAGGCGGTGCGAACTCTGAGCGAGTGGCGCTCTCGATAGCTTGGCTTTGTTGACACCCTAGCCTTAGGAATTGTCATTCCGAGCGCCCCGGGTTTGGGCGCGAGAAATCTGCTTTTCGGTGGGATAGCAGAAAACAGATCCCTCGCCGGCTAAAGCCCGCTCGTGATGACAAACTCTGGAAGGCGCCTCATAAATCAAGTTGGGTTGTATCAGGGCACGACTTTGAGTCGTGCCGAGTGAAGTACACCGAAGGCCAGGGCTTCAGTCCCTGCAAAACCACGGCAGAAGCTGAAGCCCAAGTCATTTTTGACCCTGAAGACATGGTCCAATGCAGGATGATCTATGAGAATAGCTAGATAGCTTCTAGTTGCTAGTTGCTTCCTCCATAGAGCTTCAAGTTTTCCGCCTTCCACTGCATCGCCCGATGGATCCTGTGATAGCCGCTGGGATGATCATAGAAGACAAACTCCTCAATCGAGCCAGGCCTCATCTTTCTATACTCACCCAGATGGATAGCTGCTTGCGCGAAACCATCCGGCTGGCGGCTGGCGTTCAGACCATACATGTCGGCTTCGCGCTCCTCGGTGCGCGTCTGCGTGTTGAAGATGGGAGTCGTGACGAAGCCGACGATGGAGAACAGCAAGATTGCCAGCGGGACAATCGCTACATCGCCAATGCCGCAAATCTGCCACTTCTCTCCCCATCGCGCCAGGCACCAGTTCAGCGACCAGCGCAGGAAGGCGAACGTGACCACCGTCACAATGGGGAAAAACAGCAAGAGATCTTTATAAATGTGATTGAGTACATAGTGACCCATCTCGTGCCCCATCACGGCTTGTATTTCTTCCGGTGACCCGCGGCGTAGAAGGTTGTCATTCAAGGTGATTCGCATAGTCTGGCCGAAACCGCTGACGTTGGCGCTCATGCGCGTGGTCTGCTTGGAAGCGTCAATCTGATAAACATAATTAGCTGTAATCCCGTTGGCGCGTGCCAGGCTCAGGATAGGTTCCGTTACCTTGGGATCGTTGAGGCGAGTGATCTTATTGAAGATAGGTTGAAGATAGACTGGACCGATAAGTACGGTAAAGATGAAGAACAGCATGGTCACCGCCGCTCCCCAGATCCACCAGGTCCGCGGCAGGCGGCGAACAATTCCGAACAGCGCCATCACCAGCAGGCCGCCGAGCACAATGCCGATCATCAGGCCCTTGGTCTGGTCCCACGCCCAGAGGCCAAAGGTTTGCGTGGCGAGTCCGTATTGGCGCTCGCGAACGTAGCCTTCATAGATGGCCAGCGGCGCGCCGAGAACGAAAGTAAGAAGCGAGTACTCTGCCCAATAGATGAAGGTCTGCAGCGGCTTGAAGCGTGTAATGCGCTCGGCCAGATCGCGCATTCGCGCCGACCAGCGCAGGTTCAGCAACAACAGCGCGATCGCCGCCCCATACAGGAAGTCCCACAGGATGAGCCAGTAGCCGCCTTCAAAGTAGGCGTCGGAACGCGCTCGCGCGCTGGCGGGCATGGTAGCCATATAAGCTTCAGTGGCCGCGTCCACATTGAAGTTGGGCCCGGGCTGCGCCGCACCAGGAACGGTCGTCACAGACGGCATTTCATTGGCTGCGTTGCTGGCGGGTGCCTGCTGCGCTGCACCAAAGCCCACCCCGAGACACACCACCAGGAGCGCGAGGGCGCAAGCCGCCCGCAATTGCGAGATCATGTTTGTCCTTTCCTATGAATCGTCGCCGGGTATTACGCGCTCAAAAGTGAAAAGGTTCCGGACGCGACGGTGGATTAGCCTAAACCAAAGCATCGCAATAGCACTATAGTGCTGAAAACGATTGCTGGAAAGTGTCGTTTTCTCTTGACCACACATCCTCTATTCAATTATCGTCACTGAAATTTTACCTTGTGTCGTGGATTGCAGGTCAGAAGAGTTAGGACGCCCTTTAGCGAGTTACTAATCCTGCGGCACATACGGCCTTATTGAAAGGCAATAAGCTATTTCGGAGGAACGTGTGAGAAAGCTTTCCCTGCTACTTCTAGTGTGCATGGTATCCATGCTGGCTTTCGGACAAACCGACGCCGCCACTTCAACCGATCAGACTTCAACCGTGCCACCCATGCTCGGGATCCACTGGGCCAAGGGTGCCGCGCCACTCTTGCCGCCCCGCCGAAGTCCGAACATGACCTATCACGGCGGCGTGATCATGCCTACCGCCAACGTTACCGCCATCTATTGGGGACCCAGTTGGACCAGCCCCGGCGACAAGATTTCCGGCATGACCAGCTGGTACCAGGGATTCAGCAACTCCAACTACGCTAAGACCAGCGATGAGTACACCGGCTCCAATGGTCAGGTGGGAGCCGCTACCAGCTACGCGGGGCAATACGTTGATACCAGCACGGCCGGCAATGGTAATAACACCAGCGCCATCCTGGCTGAAGTTTGCAAGGAAATCACCAGCCCCGACCCCTCGGGCAATGGCTATTACCCGGTGTACGTTGACAAAACCCGCGGCAGCAACGGCTACTGCGCCTATCACAGTGTCGGTACCTGCCATGGCGTCCGGGTGCAATTCGGGTTCTTCTTCAAGCTTGACGGCGATCCCGGATGCGATCCGGGCGACACCTCGGGGTTGCACTCGCAGGGGCTGGCGGCCATCGCCAACGTCAGTGGGCATGAGCTATCGGAAGCACGCACCGATCCGTCGAACCCAGGCGCATGGTATGACTCCAGCGGCCAGGAAAATGGCGACAAGTGCGCGTGGACCTTCAACGTTCCCCTGGTTACCTTCTCCAACGGAACCCAGTGGAAGATCCAGGGCGAGTGGTCGAATAAGGCCTACACCGCCGGCACCGGCTACCCCAACAGCAGCGGACAGAAAGGCTGCCTCGACGGTCACTGAGGAGGCCCGATCGTTACTCTAGAATCCGGGGCTAAAGCCCCGGATTTTTATGATTGACGTAAACGCTGGCCTGAAGGCCAGCGCTTTCACTAAAGCAATAGATGGACGCCTTCCACCTTTTGTCATCACGAGTCCGCTTTAGTGGGCGAGGGATCTGCTGGTCCATTGGCGTGAGAAAAAGCGTAGTGGCTTCACCGGCCCGCTGGACGGCCTTTGAGGGCGTGATAGAATTTCCACTCGATACGTACCCCAAGGCAGCGTCAGCGGAGTGAATGCACCTATGGTGTCTGAACCAAAAGGCCGAGAGCCTCAACACCGCTGCTTCCTGAGTCACTCTACCGAACATAAAGACCACGCCAAATTTCTCAAGCACGAAATTGAGAACGCCTGTGCTGTTAAAGTTTTCGTTGCTTCTGATCCCTCGAGCCTTAGCCCTGGACAGGACTGGTATGCCGAGCTGCTTGCAAACCTGAAAGAATCTATGGTTACGCTTGTGCTTATGTCTCCTTCGTCGGTAAATCGTCCCTGGTTACTATTTGAATCCGGAGCTGCCGTTGGGTTTGGCCGTACACTCATACCCCTCTTGTTTGGTGGACTTCGTGATACGCTCCTCCCCGATGCCATTAAACCTCGCCATGCTTGTGATCTCAGCAAAAGAGATAGCGTAATCGCAATGCTTGAGAAATTGCCCAGCACCCGGGATCTCCAAATGGTCAGCCTAAACAAACGCGCAGAATCGATCGTCGAACATTTTAGACGTGTCAAAGAGAAACAAGCAGAAACAGCTGCGACGGGCCGCTTACCTTCTCTACAAACTGGCATTACCGTGCTTAGCACCGCGTCTGAAACTCAACGCAAGTTATTTTTCTACGTGCGGGCCCACGAGTCTGAGGGGAAAAAGAAAGGGGTTCTCGAGTCACGCATACGTGAAGAATTGCCTATTGCCTACGGACACGATGAGCGCCATGGAAGTACCCGTGGAAACGGGCGTCAACCCAAAGGTCTACCGATTTCAAAGTCAGAATATTATTTCAGGCTGCGCGACCTGTATAACCTGGGCGTCCTGGAAATGGAAAAACTTTCGGAGTTTGAAAATAGATGGTCCCTTAACCCTGAAGTTCGCAAGAGGCTAAAGTAACTGTCCTTTTCCTTCAAGTTTTATGACTCCCCGCCATCCCCGAATTAAGTGCTAAGACATGCCTGAATGGTATAAATTGCCGGACAGTGACGTCAAAGATGTCGTCGCCGACCTTGTTCATGGGGTGCGACAGAAATTAAATTGTCCCCCGGAGCATCCGCTTGAGGTTTACCGCCTGGCCAAGTGGCCGCGCGCCTTTCACATTGTTTGCCAACAATGTCCCCTCGATGTGTTCGTAAAGAGTTTTGGGCAAGACCAGGTTGGCCCTGAGGAACGCCAGCGACGGTACGACATTGAAAGAAGCAACCTCGAAGGTCTTGCTCACAAGGGGTTGATCGAGGGCTCTTATCCGGATGGCTCCTTCAATATTCCGCGCCTGATTAGCTCGCTGGACTCCCCTCACTTCGCGCTCATTGAAGAATACGTCGGCAGCGCAGCCCTCAGCGAGGTTATAACTACCTCTATCCACAGTGGTGACAGCCGGGATTTGCTGAATGCATTGTCACTGCTGGCGAAGTTTCTCGTAACTCTGCATGAAAGAACAACGACTGAACCGGTTTCGGAAGGCGTTCGAAGTCTGCATGACCCGCTGCGTGTCCTTGATATGCTCGTCAATGTTGGCGGGTTTGGCGAGATTCTCACTCAGCTTTATGCGTTGCATTCCAGGTGGGCGGAGGATGACTTCTTTAAGAAGAGTCTGCCGATGTCTCTCGCTCACGATGGACTGACACCAGTAAATCTCCTTTATTCGTCGGAGAAGCGGCAACTTACGATCACGGACCTCGAAACGCTCCATTCTGATACTCCTTTCGCTGACATTGGAACGGTCTGTGCCGAATTAAAGCTCTCCTTCATGATCCACGCCGATAACGCCTACCTGGCGGAGCCATACATCGGATATTTCTTGCGAGAATATTTTGCCCATCTCAAGCAATCTGCGCTTACTTATCGGCAGTTTACCTGGGTCCAGGCTTATTTCATGGGCCGGCGGCTCCTCATTATCAGCCAGGGGACGTGGATTTGGTCCTCTCAGGTAAAGAAATGGTGCCTGGATGAGGTGAAGAACGTCTGGGGGTTAATCGAGCATAAAATAGCGTTTATTTCGCCGCCCTTCGTGGATGCGAAGGCCGTGTTTTTTGACTTCTACAATACATTAGTGTCGGTTGAGGATGACGAGAGCGACCTGAGGAACTTCGAGGCAGTGCGAAATTATCTTACAACAACGTGGTTACACGGCGCCCAGTGCCCACCGGCAGAGGAGCTAAGAGAAACATACTTCCGCGTGATTCAGGAAATGCTGGACGGATCAAGGGAAGAATACCCGGATGTTGATTTAGAGCTTGTCTGGGCCGAGACTTGTGAGCGACTTAAGATTGGATTGCCCCCCATTCTCATTCACCAAAACAATAGGCAGAGAATGCGGGAGATTATGCGGGTTTTTCGGAGATCCGCCGTCAAACGGTTCGAGATGTTCGCTGGAGCGAAAGAGGCTATGGTGGCTTTGAAGGCTCATAATATTCGAATCGGAATTATCTCCGATGCTCAGACTGCCTATGTCGAAAGCGAGTTGGAAAGGTTGCAGATTCTACCCCTTATAGATTGCTTTCTCGTTAGCGCGCACTTTCGGATCCGAAAGCCCGAGATGCAGTTCTTCAACGAGGGGCTTAGAGGAGTGGGCGCTCGACCAGAGGAGGCTGTTTTTGTCGGGGATGATATGTTCCGGGATATTTTCGGAGCTAAGCGAGTCGGCATGCGTACAATCTACAAACCGTCAGAGTACGGCTGCTCATTTTATGAGGGTTGTGTTCCGGACGAGGTTGTTACCGACTTCTGGAAGCTCCCGGAACTATTTGGAATTCCGGCGAAAAGTGGGTGCGGCCTTGGCGGGTCGCCCGGTTAGGGAACTCGAGGGGCAAAGATCAAAACAATTTGCGCCGCAGCACACCGGCTAGGCCGAGAATTCCAGACCCAAACAACATAAAACTGGTCGGTTCGGGTGTGCTGCCGCTGTTCACGCTGCCACTCACGCTGAAGGATTCCGGAGGAATTGTACCGATGAAGTTACCCGAAGGCATGGACGGGCAACCGCCGCCTTTTCCGTCGTCGCCTCCACAGCCAATGCCGCTGTTTTCATCCCAGAACACCGGGTCGCCGCTGGGAACCACGGCGTTCTGCAGGTTCAGCCAATAGGTTCCGCTGTTCAAGCCTACCTTCAGGCCTGACACTGTGATCTCGTCGATGTCATAGCCGTATTGGTTGACGGAAATAAAGTGGTCTGTCAAGTTATTTCCGGTGGCCGTGCCCGATCCCAGCAGCTTCCCACTGTTCTCCTGCGCGGTAATGGACCAGTCCAGCGAGATCAGGGTGTCGCCGGGGAATTCCCACACCCCGAAGTTAAATCCGGTCACGGTGGAGTTGTTCAAAACTTCGAAGGTGTTGCTGATGACATATCCGAAGTTGATGGTCCAGGCATCGTTCGTGCCGTTGATCGGGCCATCGTCATACAGCACCTGCTGGCTCACGGCCTGAACTGCGGTCAGAGTCAACACAAGGATGGTGAGCGAAGCGATATGCTTTTTCATACGCCGCAATCCCCCTTTTGCGAAGAAAATCACAACAGCTTGCGCCGCAGCACACCCGCCAAACCGAGAATTCCTGACCCAAACAGCAGGAAACTGCTGGGCTCCGGCGTGCTCCCGCTGCCGCTGCTGCTGCCCGTTATGTCGAACGACTCGGAAAGAATCGTTCCGACCGCGTTCTCGGAAGGCTGCGATGGGCAATTGCCGCCTTTTCCATCGTCGCCTCCGCAGCCCGCGCCAGCGTTTTCGTCCCAGTACACTGGATCGCCGCTGGGAACTTTTGCGTTCTGCAGGTTAAGCCAGTAGGTCCCGGCGTTCAGGCCCACATTCAGCCCGCTCACACTGATCTCGTCAATGTTGTAGCCATATTGGTTGCTGGAAACGAACTTGTCCGTCAAGTTCTTGCCGCTGGCGGTACCGGAGGCGTACGGGGTTCCACCGTTTTCCATGGACGTAAAGGACCAGTCCACCGAGGTCAGGGTGTCGCCCGGGAACTCCCACACCCCGAAGTCAAAACCACCAACCGTGGAGTTGGATAGCAGGGTAAATGTGTCGCTGACGATGTACCCGAAGTTGATGGTCCAGGCATCCACTGTGCCGTTGATCGGGCCGTTGTCGTAAAGCACCTGCGCTGAGGCTGCAACGGCCGCCAGCGTCAGAAACAGAATGGTAAGCGAAGCGATACGCGCTTTCATGGGCCGGACCTCCTTCAGGGTCTCTTAGCAATGAGTCAGAAAGAGTTTGCGCCGCAGCACACCCGCCAAGCCAACGACCCCGGACGCCAGCAGCAGGAAACTGCTGGGCTCCGGCGTGCTCCCGCTGCCGCCGCTGGTGCCGATAATTTGGAACGATTCCGAAGGTATCGAACCCAGCACGGTTTCAGAAGCGTACGATGGGCCATCGTTTTCGTCCCAGTACACCGGGTTGCCGCTGGGAACCACCGCGTTCGTTAAGGTCAGCCAGTATTCCCCGCCCTTGGCCAAGTTGACATTCAGCCCGGTCACCGTGATCTGGTCGATATCGTAGCCATACTGGTTGACGGAGATAAACTGGTCTGTCAAGTTCTTACCGCTGGCCGTGCCCGTGCCGAACACCGTTCCGGAAAGTTCCTCCTGGGTGATCTCCCAGTCCACCGATGTCATTCTGTCACCCGCGTATTCCCACACCCCGAACACGACTCCGGTGACCGTGGAATTAGGGGCGACTACGAAGCTGTCACTGGGCGTGAAGCCGAAGTTCATGGTCCAGGCATCCACCGTGCCGTTGATCGGGCCATCGTCATACAGGACTTGCGCCGAAGCCGCAGCGGCCGCCAGCGCCAGCAACAGAATGGTGAGCGAGATTGTCTTCATGGATCCGGGACCTCCTTCAGTCCAGGTTGCAGAAGAATCAGAACAACTTGCGCCGCAGTACGCTGGCTGCGCCCAGGACTGCAGAGCCTAACAACACGATGCTGCTGGGCTCGGGCGTGCTGCCGCTGCCGCCGTTGGTGCCGTTGATGTCGAACGACTCGGAGGGATCCGTCCCAACTCCGCCGCCCGAAGCCTCCGATGGGCATCCGCCGCCCATGCCGTCGTCGCCCTTGCAGCCGACGCCGCTATTTTCGTCCCAGTACACCGGATCGCCGCTGGGCACCACCGCGTTCTGCAGGTTGAGCCAGTAGGTGCCGCTGTTCAAGCTCACGTTCAGGCCGGTCACCGTGATCATGTCAATGTCGTAGCCGTACTGGTTGGTCGAGATAAACTGGTCAGTCAGGTTCTTGCCGCTGGCTGTACCAGAGCCATACGTGGTCCCGCCAATCGGGTATTGTGTGATGGACCAATCCACCGAGGTCAGCACGTCACCCGCAAATTCCCAAACCCCAAAGTTAAAACCGCCGACCGTGGAGTTGTTCAGCAGCGCGAAGCTGTTTCCGATGACATATCCAAAGTTGATGGTCCAGGCGTCGGTAGTACCGTTGATCGGGCCATTGTCGTAAAGCACCTGCGCCGCGGCCGGAACGGCAGCCAGCGCCAGACAAAGAATGGTGAGCAAAACAATACGCGTTATCATGAGGCAAAACCCTCCTCGAGTTCAGCTTGGATAGACTGGATCGCCCCTGGTACCCCGAAAAGCGGCACCCATCTTACACCGATTCGCCTCGCCGATAGCGCTGAGATTGTTTTCTGACGCAAGAATTCTTTGGTTGGAGGGAATTTCTCCTGCAGAAACCGGTGGAGGGTACTACTGCTGAGTGCCTGCTATTCGCAACCTAGTACCAGGAAGATCAGAACAATTTGCGCCGCAATACACCCGCCAAGCCGAGAATTCCTGAACCCAATAACAGGAAACTGCTGGGCTCCGGCGTGCTCCCACTGGTGCCGCCGCCGCCGCTGATGGTGAACGATTCCGAGGGAATGGTCCCTACCGCACTCTCGGAAGCGCTCGACGGGCATCCGTTGCCACCACAGCCTTTGCCACTGTTCTCGTCCCAAAAAAAGTAGTCATCCAGCTTGCTCTGCGCATTCTGCAGATTGAGCCAGTAGGTGCCGGCGCTGGCAAAATTCACGTTGAGACCGGTTACCGTGATCTTGTCAATATCGTAGCCATACTGGTTTGTGGAAACGTATTGCGACATCAGGATGCCGCCCGCGCCTCCGCCCGACGTGGCCGTGCCGGCGCCGAGAATCGTTCCGCCGTTTTCGCCCGAGGTGAGTGACCAATCCAGGCTGGTCATGGGGTCGCTCCCTTCATTCCAGACGCCGACCGAGAAACCATTAACCGTCTGGCCCGACAAAACCGGGAAGGTGTCGCTGACGATATAGCTCTCTACAATGTCCCACGCATCCACGCTGCCGTTGATCGGGCCGTTGTCGTAAGACCAATTTTGCGCCCCACACGGAACCGCAGCCAGCGACAGGCACAAAATCGTGAGCCATGTGAAACGCGGTTGCATAAGCGACATTCCTCTCTCCACCCGGTCGCGAAAAACCGGATCGCCCGGTTCGTCCCGAAAATGGCACCATATTACACCCGGGGACTGTCTCCCGCATGTTAATTTTCTGGCGACGGACCGCCTCATCGGATAGACTCACGCAGCGGCGGGATGGCTACTCCTCCCCCGCTGCTAGGCTGCTCTCCGCTGGAAAAAATCTTATGCACAATCTGGTCTCGGCCTCCCTTCTTCTATTCGTGATTTCGCTTCCCGCTGCCGCGCAAAGCGCGCGCCATCCTTTCACCTTCGACGACTCCGCCAGCATGCACCACGCGCAGGCCGTCGCCGTCTCGCCCGATGGCAAGACCGTTCTTTATCAGGTCCAGTTTGGGGCGTCCAAAGGTCCCGACAACACGGAGTGGGACTTGGTCCCGGCTGCCGGCGGCGAGGCCCGCCACCTCAATGTTCCCCACTCCTTCAAGCCCGCGGGCTTCACCCGCGTCGGCGCCGCTCTGTTTGGCATTTATGAAGTCAACAAGATGGGACAGCTGGCCACCCTGGCGCTCGCGCCCGCCAATACTCCCGCCGCTGCCGCCGCCGCTCCGGTCCCGCTGACCGCCCTGCCGCGGGGCGTTCATTCCGCTTTGATCTCCCCCGACGGCGCGCACTACGCAGTGCTGGCTGACCCGCGACTGCCCGACCCGCTGGCTGACGTGCACACCGTGATCGAGGCCGAACCCACCGGCCTCTACGTCATCGCCGCCGACGGCTCCGGGGGCGCGTGGTGGTGTCCCACATTGCGGGACATCAACGAAGTTGCCTGGTCGCGCGACGGCGCTTCCCTCGCCGTTCTATCCCTGACCCCGAAGATCGGCTTCCACGATGTCCGCTCGTTTCTGGACGTGTGCACTGCGGGTGGTCCGCGGCACGTTGCCACCCTCGACAACGCGGTCAGCGGGATTGGCTGGATCGACGGCGGCAAGGACCTGGTCTTCCTCAGCACCACCTCGCCCGTGCTCACCACCGAACACGTCTGGACGGTCGCCGCCGCTGGCGGAACTCCCATGGACCGCACCCCCAGCCTGCAAGCTACCGCGCTGCAGTTGTCGGTGGACGCCAACGGAAATGCCTGGGTGCTCGTGGCCCGCGGCGTTCAGACGGAGGTGGACGCCTTCCAGAACGACTCCCTCACTCCAGCCTTGAAATGGCCCGAGGGGTCAATTGAAAACGGCCCCCTCTCGCCGCAGATAGCGCCCGCGCCGGAGGTGCAGGCCTTCACCGTGGCCGATCCGCAACACCCTTCCAACGTTGCCATCGCCCGCGGCCAGGCGCTCGAGCGCATCACCCATGAAGGCGAAGATCAAGTAGCCAAGATTGCCTTGGGAGAGGTCCGCGTCGTTCATTGGACCAGCAAGGAAGGCATCGCCCTGGAGGGCATCGCCACCTTCCCCGCGGATTACCAGGCCGGGCGTCGCTATCCCTTCCTGGTGGTGCCGCACGGCGGTCCGGAGTCCAACGACTTCCTGCACTTCAGCAGCTTTATCCGGACCTTCGCCGGCATGGGCTATGTCGTCCTGCAGCCGGAATACCGCGGCTCGACCGGCTACGGCACCGACTTCATGAGCGCCATCTACCAGCACTTCGGCGATCGCGCCTATCGCGACGTGGACAGTGCCACCGACTATGCCATTGCCCAGGGCTGGGCCGACCCCAATCGCCTGGCCATGTTCGGATGGAGCGCGGGCGGCTTTATGACCTCGTGGACGGTCACCCAGACCCATCGCTACAAAGCCGCCATCGAGGGCGCGGGCATTACCGACTGGCTCAGCTTCATGTGGACCAGCGACGTGCAGCAGACCGACTACGACGCCCGCTGGCCCGACAAGGATCCCGACGCATTCCTGGTGTTCTCCGCGGTCATGCACTCGGAGGGCGTGACCACGCCGCTGCTCGTCCTGCACGGCGCGGCCGACGAGCGCGTCCCCACCTATCAGGGACGCGAGCTGTTTGAAGTGCTGGCGGCGCGCGGCAAGACCACCCGCATGGTCACCTATCCCGGCTCGCCCCACTTTCCCACATTGTGGGAGCAGCGCCAGGACCTCTTCCGTGAAATTGCCGCCTGGCTGGCCCGCTACAACCCGTAACAGGGTCCTCTGGCGGCCGCATGATCATTGACCAGAATCGCCCATGAGCCTCACGGTGTGGGATTGTCGTACAAGGCTGCAACAGGGTGACTCTCGATTCCCACATTGTAGGAGTATTGCGCGAATGTCATCGTCGCGCGGAACCAGCCCCGGAGGGGCGGCTCAGTCTAGCCCAGTACGGAGCCGCAGGCGGAGTGCTGGGTGAGCCGAGAAATCACCTGAGTCCCTTCAGGGACGGCACATTTCTGCACCGTTGGCTGAGGCCGCTAACAACCGGAGTGCCCATCTCTCACGCCACCCACATTGTGGGAGCAGCCTGGAATGTCTTCGCTACAGCGCCGTCATCTTGAAGCGGAGACTCGCCTCTTTTTACGCTGTCATCCTGAGCGACGAGTGAAGCGAGGAGTCGAAGGACCCCTATTATGGCGCAATCCAGGGAACTCCCATTACCCACCATGCTGTCTAAGTTGCATAGGGTGTTTCGACTCGCGCGGCCAAGAACGGGCCGCACTCGCTCAACATGACAGCAAGGATTGCGGCTATCCTGAGCGACGCGGTGGAAGCGCCGGGCTTTAGCCCGGCGACCTAGGCCGCTTCCCGCACCGAATGGCTTTAGCCACGGTCACCGGGGCTAAAGCCCAACTCTGATCTGCCTTTGCGGCACGGCTGAAGCCGTGCTCTTCCACCCGTTGCTGGCAGACAATTGCTTTGCGAGGGATGAGAAAATCTCCCTTCCTGGGTGGCCGCGACCCGAGCAGACTCCCGCCTCAATCTGCCAGAAACATGTTCATGATGGGCGCGTCGGCCGCGGCTCCCGGGTACACCGAGACTCCGGTCAGCGACATCATGAAGCGGCAGGTGCTCTCATGCTGGAACACGACAATCGGAATCTGCGCGCCCCCCGGCGGAAAGTGCTGCCGGACATCGGGGCCGACCGCAATCCAGGCGACGTGCCCGCCGCCAAACTGGGTGTCGCTGTCTTCCGACTCGTCGAAGGTGATAATCAGCAGCCCGCCGCCGCGGCGTGTTGAAGTCGGGACTGGCCAGCAGCGGCGCAATGTTGGCTTGCAGCCAGGCGTCCGCCATGCGCCAGCGTGCCGTCATGCGCGTCGTGCAGCAGGTTGGGAACGATGAATCCATAGTTCGGCAAAGTGTGGTTGGCGATGTCGGTAGCCAGTTGCGTAAACGGCACCAGGTTCTGCTGCTGCTGCGGGTCGTTGCGAACGTCCGACATATACGACAAGGGATTATGGCGCTCGGCATACTCGCCGCTATCGCCGCCATCGTAGCCCTGGTAAGGTATGGACTCCGAATATTCCTTCCAGGTTTTTCCCGCCGCCAGCAGCTCGCGAACGACATTGTCCACCGTCACCGTGCCCATGTAGCCATCGTCATTGGTAATAATCTGCCCGGTAGTCAGCATGAAATAGTTGCCGATGGAAGGATGGGTGTCGGCATAGTATCCCGGCGCAGAAGAGTAGGCCTTGGCCAGGCTATTCAGGTAGGGCATCTGCGGATTGCCGATCACGTCGCTGTAACTATGATTTTCCTCCATCACGATGAATACGTGATTAACTTGCAGGTCCGGCTGGATGGCGGCGGAATCGCCCGCCGCGGCATCGGGTGAATGGGTACGAACTTGAGCTGATGCGGTGGAGAAAATCAGCAGTGCGATAGTCAGAACAAGAAACACAAATAGCTTCGCGGACATCTCTCTCCTTTGCGCCCCTGCGTCGCACAAGCTACTACACGCGCCACGGGGGAGCAAGAGCAATCTTTCTTTGTCTGCGGGCAACCACTTCGATGAGTCGCAGTAGATTGGTAAAGGTAATTTTGTTATCCTGAGCGACGCCTTTGTTTGTTGCTCGAAGATGACAGCACGATCAACGAAGAAATCATTTGGAGGAAACCCGTGACCAAATTTGCTGCGACAACTCTTGCGCTGCTGCTGGCCATCGCCGTCGGCGCACCGATCCTCTCCGCCCAGGACAACATGAGCCAGGGCACCATGGGCAGCCAGCCCGACAAGTCTGAGGTTGCGGCCAAGCTGCAGAAGATGGCGGCGGCGCTGCAATTGACTCCGGCGCAGAAACAGCAGATCCTGCCTATCCTGAAGGAAGAGGCACCCAAGCTGCAGGCGCTGAAAGCGGACACCTCCCTGCCGCCCATGCAGAAGGCGATGAAGATGCGCCAGATCGGCGAGGACACCGACTCCAAGCTGCAGCCCATCCTCACTCCCGAGCAATACCAGAAGTGGCAGCAGATGCGCGCCCAGGAGCGCCAGCAGATGATGCAGAAGATGGAGAACAAGCAATAAAGGTAAGCTGGATTCAGCTTGCCAGCTCGAGCTAGCCTGCCAACTAAATCTGTCGGGCTCGGAAAACACTAACTTGCAGGCACTGGCGCATCAGTTTCGCCGCTGCCTTCATTGACTGAGCTGCACGGTCCCAACTAGACAAGTGTCGTTCCCCCGGGAACCATCCAGAATGCCATAAACGTCCAGAGCGTTTGCTCCCTCCGGGGCCCTGGCGTAACCCACCCAGCCACTGCGCCAGGCCCGGTTGGAGTGGAGGGCCGCTGCCACGTCAGACCTCACGACTCCAGAAACGCCGAAACCTACGATCCGCGTTCCGGCTACTAAGAGAAGCTTTCTTACAGGGTTGTTGCTGGGGTGATTCACTGCCCATCCGTCAAGCTTCAGACCTTCTCCGTTGATACCGACCCTGGCAACCTTATCCACATATCCGGTGCAGTTGCTGGAAGGCACAACCGTAAAAGTAGGCGTAAGGTCTGTGCCCATTTGCCGGCTCATCGCCGTAGAGAAAACCGATAGGCGACGGGCTCGCAGATACTCTGCGTCTGACCACACCAGTTCAGGCTGGCGAAACACTCTGGTTTTGACCAAATCATCGTCATGAATGTCGGTGATCAGCAAAGCGCCGACGGATTCCCGCTGCTCAAAGACCCAGTTCCTGACCAGGTCGAGGACGGGTCCGTACAACCGGATGGAGGAGATCAACAGGGCCGCGGTTGCCAGCAACAGAGCGGTGAGCGACCTGGCCGCTCGGCGTTGCACCGCGATGAGAATCGTCCACACAGAGATTGCCAGCCAGAGCTGCAGCGCAAACGTTTGATAACGAGGAGTGAACGCCTGGTCGGTGCCCAAAATGAGGCGACCTAAGGCGGTCAGGAATGCCGTCGCCAGCGTGTAGAACGTAATGCCCGCCAGGCCGACTTCAAGCAGGTTTTGCCGCCGGCCGTGGACCAGAAATCGTACGAGCAGAAACAGTGAAAGCAATAGCGCCAGTTGTCCGACCTGCACCGCCCAGTCGAATTGTGATCTCGGCAAGAGGGTGCTGCCAAATAGCTTTTCCATGTACTCCAGCACGCCTAATGGCTGCTGGAGAGTAGTTAACCGAGGCGGGTGGGTCGGCGGAGAATGGTAGCCAATGAAGTACAGGGGCGAGATGACCAGCATACCAACCACGTAGCAGACGATGACGCGCCGCGGAAGGCCACCGTAGAGGGCGGCAAGCAGGGCCACCATCCATACAACGATTCCATTGGCGCCGCAGAAGGTTGCTCCAACCGCGGCCAGCAGCGAGATGGCCAGAGCCCCGCGTCCCCCGGCCTGCCCCGACGCGATCCGCTGACCTTGAAGCAAAACGCCAACCAGGGCAATCATCATCCAGACGCTCACCAGCATGAAGGAAAACTGGATACCCCAGCCAAAGTTTTCCCACTGGCAGGGACAAAAGTACGTATAGAGAGCGAGGCCGAAGCATGCTGCCCACAACGGGCCTTTGAGCTTGCCAAACCTTCGCAGCAGGTAACCGAAGAGGATACAAACCGCGATCTGACAGCAAAATATCGCAATGTAAGCCGGCCAATTGCTGCCTCTGAAAAACCGCAGTTCGCCCATGAGCAGCAGTTTGTAATAGACAATTCGATGTTCGTTAAGCTGCTCCCATAGCCACCGTAGATGCGGCTGGTGGACGTAACCGTCAAGCACCTTCCAGTCGTCCCAACCCGGAACAATCGAATATGCAGTTTTCATCAGGTAGGCGGCGCAGAACATGGTCCCGATGCCGACGATCAGGATGGCGTAGCAGAGCAGGTTGAAGGCTTGTTCAAGATAAGGTGTCTTCTCCGCCAAGAAACTCAAGTCCACCCCGGGTCCGGGGACACGTTCGCTGCCCACATCGCCGCTAAACGTACCCTCGTGGAGGTGGGAACGGCTGTCTCGGACTTGCCCGACACTTTGTGCCATGTGAATTGTTAGTGTAATGCCAATCGCGCACTTTGTTCAGCGCCGCGTTCGGGCACAAGAACGCCGGAAGTGCGCAGCGGACGAGTGAGGAGTCGAGGGACCCCCGAAGTTTGCTCTATGTCATCCTGAGCAAGGACTCTAGTCCGAATCGCAGGACGCCTATATTAGAAGGATGCCCCGCAACACCCCCTTAAACGGTTCCTTAAGAATCGCAACCGGGGCCGCCGGGCGACCCGCACTCTTTCCACAGCTTCTCCCAATTCCACATCCCGGACGCCACCGCGGTCGGCAGCGGGAATCCGAGCTGATGCGCCAGCATAAGCACCTGCCCGCGATGGTGGGCTTCGTGAGCCAGCATGTAGCACAGCATTTCCGGGCCAGCCGGCCAAGGCTTGGCCCAGCCGTCTCTGTGAAATTTCTCGACGCGGCCTCCACCACCGCCCAGCGCTTCCCCGAGCATCTCCGCGCAGCGAGCGGCGCTCTCGGCCAATCCAGCGCGGGCCTGCTGCGGCGTGCAGTGCGTGCGGTTGAGCTGTGCGGGAATCTTCAAGTGCGGCGCGGTCAGCCGGACCCACTTCGTGCGCACATTGTGCACGTGAGTGAAGATCGCCGCAATGGTGCGGACCTTGCCTGGCGGTTGGGCCCGCCAGGCGGCAGGGTCAAGATGCTCGATGAGGACCTGGTTCATGCGATCGTTGGCGGCAAAAATCTGCACCGCCGTCCGGCCGAGTTGAGTGTGAACCTTGGGTTGACGCATGGTCACGCCTCCCTGCTCCTTGACCTATCATACTTCCGGGCCACTGGCCCATTTCTTAGAGGGATCCAGGAGCTTAGAGGAGCACGACATGGCAATTCCGTATTACCACGTTGATGCATTCACGGGTGAGCTCTTTGCAGGTAACCCGGCGGGGGTCTGCATCCTTTCCGCTTTTCTCGCGGATAGCATCATGCAGAAAATTGCGGCGGAGAACAGGCACAGCGAGACCGCTTTTGTTGTTCCTCGCGCTGATGGTGATTTCGACTTGCGCTGGTTTACACCCAAAGTCGAGGACGACCTATGCGGGCACGCGACCCTGGCATCCGCCTATGTGCTCGCGCTGCGGAAGCACAAGGTGTGGCCGGTTCGCTTCCACACCCGCAGCGGCATATTGACCGTCGCTCAGGACCAGGACAGCTTTGAAATGGACTTTCCCGCCAGGCCACCCCAACCCTGTGAGACGCCAGTCGACCTCTTACCAGCCCTGGGTTTGAAAACGGCGCTAGTCATGAAATCGCGCGATTACCTCGTGGTGGTGGATCAGGCTGAGCAAGTGCGAGCGCTCGCGCCCGATATTGCCGCTCTTGCCAAACTGGACATCGGGATCGGCGGAACGATTGTTACCGCTCCCGGCGAGGGTGACGTGGATTACGTGTGCCGATTGTTTGCACCGGCGGTCGGCATCGATGAGGACCCCGCAACCGGCTCGATACACTGCACCCTGGCTCCCTATTGGGCGGCGCGGCTGGGCAAGGACAGGTTGCGCGCGCAACAACTCAGTGTCCGCGGTGGATACATGCAGTGCACAATCGGTGGCGATCGCGTGAAGATCGCCGGCAGGGCACGCTTGTACCTTCACGGCACGCTCGAACTCTAAGCGTCTGCCTCCAGAGCGAGAACCTGACAAGCACTGTCAACGAATTCGTGGCAATTTACCTTTAAAGAGGCGACAAAGTTTTGGCGACGGCCGGAAGATGCACAGAAATCCAGTGCCACTCTATTATTCAATTCTCAATAATTTGTGCGTGTCGCCGGAGAATCCGGATGGCCCCACCCCTGCCTCGTCGTGGCGAGGGGTGGGGTTTGCGCCGGCATGGCTAGAAGTCCACGGTAACACGCGTGGCCTGGAGATTGTCGCCGTCATCTTCGCCGATCAGGTTGCCGTTGTTCGGTGATTGCCCGCGAGACGGAGACGACTCCACTCGATTCCACCATCCAGGGCTTCCTGGAGATGGACCATGAGGGGTATTACAGTGCCAAGCAGTTCGGCCATGCCACAGGATTGAGCGGTGACGTGGGTTTGAGCAACCCGGTCAACGCGGAATTGCTGTCGGCCTCACTCAGGAACCCAACTCCCTGGCCGTATCCCGGATCCGACCCGGCAAAGGCACAAGCGGCCTATACCTGGATCAGCCAGCAGCTATGCTGTAGCGACGTGCGCTCCGCCTATGTCAATCTCAACATCGATCCGTCCATCTGGCTGGCGCAATTGCAGCAGCTCACGTTCGATGCGACCAAGATTCCCAACTCTGACCAGGACAACTTCGACGCAATGAAGCAACAGCTCACCACCGAGTTCCAGTACGTCAAATTGGTCCGGCTGTAGCAGGGCAATCTTCTGGGGCTTTACCAGGACCAGCAGGCGAACCTGTCGTTGCTGTTGCAACAGGCGACCAACGATGTCATTCAGGACGTGCAAATTCAACTCACGCAGATGGTGCCGTCAGCGTCCTGGACAACGACCCTGGAGCAGGTCTTCAGCGTCGAGAGTGCGTTTGTGGGCTTTATACCTGAAGCCTCGGAAGTGACGAATGGCGTCAAGGTGGCACTCGCACTGGGCACCGTTGCCATGCAACGGTCTGCAGACCATACCAACTCGGCCAGCGGACAAGCCCTGAAAGCTCAGGAGAATGCGGAAGTGGAGGCTTCCGACCTGGCTGGCAACGCGGCCGACGAGTTCGCCTCCACCCTGGTCACCCTGGGCAACGAGTTTGACCGTATTGTCAGCGATTGGGGGCGGCTGAAGACCGTAGGCGGTCCCCTGCTTAACGATCAGGTGCCTTGGGACAGCAACGCTGCCGGCCTGCTGTTGCGAGGCTACGACCGGCTGGTTCGGCGCGATCTCTATAGCAAACTCATCATGGCCAACGCTCAGGTCGCCTACTACCCGTACATTTCCGATGAGTCCTATAACCACGATAGCTATGACACTAACGACGACTGCTTTTGGTCAAACTACAACATCGATCCTTACTTTAAACTTGGCAGCCGGGCAATTTTGTTCTATCCCTCGGGCGCGCCCAACACGGATAACAACCCCGGCAACCGGTGTTGCGATTACCCGCATGACTACGATTGGGCAATGTGGGCTCTCGTCTTTACCCAGGACCTTGAGCACAACTGCCCCGTCAATCAGACCCAACCATCAACCTTTGGCCTGTTTGAGCCGCTTGATCCTGACAATCAAGACAACCTGGGAGCCTACCGTCTGTGGTTTTTCACACGAGAGGGGTACACCATCAACCAGAACAACTCCGAGCAGCCCTGCTACGACGGGGCCGGGTGCTGATGCCGCGTTAGCCGGAAAAGAAGGAGGACGGAGATTCCCGAAATGGGCTATTATTTAGCAGTAGTTGTGATACTGTCACATATTTTAGTGTATTTATTACATGTCAATAGCCGAAAGGATGGCATATTGATTTAAATTATTGAAAACAAGCAGAATATAAATGTCCAAAAAACCGAACAAAACCCTGTAAAATGTGCTATATTGAAATTAGAGTAAAAGATTGGGAAGACGTTCTGTAGAGCTTCCCGAGTGAACCCAGCCAAGCGTGCTGGGTTTTGTTTTTTTGGGCGGCTTTTTGGCGGGGTCGTTGAAAAGTCGGAAAAGCAGATCCCTCGCGGACTGAAGTCAGCTAGTGATGACAAGCCTTACGAGTCGGCATGTGACAGAGCCGGTGTGTGTGAGAGCTTGGCCTTGTTCGCGGTAGTGGAATGAACCGCCGAGCAACCGGCCCCGTCCGGGCAGCTCAGTTTAGCCGCGCGGTTCGGGTGAGGAATTGGCCCGAACCCCAGTAAGACGGCATAAGGAAGATAGGGGTCCTTCGACTCCGGCGGCCACAAGAGGCCGCCTCCGCTCAGGATGACAGCATTTAGGTTTTGTCTACGGTAGCCGCCAAGACGGGACGATGTAGACCGCGAATCGATTCGATTTCCCAGCCACCCGCAATCAAGAGCAAATCGCCAAAGAGCTTTGGCCCTGAGGGATGCCCTTCCGGGACTCGATTAACCGCATGGTTCGACGCGGAAAGTGGCATCCTTCAGGGTCAAGTTGTTGGGCAGGCAGCTGGGGGCAGCAAGTCGCAGCCGCTACAGCATGGTTTTGAGAGGTAGGGATTCTTCACCAGGAAAGGAACACAATGTCCGAACCAAGTTACGAAGAATTGAAAGCCAGACTGGCGGAGTACGAAAAGCAGCCTGCGGCTGCGAACGGCGTGACCTCATTCAAAGTCAGCGCCAAGGGCGCAGTCAGCCTGTATGGTCTGGGGCGCTTTCCGGTCACGCTGTATTACGAGCAATGGATCAAGTTGCTGGACCGGGCGGAGCAGTTGCGCTGCTTCATGGAGGCCAACAAGGCAGTGTTGAAAGTTCGCAACCTGAGGCCCGAGTCGTGCTGAAAACCAGTTCTCCCGTCCCGGCCAAAAGGACTCTGGCGTGGGGCAACCGCGCGTCCTGGCGCCCGACCTTTCGCCATGTAGAATGGCGAGTGGGAGCTGACTGGCCGCAGCGGGCAGCTCACGCCGAAGCACAGCAAGGTTCCCCAGCCGGTGTAGGGGTGAGGCGGGCTGGGTCGAGGAGCTGCCAGGGAATGGACATGACGTGGGTGACCGACCGCATCGCGGTGGGCGGCGGCATCTGGACTGACGAAAAGATGGTGGAGGTGGCGCGCGCCGGGATCACCCACATCATCGACATGCAACTGGAATGGGACGACACCCGGCTGGCAGAGCCCTACGGCGTGCGGGTGTTGTGGAACCCGACCGACGACGACTTCCGGCCGAAGCCGCCGGAGCTTTTCCAGCGCGGCGTGGAGTTCGCGCTGACGGCGCTGGACGACGCCGAATCGCGGGTGTTCATCCACTGCGCCGCCGGGGTGCACCGCGCTCCCATGATGACGCTGGCGGTGCTGCGGGCCCTGGGCTTCCGGCTGCAGGATGCCATGGACATGATTCAGGCGCGGCGCCAGGTGGTGGACTTCGCCGAGGTCTATGTGCAAAGCGTGGAAGACTTCATGCGCAACTACGAGCCGGCGCAGCAGGAGCGGTAGGAAGTAGCTAGCAGTTGGCAATTAGCAGTTGGCGGTTAGCGACTGCGGCCAGGATGACCGCTGAATTTTGAGTTTGTCATCCTGAGCGGAGGCGGCCTGGTGTTGGCCGCCGGAGTCGAAGGACCCTATAGTTGAGTTAGACCCTCAAGGTAAGAGACCCTCGCAGCAGTTTTCATCCCACGTTGTGGGACTCTGTGGTAGCAGGCGCCGAAAGGTCATGGCCTGCGATGCAGCTCAAGTTTCGTTCCGTGAGGGGTCCCTTCGACAAGCTCAGGGCGGGCTTTCGACTCCTCGGTCGCCACGGCGACCTCGTCGCTCAGGATGACAGCGTAGCGGTCCCAAGTCTTGAAGACATAATCCTCAGTTACACATTTCCGCCGGCCTATCCGGAACCCACAATCGCGCAACAATCAGCGCGGCTTGGGAGCGCGGTGTTACGGCCGGCAGCAGAGAGGCACCGATGATGCCCAAGATCAACCGCCTGACCGGGCGGTTTTTTACTGTCCTGATTTCTGTTACCGTTGCGGTTTTGTTGCCGCGGGCCGTCGTGGCAGGCGAAGCGAGTCCTCGACCTCCTCTCGCTTCGTCGGCCGCGGCCGGGGTTGTACCGGGAGTACGACCGACCTGCCGCCGGCCCATCCTTATATAAAGGATGCGACCGCCGTGCTGAACCTGGCCGGCCGGCTTTTTGCCGAGTGGCCTACGCAGCGCCGCTTTACCCCGTTGCGGCTGGAGCCTGGCGCTCCCGCGCTGCTGGCCGGAGTGGCCTCGCTGCCCAACCGGACCTCGCCGGCTAAACCTGCTGGCGGCTCCGGCGGGCGGCGTCGCCAAATCGCCAGGTCCCACATTGTGTCAGATCAGCGACACCGTGTATCGCGCCGACGGCTCGCCCGCACAAGGCACGGTGCTGCTCACCTGGCAGGCCTTTACCACGGCGGCGGGACAGGCGGTCACGCCCGGTTCCCTGCTGGTGACCCTGGACGCGAACGGCGGATTCAATGCCAGCCTCGCGCCCAACACCGGCGCCAGTCCGGCGGGCACCTATTATAAGGCGATCTTCAAGCTGAACGATGACACGGTGCAGCCGGCATGGACGGGCGAATATCGCGTGCTGAGCGACTTTCTGCCGGCCAGCGATGTGTTGCCGGCGAACGCGGTGCAGGTTGCGGTCCCCTCGCGGGGAGCGGCGTTCAGCGCGATCGTTCGCGAAGTCGATGTCGAGGTCGTCTCGCTGGCCGACGATCGTTCGCTGTACGCGATCCGGTTTGCCAACGACGCCGCCGGCCTGCTGGCGTTCGAGTTCAACAGCATGACGCTGGCGCAGCCGGTGACCACCATCTTCACCATCACCACGCCGTCCTCGTCCATGTATATCGCGCCGCTGACGGCGGCGCAGGTGACCGACGTGATCGCAACCTACATCACCGTGGATGCCGGCGTCGCCCCGCCGCCGGGCGGCGGCATCGAGGTGCGCCGCAGCGACGCCGGCTGGGGTCCCGGCGCTGACGGCAATCTGGCCGGGCGCTTCACCACTCAGACCTTCACTCTGCCGCGGCTGTCGCGCGTGCAGAGCTATTACTTGCGGCAGTATGACGGGTCGTCGCCAGCCAAGTACTCGCGCGATTCGGCGCTGCTGCACGTGGACTATCCATTATGAAAGCCGCGATGAGTGACTTCGAGCAGAAAGTGTTGTCCGATCTGGCGGAAGTGAAAGCCCACATGCGTTGGCTTGTCGGCAACGGCAACGAAGGCAAGGTGCAGGAACTGTCGGAGCGCGTGGATCGTCACGAGGCCTTCCTGCAACGCTTCACGGGGATCGCCACGGCCGTGGCCTGCCTGCTGACGGTCGTGCATTTCGCGATTGATTTTCTACGGCGGTGAAGGGGAAGCAATATTAGCAATTAGCGATTAGCAATTAGCAACTAGCAGTTAGCAGCTAGAGCCAAAGCAGTTCAAGGGCCGATGTACCCCCGGGTAGAGCGGGCCGTCAGGCCCGGGTTGGCAGACCTTTTCAACGACCACGGGCTCCATTCACGGGGCGCGCCAGGACGCGGCGCTCAAGCGCCGCTCTACCCGTGCCGCAGAGAGCCGCACCCGTTAAGTCCGGATACCAACTAACCCTTCAGATCTAACCCAAGCACCACAAAGAAGAGGACAAAACCATGGACTTTGCAACCATACTCTCGAAAATCAGTACCGGCGCGCAGATCGCGCAAGCGGTCACGCCGGAAATCCAGCAATACGGCAACGACCACGTGGCAGCCACCCAGCAAATCCTGCAGATTGCCGGAGCGGGGGTGGCAGCCGAAACCAATGACAAGACCGTGCAGTCAGAGGCATTGGCTTCGGCGCAGTTGGCGTCCAGCATCGTTCCGCTGGCGTTTGAGCTGTTCTCCTGCTTCAAGCACAACAAGGCAGCGCCGGCGAAGGCTTGAGATCAGGACAGGCTCTCGACCCTGAACCCAGGCGCTGCGTCGGAAAATGCATTCATGCGAACGGTGGAAGCGGCGGGCTTCAGCCCGGCGGCAAACCGCGCCGGGGGAAGCGGGCTTTCAGCCCCGGCTGAGGAACCAGGGCTGAAGCCCCTTCAAAGAGAAAGACATTTCGCCGGGCTGAAGCCCGGCGCTTCCACCAATTTTCATCCTTACGGGTGGACTGCGGAACCATGCGACACTCGTACTGACAATTCTTGGAATAGCGTTAGGCAAACCTTTTCCGCTCTGTTCTCGTCCCACCGAATCCCCCTGCCCGAATCGCCGAATGATACAATGCCCTTTCCCCCGCAAAACCTGCGGTGACGCGCTCCCTGGACGGACCCCAACCCTTGGCACAACACGCAACCGAGCCCCGAACCATCACTTACGCCGATGCAGGCGTTGACATTGAACGCGCGAACCGCACCAAGCAGCGCATCAAGTATCTGGCCCACAAGACCTTTAACCGCGGCGTTTTGAGCGAGATTGGCGGCTTCGGCGGGCTGTTTGCTATCGACAAGAAGAAGTACCCTGATCCGGTGCTTGTCTCCAGCGTGGACGGCGTTGGAACCAAGCTGAAGATCGCGTTTGAGATGGGCCTGCACCACACCATCGGCGCCGACCTGGTGAACCACTGCGTCAACGACGTTGCGGTGCAGGGCGCCGCGCCCATGTTCTTCATGGATTACTTCGCCACCGGCAGGCTGCAGCCGGAGGTGATCGAAAAGGTTATTGTGGGGATTGCCGACGCGTGCAAGCAGAACGGTTGCGCGCTGATTGGCGGGGAGACGGCGGAGATGCCGGGCTTCTACGGCAACGGGGAATACGACCTGGCGGGCTTTATCGTGGGCGTGGTGGACCGCAACCGTATCGTCACCGGGAAAGCGGTGCAGGCGGGCGACGTGCTCATTGGACTGCCTTCAACCGGGCTGCACACCAACGGCTACTCGCTGGCGCGCAAGCTGTTCTTCGAGGTGGCGCGCTACACGCCGGAGTCCTACGTCAACGAGATCAAGGGCAAAGTCGGCACCGAGCTGATGCGCACCCACAAGAGCTACTGGCCCATCGTGCGGCGCATGATCGACGCTGAAGCGGTTTCGGCTATGGCGCATATAACCGGCGGAGGCATCAGCGAGAACCTGCCGCGAGTGCTGCCTAAAGGGACGGGCGCGATCGTCGAGATCCACTCCTGGCCCGTGCCGCCCATCTTCGAGCACCTGCAGAAAATCGGCAACGTGCCGCGCGACGAGATGCTGCGCACCTTCAACATGGGCATCGGCATGGTCCTGGTCGTGCCCGCGAAGAAGTTTAAGAAGGCCCAGCTCATCCTGGAGCGCTGCAGCGAGAAGGGCTACGTGATTGGCCGCATCGTGAAGGGCGAGAAGAGGGTGACGTATCAGTAGCCATTAGCACTTAAGCCCTTCCTGCGGCCGCCCCCCGAAAATCGTGCTCGGGCGCTGGCGGCGCTCTTCGGTGCCAACCGGCGACGAAGAAGGCAAACTCCCCACGCGATAAGAAAGAAAGATGAGGTCGTGATTCTCGATTACCATTCCGAGGGTGTCGGTGGAGGCCCTGGGCAGAGTTGAACTGCCGACCTTCGGTTTAGGAAACCGCTGCTCTATCCATCTGAGCTACAGGGCCACTCGTCGTAACAGGTTGGACTACCTCAGTTTACCGCAACGGGGAGTTGCGAACCGCTCGTTTTTGTTGCCCAATCGTTGCCCAATTGCGGAACCTTAATCACGAGCTCTGCAGAATATAAAAGCATGATCCCGGCCTCGTTTTACTTAAACAAAGGCGGGCATGCGGGTTAATGCTTTTCAGCCGGAGGCGGAGCCTGGCTGTGGCTCGGCGGTGGTGCCTGCCGGGCATGTAGCTGCTGTTGCTGCTGAGTGTGTCTCTGCTCCATTTGCTGCGTCTGTTGCTGGTGCTGCTGCTCAATCTGCTGTGTACGAGCCGCATCGGCCTGCTGTTTCGCTGCTCGCTGATGGTCCTGCTCCTGCTGCTGCGCGAGCTTCTGATGCTCCTCCTGCTGCTGCGTGTAGAGCTTCTGCTGCTGTTGCTGATAGTTCTTATCCGTTTCTGCATTTCCGGTGTTAGGAGGCGTGGGCTGGGGATGCGGCGGAAGATCCTTCGCGTGGGTTGGAGTCGGCGGTTGAGGAACGTTGACTTCTGGATGCCCGGCAGGCGCATTCCCTGTGGGCGGAACTGCTGCCCTTTCAGTCGATCCGGTTGGCGGACGATTGGAGGAAGGTGGTTGAGCTACGGGGTGGGGATTACCCGCAGCCGGCTGAGCTGCGGCGCGATTCGCGGGAGGATGATAGGGCGCTCCAGCTGCTTTGGCCGGTACGACTCCGGAGCCACTGAATGCTGCTGGCTCGGCGGTAGCGGCGATCGGGGGTTTGCCCTGATTTGCAGTGGCCCTTAGCTGCGGGTTTGAGGCGGCCACTTGCGCATGTTGGGTTTGTGCCGCCACCGGTGGCACGTGTCTCTCGCTGGCTGCGGCCTCTTCCGCCGCCGTTGGTTGTGCGGTGATTCCACCCTGGCCGCCGTTATAGCTGACGCGGTTCACCGTCGTACTATTGACCACCGTGGTGTTGTAAACATTGTGAATGTTGGTGACGTTGATGTTGTTCACCGAACGGTTGTAATAGAACTGGCCGTCGTTCCAGCGTCCGCCTTCGTAACCATGGCCGAAATATCCGTAACCGTAAGCGATGCCGCCATAGAAGCCAACCTGCGGCCCCCAATAGCCCTCATGGAAAAGGAATCTGTTACCACCCCAAGCCCAGTAAGGCGGAGTCCAGAGATAGCCAACTTGGGGAGCCAACACCCATGTTCCCGGGACCCAGTAGTAGTCGCCGTAATTGTAGTCATAGGCCCAGTAACCGGGCGTCCAGATATATCCCTCACCGGGGCAAAGCGGCTGCGAATAAACCGGTAGAGCGGGAGGACCGAACGAGATCGTAACGGCGACCTGCGCGAACGACGTCAACGATGTGATCATCATGAACAAAGCGAACAACAGCGCACAACTGCGTAACATGAAACGCATCAGGTTCCTCCTGGAGCTCATCCTTTGGTTTCGTTGAAACTATCTCATTTCAAAGCTTCTATAGTCTGGTCAAAAACGCTCACTGAAGATTTCAGAAGAACCCTGATACCGGGCCGATTGCACCGCGAGCATTACGCAAACCTGCAGGAGCTCAACCAGCGTTTCATGCAGGACGGCAAGCCGGAAATCCAGCTCGTTCTTGTTCCCGTCGCCCTCGAAGACGAGGACCTGTTGGAGATGCTCGACGGCAGGCCTGGTCGAGTTGGCGGTAGTCCATGACTGGAAAGCACCAGCTCCAAGACCGATGCTCGTACTAGGAACGATTCTGTTGCCCGATCCGTTGCCCGTTAACTGCCGATCGAGCGCGGTTCGGCCCGATTGGGGTGACACAATCCGTTTGTAAGTGATTGATACGACGAGCGGCCCGTGAGGAAACTTGCTTTAGGAAACCGCTGCTCTATCCATCTGAGCTACAGGGCCGGAGCGAGGCAAGCGGAAGAACCAGGGAGTCTGCATCTGCACGGAAACGACACCGCGC
Source organism: uncultured Acidobacteriaceae bacterium (assembly GCA_963760415.1). Lineage (GTDB taxonomy): Bacteria > Acidobacteriota > Terriglobia > Terriglobales > Acidobacteriaceae > Bog-257. The sequence continues at coordinate 319,641 of CAVXDA010000009.1, read as the reverse complement.
CGCGGCTGCTCGATCCCGCAGAACGGGTGGCTTGGGCGGTGTTCTGGCTTCGCCCGCTTCTTCATCACCATTCTAACAATGTTGGGTTGTGGCTACACCTTCCAGTGCTTCAGCAGGGTGTCTTATTCAACAGGCGAGCGATGTTATCGAGTAGCACATCCGGCGGTTCGCCTTTCGAGAGAAATCCTTCGGCAAACTCGATACCGCTGGGCTTTTCGGCGGTTCCGGAGACGATGAGAATGGGCACGTCGGGCTTGAGTGTTTTCATCTCCCGCGCGATTTCGGTTCCGGTCTTGGCGCTTAGAAAGTGGTCGGCGATGACCAAATCGACGGGATTTTGCTTGAGAACGTCGAGGCCGGCCTCCCCGGACGAAGCGGTGAGGACCTGATATCCGGCGATCGACAGCAGCAGCCTACGTACGCGCAGTGCGATGTCATCATCATCAATGCACAAGATGAGGCGAGGCTCGATCTTCGCGGATGAGGATGTCATGGGGCGCTGACTCGGAAGTATAGCCGAACGGCCAACGCCGCTGGCATTTAATTAGCCCGAATCGTCATTACCCCAGAGACGTCGCCCTCACCCCGCAACCGGAGCTGAGAGCATGGCTTCACTCAACCAACTCCGCCAGCATAGGCACACACCAGCCAGCGTTCACAAACTAGGATGCATCTTTCAGGACAGTGCAAACCGACGCGCACAGAGCTCCACCAATGTTGAAGGTCGCAGCCACCCTAGCGTCTTTCCTCTGGATTTCCTTCGGGGCTTTTCCCTTGAGTTGCCAGAAGCAATTTCCCAGCATCGCTACCCCGGTTGCGCCGACGGGATGTCCCTTCGCGATCAGTCCGCCGGACATATTAATGGCGCACTCTCCGTCCACATTGGCCTTACCCTCCACCCAGTAACGCGCGCCTTTCCCGGGAGCAGCCTTGCCAATGACTTCGGTCCCAATCGCCGCGGCAACCGTGAAGCAGTCGTGGATCTCGGCGACGTTTACGTCGGCAGGCGCTGCACCTGCCATGTCATAGGCCTTCTTCATCGCCGTGTATGCGCCGGTTGGGAACAACGTATTGCGTCCTTCCTTCTGTAGCGGGTCGGTGGCCTGCGCGTAGCCTGCGATCTCCACACAATCTGCCTTGGCCACGCCGAGTTTCTGCAGACCCTCTTCGGTCGCAAGAATCAGGGCCGCATAGCCATCGGTAATCTGTGAGCAATCATAGGTCTTCAGCGGCAGTCCTTCGACCACATACCGATTGATGCCCTCGATCTTCATCGCCTGCTCGAGCGTGATCTGGACCTTGTTCATCTGCGCCCAAGGGTTGTACTTCGCATTCTGGTACTCATTGACCGCAATCTGCGCCAGGTCACTCTCGCTCACGCCGTACACCTGCATGTAGCACTGCATGATTTCGGCAAACAGGTGGGGGAAGATGAAGACTTTACCAGCGCGCTCGTCGGGATGCGAGTAGTATCCGAGGACCTCGCCGATGAGCTTGCCGTCCATTTTGCCTTCGTTGTCGCGCATCTTTTCGTACCCAATCGCAACTCCTACATCGCCGACTCCGCTGAGGAGTTTGTAGATAACGGACAGGACGGCCTGCCCGCCGGAGGCGCAGGCGTTCTCGACCGACTCGATGGGTTTGGCGGCCATTCCGGGTACCGCGGCTACCAGTCCCGACAGCAAGCCTTGTTTGTTCAAGGTGAAGTTGCAGGCCGAGCCAACGGCGCCGACATCGAGGCTGGAGGGCGAGACTTTGATCTGCTCACACACTCCAGTTACGGCGTTAGACAGGATCTGCGGGACCGTCATGTCCATCAGCTTTCCGAACTTCGACTGGTTATAGGCTGCGATGTAAACCGGCTTGCTCATGATTTCTCCTTGCGATGCGTCCTCGGACGGCCGCTAATAAATTATCATCCCCTGCGACAGATTTGCTTCGCTTACGTTTTCCTCGCCAAGGGCAACTGCACGACTGCCAACTCTCTGACGAATTTGAAAGCGCTTCCTGGCTTGCACACAGATGCGGCCGCGGAACACACACTCAAACCTCCGGCCGGCCCTCGCTTCCAGGGATATCGCGCAGGGCTTGGCCACGGCAAGTACGAAGGTCACGCTCGCCTGTGATGCCAATTAACTGCGCGCTTCTCAGCGCCGGATCAGGCGCGTGTTCAGTCGGGTAGGTCACCGGGAGACATCTCGTCCACGTAACACCACGTCCAAGTCTCGCCCGGTTCGATGGAGCGCATGATGGGATGCGTCGTGTGATCAAAGTGTTTGGTGGCGTGCTTGTTCTTGGATGAATCACAGCAGGCCACATGCCCACATTCCATGCAGAGCCGCAAATGCACCCAGGTATCACCGATCTTGACGCAGTCTTCGCAAACGTGGACCTTGGTGTGCGTGATCTTGATTTGATCGAGATGCTTGCAGGTTGCTGCCATAACTCTCCTGTACGCTGGATCAGCGCTCCAGGGACTTGCGGTCCCAGTTGGCGCACTTCGCGGCGGCCTCGTATGTGCTCTGCAAAAATTCCATTAAGGCAGCTTTCGGAGAGTCGGCCGTGCGCACGTCGTCATACATCAGCAGAAATTCCTTCATTTGCGGATGGTAGAAAGCTCCCTTGGGGCCGACGCGCTCTTCCGCAAAGCCGGGCGGCTCGGGCGCGGCGTACGAGTAAAAGGCAGGGCCCGTGATGTCGCCTCCACCCGGCCAGAACCCGGCGCTGCTCACCTCATGAGAGTAGGCTTCGCGGGTAATCGAGTCGGCGCCCGAGCGTTCGGGGGCAGGCCGTCCCGAGAAGCGCGTCACCGCGTGATCGAAGCTGCCCCAGAAAAAGTGGACGGGGCTGACCTTGCCGATGAAGCTCGTCCTGAACTCTTTCAACACCGTATCAACCCAAACCAGAATGCGCCAGAACCGATGTACCGCCTCCGGGTCATACGACGCGTGAACCTGGTCCTTTTCGAAAGGGATGGGATCGGGAAGCTCGCAGGGAGTGGTCCAGATCTTGACATCGACACCGAGCTCACCAATGGCCGCCATGAAGGTCTTATAGAAGTCGGCGACACTCTGGGGCTTCAAAGCCAACGCCCGCATACCGCCGTCGCTCGTCTTGACGACTAGTTGGTGATCGATGAAGTCGAATTGAACATCCACGACGCCGCCTTCGTACGGCATCGCGGAAGTGGTAACACCGCGGGCAGTCACGTAGAACGGCACGTTCCACCAGTGGTTCACCAGCGGACAGAGTTGCAGGCGGACCTTGCCGACAATTTGGGTCCACATATGCAAAGTCGCCTGAGTGTCCTTCCAACTTGCAAGAGGGAGCTCTCGTAGAATTGCCTTGTCATTCATTGTGAGGAGATTGCGCTCTGGCGAACTCATCCACGGCCTCTGGCCCGGTCTTATACTACCGCTCGACCTAGATGCGACTGCCCCTCTGTCGGATTCACGCCTGCATCATCGGGTGCAGGAAAAGACGGTCGACCGCTTGCGCGACCGACCGTCTCTCACCCCCGTCTAAGTCCTTGCGTCCAGGTGGCAGCCATGCCCATCGAGGTAAACGGGCAGAGAAAACCCACCGGCGCCGGAGGTGCAGAATCAGCGGGCAGGAGCGAACTCGTCTGAATTGCTCAAACAGGCGAGTTCGCTGCGCCCCTGCCCGCTATGGCGCCTTGTTCGCAAGATACCGTTCGGTGGGGCCGCCAATTGTCAACAAATTGTCACAGCTTTGTAGGATTTCGGTAAACGGCGGTCGATATCAAAAAATCGCTGCAAGAAATATAAATGACGGCTACAAAACCGCTGTCTCATGCAGCAACAGGCCCTTGGCAAAACGCTCCGGGCTGAGCACTTCGACGTTGTCCACGATGCTGGTGGCACCATGGAGAATCAGGTCAGAGACGATTCTCCCAGTCGCCGGGGCATGCATCACGCCATGGCCGCTGAATCCATTGGCGCAGAAGAGGCCGAACAATTCAGGCGTTGGGCCGATGATGGCGTGATGGTCGGGGGACATCTCGTAGAGGCCAGCCCATGCACGCTTCGGATTCACGGCCAGGTTCTCGAAGCAAGGCACGCGGTCGGCGGCGCGCACCAGGACCTTCTCGATGAAGGAAGGTTCGAAGTCATCTTTATATCCCGGCGTCTCCTCGGGATCGTTCCAGGCCAGCAGAAATCCGCGGCTTTCGGGCCGGAAGTGGAAGCCATTGGTCATGTCAACGACCATGGGGATGGCGTGCGAAACGCCGTCGAAAGGCTCCGTCGGGACCAGCATGCGGCGCAACGGTTCGACCGGGAGATTGACGCCCGCGAGCGCGGCGGTTTGCGCTGCCCAGGGACCGGCGGCATTGACCACCACGGGAGTGCTCACCGGGCCGCGGGTTGTTTCCACTCCACTAATCTTGCTGCCGTCGTGAACGATGCCGGTGACTTCGGTCGAACGCCAGAGGGTGGCGCCTTTTTCGCACGCCCGAGTCGTGAAGCCGACCATCACGCTGTAAGGATCGACGAAGCCGTCCGTAGGACAGAAGCTACCGCCCAGCACGTCATCGGAGCGCAGCTGGGGAACGATCCCGACGATGTCGTCGTGCGTCAGCATCCGTACCTGGGCCAGCCCGAGCGACTTTTGCAGTTGCTGATTAGTCCGTAAATAGTCCAGATGCGATGGCTTGGTAGCGACGAACAAATACCCTTGTGGGCGGTATTCGGAGGGCAGGCCAAGCCGCTCTTCGAAGCTGGCGTAGAACGGGATCGAGTAGAGGGACATCTGGATGTTCACCGGGGTGGCAAACTGCGCCCGGACCCCTCCCATGCTCTTTCCGGTAGAACCCTTGCCCTGATGGGATTCCCGCTCGACGATTAGCACATTACGGCAACCCGCTTCCGTCAGATGCCAGGCAATGCTTGAGCCCACAATCCCGCCACCGATAATCACCACGTCCGCTGTCAACATGTGGATTTGCCTCGCCTTACAGATACATTGTAGTGCGTAGCAGGTTGGCGTGCAGCCAAAGGGGCTAGCCCGCCGACCCACTTTAAGGCTAAGCAATTCAGCACATTAGCGCCCGCGCGTAAACTTCGAATCCTGCTAAATGTTCTGGATTATGCTTGACATCCTAGGCGAACAGAAGCAGAATTCGTCCATCTAACCCGCGTGTTGCGCGACAGTGGCCCGTGCGCGAGACTTCCCCCATCGAGTATCGCCGCCCGCAAACAGGCAGAAATCTCAGTGCGCCGGTGTGCCGGCGCAGGAAAGAAGTAAGCACTATGCGATCAGGAATCCGCTGTTCAAGTTTCGTGCTGGTCTTGGCTCTGCTGCTGTTTTTCGGCGCGTCTCTGTCGGCGCAGCAGATCACGTTTGAGGACTTCTCCAACACCAGCTACGCGATGCGATACCTGCAACTAAATGGCAGCGCGACTCTGAACCAATACAACGGGAACAGTGTGCTGCGTCTGACGGATGGAAACCCGGGCGACAAGAAAAAGCCCGGTAATAACAACCCCGAAGCGGCAACGGTCTACTTCCAGGACGGTGCTCATGCCCAAGGCTTGGGTAAACAGCCGGTGGCGGGTGGCTTCACCACCTGGTTTGAGTTCCAGCTGCACAACCCGGCAAACTGCTGCACTCCGGGTGACGGGTTCGCGTTCATCATCCAAAATAACGCCACCACAGATGCCAGCTATGGAGCCTCAGGTTATGGTTTCAGGGCCCTGGGCGCGGGCAACGGCGATCTAGGCGGCGGAATGGGTTATGCCGGCATTTCCAACAATCTGGCTGTTGAGTTTGACGTTCTGCAAGATCCCTGGGACCCGAACTCTGACCATATTGCTGTCCAGACATGCGGACCGAACACCAACACGCCGGTGCATTTGCCGGGAGATTACACAATCGGGAACAACCCTAACGTAACGAGCTGCCTGTATAACAACGCGATCTATACCGTTCCCCAGAACAACCCGATAGGCGGTACTTGCGGCGATGGTTCCTGCAGCGACGGCATAATTCATAGCGCGGTGATTGGGTACACGCCACCTTCCGCAACCCAGCCAGGAACGCTCCAGATATGGTACGACCCTACCTATGTCAAAGGGACTCATACCCCGATGAGTCCGCCCGCGATAAGCGTCCCGTACAACATCGTTTACGACGCGGAGAACAATCCGCTCGGACTGAACCTCGACCCGCTCAACGGCGGCTCGGGGTGGGTGGGGTTCACAGCGTCTCAGCCCGACGACGGCTGGGCCCAGGACATTCTCGCGTGGGAATTCACCAATCACGCTCCTACTAAAATCCAGCAAGTCATTCAGCCGGGTGGAGTTCCGACGACTTTCGCTTTTGGCGGTCACCAGACAGTAGTCACTTATCCACAGGGGTTCTCGAATCCGAACGGCACATTGATGACCGTGACGGCGACACCGACGGACCGCATCCAGTTCTACCAGACGCGTCTGCTTGGAACTCAGTTCGCGAACGAGCAGTGCATCGTCTATCTGGGCACGGGTGGAACCATGAACCCGATAGCATCCGGGAATTGTGTGGTTTACTCGTACACTTGCCAGGACCAGATGGGTAACCAGGTGACGTGTCCGCAGGAGTTGCAGTGCAGTCCTCAGCAGGAGAATCAATGCATTAACATCGACACGTCGTACTCCACGTCGGACCAGGTTACGGCGACCAACGCCGACTATCTGGAGAACGATGGCATCGGCTCGAACAACTGGATGAGCATCTTCCTCTCGTTCATGAACAAGCCCATCGACGGTACGACAGCGGGAGGATCAAGGGGATTTGGTGGGGGCTTGCAGAATCTGTTCAGGGATTACATGCCCTATCCAACCAACCGGACCAAGTTCGGAGCGTTGACTGGCGCGGACATTGTAGCCACCTTCCGGCCAGGTCAGCCGTGAGGAACTGAGGCTGGATTCTGGTCAGGGCAGTTCTGAGTTGGCATGCCGACTCGGAACTGCCTTTTCTTGTTACGTTTGGCTGGTCCGCAATCACCGTTTTCAGGCCGCCCCCTTAGGGAAGGCTGGTGTATCCGGTAGAGCTGGGCTTTCAGGCCGACGTCCGCGTGTTCTGCCTGCGCGGGACATGCTGTGCGATTGCCTCAGGAAAAGGCCGATTTCCTGGGGATGAATCCCCTCGAAATGACCACAGCAAGGGTTGGACTCTGGGGATGTCAACAAGCATCGGCCCCACAGAAGAGCTTGGTCAGAGGAGGCCGGTAGAGACTGTGAGGCAACGGCCTCGCCGCTACGCGGCGCCACCCTGAGACGACTTGGCCTCGACGTAGATACTCTTGAGATCGGGGCGGTCCAGAATGTGGGCCGCACTTTTTTCCTTGCTTAGGATGGAGTCCAAAATGCGATTCGCTTCACGATAATGCAGGGGCGCCTCTTTCGGTTTGCCCGTCCTCGTCAGAGCGTTGCCCAGCAGGTATTCGGCATAGGCTCGCTCCAACAACATGCCCATTTTGTCGGTTTGTCCCAGAGCGCTTTCCAATTCCTGCTTGGCGGCATCGGCGTTGTCGGTAGCCAACAGGGCCTGAGCGTAAGAAATCGAAGCCCGTACCGCCAGTGCTTTCAATCCCGTCGAGAGCGCATCCTCCTTTAATTTCTTGAGAGCGGGCGCGGCTGCCTTGGGGCGGCCCTGGACAAGATCCACTCTGGCGAGCCCAAGGCGGGCGCGAAGGCCTTGGTCGGGCAGGGCCCACTTGCTCGCAACCTGCCGCGCCCGGTCGTATTGCTGCCGGGCAGAGGCATAGTCGCCGCGATAAAAGTAGCTGTCACCGAGGTCGTTCCGCGCCTCCGAAGTCGCGTATTCGTCCTTTACCTCATCTGCGAGCTTCAGCGCGTCTTCGATGGGCTTCTGTCCTTCCTCTCCGCGTCCCACGACGGACAGCACGTCTCCGTAGCGGGCCATGGCCTCCACCGAGTACCAGGTACGATCATTGACTTGCTTAAATCCGTCTATCGCCTGCTGGAGATAACTCAAGGCAGCATCGTACTTTCCCTGGGCGGCAAAGAGGACGCCCATCGTACTCGATTCCAACGCCAGCATTTCCTTGTCTTTGGTCTCCCGGCTGGCTTCAAGGGCCTTCAAGAACTGCGCCTGGGCCGTTTCGTACTCTCCGAGCTTGAAATTCATCTCCGCCAGATTGCGAAGAGACTCGGTCGCTTCGGCGGGCAGCTTCAGCCGGTCACGAATCTCATAGGCCTGTTGGAAGTAAGTTAAAGCAGCCTGATACTCGCCTTTGTTGTTGTACGCGCTGCCGATATTGTTGAGGCATAGAGCTTGATCGGGCTCGGCGCGCAGATCACGCGCCAGTAGCAGGGCCTCATTCCACGGCTTGAGCGCCTCATCGTATTTTCCGTGGTCGTGATAGAACTTCCCCAGGTTAATCAAATTGCTGAGCAAGCCCTCTTTGTCGCCAATCTTGCGAGTAACTTCCAGCGCAGCTCTGTAGCTGGCGAGGGCGGCATCCGATTGGCCCATCCTGTCCTGCACCCGGGCCATTTGTCCTAGGCTCTGGGCGATGCCGCTCTGATCTCCGATTTTCTTTCTGATTTCCAGGGACTGCTGGAAGTTGGCTAGTGCATCCGCCGGCTTGTCCAGGTCCTGGTAAGCAGCGCCGATGAAAAAGAGGATCGAGCCTTTTTCTTCCTCATTCCCAGATAAGGTTGCGAGGCTTAGAGCTTTGTTAAGGGGTTCCAGCGCGGCTTGCGGGTTGCTCGCCTCGATTTCTATCCGCCCACTGGCGCGCAGTGCTCTTGTGTTCTTGGGATCGGAAGCCAGCACCTTGGCGAGACGCTTCTTCGCTTCGTCAAATCTGCCTTCCTTCTCATAAAGGCGAGCCAGAGCGGATTGTGCTTCGCTATCATCCGGATTCAACTTGGTCAGGTTTTCATATGCGGCGATGGCCTTCGTTGAATCATTCGTTATCCTGGCATTGATGGCTTGAATGAGATACCGGTCCTGGGCGGGGAGGTTCTCACTCAATCCAACCGCGCGGCGCGATGCCTGTTCCGCTTTGTCGTCATAGTGGAGAGCCAAATAAGTCTCCGCCAGCTTCGAGAACGCCATCGCGAAGTTAGGGTCCTCCTCCGTGGCTTTCTCAAACTTAGTAACAGCTTGGGTGTTATTGCCGGCGCGAGCGAGTTGTAAACCTTCATCGTAGGCCTGCAACGCGGTGACGGAGTTCGTTAAGACGTGCCCTGAGTTGGCACGCAACTCATTCAAGATGTCCGGCGTGGTAGCCAGTTTTTCGCGGATTTGCCCGGCCAGCTTGTCCATGGCGCCCGCGAGGTCGGTCACGTTAGCAAGGTCAGCGCTGATGGGGATATCACGACCGTTCTTAAGATCGTGAATTATGGCGATAATCTGGAACTGATTACCGGCCTTCACAATCTGTCCTGAGATTACGGTGTCGGCGCCGATAGCGTCCTGAATGCTTTTCAGGGTGGAGGCATCCAGCTGAGGCCCTGGAGTAATGCCCAAGTCGCGCAGCACATCTTGCAAGCGACCCGCCGAAACCAGATGCAAGTGACTAGACCCGCCAATCTCGGAGATCAGGTTTTCGGAAATGCTGAAACCGGTCCAGTTAAGGCTGGGATCTCCTGAACCATTGTGAAACGGAAGGACGGCAACCGACATCACGGGACCCTGGACCGATTGAGATCCCGTTCCCCCGTTCCCAGGTGCGACCGGTTACGAATTGCGAAATAAGTTCCCGCAGAAAGGACGACAACCGCCACTCCCAGTGCGGCCCATTTCAAAGGAAAGGGCTTCGCTGGAAGAGGCTTGTTAACCGATGGTGCAATGACCGACTGCCCACCACGACGCTTCTTGCCCTGCCAAACCTCGATCTCCTCGGTCAGTTCCTCCATCGAAGCGAAGCGCGCGTTGGGATCGCGCTCCAGACACTTGGCGACGATAGCGCTCAACGCCGGTGGAATCGAAGCGTCAACTTCCGTCAGGGGCACTGCTGGCTCCTGCGTTCGCTTGACCAGACTGGCGATGGCGCTGTCCCCGTGATACGGCATGAACCCGCTGAGCAGCTCGTAGAAGATGAGACCTACTGCGAACTGGTCCGAGCGCGCGTCAAGTTCCTTCCCCATGGCTTGTTCGGGCGACATATATTCCATCGTCCCCACCATCATGCCAGTGCGCGTCATGCCGTCGCCTTGAACGGTGCGGGCCAAACCGAAATCCATAATGACGACTCGCCCTGCGGCGTCGCACATGACGTTGCTGGGTTTCAAATCACGATGGATAACGCCTTCGCTGTGGGCCGCCTGTAAGCCCGCGCATACCTGAACCATAATGTTGGCCGCCGCTTCGGGTGAGAGCTTGCCTTCGCGCAGAAGAATGGAGCGCAAGTCCTCACCTTCGATGAACTCCATGGTGATGAACTTCACGCCGTCGGCTTCGTTCAGGTCGTAAATGCGGATGATGTTTTTGTGGGTGACTTGCCGGGCGAGAATCAGCTCTTGCTTGAAGCGCGCCAGGATAGCGGGGTCGCCGGCCAGGTCCGGACGAATCACCTTCAGTCCCACGACGCGCTCGACTTCATTATCGCGGGCCTTGTAAACAGCGCCCATGCCGCCCATGCCCAGCAGCTTCAAGATCTCGTAGCGACCGCCGAGGACGTCCCCGGCATGGAACACGGTAGCGCCGATGGAGGAAAAGATGGGGTGGGGCGCACTGCCACTTCCTGAGCTGCCGGGCTCAGCCATCGTCATCGCATCGGAAGGGTCACTTTTCGGGGTAATGGGTCGCCCAGTCCCCGGTGAGGTTACGCCGGCGGAATCGATCCCGGGATCGGTCATCCCCTCGGAGCCGAGGGCCGGCTTAGGCGTAGCGGCGGAACTGTCGCCGCTGGACACGGCTATGCCGTCTTGCGCTCTTCGCGCTGCGCCTTCTGGATCCCCAGCCATTTCCTACACTTCCCCTGGGCCGGACCCCTGTGGAGGCGAGCCCCACTCCAAAGCCGGATTGTTACAGAGTATACCTTGATTCCCAGCTTCGTCGCAGTGGTTTCAGGTGACCAACCGGGGTCGCGGCAGGAAGACAGGCCGGCGTGTGAATCACGCCGGCCTATCCAACCCGGGTCAGTTGATCAGTGCGTCAGTACCGTCAGGCTGGGAGCTGCGCCGGTGCCAAGAAGCACACTCTTGGTGGCGGAGTTGGTGGCCCCGGTAGCGCCTGCAGCCACCAGATAGAGGATGTCTACGGGGTTTCCGCTGCTGTCCAGTATGAGGAGTCTACCTGTAGCGCTCTGTGTCTGTTGGGGAGAAGGGCAGGTGTTGCCGTCCGCGAGGCAGAAGGCCTCCAGGGGAACCAGGCTGATCTGGATATATGAACATCTGATTCATCATCACACCAGTCGTTCCGCTGCTGTCGTAAGTCCCGGCGAATGTTCCCGTTGCCGCTACCCGGTGGCGGCGGAGGCGAAGCAACTGCCGCTTCCACTTCATTCGTCACGCTCGGCAAAACCGGATAGACAGTTCCGCCGTAGAAATTACCAAAGAGGGAAAGGATCGTGACCGGTTGCGACACGGTCTGTGGCTCGAACGTTCCGGTTGTTACATTGGGATCGGTGCCGACCACAAATCCGGTGTTAAACGTTACCAGATACCAAACCGGAGGATAAGTGCCGAGACCGGTTAGAGTTACTCGTCCACTCGTCTTGTCCACCGAATAGATAGCGTTCGTGTAAGAGGGTTGGCTCAGAGTACCGCCAATGTTCTCGTCGAGGGAATAGGAAGTGACGTTGCCCATGCCATCAAAGTTACCCAACCCCAGCGAAATGTCGGGGACAGGGGTGCCGCCGGCCGACGAGACTGCGTTCAGTTCGAATACGGCGCCGTTGGGGTTGCCGCCACGCGTAGCGTTCAAGGAGAAATCGCTGAACGTGGTTGTGCCGCCGCCAGCCGGCCCCCGGTCAGCCACTGACGCCAATGTCACCGGCGCGCCGCCAGAGACCGCATCGGTCTGTATGGCTATCAAGCTGGGAAACAGTTTGCCGGTTGAAGGGCCCACCACGTAAAAGGCGTAATCCACGGTGCTGGAACCGATGGTGAGAGTAGCGGTCCCTCTGCCGGTGCTGGTGTTAAAAAACGGGGCGCTGCCTTGCGAGGCTTCCGGTCAGGGATACCTGACTCTGTACCGCGCCATTGTCATTGAGGTCCGCCTCACCATTTCCAGCGGTAATTTTACCGTTCGCATCGGTTATGAAGTAGCCCGCCCCGCCATAGGGATTGCCATTCGCGTCCACGCCCGACAAGCCGAATGCAAAGTTGCTGGAAACCAACGAAACCCCTGAAAGACTTTGCCCCTGGGGTTTCAGCACGCCGGAACCCCAGACGCCCGGGTTGTTAGGATCCGCCAAAACGATTCTGGAGTCAGTAACCAGCGAAACGGAAACGCTAAAGGAGTATGTGCCCAGCGAAGAAGCGATCACGATGGTTCCCAGATTGCTTCCCGTCGTAACTCCAGAGCGCCCCACGCAATAGACCGAACCAGTTGCTGTGCTGGCAATCGGGCATTGCCCGTTCGCGCCGGTCCCGGGCGTGATGGCCACATCGGTCACCGCTCCAACGGAGTCATTCCCATTGCGATCCAACACGCCGCTGGTGATATTGCCGTTTCCATCAGCCACAAAGCTTCCGACCATATAGAAAGCTTGCCCCTGCTGGTTGTAGCCGTTGAATGAGAAAGCGTAGTTCCCCTGGATCCTTCCGTTGACGGTGATACTGAAATTCGCGGTAGCTGTGGTGGGGAAGCTGTCGGTCACCTGCACGGTGAACTGGAAGGGTCCAGTCGGGCCGGTGGGCGTCCCGGTGATGGTACCGTCCGCGTTCAGGGTCAGGCCACCGTTAGAAGAGCAGTTTGCAGTATTGGTGAACAAACAGCCGGGATCGCTGATGACACTGTAGGTGTAGGGCGGGATTCCGCACATCATCGGCATACCTGCCGGACAAGCGGCCACCGCACTGGAGTAGGCAACGGCAACGACACCATTGGGCAAAGTAGTGGCTTGGAACGAAAGCGGAGAATTGATCAGCAGCGTCAGGCTGGTCGTCTGGTAAGCCTTGACCGGCGATTGCGAATCAGTTACCCGGAGCGTAAAGCTGTACGTGGCCGCCGATCCGGCCGGTGGGGTTCCGCTCAACACTCCGGCGCTACTGAAGCTGAAACCGGGGGGGAGGGCCCCCGAATCCACGGTCCAGGTGTACGGTGTTAGCCCTCCGGACGCCTGCAGAGTTTGACTGTAGGAATCGCCTTCAGCGCCCTGAGGCAGCTTTTGCGTCAAGATGTTCAAGGCGCTTGGGCCGTTTTTTGGCGTCGAGCTGCAACCGCTCATCAGTAACGCGCAAAGAATAAGTCCCAATCCGACGAACGGAAAAGGTTTGAGCCCCTTCATGCATCTCCTTTAGGAATCTGAAGCCAGGTTTGTTGGACGCCACTCCAGAAAGCGGCCAGCTTGGCCCCAAGCGCAGTTTGGCATGGCAAGCAAGGATCCGGCGAGACCACCCACGTCAAATGAAGAAAAAATATGTCTATAGGAGCAGAGTAATTCAATTGCATATAAATGTGAAGGTTTCAGTAGCTATGTTCCCGCAGACCGTCCCAAAATTGAACAGCAGGAGGTGAACGCCAACCCGAAACTGCTATCAATCCTCCGATTCGATGCTAACTAGCTGATCGGGACCGAACGACAACGTCCGACTGGCTAATGTTTTTCCTCCTGCTGCGTGATGAGCACGACATCGGAGTTAGTCCGACCGCGAGCGACTGCCAGCCTCTCATTTTTCCAGTCGTAGTCGTAACCGTAAAGGAACAGGGTTTCGAAGTTGGTGACCAGGCTTGGAGGTCCGCCTGCGATCGGCTGCATCAGAATGTTCGAAACGCCCTTCTCCGTAATCGGATAATAGAGACTCTGTCCGTCGGCGGAATACTGGAACAGTCCGGAAATGAACCGGCTGGGGGGGAAGCTTTTCACTGGCAAGCCTCCCTCAGAAGGAAGAATTTCGATCATCGGCTTGGCATTCGCGCCCTGTCCCTCCACGGCTAGCGCTGCAATCTGTTTGCCGTCGGGCGAGACCGCCCCAAAGTTTACTACCTTGTCGGTGAGTTGTTTGGCTTCACCGCCGCTGACCGGTATCTCCATCAGCACCTGCCTTCCCTTCTCAAGCTTGCTGTACAGGACGAACTTGCCGTCGGGGGAGCAAACCGGGTTCTGCTCCACTTTGCCATTGGTTACGGCTGTCGCAGTGCCGTTTTGCACATCAAGGCGAAAAATATTGATCGCCTTGGTGCTCTGGTTGGGCATATAGAAAAAAGCATTGGTGCCGTCTGGGCAAACCGTCAGGCCTTGCATCGGCAGGTTTTGCTGGTAAATTACGTTGCGGCTGCTACCGTCGCCGTTCATGATGGAGATGTGGCCATCGTAATCAAGCGTGATAAGCCTGCCATCGGGCAGCCAGCCAACGTTGATGTCGCCGTGGTTGTCCAACTGCTTTACATCAGAGTTTGTCCCCTGGTCCAACCTCAGGGTATACACACCGCTATCGGGCGTGTTTTGAACTGCGATGAGTTGCTTGCCATCCCTGGTAACCCCGAGCGTAAGACTGCTATAGGAGCTGAGATCGTTGGTAATGCGATGAAGGGTACGGCCGGACAACGACACCTCTCCGATCTGCCCGTTCCAGTCGCTGGTGACATCGTGGAAGATGAGAATCAGATGTTTGCCATCGGGCATCCACGCAGGCCTTTGCAGTCTGGCTGTGCCGGCGTAGATCGTCTTCTCCTTTCCGCTCGAAGGGTCGAGGAGCACCAGGCGGCCCGGATTCTGGTTACCCGGATCGAACACCGTCGAAGCGATCCATTTGCCGTCGGGAGACCAGGCAGGGCTGGAATAACCGGGAAGCGGAAGCGCGGCGAGGACGTGTTCACTGCTGCCGTCAGGATGCGCGAGGATGATCTTCGCGGTTCCGTCTGACGAACTGTTTCGCAAGAAGGCAATCTGCCCGCCGTCAGGTGAGAAGCTCACCGGACTGTCCACATCGATGATGAGTTTGTGGGGAGTGCCTCCCAGCACGGGTATCTGGTACAGGAACCCCAACCCTGGATTCTCCGGCTCAATGCGAACGAAATACAGGAAATCGCCGTTGGGAATGAAGGTCAGCCCCGTATATCGGACTTCCGTGGGTGTCATGATCTGCGCGTTGCTGCCGGTGGCGATATGCCGCATCCACAGACTCTGCCGCCCGTGTCCCTCGTCCACCACATTCACCACATACTTGCCGTCAGGCGAAATCGTCGCCAGGGCTACCTTGCCGGAGCTGGTGAGCTTTTCCATGTTCATGTTCTGGAACGGCACCGGGCCGGAATCGCCGATCCACTGCGAAACCCATTTGTATGCACCGTAGATTCCCGCCACGATCATCGCGATGCTCAGTACAGTAATCAGCCCGGCTCCGCTCTTGTGCTTCTTGGCGGTCTCCAGAATGACCGCACTGCTGCTAGAAAGCGCCGCCGGACTGCTGTCGCGGACGGCAGAAGAGGAGGATGATGAAGCTACTGGGATTCCGGCCTGCGATCCGTGGCCCGTTATGTCGCGCTTGAGCCGCTTCAGGTCGCTGCGGATTTCCGCTGCGCTCTGGTAGCGCAGGTCCGGATCTTTCTCCAGCGCCTTGTCGATAATCTCTTGCTGCTTGAACGGAATGGACGGATTCAGCTCCGTTGCCGGCCGGGGATTGCGGTCGAGAATGCCTTGGAAGACTACAGCCGACGTGTTGCCCTCAAACGGAAGTTTGCCTGTTGCCATCTCGTAAAGAATGGCGCCAAAGGAGAACAAGTCGCTGCGCGCATCCAGATCTTCCCCCCGCGCCTGTTCCGGCGACATATAGGCAACGGTGCCCACCGCCGTACCTGGTGCCGTGAGATGCAGGGGGGCAATGGTGGGGGCGTCTCCGCCAACAGTTTCCAAAGCAGCCCGGCGATCGTAAGTGAGCTTCGCCAATCCGAAGTCGAGGATTTTGGCCTGCCCGCGCGCGGTGAGGAAGATGTTGGCTGGCTTCAAATCTCGATGCACGATGCCTTTACCATGCGCAACCTCGAGTGCGTCGCTGATCTGCAGACCTACGTTAATGATCTTGTCGAGCGTGAGCGGGTTCCCTTTGATCTTCTCACTCAGACTCTCGCCTTCCAGCAGTTCCATAGCGATGAAGTGCTGGCCGTCGCATTCCTCTATGGCGTAGATGGTGCAGATGTTGGGGTGATTCAGAGCTGAGGCGGCGCGGGCCTCTTGCTTGAAGCGCTCCAGCGCGTAGGGATCCCTCTCGAAATCCCGGGAGAGGAACTTCAGGGCGACGTGACGAGCGAGCCTGGTGTCCTCAGCTTCATACACAACACCCATGCCCCCGCTACCCAGTTCTCGCAGGATGGTGTAGTGAAGAAAGCTCTTCCCAAGCAGGGGTTCCAAAGGCACAACTCCCAAGTATTTGACTCTATTGCCCGGCAGAGGAGCCGTCAAGGCGGAGTGACTTGGGACTTGTCAGCCGAAACGCCGAAACGAGGTTACTGAAGATCGGTACGGTCGGAGAGAAGAACGCCATTGCGGGCATAGCTGTCACGTGGCACTTCCACGAAAGCGATGGTCAGCTTCTCAGGTTTTACGTTCAGTTCCTCGCGCAGTACTTCGGTGACGCGCTTCACAGCTCGGCGTTTCTGTTCGATAGTGCGCCCCGACAACATCGTAATCTGCACATGTGCCATGGGACCTCCCGCTAGGTTTCTTCACCACGGAGACACAAAAGACGAGAAGAATTTGATTCTTTCTACCGCAGCGCTCCCTGTGCCTCCGTGGGTGAATTCTTAACCTCGGCCTCGCGTTAGTTTACTTCGCCAGTTCGTATCCGGCGAAGAAATAACTCAGCTCGAAGCGCGCGGTGTCCTCGGCGTCGGAGCCGTGCACCGCGTTCTTCTCGATGCTCGAGGCCCACTTCTTGCGAATCGTGCCCTCGTCGGCCTTGGCCGGATCGGTGGCGCCCATCAGCGTGCGGTAGTCGGCAATGGCGTTTTCTTTCTCCAGCGCCATTACGATGATGGGGCCATTCGACATGAAATTTGTCAGCGACTCGAAGAATGGCCGATGCACATGAACGGCGTAGAAGCCTTCGGCCTGGGCTTTGCTGATATACAGCATCTTCATGCCGATGATGCGAAAGTTGTTTTGCAGCAGGGTGTGGATGATGTCGCCCGTCGCGCCTTTTTCAACCGCGTCGGGCTTGATGATGGAGAGGGTGCGTTGGATGGTTTTCATGAATTCATAGTCCGCTCTTCGCTCCTGGCTTCTCGCTTTGGGCTCTTAGCCATTAGCTGTTAGCTGTTAGCAAAGTCCCTGTTTTCTTGTGCCTCTGTGTCTCTGTATCGGTGTAGTGAATAGAATTAAACTTTCAGAGTTGTGCCGGTCGCCTTCACCAGCGTCTCCCCGATTTCGGCCGGCGACTTGGCGACGTGAATTCCAGCGGC
Organism: uncultured Acidobacteriaceae bacterium; assembly: GCA_963760415.1. Lineage (GTDB taxonomy): Bacteria > Acidobacteriota > Terriglobia > Terriglobales > Acidobacteriaceae > Bog-257. The sequence goes on along the minus strand of CAVXDA010000009.1, from coordinate 302,100 downwards.
CTCCATGGCCTTGATCTTTTCCGCTGCAGTTCCCTTCCCGCCGGAGATGATCGCTCCGGCGTGACCCATGCGACGTCCCGGAGGCGCGGTCTGCCCGGCAATGAACCCGATGACCGGCTTGCGCACGTTCTGCTTGATAAACTCTGCCGCGGTCTCCTCAGCATTGCCGCCAATCTCACCAATCATGATGATCGCTTCCGTCTCCGGATCCTGGTTGAACAGGTCGATCGCGTCCACGAAATTGGTGCCGATAATCGGGTCACCGCCAATTCCAATTGCGGTGGACTGTCCGATGCCGCGCGTCGTTAACTGATAGACGGCCTCGTAGGTCAGCGTGCCCGAGCGCGAAACGATGCCGACGTTCCCTTCCTTGTGGATATTCGCTGGCATAATGCCAATCTTGCATTTTCCCGGCGAGATGATGCCTGGACAATTCGGCCCGATCAGCCGCGAGTTCTTCGTCTTCAGAAACTCCCATACCTTCACCATGTCCATCGTGGGAATGCCCTCGGTAATGCAAACGATCAGCGGCAAGCCCGCATCAGCAGCTTCCATGATCGCGTCGGCCGCACCCGGCGGGGGAACGAAGATCACGGTCGCGTTCGCGCCGGTCTTGGCGATGGCGTCGCTAACGGTGTTGAAGATCGGCCAGCCTTCGTGCGTGATGCCACCTTTGCCGGGAGTCACGCCGCCAACGACCTGCGTGCCGTATGCCGCTGCGTTCTTCGCGTGGAACGTCCCTTCGCGGCCAGTCAGTCCCTGCACGATCAATCGCGTTGACTTATCAACCAGGATGCTCATCGAACCCCCTTGGCGGCGGCAACGACCTTTTCAGCCGCGTCCTTCATGGTCTCAGCCACGATGAAATTCAACCCGCTTTCTTTGAGGATCACGCGGCCTTGCTCGACGTTGGTTCCCTCCAGCCGCAGTACAATCGGCAACCGGATGTTGGTCTTGCGCGCCGCGCTGACCACACCATTGGCCAGCGTGTCCACCCGCAGAATGCCTCCGAAAATATTGATGAGCACCGCCTTCACGTTCTTGTCGCTCAGCAAAATCTCGAAGGCGTGAGTCACCTGCTCTTCGTTGGCGCCGCCGCCTACGTCGAGAAAGTTCGCGGGCATGCCGCCGGCGTACTGAATGATGTCCATCGTGGCCATGGCCAGTCCGGCACCGTTGACCATGCAGCCCACGTTGCCGTCAAGCTTGATGTAATTCAGGTTGTACTTGCTGGCCTCAACTTCGAGCGGATCTTCCTCGCTTAGGTCACGAAGTTCCTTGATGTCGGGATGACGGTAGAGCGCGTTGTCGTCGAAGTTCATCTTGGCGTCGAGCGCAAACAGATGGCCATCCGTTGTGGTGATGAACGGATTGATCTCGACCAGCGAAGCGTCCGTGTCCTCCGCCGCGCGCGCCAGCGCCATCATGAACTTCACAGCGCCGCTGATGTACTTGGCCTCGAGGCCAAGTTTGAACGCGATCTCTCGCGCCTGAAAAGCTTGCAGCCCAAAGCCAGGAACGAGATGCTCCTTGATGATGGCGTTGGGATCCTTGGCGGCGACCTCCTCGATCTCCATGCCACCCGCTGCCGAGGCCATAAATACCAGCCTGCCCGGCCCGCGGTCGAGCACAATGCCGAGGTAGAGCTCGCGTGCGATCGGCAGCGTCTCTTCGATTAGGAGCCGCTGGACTTTCTTGCCCTCGGGGCCGGTCTGGTGGGTGACCAGATTCATGCCGAGGATTTTGCCCGCCAGCTCAGTGGCTTCTTCCGCCGACTTGGCAAGCTTGACGCCGCCGCCTTTGCCACGGCCCCCAGCGTGAATCTGTGCCTTGACGACTATGCCGGTCGCGCCTTCGTGCAACAGGGCCTTGGCCGCGCTTTCCGCTTCCTCGCGGCTTTCGACCATTTGTCCGCGCGGCACCGCCACTCCGTACTTCGAGAGGATGGCCTTCGCCTGGTACTCATGTATTTTCATTTTTTACGATGACCACGGGCGAACCGACCCGCTCCTCCGGCTGGACGCACCGGATCGTCTGCTCCTTAGAAGATTGCACAAGAGTTACGAAACTGGTGATTGTATAGGACGGTAGAGAGTGGGAGCAATGACACGCATCACAGCCTGTGTGCGCCACGCCTCACTGTTTCCTGCCCCGTGTCCCGTTCGCCCAGTCCTCCCACAGCCCGAAGCCCTTCATCTGGTCGTCAAGATGGGTCTCAGGAAAGGTGGCTTCGATCTGGGCTGCGGGTGAGTCGAGGTCCAATTCGCTGCGGAGCGTTGGCCAGCTCGAAGACCAACTCGGCCGCCATGGCCTCGTTCTTCTTCAACTGCGCGAAATCAACCTTGTCGAAGGTGTCGGAGCTGGCGTGGTAATTGATGAGGTAATTAGCTTCCAATTGGTTGGGGAGCAACGTGGGTACCCCTTCCATCATGAAGTCGAAGTTGTCGGTGCCCACGGTGGCATCGTTGGTCACTTCGCTGGACTTCCACTGTGCGAACGGTTGCAACATGGGAGCCAGCGCGGCATCCACATCTTTCCGTCCGCCGGTGGAGAAGCTGGCGATCGGTCCGGAGCCCTCGTCCAGCACCACCTCGGCGACGATATTGTCGAGTTCGTTCTTGTGGGCACGCACGTATGCCAGAGAGCCCAGGAGCCCTTCTTCTTCGCCGGAGAAAAGTATGAAACGAATGGTGCGCCGCGGCCGGACGCCTGCTGCCTTGATCGCGCGCAGCGAGTCAATGACCAGGGCCGCGTTGCAGCCGTTGTCGAGGGCGCCTGTGCCGAGTTCCCAAGAGTCGAGATGCGCCCCGAGGATGACGATCTCGTTCGGCAGTTCGTTTCCTTTCAGCTCGGCCACGACGTTGCTGGTCGTGATCGGTGGCCCAACCTTGTTCGGCGTCGAAATCGACATTTGCACTTTCCCGTCATGGGCCAACAGTCGTGAAATCCGCTCGGCGTCTTCGCGCGCCAGCAGCACCTGAGGAATAACGTCGATCTTCCCAGTCATGGTGTTGATGTGCCGGTAGAGGATGTCATGCTCACGGCTGGAGGTGAACGCTATGGCCAGCGCCTTGCCTTTCACAGCGTTCGCGATGATCCCGGGGGCACGGTAATACTCGTTGAACAGATCTTCCCAAGTCTTCAGTACGTCGCTGTGTGCCAACACGATCGCGCCCGCAATATCACCGGCATTGGCAAACTCGACATCGCTGCCCATGCCGACATCCACCACACGCGCGGTCGTCGGCTTCAGCGGCGGCGACCATGCAAGGGACACTGCCCGGACATGAAACGTCACGGGCGCTACAACATTGACTTCGGTGTCGCCCTCCGCCCACGAGCCCGGTATCGTGAAGTCTTCGGTGTGGACCGAATCAGCGCCGGCGGCCTTGAATGCGTTCACTCCCCATTGGATCGCTTTCTGCATGGCGGGCGTGCCCGGAACGCGGCCGCCGATCTCATCGGTCAGCACCCGTAGGTTCTCCTGCAGCATGGAAGGCTTGAGGGCCTGCTGCATGACGCGGTCGTTGGATTGCGCGAACGTGCCAGCAGCGCTCGCAAGAACAAACGCAAGCGTGAGGACGGTCAATTTGAATGGGCGCATAGCGAGCCGAATTATACGAGAGCTGACAAGCCTCTCAATCGTAATACTCGAGCCCCAGGTGGGTAATCATCTCTTCGCCCTTGAGATGGCGCAGCGTGTTCTTCAGTTTCATCGACTGGATGAACAGGTCGTGCTCGGGATACAACCCAGGCGCCGTCATTGGCGACTTGAAATAGAAGCTCAGCCATTCCTGGATGCCGATGCCGCGTAGTTCCGAGGAGCGCTTCGCAAGGTCGAGGAAAAGAACCAGGTCAAGGACAATAGGCGCTGCGAGAATGGAATCCCGGCACAGGAAATCGACCTTGATCTGCATCGGATAGCCGAGCCAGCCGAAGATGTCGATATTGTCCCAACCCTCTTTGTTATCACCGCGTGGCGGATAATAGTTAATGCGAACCTTGTGGCAGATATTGCCATAGAGTTCGGGGTAGAGTTCAGGCTGAAGAATGTGCTCCAGCACCGACAACTTGGACTCTTCTTTGGTCTTGAATGAGCCGGGGTCGTCGAGCACCTCGCCGTCACGGTTGCCGAGAATGTTGGTGGAGAACCATCCGTTCAGCCCGATCATGCGGGCCTTGAAGCCAGGCGCGAGGATGGTCTTGATAAGGGTCTGGCCGGTCTTGTAGTCCTTGCCGCAGATGGGCGCTTCCATCTGCTTCGACAACTCAAGCATGGCGCCGATGTCCACCGTGAGGTTGGGTGCGCCGTTGGCGAATGGCACGCCTTCCTTCAGTGCCGCATAGGCGTAGATCATCGAGGGTGCAATGCTCGCATCACTCGCGCGCAATGCCTTTTTCGAAGGCCTCGACCGACTTGTGCGCCTTCCCCGGCTTGATGAAAGTTTCCGTCGAGCCGCACCAGATCATCACCAGCCGGTCGGCGCCGCTGGACTTCTTGAAGTCGCGGATGTCGTCGCGCAGTTGCTCGGCCAGCTCCATCTTGTTCTTGCCCTTCTTCACGTTGGGACCGTCGAGCTTCTTGACGTAGTTCTTGTCGAAGACCGCCTTGCGCGGCTTGATCTTGGAGAGGAACGGTTTGACCTGGTCGAGCAACGAGACGTCGAGCACGCCGGCGTTGCGCGCCGCCGAATACATGTCGTCTTCGAAGATGTCCCATCCGGTGAAAACCAGATCGTTCAGCTTGGCCAACGGTACGAAGTCCTGGATCTTCGGCGAGCGGCCCTCGGTGCGTTTGCCGAGCCGGATGGTGCCCATCTGCGTGAGCGAGCCAATGGGGCTGGAGATTCCTTTGCGAACGGCTTCGACGCCCGCAACAAATGTGGTTGCGACCGCGCCCATGCCCGGAATCATGACCCCGAGCTTTCCCTTGGCCGGGGCGATCTCGCCTTTGGCGGTATTCGTATTTCCCTGCTGCTTGCTTGGTCGGCATGCTATCAGTCCGTTTCATGAAAGAATGTACAAACCTGTTATCTTCTCGTACCGCCGCAGGCATTGCAATTGAACGGTGCGCGAACGGACGCGTTTGCGTCCTGTGCGGCAATCTGAGGGATTTGGCGGAGAACCATGGCTGAAGAAAAAATCGCAGTTGTGACCGGAAGCTCCAGTGGCATTGGCCTGCTGACCGCCGTCGAGTTGGCGCTGAACGGCTACCGCGTGGTGGCCACCATGCGCAATCTCGCCAACAGCGGCCGACTGGAAGAGGCGGCCCAGAAGGCCGGCGTTCGTGACCGCATCTACGTGCTCAGGCTCGACATTACGGAATTCGAGTCGCTGCCGGGCGCGGTGGAAGAGATCCTCGGCAGTCATGACCGCATTGATGTGCTGGTGAACAATGCCGGATTCAGCGTTGCCGGTTTCGCCGAAGACATGACGCTCGCCGAACTTCGTCATCAACTCGAAACCAACTTCTTCGGTAATGTGGCCATGACCAAGGCTGTGCTGCCGGTGATGCGCGCGCAGAAGTCGGGACACATCATCACCGTTACCTCGGTCGCCGGACTCCTGGGGCAGCCAATGCTGAGCGCCTACAGCGCGTCGAAATATGCGCTGGAGGGCTGGAGCGAGTCGCTCCGCATCGAGACGCACTCGCTCGGTATCCGCGTGGCGCTGGTTGAGCCGGGGGCGTTCGACACCGACATCTGGGAGCGCAACGTGGTTATCGCGAAGGGCTCGCTCGATCCCGCATCGCCCAACAAGGAGCGCAGCCAGCGCTTCGCCGAATTCGTCAAGAACAGCGCAAAACACCGGCGCGACGCTCGCGAGGTGGCGAAGTTGATCGTCCGCGTTGCACAAGAGCCCAATCCGAAGTTGCGCTACCTGATTGGCGGGGACGCGAAGATGCAAGTCTGGCTGAAGAGAATCGTGCCGTGGCGCAAGTACGAACGGATTGTGGCGAAAGCGGTGAAGATCGATTGACAAAAACGCTCTGCACTGAACAAGAAGCCATCAATGGCTGAATGCCGATTGGTTTTCCCTAATCCGCTGCCTCTTCCGCCGCTTCCCTGCCCACCCGATGCTGCACGTGTGACCACACGAAGTAAATCACCGCGACGACGAGCACCGCCAGAATCACAGCGTCGAGACGGTGGAACCAAAGTCTTCAGTCGCGGATCCTTGTCCCACTGTTCGCCCAGCCGCATTCCGATGTAGGCGAGGGCGAAGCACCACGGCCACGAGCCAATAAACGTGTAAATGTGAAACTTCAGCCGCGGCATGCGTGCGATGCCGGCAGGCAGCGCGATAAAGGTACGGATGACGGGCAGCAGGCGCGCGATCAAAACCGCCAGCGAGCCGCGCCGCTCAAAGAAGCGGTCAGCGATGTTGAGTTCGCGCTGGCTGAGAAAAATGTAGCGGCCATAGCGCTCCACCAGCGGACGTCCGCCGAAGTAGCCGACTTCGTACGCCAGCACCGAGCCCAGGTTGCAGCCGATGGCGCCCCAGGTGGCAACAGCGAGCAACGAGAATCGCCCGGTATATACCAGATACCCCGAGAACGGCATGATGATTTCCGACGGCAGCGGAATGCACGCCGACTCGATGGCCATTAGCAGCATCACACCGCCATAGCCTCCCGCCGAGATGACACCGACGATCCAAGCCGCTACTATTTCGAGAATTTGCGCAATCATTTTGTGAAGTGAAGACCTTCCCTGAGTTATTTCGAATGCAAAGAAGCTGCCGGGTTGCTATTTCGACAGCTTTCCTTCCAGCCAATCACCGAGCCTCGCCACCGGGCAACGCACGCCGATGAAGAACTGCCCGAAGGCCGCATATTCCGCGCTGACCTGATCAAAACGCATCTCGTAAATCAGCTTCTTGAAGACCAGAGGCTCGGGGGCAAACAAATCTACACCCCATTCCCAATCATCGAAGCCGATGGAACCCGTGATGATTTGCTGCACCTTGCCCGCGTAGCGCCGGCCAACCATTCCGTGCTCCTCCATCTGACGCTGGCGCTCCTCGATGGGCAACAGATACCAGTTCTTGTCCTCGCCGCGCTTGCGGTCCATGGGATAGAAGCACAGATACCGGCTGTCTGGAATCTTGGGATAAAGTCGGGGATGCATCGCCTGCCGCTGCCGCTCCATCGTTTGTTGCACTTCCCGGTTCCACTCTTCCGAAAGCGGAGCAATGCCGCGTTCGGTGAGCTGACGGAAAAGCTTGACGCTGGAGTCATACAGCCCCAGCTCGATAACGGAAAGATACGAATGTGTAGGCTCCAGATATTCCTGTAATGCGGTGCGGTTCAGCTGCAGCTCGGTCGTGTTGAGCTCATCAAACGAGTCGCGGAAGTGCACCAGCATCAGGTCGCCCTTGTGTCCCAGCATCGAGTACACTGCGCTCTGGCCCGCTTCTTCGCTGGGCAAAAGCACAGCAGAAGCCTCATGCGCAATCTCCTGCTGGCCTGCAGGGCTGAGTTTGCGCCAGTCCGGCCAGCGCAACCGGAACATCTGATGCAATACGCTCAAGCCCTCAAGGGTGAGCGGCATGGCTGGCAGTTCTGTGGACACAGCTCGCACTCCGGCATTGGTCGATGCCATTCCAAAACCCCACACTGAATTGATGCTGGTACTCCTCTCATTGTAATCTGCTGGCGGAGAATAGCCCATGCCACGCGGCGTTACGCCTCGCCAGCCTTCACGTTCAGGACGTCAGGACAAAGTTTCGAGCACGCCACAGCGCGCCAAGGTCAAAGCCCGGAGAGTCGCACCCGTCCTGAAAAGAGTCGCCAAGGGTGCCGCGCCCATTCTGGCGGGCACAGCCGCGCCGAAGAAATCCGCCATTAACAACATGGGCGCTCTTTCCAAGGGCTATCATCCGCTCGCGCCCAAGCGTGTTAACGAGCTCCTCAAAAGGCTTGACGACCGCTATCCTCTCGCGACCTGCGCACTGCATCACAAAAGCGCATGGGAGCTGCTAGTAGCGACTATTCTTTCGGCGCAGTGCACGGATGTGCGCGTCAACATGGTCACCCCCATAATCTTTGCGAAGTATCCAACCATTGAGGCGTTCGCGGCGCTCGATCCCGAGGACCTTGAACCTGACATTCGCTCAACCGGTTTTTTCCGCAACAAGTCGAAGTCGGTGGTCGGCGCGGCACGCAAGGTGCTGAGCGAGTTCGGCGGGCAGGTTCCGCGCACCATGGACGAACTGCTGCAAATACCTGGTGTGGCGCGCAAGACCGCTAACGTGGTGCTGGGCACCTGGTTCAAGATCGCCGACGGCGTTGTCGTGGACACGCATGTGCAGCGCATCTCGCGGCGGCTGGAGCTGACAAAGAACGACGATCCGCGCAAAATCGAGCAGGACCTGATGAAGGTGGTTCCACGCGACAAGTGGATCGTCTTCGCGCACCAGATCATCCTGCATGGACGCGCGCTGTGTATCGCGCGCAAGCCCAAGTGCGCCCATTGTCCATTGGAGAACCTGTGCCACGCCGCCGATAAGACCTGGAGCACGGTTACCGTCCATAAGAGCGCAGCACCCTGAAACCCCGGGCTTTATTGCAGGTGTTTCATGCGGAACGGAACTTCGACAACCGCCTCGAGCGCAACCGGTTCGCCGTTCTTGGTGCCGGGGCGGAAATGCCAGCGCGACAGGGCCCGCATCGCAGTTTCGTCGAGACGTGAATCCAGGCTGTCGAGCACCTTAACGTCATCCACCGCACCGTCGGCGCGAATCACCGCGTACAGCGTCACCGTGCCTTCCACCTTGTCGCGCAACACATCCGGCGGATAAGCCGGATCGACCTTCATCGTGGCCACAGGCGCAGCGATTGCAACCTTGTCGTCGCTTTGCTTAAGCTCGGCAAAATGAATAATCCAGCTTCCTGTCGCTGAAGTCAGGTTTGGCATGTTCATGATCAGCTTGTAAGAGCGCTTCGCGCCAAACACTCGCTGCTCAATCGAGCGGTCCGGATCGTCCGACAATGCGGGAGGGGGTGGGGGAGGGGGCCGATCACGAATACTGGGGACGGAAGGCTTCATGGCGGCCGCGATCATCGCTTTGCGCGCCTGAGCGTCGGGGTCGACGGCGGACTTGTTCGGCGTTCCGCCAACCGCCGAGGTCGTTGCCCCCGGCGGAGCAGCGCCAACGCTGATCCCAGGAGGCGGACCATTGCCGGCTCCTGAGCCTGCGCCACTTCCGCTGCCGGTGCCAGTAACATTGGGCGTACCGGGTGCGTCGGGCTTGCCGCCCGGCGAGGCATGAAATTCTCCGCTGCGGTTGCCGCTGGGGACGGCGATGGGCCCGCGCACGTCAGCTGGATTCAGGCCCAGGGCAATCAGTTGACCTTGGCCCTTTGTCGAAGTAAGTCCCTGCACATTCGGGGAAGGCCCGGGAGCCGCCGTCGCTGCGGTGTTCTTCGCGGGGTTGTCGCTCACACCACTGGCGCGCTGCGCCTGAACGGGCAGTTTGGGAGCAGCAACCTGTGGCTCCATCTGCGCCATATTAAGCTGTCCGGGCTTCAGCTTCAACTGGTCGGGCGTCAGCGCGGGCTCGACCACCGATGGTTGTAACTCGGGAGGCAGTTGCAGCTTCGGCTTCACTTGAGAGACATCGGCTGCCGGCCCCACCACCTGTGGGTCAAGCTGCGGCACCTTCAGTTGTGAAGCCGAGCGCGCCGAAGCGGCAATGGGTTGCGCGGCGGGCACCTGCGTCCAAGCCACGATGTTGGGCACCCGCACGTCCTGCTGCAGCTTGATCTTGGGCGGTGTGACGATGGTTTGATGGTTGTTATCCGGTTCAGGCGGGACAGACAGGATCTCTTGCTTCGCGAGCTTGGGCGCTCCCTTGCGCGGCTTCATCTCTGCTCTTTTGCCGGTGTGGATGGGTGGTAGATATTCGCTGACCGGGTAGTATTCGACCCTCGAATTTTCGAACGGCGATTCAAGTTTGGGGGTATGCCGGAACAGCGGTATCGTGCAGAGGATGTAAACCGCGGTTAAGAACGCTATGTGGGCGGCATAGGATTCGAAAAAGCGCTCGGGGTCAATACCGGTGCGGATGAAATAGTCGCGGCGCACAGGGACCGGCTGCGCCGTAATCTCCACTGGCGCCGGCTCGCGGCGCAGCAGCACGTCGGCCAGATTGCGAAAAAAAACGCGGCCCCACGGCTCCAGTTCGCACAGCAGCACCGGAGCTTCGTGCGCTGAAACATCGCGCTGGGCTTGGACTACTGTACTCTCCGACATCATCCTCTGCCGCGGGGTAGTACTCGGATTATAGCGGAAATCCGCACCTCCGGTGGCGCGGGTGTTCACTCCAAAGTATCCGTTTGGTAATCCGGGAACAACATGCAATGATGGTCACAATGAGAGTGCGCATGGTGAGCAGAGGTCTGCTTTTGACGGTGCTCGTGATCTCGCTAGTGGCGTTCGCTGTCGCGATCCAGTCGCCCTCGTCAGTCGCACACGACACTGCCACAGCCAAGGGTTCAGTTGACGATCCCTCTGGCATGTATTCCTTCTTGCGCGACGGCGAGTTCGTGCAGCTCACTCTCGATGACGGCAAGCTCTCCGGCTACATCTCGCGATTCGGCGATAGCGAGAGTGACAAAGGTACGTTTATCGACCAGTTCTTCGACAAAGCGTCGCTCGACGGCGATCATCTTTCCTTTACCACCAAGACGGTGCATGGAACCTGGTACGGGTTTACCGGCGTAATCACAAGAGCGCCCGGAAAGCAGCCGGCCCAGGAAGGTTATCGCGTCATCAAAGGCAACTTGGTCCAGCACGTGATGGACGCTAATAACGCCGACAAACCCCAGCAGCGCGAAGTGGAGTTCAAGTCCTTTCCCCAGGACCTAAGCAAACCATAGTTCCGTAACCAGCCATCCTGGCCAATCGCCCGTATGGTAGGCTGCATTGCTGAAGGGCTCAGTGCCGAGGTACTATTTCGCGCCCGCGTTCTTCGCAGGATGAGAGGACATCCTCTTCTCGATGAACGCAACGTGGCCATCTTCCATTTCCGCCAGCTGGCGATAGAGCTGACGCAAGGGTCCCGGCTCTGTATTCTCTACCAGGCTTGCGTAGTACTTCCGGGCGCCCTGTTCGGCGTTGAGCGCTACCTGCAGAGCACGATCGCGGGCTGCAATGTTATCTCCCTCTGGAGCGGGGAAAAAATCCACCTGCTCCAGGCGTGGGACTTCAATCAGCTCAATCAGGTCTTCTTCAGTCAAAGCGCAACCAGACGTCCCGAATCGCTCCGTGTACAAGCTCTGTAGCTGCGAACTGTGGTCCTTTTCTTCGGCCGCCATCTCCCGGAAGATATGGGCAACCTCCAGAGACTCACTATCGCAAAACTCGAGAAACATTTCTGCGAACTGGTGGTAAAGCTCGGCATTCCGTTCTTCGACAAAGATGGCGACATGTAAAGCTTCTTGAGGACTCAAGGACGCAAAACTTCGTTTCATGATGGGCTCCGAGACTCTTGTCTGATGAAAAATTGTATCGGGAAACGAGCGCAAACTGGTGCGTCGCGGAGAGAAGTTTCGTGGCTTAGTCCCAAAATGGAAGCGGCGGTTACGCTTATCCTACCGTTTGCTTGACCTGCTCGGCCGCTAGCTTGGCCCTGTCGCTTTCAATCAGCGCTATGGTCCGCTTCAGCCAGTGCTTCACGTTCTCGCGCAACTCTTCTTCCGTCTGGTTGGGCGTGGCGATCGTCACGCCTTGCCGGTTGAGCGGAATGTGGTGGCATGGCACGTCTTCCGTACGGTATTCCTCGGGGACGAAGTCGTACAGGAGACATTCGCGGCAGGCATGTGGGCGCGTGGGATCTCCGTGATTGGGACAGGTCAAAGAGTCCTGGAAGATGGAAGCTGGCCCCCACGGAGTGCTGTACCAATTTCCATAGCCCCCCTGCTCCAGGAAGTTCAGTTCGTAGCGCAATACCTCGAGCACATCGCGTTTGTCTTCCGACATAAGCAACCCCTCCACGGGCAGGCGACCCTCACGCCTTCCATCCTGTTGCGATTGTGTTCCGAGTACGTACGGACCGGCTGTGACGCCCCTCACGTGTCCGTGTGATGTATGTCCGCCAGTCGTCAGCCAGAATCGCGGCGTTTATCAAGAAACACATGACGGTAACTTTTCGGCGAGCAGGCGCATCAACATGACTCAATGGTATGGTTGAAAGCTGAGTGACGGAGATCCTGCAATTCGTAGTCCGGTACGGCTACGCCCTGCTTTTCCTCTGGGTTCTGATTGAGCAGGGTGGCTTGCCGATTCCGGCCGCACCGCTATTGCTGGCTGCGGGAGCGCTGGCGGCGCAAGGCCGAATGCACTTCGCCCTGGCTGCCCTGATCCCAGCGGTTGCGTCTCTCTGCGCTGACACGTTCTGGTACAGCTTCGGCAAGCGGCGTGGCGGCGTGGTGTTGAATCTTCTGTGCCGCATTGCGCTCGAACCGGACTCCTGCGTTCGCCGCACCGAATCCACCTTCACCAGGTTCGGCCCGCGTACACTGCTGATCTGCAAGTTCGTGCCGGGCCTCAACACGGCGGCGCCAACTTTGGCGGGCATGGTCGGCGTGGATTTTCCACGCTTCCTGCTGTTCGACTTTCTCGGAGCTCTGCTCTGGACGAGCGCGTTCGCCGGACTCGGCTTCATCTTCGGAAAGCAACTGGATCGCGCCAATCTTTACGCCCAGCGCTTCGGCAGCTGGATGTTGATCTTGTTTGCTACCGGCGTGGTCGCCTACGTTCTGAACCGCTGGCGCGAACGGGAGCGATTTCTGCGTCAGGTGAAGGGTGATCGCATCACGCCTGACGAACTCAAACACAAACTGGAATCGGGTGAGCCGATCGTCATTGTTGACCTGCGCCATCCGCTCGACGTACTCACCGATCCCCGAACCTTGCCGGGAGCGCTGCAAATCTCTCCCGAGGAACTGGAAAGCCGCAACACTGAGATCACTCGCGACGGCGAGATCGTGCTGTTCTGCACTTGACCCAACGAAGCGACCAGCGCCCGTGCGGCGCTGCAACTCAGAAAGCACGGCATTCGCCACGTACGTCCCCTGCTGGGTGGTTTCTACGAGTGGAAAAAACTCGGCTATCCAATGGTGGACACAGTCGTGAGAGAAAGCGCGGCCTCGGAAGCGCTTCCGTCGGTGGCCCGGCACTCCGCGTAGTTGATTCCGGTCATCGCTCCACCAACCGTTCCAGGTCCTCAAAGAAGTTGGGGTACGAAATCGCGACGCATTCCGCGTCCCGAATGCGCGTTTCGTCCTCAGCACGAAGTGCCGTGATCGCAAACGCCATCGCAATGCGGTGGTCGCCGAAGCTCTGGACTTCTGCGCCATGCAGTTTCTGACCACCAGGAATGTGCCAGCCATCGGCAGTTTGTTCGACTTGCGCACCCATCGCTTTCAGGTTCTGTGTAACCGCGCTCAGGCGATCGGACTCCTTCACTCGTAGTTCGCCCGCATCACGAACCTCCAGTCCGCCTGCAGTAACCGGCGCAATGGCGGCAAGCACCGGCAACTCGTCAATCAACAGTGCGGTCTGCGCGCCTGCGATTGTGACTGGCGGCCCGGCGCCGGACACAAGCGTGACGGTGCCGACCAGCTCCCCGTGATGCTCCTCCACGCGCACCATGGAGATGCGGCTGCCCATCGCGATCAGCACGTCGAGCAGCGCCGAACGCGTGGGATTTAACAGCACGCCGTCGATCACCAGGTTCGACTCAGGGAAAATTGCAGCCGCGCACAGAAAGAACGCGGCCGAAGAAATGTCACCCGGAATATAGGCTTCCAGCGGGTGAAGCGTCTGACCCCCCTGAATTGAGACTGCATTTCCCCGGCGCGCAACCGTCGCGCCAAACGCGCGCAATGCCAGTTCGCCATGATCGCGGGTACGGGAGGGCTCCTCGACCGTGGTCCGGCCTTCCGCCAACAACCCAGCGAATAGCAGAGAGGTCTTGACCTGTGCGCTGGCAACGGGCACTTGATACTCGATGCTGCGCAATTTTGTTCCTTTGATGCGCAACGGCGCGCAACCGTCATTAGCGAACTCGATCGCCGCTCCCATTCTGGTGAGCGGTTCGATGATTCGCTTCATCGGCCGGCGCGAAAGCGACTCGTCGCCGATCATCTCGCTCGTGAACGACTGGCCTGCGACGATGCCTGATAGCATGCGCATAGTCGAACCAGAATTGCCGCAATCGAGCGGCACGTCGGGAGACCGTAGTTGCGAACCAAGGCCGTCGATGGCGACAGTTCCCTGCGCGTCTCGTTCGACGGTGCTGCCCAGAGCGCGCACGCAGCCCAGAGTGCTGGCGCAATCGGCCCCGGGCGAAAAGTTTTCGAAACGTGAGCGTCCAGTGGCCAGAGCTGCCAGCATCGCGTAGCGATGCGAGATCGATTTGTCGCCTGGTACGCGCAAGCTTCCCAGGATATTTCGCGCCGGCCTTATAACGACGGAACTGCCCTCATGCATTGTTCTTTGACTCACCACGCCAACGAGATGCCATCATTGAGCAACCGTAACTGTACCCGCGGCATTCTTCCGCCGGATGTGCAACACCTTCTGCACCTCGGCCACGACGTCTCCTGCCTCGTCTTTCACTTCGACCGCGAACGTCGGTTCGTATTTCTCCAGAGTCGCAAGCTTGTTGCGAATCTCATCGAGTTGCACATCGTTCAGCCGAAACTCGGCCTTGACTTTGCCTTTCCCGGGCTTGCGGAATCGGATGCTCGCCGCTTTGTCCCACACGATGTACTCACGACCGAGGTTTTCCATCAGCATTAGCATATAAAACGGGTCGGTCATGGAATAGAGCGAACCGCCGTAGTGGGTGCCGACATAATTCCGGTTCCACGCGCGCAACTTCATCTCGACATCCACGACCCGATTGGAATGCCAGCGCACACGAATTCCAGCGCCTAGCAGGGGCGGCCAGACATTGATCCAGCGAAGCATCAGCTGTTGTAGGCTTCTCTTCATGAATCTTCAGACCAGTTGCTAATGATAGTCGTTCGATGCGGAAAGGCAATTTGTCTATTCGCGTGAAGTGGAAAATACAAAAGGCCATCCATGGCGGACGGCCTTGGCTTCCGGGGAAAGGAGCGATTACATCAACAACGTGGCGCTACGGAGCCTGCACCGAGGCCGACTCTGTCAGGCTGTTGGTCATCAAGCGAACATCCACGCGACGGTTCTTGGCACGACCTGCGGCGCTTGTGTTTTGGGCCACCGGATTGTCCTTGCCAAGTCCGATCAAAAAGATCTTGAACGCCGGCACATCGTATTTCTGGGCCAGGTACTGGATCACGGCGTCGGCGCGGTGCTGGCTAAGCTGGTAGTTGTAATCAGCCGGGCCAGTCGAATCCGTGTAGCCTTCAACCTGAATGATGTAGTGCTTTTGACTCTGCATCTGCTGGGCGAAGTCGTCGAGCGTCTGCTTGTCTTTGCGAGTCAACTCCGCCTTGTCAAAGCCGAACAGCACAGTTGTGTCATTGACCGGCTTGTAGTCGTCCAGGTTCTCCACCGTGCCCGCGAGGCTGGTCACGCGGTTCCGGGCTTGGGTGGCATTCTGGTTGGCTCGGTCAGCAGCCTGTCCTGCTGTCAGCGCCTTCTGGTCAGCCGCGTCGGCCTTCGAGTTCACCTGCTGAATGCCCTGTTGAGCGCGGGCATCCACGTCCTTGATGTCATGGGTGTTCTTCGCCGTCAGATCGTCCAACTCGTTAACCTTGTTGATGGTAGGCGTCACTTCTGTGCGCACGTAATTCTTGGTCGTGCAACCAACTGCGAATGGCAAGCTAACCGCTGCTAGCGCCGCCAATGCTGAGAATCGGTTCATGAAAACAGCTCCTTCTCTACGACATGCCTCTGTGTGCCGGCCACGGCGTTAGGAAACGCGCCGTTCGACTCATCAGGATTAGTGCAAGTGGACTTCCAATGTGCGAGGGCGACATCCCTGTGAAGTGGATGTATTCATAATGACTTAGAGGGAGAGCGTGGCATTCCATCCCAACCATATTCGTCCCCACCTGATAAACCTGACGTAAGGCGTAGAATTTTTACCGGGTAACCAACCGACGCTCGCAATCGTTTTGACCGGGGTCTGTTCGCCATTGATGGTCTCAATCACAATCGTCACCTGGAACTCGGCGCAGTACCTGGGCGACTGTTTTGCGTCGATCCAGAAGCAGGACCACCGCGACTTCGAGGTGATCATCGTTGACAACGCCTCAACCGACACGACGCGGACGCTGCTGCACGAAGTCGAGCCGCAATGGCGCGTGATCTACAACGAAGCGAATGTTGGATTTGCCGCCGGCCAGAACCGGGCAATTCGGGCGTCGACTGGAGAGTGGGTGCTGTGCCTCAATCCCGACGTCGTGCTCAGCCCCAATTTCGTGAGCCAACTAGTCATAGCAGGAGAAGTGCATCCGGACGCAGGGAGTCTTTGCGGAAAGCTCCTGCGCTGGGACTCCGCTTCCCGACAACACAAGACCAACATCATCGACTCCACCGGAATTTACTTCACGCGTAACATGCGGCACCTCGACCGCGGCGCCGAGGAATCCGACACAGGCCAATACGACCGGCTGCAGTACGCGTTCGGGACGAGTGGTGCAGCCGCTATGTTCCGTCGTACGTTCATCGAAGACGTTTCCGTAGAGGGCCAATTCTTCGATGAGGAGTTCTTCGCCTTCCGCGAAGATGCTGACCTCGCATGGCGCGCCCAAGTCATGGGCTGGAAGTGCCTTTACGTGCCGCATGCTGTCGCCTGGCATGTGCGGCGCGTTACACCCGAGCGGCGGGCAGACCTGCCGCTGGTCATCAACTGGCATTCGGTGAAAAACCGCTTCCTCATGCGAGGTAAGAATGCGTCTGGCTGGCTTTGCTGGCGGCTGTTCTTTCCGGTTGCGTGGCGCGACCTGATGACGCTCGGGTACGCTTTGGTGCGCGATTGGCGGATGCTATCTGCGGTGTTCTATCCTTTCCGCGCGTTCGGCAGCATCCGGCGCAAACGGGCCGTCATTCAGGCGCGCCGCCGCGTTTCCGACCACGATTTGCTATGGTGGTTCTGCAATACGCCGCGGGCCGTGGACGCAGCGAGTGAACCGCAAAAATGAGAATCGCCATCGTCGGAACGCGCGGCATCCCAAACCGTTACGGCGGCTTCGAGCGCTTTGCCGAGCAGATCAGCTCGCGCTTTGCCGACGACGGACATCAGGTCACAGTCTATTGCCGCAAAGCCTTCACGCGGCTGGACGACATTTATGACCGCCGCGTTCGCCGGGTCATCGTTCCCAGCCTGCACCAGAAGCATCTCGACACCTGGGTCAGCACCTTCTTCGCCGCCATACATGTCGCCTTTAGCGACAACGATGTGGTTCTGCTGTGCAACGTGGCCAACAGTCCGTTCGGGTACATCCCGCGGATGTTCGGCAAACCGGTGGTGCTCAATGTGGACGGCCTCGACCGCAAGCGCGAGAAATGGAGAGGACTGGGCGCGCAGGTCCTGCATTTCTGCGAGTGGATGTCGTCGTTCAGTTCCAACCAACTGGTTACTGACGCCCGGGCAATTCACGATTACTACCTCAGCAAGTACGGCAGCGAGTCCCTCATCATCGGCTACGGCTCGGAGGCACCAGAGAGCGACCACAGCTCGGAAGGGCCAGCCAGCGATTACAGTCTGAACGGCTTCAATCTCGAAGCCGGCCGCTACGTCCTTTATGTCAGCCGCCTCGAACCGGAGAACAATCCCGACCTCGTGCTGCGCGCCTGGCGCGGTGTGCGCAGCGATTGGCCGCTGGTGGTGGTAGGTGACAATCCCTACAGACCGAATTACCTCCAGCAACTAAAGTCGCTGGGCGATGAGCGAGTGCGCTTCCTGGGAGCGATTTACGGCGACGGCTATTGGGCGCTGCAAAAGCACGCCGGCGTTTTCGTCTTCGCCTGCGAAATTGGCGGCGTGCATCCTGCGCTTATCGAGGCGATGGCCGCCAGCAACGCGGTGCTTTATCTCGACACGCCCGAGAACGCAGAGACCGCCGGTGATGCCGCGATCAAGTACGCGAAGTCCGAGGACGACCTTGCCGCGAAATTGCAATCGTTACTCGACGACCCTTCCACTCGCCAACAGGTGGCCGCACGCGCCAAGCAGCGCGCCGATGCACTTTATCGCTGGGACGTGATCGCGCAGAAATACGAAGAGCTGTTCCAGAAGCTGACGAAACGGTAACGAGTTGTCACCTTTCAGTCGCCGTCAGTCCTCCGCCGATCATGCACATTCTAATTCCGTCGGTACATCATTAGTCACGGGACATCACTGGCGGCAACGATTGGAGGCCGCGGCCCAACTTCCGGTTCCGATTGGGTGAGACGCAGACCGAAGGATCCACAGACTAACCAGAAATTACGGAAATGATGTAACCCTTTGACGATCCGTGCTCAAGCCCGCTCAATCGTCACCGCGTTCAGCACCACATCTTTATTGGGCTTGTCCTGGTGGCCACGCGGGACTTTGGTGATCTTGTCCACGATGTCCTGGCCTTCGATGACTTCTCCAAAGATGGTGTGATTGCCGGTGAGCCACGGCGTCGGCACCACGGTGATGAAAAACTGCGAGCCGTTGGTGTTGGGGCCGGAGTTGGCCATGGCCAGCTTGCCCGCCTTGTCGAACTTGTGCGGCGAGCCTTTGGTCTCGTCCTGGAACTGGTAGCCCGGGCCGCCCATACCAGTGCCAGTCGGGTCGCCGCCCTGGACCATGAAGTCGGGAATGACACGGTGGAAGATGGTGCCGTGGTATAGCGGCGCCTTGCTCTTGCTGCGGGTCCTCGGGTCGGTCCACTCCCGCGAGCCTTCGGCAAGCTCGATGAAGTTCTTCACTGTGATAGGCGCGTCCTGCTCGAAGAGGCGGCAGACGATGGTTCCTTCGCTGGTGTCGAAATTTGCGTAAACGCCGGGCTGGCGGGGCATAAGTAGTCCTTTCGGGAAGATGATGAAGCACTAGATTACATCATGCAGCAGTTAGCAGTTAGCAGTTAGCAGCTAGCAACTAGCCAGCATCGGGCAGCGGCTAACTCTGGCAACCATTCTGCGATTGAGCTCGAACCCAACAGGCGATCACCACGCTGACCTCGGAACGTCACACGACTACCGCAATACTGCCCAATTACTAGCTGCTAGCTGCTCGCTCCTCTCCCGCTACAATGTCTTCTGCGACGCCATGCCCTCCAACTGGATCTTCTGGCTGGTCTTCAACCTGTTCGTGCTGGCGATGCTGGCGCTCGATCTGGGCCTGTTTCATCGCGAGAAGCATGTGGTTAAGGCGCACGAAGCAATCAGCTGGACGCTGGTCTGGATCACGCTGGCTGCCTGCTTCGCGGTGCTCATCTATTTTTTCGGCCACACCATGGTTGGACACGCGGGGTCGAACTCCCGGCTCTCGCTGGAGTTCATCACCGGCTATCTGATCGAACTCTCGCTGAGCGTTGACAACCTTTTCGTCTTCCTGCTGATCTTTCGGTATTTCCACGTGCCGCGCGCGTTTCAGCACGAGGTGCTGTTCTGGGGCGTGCTGGGCGCACTGGTGATGCGCGCCATTTTCATCGCGGCTGGAGTCGCGCTGCTGAACCGGTTCCACTGGTTCATTTATGTCTTTGGCGCCATCCTCATCTACAGCGGCCTGGAGCTGATGCGGCAGAAGGGCAAGGCGATCAATCCCGAAGCTAATCTTGTGTTGCGCGGTTTTCGCAAGTTGTTCCGCGTGACCAAAGACTACCAAGGCGAGAAGTTTTTTGTGCGCCGCGGGCTCGTGAGGTACGCTACGCCGCTCGCAGTCGTTCTGGTCATGGTGGAAACAACCGACCTGCTGTTTGCCACTGACTCCATCCCCGCAGTGCTGGCGGTAACGCGTGAGCCGTTCATCGTGTACACCTCGAATGTGTTTGCGATTCTCGGACTGCGCTCGCTGTACTTCGCGCTGGCGGGGATGATCGAGATGTTCCACTTCCTGCACTACGGTCTCTCGCTGATTCTGATTTTCATCGGGGTGAAAATGCTGGCGTCAGGCTATTTCGAGATTCCAATCGGGGTCGCTCTCGGTGTGGTTGCGGGGGTGCTGGCCGCGTCGGTCGGGTTGTCGATGATTTTTCCCGAACGCAAGAAGTAACAACTGGTGAGCCGCGCCGGTGATGTTGGGTCGTTGTGTGGCTCGCTGTTACCAGGCAAAGAAAAGCAGCGCGTTCGACTCGCTCAATCCGTCTGATCGGATGGTTCCCGTTCGGACGCGGCGGAAAACTTCGGTAGCCCTTTGGCGGATGCCATACGACTCTTATAGAATGGCGGGCACTACCAAAAATCCCACAATTTGCTTCTCGATCAGGAGAAAAATGAAAGCAAGAACGATTGCATTGACGATAGCGTTGTGCGTTGTCGCAGGCGCAGTGTGTTTCGCCAGCGATGTGCAAATGGGCACCTGGAAGCTGAACGAGACGAAATCGAAGTTCGCTCCCGGAGCGTCGAAGAACAGCACGGTTGTTTACCAGGCCACGGGTGACGAAGTGAGAGTCACCGTGGAGGGCACAAACGGCAGCGGTCAGCCCACCCACAACGAGTGGACGGGCAAGTTCGATGGCAAATTCTATCCCGTAACGGGCGATCCGAATACCGACGAGCGGGCGTACAAGCAGATCAACGACCGCACGATGGATCTCACCACCAGGAAGGGCGATAAGGTTACCGCTACCGGTCGTATTGTCGTGGCGGCCGACGGCAAAAGCCGCACCGTCACCATAAAGTCCGCTGATTCGATGGGCAAGACGGCCACAAGCACGGCGGTGTACGACAAGCAGTAGGCTGCGAGGCTTCAGCCGCTGAGACAACTTGGGGCGGTGCTTCGTCCACCCCTCAAGGTGCCCCCCTCCCCCGAGGCAAACTGTTATCGAGTTGATAACTACCCCTCTCCTGCCCGTTTCTTTAGAATCATGGGATTACGAACTTTTTCCCGACAAACGATTGACATGCAATGACTTATGAACAACTGCTTTGTTTGCCTCACTTAGCGTCTTCCCGTTCCGGCAACTCGCCCATCCCGACGATCGACGGTTCGCGCTCCAGCCTCGCCACCGGCTTCTTCGCCCGCGCCTTCTCCCGCTGCTCCGCCGCCTCTTCTTCGCGGCCGGTCATCACTCCCTCCATGAACGCCCGCTGCTGGGCGGCGTCCATGCTGCGCCACCGCCGCGCCTTCTCCTCTTCCCTGGCGTTGCGGCGAGCCGCCTCCGCTTCCCACTCCGCCTCGCGTTGCTTGCGAAAATAGGTATCGGCCCGTTGGCGAAGCTTGTCATTGAGTTTGTTGGCCTGCTTGCTGTAACTCTTTTCGTCCATCTGGGAGCGCCGGTCGTCCAGTTCCTCCAAGGCAATGGCTTCCTTGGTCCAGCGATGGAGAGGATGAATGGGGGTCGGGGATGGGGTCTGGGCCGCGGCCGAAGCCTTGTCCGGAGGGGGAAAGGCCACCTGCGGCGGCAGGGTCAGGTCCAGTCCCGGCGGCAGTCCGAACTCGGCCTCGAACTCGGGATACTCTTCGACCACGCGGTCGTTGCCCACCCTCTCGCCAACAGATGGCGAGAAGGGTGGGGCACCCAAGGCCTCGGGCG
Source organism: uncultured Acidobacteriaceae bacterium (assembly GCA_963760415.1). GTDB lineage: Bacteria > Acidobacteriota > Terriglobia > Terriglobales > Acidobacteriaceae > Bog-257. Next base: position 280,430 of record CAVXDA010000009.1, on the reverse strand, counting down.
TTGCAGCCAACTGGCCGGCTTGCGGCGCGAGGTTGGCGGCGGCCTTGGCTTGGGCCTTGGCCAGGAAGCGCAGATTGCTGGCCGCCTGCTGCAGGGCGTAAAGCAGTTGCCCGGCGTGGTGGCGATCCAGCAGGCGAGCGGCCAGTGCGGCGGTCACGTGGATGAGCGCCGACTGCACCGCGTTCAGGTCCTCCAGCGGGGGCAGCAGCAGCTGGAACGACTGGCGCTGGGCGAGGGCGCGCGCGATGCGCATCTGCTGTCCGCGCAGGCGCAGATGGCGATAGCAATAGGGGCGCCCGGTCAGCGCCGGAACCTGGCAGTAAACGCCGTCCTCCATACTGTGGCGGCATAGCTTGACGCCAGCAGAAGGCTGTTCGCTATTCGCCATTAGCTGTTCGCCAGAGTCGCTCGACGTGGGACGCTCTTCGCTATTCGCCGTTCGCTGTTCGCCGGAGTCGTTCGACGGGGGACGCTCTTCGCTATTCGCCGTTGGCTGTTCGCCAGAGTCGTTCGGCGTAGCTGGCGACGTTAGGTTGAGCAGAGGGACGCGCGGTTCGTCCGCTTGCGGGCTGAGGGTTTCACACCCGGAGGCAGCAGTCTCCGTGTGCTTTGTGGAGGGGTTAATTTCTGGTAGTTCGTGATCTTCAGTGATCGGCATGTTTCCTCTTTTCTCGAGGGTCGGTTTTTCTCCACCTACCAACATCTGTCAAGATCTGTCATCGTGCGTGTTCGTTTCCCAAGTTCTGTCATCCAGAGCGGAGGTCGCCGTGGCGACCGGAGCCGAAGGACCCCTATTCCAAGGACACGGTGTAGGTCGGATAGGGGTGTTTCGACTCGCCCGGCCCAACCACCCCAACGAGTGCAAAACCGGCACTCGTTGGGGACCCCGACAAAAGCAGGCCGTGCTCGCTCATGACAGACCTCTTGCAAGTCGTGGCTCGGCCCTCGGCTGGTGATGGAAAGCATCTAGGGCTTAACTTCATGATGCGAGTTTCCCGGCTTCTCCGAAGTCTTTACGGTTTGTATCAGGGCACGACTTTCAGTCGTGCCGAACCGGTGCCGAAAAGGCTGGGGCTTTAGCCCCAGCCCGTGAATCAAACTTCTCAGGGGCTGAAGCCCGAGTCCTTTTGCGGACGTATTGCGGCACGGCTGAAGCCATCCCTGATACAAAGCGATTCATGCGAATAGGGTAGCTTGACAGCTTTCCTCTTTCCTCCATGCAAAAAGCCCCGCGCCAGGTTCCAACGGTGGCCCACGCATTCGCCGACAGCGGCAAAGGGTAAGGCGCCGTTGCACCTGATCGCAGGGCTCGTTTCAGTTACGATGACCTGCTTGGTCTATTTTGTTGCGGGTCTCTCCGCTTCGCTGGACGGCGCGCCCGAGGCGCTGCTCGTCTCGTCACGCGAGCGGGGAACATCGACCCTGTGGCACAGCCTAGCGGAAATGCCGCTGGCCTGTCTGTGACGCAGCGCACACCAATTGTGGAGCAAACAGTGGCGGGAGTGTGACGGGAGTCGCTATACCACTTTCCGGGAAGTTAGCACGATCAGCCTTAGTGTCCGAGTTCTCCTCGATCACGGGCAGTGTCGCCAAGCTCTCAGAGCGCTACCTCGTTCGGGTATCCGGGAACATCACCAGCGGTTTCGGCGAACGGAAGCAGCAACGGGATCGTATGGGCCGTCGAGAACAACAATCCGGCTGTGCTGCACGCCCATGACGCAACCAACCGCGCCAAGGAGCTGTACAACAGCAATCTGGCGGGAGCACGCGATCAATTCGGCCCCGGAAATAAGTTCATCACGCCCTTGGTGGTGAACGGTAGGGTATTCGTCGGTACCCAAACTGGGGTGGCGGAGTTCGGATTGCTGCAATAGACCGATAACCCACGAAAGAGATTGAGAGCGAATAGCATTTTAGACTAGGTTTGAAGTAGTTGGTCTGCCTCTTTTTCTGACACGAGCACTACCACCAACCGATAGCTTCGGCTACTACACGCTATCGTGTGGGCGGTGGAGAACAGTGACCCGGCGGTGCTGCATGCCTACGACGCCAACAACCTGGCGACTGAGCTCTACAACAGCAACCAGGCTGGGGGCGCGACCAGTTTGGCCCGGGAAATAAGTTCATCGCTCCGGTCGTCGTCAACGGCAAGGTGTTCGTAGGCACACAAACCGGAGTGGCGGAGTTCGGATTGCTGCAGTAGCCTTGAGCGAACCAGCGCGCGGCCCTCGGGCTCGGCAGCGCGATCTCGCTTCTGTTGGGTTGCAATCTGCGGATTTATCTCGCAGGAAATGCCAGTTGTGCCGATGCAAACCGGGAAGGCTCGGATAACACGGGCCTTCCCTTTCTTTGCGACCGGCCACCTATAATGTTTCCATAGTGCGATTCCCATGGCTACGCTGCGTAGTTCTTCTTCTTCTTGTGGCGAGAGTCTTCGTGGCTCCGGCACAAGCCGCAGCAGCCGACCCGCGGGCCCTGGAAATCGTCGTACAATCGCCGCAAACCATCGTTGCCGGAGAGAGTTTCCATCTACCACTAATCGCGCAGGGCGGTTTTGCCCCCTACACCTGGAGCCGCGTCGACGGCGACCTTCCTCCGGGACTTAAGCTGCACGCTCACAAGGGCATATCCGGTGTGGCCACCGCGCCGGGCGAGTATCATGTCACGCTGGCTGTTGCGGACTCCAGCGTGCCTCATCAGCAGGCGCAGCGCGAGCTGACGATCATCGTAATTGCCGGGTTGACGATTGACTGGAAGCAGCCGCCGCAGGTGCAGGGCAACACCATCTCCGGCTCCCTGGTGGTGTCGAATCAAACCGGGCACAACCTGGATATCACCGTCGTTGTCGTAGCGGTCAACAGCATTGGTAGAGCTACAGCCCTGGGCTACCAGCACTTCACGCTGGCGGCGGAACAATCGAGTCCGGTCATTCCTTTTGGTTCGAGTCCTGGACCCGAAACGTACACCGTCCGTGCCGACGCCGCCGCCCATACCAAGAGTGCTCGTCACATCTTTCGTGCCAGCCAACAGACGCCTGCTACCTTGCAAGTGACAAACTTCTAACCAACTGCGGAGGTCTATGAACTACCTCGGCCGCCTGGAAAAATTCGAGCGCACCCTGATCGAGCGCAACCTCGACGGCTTTGCGGTCACCCATCCGGCGAACCTGCGCTACCTCTGCGGCTATAGCGGAAGCAACGGACTGCTGCTGTGGCTCGCCGGCCGCCGTGTCTTCTTCACCGATGGCCGCTATACCCAACAGGCGCGCGAGGAGGTCCAGGGCGCGCGTCTGGTCATTGCCAAAGGACCCCTCCTGAATGAGGCCGCCAAGCTGATCAGCAAGCTAAGGGCGGCCGCCATTGGCTTCGAAGCCGACTACACGACGGTTGTCGCCGCTGCGCAGATGCGGAAGCTGGTCCACAGGAAGATCGTCTGGAAACCGACTTCTGGCCTGATCATGGCGCAGCGCATGATCAAGGATGCCGACGAACTGAAGATCATTACCGATGCAGTCAGGCTTGGCGCCGCGGTTTACCAGGAGGCGTTGAAGGCCGTGCGCCCCGGGATTCGAGAATCAGAAGTCGCCGGCAAATTGGAATATGCCGCGCGCCAGGCGGGCGCCGATGGCATGTCCTTCGAAACCATCGTGGCCGCCGGCAAGAGGGCCGCCTTGCCTCACGGACAGCGCCTCCAGCCAGCCGATACCCCGGCGCGGATTTGTGGTGGTGGATTCGGGTGTTATACTGCGTGGCTATTGTTCTGACATGACCCGCACGGTGCATATGGGCCGTGTTACCCGGGAAGAGCGCCGGTGGTACGAAGCGGTGCTGAAAGCGCAATCAGCGGGCCTCGCTGCCGTGGCTCCGGGCAAAACGGCAGCCGAAGTGGACCAAGCCACCCGTCAGGTGCTGAAAGATGCCGGGCTGGACCGCTACTTTACGCACTCTACTGGCCACGGGGTGGGATTAGAAATCCACGAGCCACCGCGTCTTGCCAAGCAGCAGGCGGAACGGCTTGAGCCGGGCATGGTTATCACCGTTGAGCCGGGTATCTACGTGCCCGGCAAGGGCGGCATTCGTATCGAAGATATGGTGGTGGTTACGGACAGCGGATCGCAGGTGCTGACCCCGGTCACCAAGGAACTGACCGAAATTTAGCGGATAGGTGCAGGGCGGCCTGCCCAATGGAAGCCGATGAACCAGAAAGAAATCAGGGAACTGATCGAGTTCCTGGTGGAAAAGGATATCGCCGAGTTCGAACTGGAACGCGGCGACATGAAGCTCCACATCAAGCGAGGGGGGACTCCTGCACCGATAGTGCATGTCGCGCCCGGCGGTAGCAGCCGTTCCGGCTCCGGTGGCCACTGCGCCGGTGGCATCCTCTCCGGCGGCCGCACAACCCGTGGCCAGCAGCTCAGTCGGGGGTGCTGCGCCGGCACCCGCTGCTCCAACTGCCGACGCCGACCTCCACGTCGTGAAATCGCCTATTGTCGGAACCTTTTACGAAGCCCCGTCGCCGGGGACACCGCCCTTCGTCAAGATCGGTGATGCCGTCCAAGAAGGACAAGTGCTGTGCATCATCGAGGCCATGAAGCTGATGAACGAGATCGAGGCAGAGGTCTCGGGCGTTCTGGCGAAAGCCTTCGTCTCCAATGGAACCCCGGTCGAATATGGAACGCCCTTGTTCGGAATTCGTAAGCCGTAGCCGGCGTGACTCGATCTGGCCATCGAACTTCTCTATTGCATGTTTAAGAAGATCCTAGTTGCGAACCGCGGGGAGATCGCCCTGCGCGTGATTTGCGCCTGCAAAGAGCTGGGCATCAAGGCGGTCGCCATCTATAGCGAGGCCGACCGCAATTCGCTGCATGTAAAGTTCGCCGATGAAGCCATCTGCATTGGACCGCCGCGGCTTAACGAGAGCTATTTGAACGTCCCGGCGGTGATCAGCGCTGCGGAAATCGCCAACGTGGAAGCCATTCATCCCGGGTACGGGCTGCTGAGCGAGAACGCCAACTTTGCGGAAGTTTGCCGCGAATGTGGGATCAAGTTCATTGGTCCGCCGCCCGAGGTCACGCGTCTGATGGGCGAAAAGGAAAAGGCCCGCGCCACCATGAAGAAGGAAGGCGTGCCTATTCTGCCTGGCTCGGAAGGCATCATCGCCTCGGCGGATGAGGCCCTGGAGTGGGCGCGCAGCGTCGGGTTTCCGGTCATCGTGAAAGCTTCAGCTGGTGGTGGGGGACGCGGTATGCGCGTCATCCGCAGCGAAGAGGAGCTGCCCAACCTCTTTCATGCAGCCTACTCCGAAGCTGCCGCAGCCTTTGGCAATGGCGACCTTTACATGGAGAGGTTCGTTGAGCGGCCGCGTCACATCGAGTTCCAGGTGCTTGCCGATGAGCACGGCAACGTGATGAGCCTGGGCGAGCGCGATTGCAGCATCCAGCGCCGCCATCAGAAGCTGGTGGAAGAAGCGCCCTCGGTGAAGATGACGCCCGAGCTGCGCGAGCGGACCGGCAACCTTCTGGTCAAGACCCTCAGCCGCATTGGCTACATGAACGCGGGGACGGTCGAGTTTCTCATGGACGAAGAAGGCAATCTGTCGTTCATGGAAATGAACACGCGCATCCAAGTGGAGCACCCTGTCACTGAGATGACCACTGACGTGGACCTGGTCAAATCGCAGATCCTGATTGCCGCGGGCGAGAAGTTGAGTTCCATTATTACCTCCCCGGTGGAATTCCGCGGACATGCCATCGAGTGCCGCATTAACGCGGAGCATCCTGAGCGTTTCACCCCCTCGGCAGGGAAGATCACGGCGTTCAATACGCCGGGTGGGACGGGTGTGCGGGTGGACACGGCAGCCTACGCCGAGGGGGTTATCCCGCCTTACTATGATTCGCTGATTGCCAAGCTGATCGTGCGCGGCCGTGACCGCGCCGAAGCCATCTCACGCATGTCCCGGGCCCTGGAAATGTTCGTCGTCGAGGGCATCTTCACCAGCATTCCGTTGCACCGCCGCATCATGGCCGATCCCGACTTTCGCGCGGGCAACTTTGACACCAAGTTTATGGAACGCTTTCTGGCCGAAGCAAGAGAGGCTGGAAGGTGATTCCAAATCATGCCTGACCGATTTCTGCCGCCAAAGCTGTACGCCATTCTCGACATCGCTTGCCTTGCGCCATCGTTGCGCACCACCAGTTCCATCATTGACTATGCACGGGAACTCGCTGACGGAGGCGTCACCCTGCTGCAGTATCGCAACAAGGTGGGCAACACGCGGGAAATGCTGGACCAGGCGCGCGAGATCCGTTGCGTGTTGGGCGCCGATGTGACCCTCATCATGAACGATCGCGCCGACATTTGCCTGGCCGCCAACTTTGACGGAGCGCATGTCGGCCAGGACGACCTGTCGCCACAAGGCGTACGTTCGGTGATCGGCGATGAAAGTATCCTGGGCGTGTCCACCCACAATCTGGAGCAGTTGAAGGACGCCGACGCCGGTCCCGCGGATTACGTGGCATTTGGGCCAGTCTTTGCGACCTCTTCGAAGCCCGATCACGACCCCCCGGTCGGCCTCGAGGGCATCCGCGCGGCGCGCGCCGCGACCACGAAACCGTTGGTTGCCATTGGGGGCATCACCCGCGCGAATGCCCGCTCGGTGATCGAGGCCGGGGCCGACTCGGTGGCCGTCATCTCCGACCTGCTCGGGTCGCCAACCAAAGTTGCAGAGGAATTCTTGCGGCTGTTGGTGTAATCTGGCGAGCGTTCTCTCCATCAACTCGAGGCCCCTTGGCTACTGAAGCGAAAACCATATCGGTCGTCTCCAGCGAAAATGAGTTCGTGAAAGGTCTGGGGCTGACCAGCGCTACCACGCTGGTGATGGGCTCCATGATCGGCTCCGGCATTTTCATTGTCTCCGCCGAAATCGCACGTTTGGTTGATTCTCCTGTCCTGCTTATCGCCGCCTGGGTGGTGACCGGATTCATGACCATCACCGGGGCGCTCGCCTACGGCGAACTGGCTGCCATGATGCCGCACGCCGGCGGCCAGTATGTTTACCTGCGTGAATCGCTCGGCCCGCTTTGGGGCTTCCTTTACGGCTGGACGCTGTATCTGGTCATTCAGACTGGAACCATCGCCGCGGTGGGTGTAGCTTTTGGCAAGTTCCTCGGCGTGTTCTTCCCTTCGATCTCTTCCACCAACTGGATTTGGCACATCGCGCACGTGCCGCCGATTCCGATCGGCCCTATGGTGCTGGGCAACATGGATGTCGGCCTGAACACTCAGAACCTGATGGCCGTTCTGATCGTGATCTTCCTGTCCGTACTGAATATCTTTGGCGTGAAGACCGGCGCGGCAGTGCAGAACGTTTTCACCTTCGCCAAGACCGCGGCCCTGCTCGGGTTGGTGCTGCTGGGTATTTTCGTGGGACGCAATGCGCAGGCCATCGCCGCCAACTTCGGTGCGAACTTCTGGCACAACGCAGGATGGGCGGCGCTGCATCCGGTGCAGGTCGGGGTTGGTGGCCCGATCGCGCTGGTGGGAACCATCACCGTCATTGCCGTTGCCCAGGTGGGTTCGCTATTCTCCGCTGACGCGTGGAACAACGTGACCTTTACCGCCGGCGAAGTTCGCAATCCGCAGCGCAACCTGCCGCTCGCTCTGGCGCTTGGCACCGGTGCCGTCATCCTGCTCTACGTGCTGGCGAACGTCGTATACCTGAGCGTGTTGCCGTTGGCGGGCGATCCGAACGGGACCTCAATCCTGGCCCGCGGAATTCAGTATGCCAAGGAAGATCGCGTCGCCACCGCTGTGATGCAACAGATCTTCGGTCCGGCCGGCGCGCAGATCATGGCCGTCGCCATCCTGATCTCTGCCTTCGGCTGCAACAACGGACTCATCCTGGCTGGCGCTCGCGTGTATTACGCCATGGCGAAGGACCGCCTGTTCTTCCGCAGTGCCGCCCGGCTCCATCCCAAGTACCACACTCCAGCCCACTCGCTGGCGATGCAGTGCGTGTGGACTTGCATACTTGTGTATCTCCGGCAGCTACGGGCAGTTGCTCGACTACATCATCTTTGCGGTGCTGGTGTTTTACATCCTCACCATCGCAGGTCTTTTCGTGCTGCGAGTGAAGCGGCCTGACGAGCCGCGACCCTACCGCGCCATCGGATATCCCATCCTGCCGGCAATCTACATTTTGATGGCCGTCTTTATTGATATAGTCTTGTTGCGCTACAAACCACAGTACACGTGGCCCGGGCTGATCATCGTCCTGCTGGGGATTCCCGTGTATTTCTTGTGGTCGAAGCCGTAACCGGCAAGAGAGTACGCAAGAATAATCGCGAAGAGGCGCAGCCTGAATGGCCAATGTGCTGAAACGTAAGCCCCTCGACATGCTGATGCGCGAGGCGTCGGACACCGGCGAACATAGCCTGAAGCGGGCGCTGGGGCCAGTCAATCTCATTACTCTGGGCATCGGGGCCATCATCGGGGCCGGCATCTTTGTCCTCACCGGGTCGGCGGCAGCCCAATTCGCTGGTCCGGCCATCGTGCTCTCCTACGTGCTGGCCGGCATCGCCTGTGCGTTTGCTGGACTGTGCTACGCGGAATTTGCTTCGCTCATCCCCATCGCCGGATCGGCCTATACCTACGGTTACGCAACACTGGGCGAGATCTTTGCCTGGATCATCGGTTGGGACTTGATCCTCGAATATGCCTTCGGAGCCTCTACGGTGGCATCCGGTTGGAGTTCCACTCTGGTGGCATTTCTGCAGGATTACGGCGTCAACCTTCCGCCGCAGATTTGCGATGTCCCCGGCGCGGTGTGGGTGATGTATCACGATCAGTGGCGGCCGTTGATAACGATCCAGTCTTTGCTGCAGCAGCAGGGTATCGATCCCAATTCGCTGCAGCACGCGACTGCCGTGTTCAACCTGCTGGCCTTTCTTGCCATCGCCGGAGTTACCACCATCCTGGTGATTGGCATCAAGGAATCAGCCAATTTCAATACCGGCGTGGTTTTCGTGAAATTGGCGGCCGTGCTCACCTTCATCGGTGTTGCGGGTAGTTTCATCCGCAAGCATCCGCAGGTCGCCGCCGAGAATTGGCATCCCTTCCTGCCCATGGGTCTCAGTGGAGTCACGACCGCCGCCGGAGTCGTCTTCTTTGCCTACATCGGCTTCGACGCCGTCTCCACCGCCGCTCAGGAAGCCAGGAATCCCAAGCGCGACATGCCTATCGGCATCCTCGGTTCCCTGGTGGTATGCACTATTCTTTACATCCTGGTTTCTGGACTGCTGACTGGCGTGGTGCACTACGACCGGCTCAACGTCGGCGCTCCTGTCTCGCTGGCCATCCGCGAGACGGGAGTGAAGTGGGGCAGCTACGTGGTGAACGCCGGGGCGCTCGCCGGACTTAGCACCGTCATGCTGGTCATGTTGCTGGGCCAGTCGCGCGTCTTCTATTCCATGGCCCACGATGGCTTGCTCTGGAAGTGGGCGGGCGACATCCATCCCCGCTTCCGCACCCCGTGGAAATCGTCGATCGTCGTCGGACTGTTCGTCGCCATCTTCGCCTCCCTGGTTCCCATCGGCATTCTCGGACAACTGGTCAGCATCGGAACCCTGCTGGCGTTCGTCATCGTCTGCGCGGGAGTGTGGATGTTGCGCATACGCCGCCCCGACCTGCATCGCCCCTTCCGGGCGCCATTCGTGCCCTTTACCCCCATCATGGGCATTCTGTTCTCACTGCTGCTGATGGTTTTCCTGCCCGGCTCGACGTGGCTTCGTCTAGTGATATGGTTGATTATCGGCATGGTCATCTACTTCACCTACGGCATCAAGCACAGCAAGGTGCAGCAGACCGTACCTGACGATGTGAAGGTCAGCGGCGACTAGCTCTTAGTTCGATGGTCTAGCTGACTCGCAGGTACGTGGAATACTGCTCGTCGGCGATCGCGGTAAACGGCAACATCGTCATCGGACCATCTGCCGTCTCGACGCGCCACCTCTCTCCATCCTGTTTAGCCGCGAGCAACTGCTTCTGCGTGACGCGAGGCGCCGTCTTGGTGATGGCGAAAAGCACCAGCGGACCATGCAGCAGCGCAACCGTGTCGGGATGCTGCGCGTCTATGGCTTCGAGGCGGGTCTTGCTGGGCAGTTCCAAGTTCGATAACATCTCCGGTCTTCCATTCCCGATAAATTCCGGCGAACGTCCCCGGGGTAGCGCGCGGTATCTCGCGTTTGCCGTTTACGGAGATCGAGGCGGCCTCAGCCCAAGCCGGAATGCGCAGCGAAATCCTGAACCCTGCCGGACGGCGACGTCTTAAGTTGAAATTGCACAACACCCGAAAATGGATACGTGCCGCTTTGCGTCAGTTCGATCTGTGCATTGCCTCGAGTAAAGCGCACCGTGGACGGGATATAAAGGTTGACGTAGATTCCCTGATCGTCGCGAAAGTAGGTATTGATGCGGTAATCGGCGGCCACCTGCGGCAACGTGCCGGAACAACATGGCCAACGATGGGGTGAATAGGTCTTGCGTCCGCTGAAGGTGTAATCGGAATAGTAGAAGGCGGTGCCGTCGGGCTGGAGTGGCTTGGCGCCCAGCACGGTGTTGTACATGACCCGTTCCATGCTGTCGCCGTAGCGCGAGTCGCGCGTAACCATCAGGAGGTAGCGCGTCAACTTGAAGTGGGCGTAAGCGCCGCATGGAGTTTCAAAGCTCTTATGGTTTTCTGCCAGGCTTGCGCCCAGTGCGCCGCTGCCGGGCTCCCGCAGTAACTCGTCCGGACCCCAGCCGCCGGTGGCAAAGCTTTGCTCCGTCAGCATGGCGAAGGCATTCTTCGCTGCCCGCAAGTATTTCTCGCTTCCCAGCGTCAGGTACGCCTGCATCGCCGAACTCAGTGCATTCACATAACTGTAAGCATGCTTGCCCGGCAGCACGTTCCTACCTTCAGCCAAGGATCGAAATAGGTGGTGTTGTCAAGATAACGGATGGCGAGCTGACGGTAACTGTTTGCCTGCGCCGCGCTGATAGGCCAGGAACAGGTTCTCCGGCAAGGTGTACGATTCATCCCAGTTGTAGGAGATGTCCTTTCCGGGACGCCAGCTCTGTTCGCGGTCAACCGCTCGCTCCGGCAGATGCGGCAGAGCGGCATCAGTGGTTTGTCTTCAGAATGTCGAAGGCATTAGGATCGCCAGCGAACTGGTGGGCATCGATCAGCCCGCAGACCAGCTTGTCATAGCTGTAAGCGGGGAAGCGGGTCTTTTCGTAGAAGCCGGATGAAATGGTCTGCGCGTAGAGTCGATTCAGGCGCAACACTTTCTCGCGCGTTTCCGCATCGCCGGTGATGGCATACATACGCGACAGGGCCGACACCCACTGCCCAAGGGTCCCACCGGGACACAATCCAGCGCTGTCCTTGCGATAGTCGTAGTCGGGTTTGTACATGTACCACCCGCCAAGATCTTCGCCCGGTGCGTTTTGTCCGCCCATCTGGCGGTACGGCTTCAGCAAGCCATCCTCGCTGAGTCCCATCAAGACCGCATGTGTATTTTCCAGCTGCTTTTCGTGAAGTTCGCTATGCAGAGTAACGTCGCCATAGCCGAACGGTACCAAAGGGACGGCAGCGTCTGCAGCGCCGAGCAATCCACGCAGACAGAATCTGGTGCGGAAGTGCGAGGCCTGCTCCCGCAAGCGCTGCGCCTTGCAAGAACTCTCGCCGGGAGATGCGGTTGGATGACACGACTGGGTCATTATCGCCTATCGGCGAATGACTCCGCATGAGCCTCCATCGCCTGAAACTCGTTACCAATCCGGGCCATCGGAGCAGTGCCATTCCCCGCCCAGGACAGGCTGGGAATCAGAATGTATAACACTAACGCAATCGCCAGAATCAGCATCGCGATTCTTGTCATCTTCATGATTGCTCCTCCTCTCAGCCAGAATTCCCCTCAGTTCCCGGAAAACCCACACAGATGTACGGATTGGACATCGCGCTCAAGACTTCAAATTGCCCCGCCCTGGGTAAAACCCGGCCAGAACGGGGCACCCATTGGCCTGCTCGTGAGCGCTTGGAGTAGGCCATCGTCGTCACAGCGAGATACAGATCGTTTCAAACACCCGCCAGATTCAAGAGATCGACGATGGTGAACGTTGAGGCCGCCGCCCTCGGTAAGGTTGGAGTCCACCGCGGAAACATGTTGGGATACGACAGCGCGTCAGCGTTGATCACCCCAATGAAGACTTGGGCGACAATGCGTGCGCCGATTTCTCCCAAACGGTCACCGTTGGAATCCTTGTAGGCCTCAGCCAGCAGGTAGTACCACAGGTAACAACTGCTGAGCTGTTCGTCCGTCATGGGGATCGTCTTGCCGCCCGAATCCATGGCCACCTTGCGCAGGGCCGCTGCGTCCAGCACATTGGCTGCGCCCATGGCGCGTGCGACATCCTGTCCTGACGGGAGCATGAGGGACTCACTGCGTAAGAGGTTGCGGGTTGCCAGCGACCGGAGCGGCGCCGGCACGTTGGCTGGTACAACCCCGTTGGGAAGATCGAGCAACAGCGTATTGAGCAGTGGCTCGATGCGTTTGGCTTTCTGCGGGGGATGCATCGGGTCGCGAGCGAAAAAGTTCGACCACTGCACGGCGAAGGTCGGATCCACCGGACCGCCGCGCAGATCGGTCCGCGGTGTGGTTGGGGCCGCTGGATTGGTCGGAAACAGAGGGACCGCCGGATGCGCCGGATTAACGTTGTAAATCGCGCGAATGGTGGCGTGGCCGAAGCGATAAGCGGCAACACTGAATTCGACAGGGATGTACGGCTGATGTATTTGCGACGGATGGAAGAACTTCGGTCCGTTCGCCAGAATGTCATCGACGATGGTCTTGCCGCAGATGAGCGGCAAAAACTCATGGATGACCATCCACTGATAGTGCCAGCGCAACAACCGCTGTGCGGCCAGGAAGACCGTGCTCTCTCCCCCGCTGGTGTCTTCGTTGGTCGTGGCAGGAGCGCCGAAAGCGTCCTTGAAAGTGCCCGCTTTGAGACCGTCCACGATCGCGTTGTGGCACTTCATGAAAGCGAGTTCGAGTTGCGAGATGATCATGTTCTCGTCGTTGCGGGGATCGCCGATCAAGGCTGTGCCCTGCGGACTGCGCGCGAGATCGGTACCGTTGACCAGCAGCTTCTCTCCACCCGACGTGTTGTCGTAGAGGAAAGGCGAGGCTGATGGTCCGGCGCCGTAGACGTTGTCAAGATCAAGCGCCGGGGTCCGGAAGTTCGTGATCGCACTCGGATCGGCTTGCCGCTCGAGGCTGGAAGTCGGATCGAAGTCGAGGTCGTGGTCGAGGAACTGGGCGAGGAAGGTGAAGCCCGCTGCGAGCGTCGTGCTATCGTGGGTCGCGGTACCGAGGTCCATTGGACCGCCGGCCCCTCCCATCGATTCGCACAGCGCTTCTCCAGTTGGTTGACGAGGATCGAGGGCGGGAAGCAGGCGACCGAAGCGGCCTTCGGGAACCAGTATCCCGTCCGGGACGTTGCTGCCACGCGTATCTAAACCATGCATAATGAGGTCCCTCCTTTGGGGGTAGGTGCGGACGTGTTTGTCTACTGCGCGCTTACACAGCTAAGGCGCAAGGGCTGTAGCGATCAAGCGACTATGCTGACTTCCTCCTGCAAGCCGGGACAATCGCTTGTGAGCTTAGGAAATAGCAATCGCTCTGCCAAAGGACTGGGTTTTGCCATTCCACCTTCGTGCGCCAAGAACATGTTGTATTTGCAACAAGGGACAACAGATATCAGCTTAGACGCGACTTACCATCCGCCGCCGACACAGAATCAGCTATCCAATCAGGTAGGCAAGCTATCCGAAGAGTTAGTGGTAGATGAGCGAAACGGTGTTATAAATCTCGTGAATGCTGGCCAACCGTCAAGGATCGATCCACCTGTTCCGTTTTTTGCGGGTTGATGTCTTTTTGCACTGGTCATGGTTTCTGGTAGCGGTATTCGAAATCAATGCCCGGGCCGGCAGGTATTCCTCGGTCGCGTGGAATGTGCTGGAGTACCTGGCGCTGTTTCTTATTGTGTTGCTCCATGAGTATGGCCACGCGCTGGCCTGCCGGCAGGTTGGAGGCATCGCGAACCAGATCGTGCTCTGGCCTCTGGGCGGAGTGGCTTATGTGGACCCGCCGCCGCGCCCCGGCGCCACGCTCTGGAGCATTGCAGCAGGGCCGCTGGTGAACGTGGTGCTGCTGCCGATCTTGATGTTCCTCCTCATGTTGAGCCGGGCCTGGGGATGGGCGCTGGCGATGCCCAATGCCTACGCGTTGCTGCGGGCAGTCTTGTTCATCAACGTGACGTTGCTGCTGTTCAACCTGTTGCCGATCTACCCGCTGGATGGCGGCCAGATACTTCGGTCTTTGCTCTGGTTCGTCATGGGGCGCGGCCGTAGTTTGATGGTGGCCACCCTGCTCGGATTTGTCGGCGTGGCGGGGCTGATCGTTCTGGCCTTGCGGATTGGGTCCGTCTGGTTTGGCGTTCTCTCCTTCTTCATGCTGGTGAATTGCTGGGGAGGATTAAAGCAATCGAGGGTAATGCTGCGCCTGGCCAAGTTGCCACGTCGCAACGGGTTCTCTTGTCCATGGTGCAAAGCAGCGCCGCCGACGGGAAACTTCTGGACGTGCGGAGAGTGCCAGCAGATGTTCGATATCTTCGAAACCCAGGCCACCTGTCCGCACTGCGCGCTTCAGTTTGGGTCCATAGGCTGCCTGGACTGCGGCAGGTCGCATCCCACGAGAGACTGGCTTGCTCCCGCTTTGGTAACCGCGAAGCTGTGATTGTGTGCTGTGCTTGCGCGATGGGGGCGGACCGTTTGGTGGCCCTTCAGGGACTGTGTCGCAACCAGTGCCGCCGCTACGCGGCTTGTCTCAATTTCCCACTTGACCCCGGGCCCGAGCCCGGGGCTCAATGCAATGCCGCCGCTTCCCCATCCCAACACGCGCAAAAGCGGCGCCTGCTGGGGACCCTGCTTCGCGGCTGGTTCGAATGGTTTTCGGCTGTCTTGCTTCACCACAAATTTGTATGCAAGGTTGCGACACAGTCTCTTCAGGCTGGGAAACGGCATTCATGCTCGACGTAGAAAGTCACTCAACCGCCGCTTAACGTCTGGCCACTCCGCCGCTATGATCGAGTAGCGGGCCGAGTCGCGAGGGGTGAAATCAACGGCCATTCGATGGGCGCGGAGAATCCCTTCGAACTTCCCGCCGATGCGTTCGATCGCAGCGCGGGAACGCTGGTTCCGCGCGTCGGTGTGCAAACACACACGCAGCATTTGCCAGGTTTCGAAGGCGTGGGTCAGCATGAGCAGCTTGGCCTCGGTGTTGGCCGCAGTCCGGATTGCCGCGCGGGTCAGCCACGTGTAGCCGATCTCACAGACGTCGGCGATTTGACGGCTGTGCCGCGGGTGGCCCGGCGGCCACGACCATCCCTCGAGGTCAAAGAAGCGTGTAGACCCGATGACGGCGTCGTCCTCCACGCGAACGGTCGCGAACGGCACGGCGGTGCCAGCGTTCCGCCAGGCCAAAGCGGTATCGATGTAACTGGTGGTCTCGGCCTCGCCCCGCGGCACGGCACTCCACCGGTAGAGGGCTGGCTCGCCAGCCGAGGCGGCAACCAGGGCGTCGCTATGGCGATGGTCAAGCGGTTCCAGACGAACATACCTGCCCTGCAATACCAGACCTTCTGTTTCCATCCAGTCAGTATGCAAGGCGTTCCAACGCCGGCGCAATGGAACACGCGACCTGGTGACCCGACGCCGCTACTCCATCGTGCGCCTGCTTTTGGCGGCCGACTGGAGCAGGCACGTACGACGGTCGTGCCGCACGGGTGTCTGCCACACCTGCGAAAGCGGCCTGCTCTCCGGTGCCGTAAGCTACCAGCCCGAACCGCTTCAGGCGCCAGCCGACGGCAATGTCCCGATTTGCTGCTGCCAACCTCGGGACGAGGTTGTTGTAGACCTCTGAAGCCTGACGGCTATTTCCTAGCGACGCTCCGGGCGGGTGCTGATCATTTTCTCTGGGATCAATGACCGTCGGAAGACCAATGCGGCGGATCACTCGCAAGTTTGATGACCCCGTAGGTTGCCCCGACCTTCCATAGGTCTGGATTAACACCGTTGCGAGGCAAGCTGGTGATCGTAACGAGATCGCCGGTTGCGTTGCGAATACCCAGATCCCCTGGCCAGGAGATGGACATGTCGATCGCCAGCCCTTGGGTGTGGCGGGATGTAAGCGCCGGCTTGAAGACGATTCCGTAGCCCGCCACCATCTGAGCGGCGGCAAGCTGCGAAGCGGCTGGGTCAGGATTTCCGTCAGCATCCGTATGCATCCACTGAATGTCTACGCCGTCCATTAATGGCACTTTGGCAGGATTCTGGTTGTCCTTCGCAATGGAGAATGACCAAAACATGAGGTACACCCGTTGTGGCGGCCGTAGGGTGTCGGCAATCCGAACCGTCGCGCCCGAAGCGTTTAGCGCTGCCAGAAGACTCTTAACCTTGCTGCGGAAAGGCTCCGCCAGATCGTCAACCGAAGAACTGGTCGGGAACTGTTGCACCCACCCTGGTCCGCTTGGTGTCATGGTAGACCTCCAGAATCCTTATGGCCGCCAGCATCTTCCGTGTCTTTCGACGTGCAGTTGGGCTCCATATCGTAGCCTAGATAGTAGTACGCGTGCCATTTTCGTTTTCCCGTGAGCGGCTTGCCGGACCACACGGTGAGGTGAATACCCTCGGTGCTATTGCACAATCGAAAGAATTCGCGGCCTCCATTGCCGGCGAGGTCTCCGCTGACGATGGCGCCGGTTTCTCGCAGCGGGCGAGATGAATTCGTGATGGCTATCACCGGCATCACCTCCGGAAGAGCGCCCAACGGTAGCCGAAGCTCATAAACATTTGATCCGCTGTCATGCAGTTGCGGGGTGCTGCACGTCTCAGCAGCAGGCCCCACGACTTCTGCTTGTACGAGTGATTGCGGAATGCTGGCCACAACCAAACTGACCGCGCTGCCCGGGGACAAGTGCGGATTGTTTATCGCAAGACACACCGTTGTTCCGCTCAAAGCTGCAACCCCAACGGACGATGCGTAATCATATGGGTGTCCGTCCGTCCCACTGAACGCTTGCAGCGATAGCGACAAGATCAAGACAGGGATCACTAAGAGCCGCTTACAAATCCCACGGGGAATTTCGATCTTGCTTCCCAACGGTTCCACGCTGTATGTCCCTCTGAAGGCTGCTGAGAAACCACCCACCACGTTAAAATGTTCGCCGCTTAGCGTTCGAGGAAGTCGACGAGTTTCGGGATCACCTGATCGGGCGCCTCTTCCATGAGCCAGTGCCCGGAATTGCGGATGACCACTCCTTCAACATTGTTCGCCACCAGTCGACCCTGTTGGATCAGGAACTCGCCGGAAGCCTTTTCGCCGGTGAGAACAAGCATCGGCATCGGCAACGGATTTCTTGGCAAAGGCCGCGAAATCCCTGGCGTCCTGCTCAAACGCGCGAAAGTATTCAAAGCCGGCGCGCATGCCGCCCGGCCGGGCATAGGCTTTGGCGTAAATCCGGCGGTCGCGTTCGGGCACCGAATGCTTAGCGTCGGCGGCGAAATCGTTCCAGAAATGCTCGAAGTAGATTCGCTCGCGACCGTGCACCAGGGCGAGCGGCGTCTTGCCGTAAAAATGGAAATGCCAAAGGTCCCGCATCAGCCAGACGTTGCGCCAGTCCCCCACACCCGGCAAGAAGGCATCCATCAAAACAATTCGATCCACCTCGCTCGGATACTGCGCCGCATAGGCATACGTCACCATCAGTCCAATGTCGTGGCCGACAATCCGAACGCGCTTGAATCCAAGTTTGCTTGCCAGCGCATGGATGTCCTGCGCCATCGCGGCCTTGGTATAGCCGTCGGCCGGGGTCGAGGATTGACCGGCTCCACGCAAATCCGGTGCCACCACAGTGTGGACGTTTGCGAGTTTCGCCATCAGCGGCAGCCACATGTGGCTGGTCTGAGCGTAGCCGTGCAGCAGTATCACTGGGTCGCCTTCGCCGGCAAGCAGATAGTGCAGTCGCACGCCGTTGACGTTCGCAAAGAGGCTTTGGGGTGGTATGGATTTGGAAGACCGCGAGCTGCTACGAGCAGGCATTGGGGCAGTTTAACCTACTGGCTGTCGGGAAGAGCAACCCCGTCCCTGCCGACTGCAGTTATTGTTGGCTGCAAGAGTAAGGTTCTTCTTCGCGGTGGAAGCACCGGTCTTCAGCCCGACGGGGACAAAATTCCGATGCCGATTTTCTTCAGGAGCCCGCCCCGGACGCGTTGCCCCATGAGATGATGTCAACCAACTTTCTTGGGGTGAGCCGCCCGCCCGTGATCGTTCGCCGCCCGGGAGCCGTCGTGTATGCCTGACAATGCAAGTGCTGGACTCGATTCGCCTCGTGCCTGGGTGGTCGTCTTTGCCGCCTTCGTGGGCGCGTTCGTCAGCTTCGGTGTGACCTACACCTTCGGAGTTTTTCTCAAGCCCATGGCGCTGGAGTTTCACGTCAACCACGCCGCCATGTCTTTGCTCTTCGCCACTATCGCTGGCCTGTCCTTCTTCCTCGCACCTTTCACGGGAGAGCTTGCTGACCATCACGGACCGCGTCCAATTGTTGTCGCCGGCGCCGTGCTGATGGGCGCCGGCCTGGTTTCGACCGCGCACATGCATTCTTTTGCGCTTGTCATGGTGACCTACGGAGGCGGCCTCGGGGCAGCGGTGGCCTGCGTCTATGTTCCGTCCATCGCTGCCGTGGGCGAGTGGTTCAAGGTCCATCGCGACATCGCGCTCGGCATCGCCATCAGCGGCATCGGCTGCGGTACCCTGGTGGCCGCCCCAGCCTCCGCCATGCTCATCGAGCGCTACGGTTGGCGGACCTCGTTCGAAATCTTTGGCTGGACCAGCGCCGCTCTTCTCGTGCTGTGCGCTGCTCTGCTGGCCCGGCCGCCCGTTGTGGGGGAGAAGAAAAAAGTCAGCATCGCCGGCGAAGTGCGCACTCCGGCATTCGCGCTGCTATACATCAGCCTGCTGCTCGCCGGAGTCGCGATCTATGTCTCGTTTGTATTCTTGCCGGCGTATGCCGCCGACATCGGCGCCAGCCGTGTGGCGGGGGCCTCTCTCATCGGATACATCGGCGCGGCCAGCGTGGTGGGACGTCTCGGTCTCAATGCCGTGGCGCCGCGATTCGGCCTGCTTACCATGTACCAGGTCGCCTATGCAATCCTGCTGGTGAGCTTCGCCCTCTGGCTAACGGCGCACTCCTACGCATCGCTGGTGGTCTTCGGACTGGTGATGGGGGTTGGCTATGGAGGCATTGCCGCCATGGCGCCCGCGGTGACCGCCAACATCTTCGGCATTGAGGGACTGGGTGAGCTGCTGGGTATCCTGTTTACCGGCTTCGGTGTTGCCTGCATCGTCGGCCCGCCGGTCGCTGGTGTCCTGGTGGACCGGACCCTCGACTATCACTGGCCGGTGTTTGTGGCCGCTGGAGCGGCCGTCTTCGCGTTGATCTTCGTTGTTCCCCTGCGAAGATATCGCGCCAGCAGCGCCAAGGCAGTCGCCGCCGCAGCCGATTGAGCCGCGGCAGGCCATTACTTGTGCAAGGACTGGTACAGTCTTGCGAGATTTTGCTGGGCCAGTGAGGCCGCCACGCGCCTACTCGTGGCCCCACTCGCGAATGCGGAACAACGCGTGGACCTCCGCTGCAACCTCGTCGAAATCCAATGCCCACCGAAGCCCGCGCTCTCGCAGAAGCGCGATGGTTCGATCATCTCGGTGGTATTCGGGCCTTGTACGCCGGTGTCCTCGCCACGCGAAATTAGCGCCCACTCCGGTGGCTACCCCCGCAAGTTGCAATGCCCGTCGCGCGTGTTCCTCATCGCGTCCCGCGATTTCGTGCGCGGCTTCCAGATGGAACGCCCACGCAAACCACATGAGGTCATTGTCGATCATGTGACGACCGGCAGTCGGCTTCCGCCAGTCATCAGCGGCGATCCGCGCATCGCGTTCTGTGGCGGGCGGAAGCGAGTCCGTGGCGCAACGGAATACCGCTTCAAGGTAGTCCGCAGGGACTTTGCTGTCCGCAGCATCGCCAAAGTACTTTCGGAAGATGTCGGCCACCAGTGCGTCAACCTCCATCACCGCCGCCGACACCTCCGGCTCACCCAGTTCCCGTTTGAAGTCTTCGGCCCCTCCGTCCGATAACGCCATTTGCGTCCAGGCCACGAACACTGGCGGACGGCGCTCACGCGGAAGAATCTTCGTCAGCAGCCCGTGCTCGTTGGCACCGTTGCCAAAGTAGAAGTGCCCTTCCGTTTCGGGATGATAGATGTCCCAATACTCCGTCCACGCATCCAGTTCGTGCAACCACGCGGCGTAGCGCCGCTCGTTACCAAAGTCGCCGAAGAATTGCGTTTCGAAAGGGCCATCTCCTGCGCCGTCACTGCGCGGCAATGATTACAACTCCCCCGCCCTCTTTAACTCCCCCGCCCTCTTTAACTCCCCCGCTCGCTTTAATGTGGGCAGCTAACTGATTTTGTACAAAATCAGCAACCGTTTTTGTAGCGGCCTCCGCCAACCCAGGCGTCTTCAGACGAGTCGCCTGCACCATGATGTTGATTGCTGCACTTACTTCGGCCAGTTGGTCAACTCCCCACCCGCCAACGTGGTGCCAGCTATGGCCGTCCCAATACCAATATCCTGCGTCGGTGCCTCTCGGCCCTATTACGAAGAAACTCATGTCGGTCTCCTTTCGCACAATTGGTTTCTCGACGAATACCGGGCGATTAAATACCGATTGGAGTAACTGCGTCAAGGAAAATCCGATTATTTCATAGGCCGGTTATGGCTGATGAAGCGGTGTCGCGCGAGCGGGAGCGAACGACGAGCCCGCCATCTCAACGGTGCCCGTGTGTTCAACGATAGCCCGAGTCCCTCGCAGACGGCAGAAAGCAAACCATTACTTGTGCAAGGACTGGTACAAGGCAGCGAGATTTTGAGGAGCCACGTGAATGAGTCCGCCGCGTGGGCTGTCAATGTCTGCGATCAGCAGGAACGAGATGGAGACCACCAGCGGTAAAACCGTCAGCAGCCTGGCGCTTATGCCAGCGCCACGCGCACCATAGCCGACCAATAGGTTACAGCAGATGGCGATCAGTACCATTAGTGCCCATGCCGAAATTGGTATGCGGTTCCACCAGGCAGCCTGGGTATATCCCTGCGAGTTCAACACATCGTTCATACCGGAAACCGCGAGGGCGATCACGGGTGTCGGTTGTGCCATCGCCGGAGCCTGTACCGCAGACCACATCTCTTCCTGCAGTTGAGCGGTATCGGCATTAATCTGCCGAAGCTCGCCCTGCCAGCGGGTACGATAGAACAAAATACGCAAGTCGAGATACTTTGTAAGCTGGGCACGCACTCTCGCCGCATCGGCGGCGGGCAACAGCCCCGCCCGTACATACTCCGTGCCAATCGCGTTGGCCTCTTCTTCTTCGTAGTTTTTGCGCTGATCGTAGCGGCCGATGGCCATCGAAAAACTAAATCCGATGATCAGGCCGAGCAGCGTCAGGGTAGCGCCCTGCACAAGGGTGAAATCTTCACGCTCGTCGTCTTTCAGAGCGCGCCGCTTGCGCAACGAAGCCCCAAACTGCGCCGCGAGCCACAGCAGCAACACCGAGGGAAAAAACATAAGGATGGGGAAGTTCATCATGCTGTCAGCTCCTCCACTAGAACCAGCTTACCCTACGTCTGTTCAGACGGGACGGGCTTTGGGCGTACCGATACAGATGTCGATATCCTGCAGTTGTTCATCACCCTGAGTCGAAAGTCTCGCCACCCCGCCCGTACTGGAGTCAGACATGGTCAATCGCCAGTGGCGGCAGTGATGCTGCCTGCCGACGACCGATGGAGCGAGGAAGCCCCGATTGCACCCAGGGCGGCAATCGTCAATCCCACAACCAACAAAACAGAAAAGAACTGGTTCCACGGCTTGCGCATGAATCCCCCGCCCGATTAGAAATCACCGCTTCGATGAAGCTACATGCCGGTGGGTCGCCTGGGGTTGTTTGATAATTTTTCTATGGCAATGGTGAAGCTGGGTTTCGACGAATCAGTCCATTCCCGCCATGAGGCTGGCTGGTTTTGCGAGCTTGTGGGGGCGCCGCGCTGCGCTGCTCAGGCTTTTGTCTTCCATCCAGCTGTCGAGAATGCTCTTTTTGAACTTCCACCGATTGCCTAGCTTAAAGGCCGGAATGACGTCCTCAGCAACGTACTTATAGAGCGTGTCGGGCGAGATTCCCAAGTAGTGCGACGCCTGACGGATGTTCATCACCTCGCGCGCGTCGGCCATGCTGGCTCCTCTTCGGCCCTGGCTTGCTGCTACCTGCTCTGGCTTTGTCATAGATGGCCGTTCTCCCAGGTCGGCAAGTTGGAGCTCCTTCTGTGGGCAACTTTCGCTACTTGTTCGCCTTGAAGTACGGTGCCAAGCAGCCCAACGCACCTCATTGTATGGCGCTGGCAGGCACCCCGGCCATATAGCACCTATTGACCTGCGCGATACCCCGAGTAGTGGAACCGGCATTAGCAGGTAAGGAACCCAAGCGAATTGGGGATTGCATTCTCCCGGCCTTTCCTTCCTTAACCGCCTGTCAACCGCTACCTTAAACCGTATTGCTCGCGGCCGGCGGAACTGAACTCCATACCACGCAAGCTCGGTTGCTTTCATCTGATTCGTAATGGAGCTCCGATCATTTAGGATTATTCGATTGGAGGATCTGTGCTCTGTAGCGCTTGCGGAAATGAAAATCAGGTTGGCAACCGCTTCTGCGGGATGTGCGGCACGCCGCTGCCGCATCGCCCGCTGACCGCGCCGGGCGCGCAAGGCACCTACAGCTTCACCCGCGTCCCGCGGGAGAGCGCGAAACCCGCCGAACGCGGTCCTGCCCCGACCTCTGCCGAAAGGGCAAGTGGGACGGACGTGCCAAGCCGGACCGGCGCGCTGGCGGAAATGCCCGGCACGGCGATGAACGGTATGGGAACGCCGCAGGCTGAGGATCCCCGATTGCCGACGATGGATATGGTTCCGGAAGTGCCGCTGGAGGAGTACGTCAAGAGTTTTCGCTACGTTCCGCCCGCCGATCCCGCGGAGATCACGATGCGAGGCGAAGCCGACGTATTGCGCACCGAGCCGCCGATAGAGGCTGATGCTTACCCGACTGAGCGTGCGGAGAATCGCGCGGCGGTGGACCCGAGTTCGTTTTCTCTTGGCGAAGACGTCCGTGAGCGGCTTGGATTGGAAGATTCGCCGCAGGGCGACGAGGGTCCTGATCGCCCGCGGTTTCTCGACTTTAGCGAGCCTGCCCAGCCGCCCGCGGAGTCAGAGAAGCGCGAAGTCATCATCGCTGGTCCTTCATTTCTGGGACTGCGCGATGTGTCCCGAGACGCCGTCGAAGCGGCCGGCGAAACTGAAACGGGAAAGCCTTCTCGCGCGGAGTGGTTGGACTTGGTTTGCCGTGGCCGTGTTCCTGGCGTTCGCCGTGCTGGGAGTGCTGGAGTGGCGCTCGCAAGTCAATCAGACGAATGCGGGGCCGGTCGAAGTCGTCAAGGTGAAGCTTCGGGATATGATGGGCAAGTATAACTCGCCTCCGCCGTCGCCGAACTCGGCTGACGCCAACGCGGCCAAGCCGGCGATGCAGGTCGAAGAACAGCCGAAATCGCAGACGCAAGAACCGACCTCCGCAAACCTGACGGCTCCGAGTGCGACCAGCACGCACGCTTCTCCGGCAACTTCAGACGCCAATGCCGGAACTGGCGCGCGCGGCTTCGCAACAGAACACAACCGCCACCAGCCGGAACTGCAGGTGCCCGCCGCGAAGAAAACGCCCGCGCCTGTGAACAACTCAGCCGAGACCCGGATGCCAGCGGCGAGTGGGCAGAAGGCCGCCCCTCCGAGGCCAACGCCGCCACCAGAAACAGCGAAGGCGGAGACTGCGCCCAGCCCCACAGATGTGGCCCAACCCGCGACTGAAACACCAAAGCCGAAGCCGCCGGCAGCGCAGGAAGCCAATCAGGAGGTCCCCGTCAAGAAAGTTGTCCCTGGCGCAGAGGAGGTAGCCAGGGCAAACAATGCCAGCGATTCGGCCGCCGCTGCTGCCTGGCTGTGGAAGGCGACGGCCAAGGGCAATCCCGACGCCCCCGTGCGTCTGGCCGACATGTACGCAAAAGGGGATGGCGTGCCGCGCAGTTGCGAGCAGGCATTGGTCCTGTTGCAAGCGGCAGCAACCAAGGGAGATGCCCGGGCACGCCGTCAGTTGGCAGCAATGTATAACAACGGCACCTGCGTGCAGCGCAATCCGGTGAAGGCGTATCGCTGGCTGATCTCCACCTTGGCCGCCGACCCCAACAGTCGCTGGGCGCAGGAGAACCGTGAGCTCATCTGGCAGCAAATGACACCAGAGGAGCGCGCCGGACGCAGCTGCATCTGAAACCCAGCCGTGGCCTGACGCTGCTGACCGGACTGAGCCCAACCGCTTCGGCAGGCATCTAGCTCGCGCTCGTCGCCGAGCCGTTGCGGGCCGGAACTCCTCTAACAACCTCTGCCAATTGCTCAACGACTGTCCCCCGGGCGTAAAACCCACTTCGAGGAAAACTTCTTCGGCGCCGATCTTCTCGCAGGCGGCGATGTCTTCATGGATTTGGTCCAGCGAGCCAACGAAGATGTGCCGGTCTTTCTCCACCGGCTTGTCGGTGATGTACAGGTTGGCGCGCACGATCATCCTCAGTTCCGAAGGATCGCGTCCCGCCTCCTTCGCCATCTGCTGCATGGCGCCGAACATTTGCGCCATGCCCTCAATGGGAACGCCCGCCGGGTTCCAGCCATCGGCCATAGTAGCCACGCGCTTCATCGCCGGCGGCGTGTAAGCGGCGAGGAAGATGGGCGGATGCGGCTTCTGCACCGGCTTTGGCCCAATGTGCGACTTGGGCAGCGTGAAGAACTTGCCGTGATGCTCCGCCGGGTCCGTCGTCCAGATCGTCTTCAGCACCGTCAGAAACTCGTCGGCGCGCGCGCCGCGCACCTTCATATCGGCGCCGGCCGCTTCCATCTCGTCCGGCGACCAGCCCACGCCGAAGCCCACCCGCAGCCGTCCCTTCGACAGAACGTCAATGGTGCTGAGGCGGCGCGCCAGCAGCACCGGGTTGTAGTACGGAATGTCGAGCACGCTGGTGCCCAGCTTGATGGTGCTGGTGTGCGCCGCGGCGAAGGTCAGCGTGTCCAGCGGATCGAGGCAGTACTTGTATTCTTCAGGGAGTGATCCATCCCGAGTGGCCGGGTACGGCATCGTGGGATTCACCGGCCATAGCAGTCGCTCGACGGTCCAAAGGCTGTGATAGCCCAGCGCTTCGGCTTGCTGGGCAACAGTTTTTACGGCCTCGGGCGTAGCCACGGGTCCGATGTTGGGAACCGCGATACCGATCTTCATTCGAAGGTCCTTCAGACGATGCTGATCTATCCACTATCCATTATCCACTGACTACTCTCTTCACAGCTTCGGCAGCACGATGCCCTTCTGCCCCTGGTACTTGCCTTTCCTGTCTTTATAACTGGTTTCGCATTGCTCGTCGGATTGAAAGAAGAGGATCTGGCACAAACCTTCGTTGGCATAAATGCGAGCGGGCAGGGGCGTCGTGTTGGAGATCTCGAGGGTGACGAAGCCTTCCCACTCCGGCTCGAACGGCGTCACGTTAACGATGATGCCGCAGCGTGCATACGTGGACTTGCCGACGCAGATGGTCAGCACGTCGCGCGGAATCCGGAAGTACTCCACCGAGCGCGCCAGCGCAAAGGAATTTGGCGGAATGATGGCGACGTCGGTCTGCATGCCGACGAAGGAGCGCTCGTCGAACTTCTTGGGATCGACGATAGTCGAGTTGACATTGGTGAAGATCTTGAACTCGTCGGCGACGCGCAGGTCGTAACCGTACGAAGATAGACCGAAAGAGATGACGCCTTCGCGGATCTGCTTCTCCGAGAAGGGATTGATCATATCGTGCTCAGTGGCCATTTTGCGGATCCAACGGTCACTCTTGATGGACATGGAACTCCTTGGGGGCTTACCAGGCTGCCGAAAACTCTCTTTACCGTGTCATCCTGAGCGAGTCCGCGCCGCGGTTGCGCGGACGAGTCGAAGGACCCCTATTGCATCCATAAGTTAGGCGCAGGTATAGGGGTTCTTCGACTTCGCGCGCTCGCTTCGCGATCACGCTCCGCTCAGAATGACAACTCTACCTGAAATAGGTCATCTTACGGAAAGCACTTGCCGGTTGACAATGGGCGCGGGCTTCACTAGGATGCGCCCATCGCCCTGTAACCTAAGCTCAAACTGAGACTTACGCGAAAGCGAGCGGGTCGGGTAGAATCATTGCCAAGCTCGCGGCCTGGCCGTCTTAACGGGCGAGCGAACATAGCGGAGCCACCCTGTGATCAAACTGGACCTGATCAACGAAGTCGTCACCAAGACCGGCGTTACCAAAACCAAGGCCGAAATGGCGGTCGAAACCGTGTTCGAGAGCATGAAGAAGAGCCCTGTCGCAGGGCGATCGCATCGAATTGCGCGGTTTCGGCGTCTTCACCGTGCGGCCACGCAAGACGGGCATCGGACGCAATCCGCGCACCGGCGCCGAAGTCAACATCCCTCCCGGCAAAGCGGTGCGCTTCAAGCCGGGCAAGGAACTGCAGTCCATCGAGTAGTGCTGCGGCGGATTCGTCGCGCGGCGTGGCGCTTGCTCGCCCGCCTTCGAGCGGAAACGCCTGTGCTTCGCTCTGCGTTTCATTTATCATCCATTCAACGATGTCCGACCCAAGGCCGCCGAGTTCTTACACGTTTGAGGTTCCTGCCTACCCTCAAGTCTTTGTTCCCAGGCCTCGCAAGTCCAGACCGTATTGGCTGCACCTTCTGTTGCTGCTGTTGACCATCGCGACTACGCTCATCGTTGGAGCGCGCCTGCAATACAACTTCACCCACAACCTGCCGGCGTTCGACCTGGACAACTTTGCGCTGCCCCTGTTCCCCATCAAGTGGATCCTGCAAAACCCCTCCCGCTTGACCATGGGCATCCCATTCTCGGCCACGCTGCTGGGTATTCTGCTGGCTCACGAATTCGGGCATTTTTGGCTCTGCGAGAAGAACGGTGTCTATGCGACGCTTCCCTATTTTGTCCCCGCACCAACGCTGATCGGGACCTTCGGTGCGCTCATCCGCATCAAGTCGCCGATCCGCTCGCGTCAGGCGCTGTTCGACATCGGCATCGCCGGGCCGATCGCCGGCTTCCTGGTTGCGGTACCTGTGCTGTGCTGGGGATTGGCGCTCTCCAAGTCCATGCCTCCCGACATGTCAAGCTCGGGGCTGGAGTTCGGCTACCCGCTCATCTTCAGCCTGGTTCGTGACGCGCTGGCGCCCTTCAATCCGCACCCCGCTCCGTTAAGCAAGTTTGTACCTGCATCCAGTCGGCGTCGCAGCCTGGGTAGGAATGTTCGCCACCGCGCTGAACCTCCTGCCCGGCGGACAATTCGACGGCGGACACATTCTTTACGCGGTTGCCCCGCGCGCCCACAAGTGGGTCACGCGCCTGACCGTTCTGGCGTTGTTGCCGCTGGGCTACTACTACTGGGACGGATGGTTTGTTTGGGCGATAATTCTGGCCTTAACGGGATGGCGTCATCCGCGCGTGCCGCCCTGGCCTGAACTTGACAGCAGACGACGACAGTTTGCCCTGGTTGGCCTGCTTATCCTGGTACTGACGTTCGCCTTGGCTCCCATCCGCGGGACCTCGCTGCGGGAGATCCTCCGCGGCGTTCCTTCTGAGAACGCGTCCGACCAAGACCGGCGGCGCCTTGAGCTATCCCGCAGTGACGATCAGCGCCTGACACGCTGGCTTGCCCACGCGCCGATAGGTGTGCGGCACCGACGGATCGAAGTAGACGGAGTCGCCCGCGTCCAGTTCGTAGTGCTCGATCCCGATCCTTAACCCGAGCCTGCCTTTCAGCACATGCAAAAACTCCGATCCGGGATGTTGATGCGGCTTTAGTTTTTCTTCCGCTACGGGCTCGAAGTCCGCGACATACGCGCTAGTCCTGCGTTCATTCGTCTTGAAGTCAAGGCTCTCGAAGTGGTACGCGACTTCGCCCGCGCCCGGCCGTTCCGGCAGCCTGATTCGTTCGTCCTTGGTCACGACGGAGACGACGTGGCGCTTCCGTTCGTCGGTGAAGAAATAATCCAGCCCGACGCTGAACACCATCGCGATGCGTAACAGCGTCGGTAGTGTGGGATAGAGCTTGTCCCGCTCCAGCTTCGACAGCAGCGCCGCCGACAGCCCGGTGTGCTTGCCCAACTCGACCAGTCCCATGCTCTTCTTCAAACGCAGCGCCCGCAGCTTCGGGCCGATCTGATACGGCCGCAGTCCTTCGTCCACCGTCTTGTTCACCATCTTTGACCTCGCTTCTGGTTACAGAGCGCATTTAACAAACGCCCGCAGCTTTGGACCGATCTGATACGGCCGCGGTCCTTCGTCCGCCGTCTCGCTTCTGGTTACAGCGCGTATTTAATAAAGGTTGTCATCCCGAGCGAGTGCCGCGAGCGACTCTAACCGTGCCCTCATTCGGCGCGGACCTTCTTTCCCCGCCAGGATCGGCACCCTTATGATTGTCTTAATAATTAAATATATTTGCTTATAGTCAAGAGCCGGCAGACAATTCTGGGGGTGCGTGGGAGCTAGTTTAGTGAGAAGCCACGTACCCAGCCGCGCAGCGGCGACATTTGTGTTAGCCGCTGTGTTAGCCGCGGGCGTGGGAGGTCTGGCAAGCACCATGTTCTGTTTGCGCCGGTGGAACGAAGTGTCTAAAAACCAGCCCCTTCGGGGCGTCTCAGTTTTAGCCCAGCATGGAGCCGCAGGCGGAATGCTGGGTCAAGTGGGAAATTGATCTGAGCCCCGTAGGGGCGGCACTCACACCCGCTCCAGCTTTCCTTTGCGGAGCCTGAACCGCAGCCCGCGCCATTCGATTTGGTTACCGAAGTAACTAACAAACCAAACCGCGAGCGCGACCAAGTCCCGAAACGGGACCAGCCAGAGGTCGCGCGGTATCCGCGGGTCGCGGAGCACACCTCGGCCAACCACGATTGCCGACATCAGCCGCGCAACTGCTGCAACTCCGAGCATCGCCCACGTCCACCACTCGTGAGGAGCCGCGAGCACACCGAACACTGCCCAGACCAGAGCGAACGTTACGATCAACCCAAAGTACTGCGCGGGACGCCGGTCCTTGACATTGCGTGCCCAGCGAATCTGGTGCGCCCAGAAATCGCGGAAGCTGTAATCGGGCAGCGTGGTTTCCACGACGATATCGGCGAGCTCGACCCGATATCCCGCGGCGGCGGTGCGGGCTCCGAGCTCATAGTCGTCGCCGAGATAGTCAGCCAGCGGCTCCAAGCCGCCAATCGCAGACAGGACGGTCTTCGTCGTTGCGAGGGTCGCTCCCAGTGCAAAGCGAATGCCGCCCTCCATGGCTCGCGCCACCAGCACGCCGCCGGCAAAGTCAGTGCTCAGTCCAAGCGCCTCTAACTTTGAGGCGAGCGTCTTTCCCGCGATGACCACGATACAGACGTGGTTACCATTCCCACTTCGGGATTTGCCATCGGCGCCAGCACCCGCTGCAGGTAGTCCCGCGGAACCACGATGTCGCTGTCATTAATGACAACGTGTTCGTAGCGCGCTTGCGGCAGCATCTGCGCCAGATTGCTGACCTTGCCGTTAAGCCCCAGCACTTCCGGACAATGCACCACTCGCAGTTGCCGAAGCGGAAACTCCTCTTGCAACTTCTCCACCAGCCCCAGCGCCGGATCGCTGGGGTCGCTCACGCCGAACAGCACCTCGTACTCGCCATAATCGAGCAGGCAGTGGCTGCGGAAGGCAATGTACATCTGCGGGTCCAGTCCCTTCAGGGACCGCAGAATGCTGGCCGGCGGGGAGAACGCCGTCCGCGTTTCGCGCGACCGCTCGGCCACATAGCGCCGTCGCCGCCCGGATGCACAGCACGAAGTACGCCGTGCCGGCCACAGCCAGCACAGCGCACAGCGCCGCGACGATGATAAGTACGGAGGGCATGGAGAGCGCTGTTCAGATTAGCAGAAGCGCAGTGCCTGCCCGCGCGTTCGCGGTGGAAGCGCCGGGCTTCAGCCCGGCGAAGTGGGCCGCTATCGCAAATGGCTTCAGCCACGGATGGCAAGGTAAATGTTGCACGTGGATGGAAGTCCCCTTAGTCCTCCAGCAAGCGCGGTATGATGTACAAGGGTTGCTGGTAACCCCTTCAAGAGACATCCGATGATCAACGGGAAACGCGTAGCCGTCGTCATGCCGGCCTACAACGCAGAGACCACGCTGGAAGCGACGGTGCGGGAGATCCCCGACCTGGTGGACATTCGCATTCTGGTGGACGACTACAGCAAAGACAAAACTGCCGAGTTGGCCCGGAAGCTTGGGCTGACCGTGTTCGTGCACGATCGTAACCTTGGTTACGGAGGTAACCAGCAGACCTGCTATCGCGAAGCCCTGGCCGCCGGCGCCGACGTCGTGGTCATGGTCCACCCCGATTATCAGTACACGCCCCTGCTCACCACCGCGCTGGCCAGCATGGTGGCCTACGATGTCTATGATGTGGTGCTGGGATCGCGCATTATCGGCGGGCAAGCGCTGCGTGGCGGCATGCCGCTGTACAAGTACATTTCCAACCGCTTCCTGACCGCTTTCGAGAATCTATTTCTGCGTGTCAAGCTTTCCGAATACCACACCGGCTACCGGGCTTTTAACAGCAAAGTGCTGACCACCCTGCCGCTGATGGAGAATTCGCAGGACTTCGTTTTCGACAACCAGATGCTCGCCCAGTGCGTGTTCTTCGGTTTCCGGATCGGAGAAGTGTCCTGCCCGACCAAGTATTTCGAAGAGGCGTCCTCCATCAATTTTCGCCGCAGCGTGAAATACGGCCTGGGAGTGCTGCTCACCAGCCTGCAGTTCAGCTCTGAGCAAACTGGGCCTGATTCGCCTGCCCAGGTTCAGCTCGCAGGGGAAAAAGCTCGACCTCGATCCCAGGCTTCTGGGCGCCGTTGAAGAGCAACTGAGCAGGGCCGAGTAACCCTCCCCGACTCCGGGGGATCGCTTTTCGATTCTTCAAGCAACCAACCTGGAACCAATCGAATCAAAGGGCGCAAAGGTAGTGTCCGTGACGGCACTCGAGTTGGGGCGGTCCGCCGTGCCAAGCCTGTGGGCCGCCAAAGAAACCAGCCGAAGAATAAGTCTGCCATCCACTTCCTCGCCGGGCGCGTAGTGTGGGCGGTTGCGAATTAAAACAAAAAATTCTGGCCTGGGAGAAGTTATGCCGAGACGATCGAACTTCGTATTTGCCACGCTTGTACTCGTTGGGCTGGTAGCTCTATGTTGGAAACCGGTTGACGGTTTTTCGAGGGGCCTGTCATCCGGAAACGGTGCGAGAGCAGCCGCAACGCAATCGGGAACCGAAAGCCAGCCGGAAGAGCAACTTGCCACCAACCATCCCCGTGATGTGGCTACTTACCACTACAACGTATTTCGCCAGGGTCAGACCCAACGTGGAAAAAATTTTGACTCCTGCCAACGTGAATTCCAACTCGTTCGGAAAGGTCAACTTCTTCACGGTCGATGGCAAGGTGGACGCGCAGCCCCTATACGCCAACAAAATGCAAGGACCGCTGGGAACGCAGGACACCTTGTTCGTGGTTACCGAACACGGCAGTATTTATGCATTCAATGCTGCTTCAGGCGCGCAAACCTGGAAGGCTACGGCCCTGCTGGCGGGCGAAACTCCCAGCGACGATCACGGCTGCAGCCAGATCACGCCCGAGATCGGCATTACGGACACGCCGGTGTTCGATCGCACGCGAGGCCCCAATGGCGCCCTCTACTTCGTCGCCATGTCGAAGGATGCCGGCGGGAACTACCATCAGCGCCTGCATGCGCTTGATATGACGACGGGCGCCGAGCTTTTCGGCGGGCCAACCGAAATTCAGGCTAAGTATCCCGGGACGGGTGACGGGAGCCAGAACGGGTTCGTGATTTTCAATGCCGGCAAGTACGCCGAGCGCGCCGGGTTGCTGGAGTATGGCGGCAAAATCTACATGGGCTTCACTTCTCACTGTGACTCTCGCCCCTACACCGGATGGCTGCTGGCCTACGATGCCGGCAGCTTGCAGCAGACCGCGGTCCTGGATCTCACTCCTAATGGCTACGAAGGATCCATCTGGATGGCAGGCGGAGGGCTAGCTACCGACGGCCACGGCTTCATTTATTTCCTCGTCGCCAACGGGCTGTTCGACACTACGCTCAACGCCCAGGGCTTCCCTGTTAACGGCGACTACGGCAACGCCTTCATGAAAATCGCCATGCCCCAGCTCACGGTCGCCGACTACTTCACCATGTACAACACCAGCTCGGAATCGGCTGCCGACGAAGACCTCGGCTCCGGGGGCGCCATCGTCTTGCCGCCGCTCACCGACAATAACCGGCAGGTCCATCACCTGGCTGTAGGAGCGGGAAAGGACTCTAACATTTACGTCGTCAACCGCGACAACATGGGCAAGTTCAACCCTGCCAATGACAGCGCCATCTACCAGGAGATTGACGGCGCTCTCCCGGGGGGAGTTTGGGCCTCACCAGCGTACTTCAACAATGCGGTGTATTACGGCTCCGTCGGCCAGAGCCTGAAGGCGTTCAGTATCAGCAACGCCAGGCTTTCCACTTCGCCAGCTTCGCAAACCGCTAACACATTTCCCTACCCCGGAACCACTCCTACCGTCTCAGCCAATGGAACCAGCAACGGCATCGTGTGGGCGGTCGAGAACAGCAACCCGGCAGTGCTGCATGCTTACGATGCCACCAACCTGGCCAAGGAGCTGTACAACAGCAACCAGGCAGGCTCGCGCGACCAGTTCGGTCCCGGTAACAAGTTCATCGTTCCCATGGTGGTGAATGGCAAGGTCTTTGTGGGAACCCAAACCGGAGTAGTGGAGTTCGGTCTCCTGCAGTAGGGTGTCGAGCGGGAATCGTCCTGGCGAGCCCTGCCGCGTGGGCGGTCTTCTATTCTCCCAACACGGATGAAACTTGATCTACCAAGGCACCCGTCATCCGCAGTTCAACGGCTGTCCTCGCTGCGCCACTGGGGAGGAGCGACGGTTATTGCAATCTTTGTCCATGGCTTCGCTTCGTCGATTCGCTTCATTTCCAGCACCAGTCGAACCTCACTTGTCGCGGAAGCGGGCCCCGCCGCTGCCAGCTTATGGAACGCACCGGACGCGCGCATCAGGAACCCTGCCGGATGGTCTGCCGGATATAAGCTGAAGTTGCCGATCGGCGCCTTCTCCGGTTGAGTAGACCCGCTCCCTGCCCGCGCCAGATACACGAAGATCTCAACCGGCGTCTTGTCGGGATTCATAACTTTGGTAATGGACAGTGACAGGATCGATGGGGCGCTGGCCAGCGTTTCCGCGGCAATCGAAAATGATCCAGTGGGGCGGTCGTTGGTTAAAGTTATCGAACTCGTCACGGTTGCCGGCGTGTTGTGCCCTTGGTCTGCAGACGTGTGGCCTTGCAATCCTACAAGCGGCACCCCAAGCAAGAGAGCCCAGACTAGCGCGGCGGCTGGCAAGGTATCACTTCCCTGCGCTTAGTACGAATTGGCGAGCCGAGCGGCCCGACGAGGTGACACGGAGTTTGACGATGCAAACGCCGTGACGCCTCATTGGGTCCGCTCGACATCGTGTTCAACGAATCATGGAGTCTTTCGCTTCAGCAGTAAGCGAAGTATCCACAGAATGATCAAGATCAAGACCAGCCATAGCAACCATTTCAGGTATCCCGACCACTTGCCAGCGGGATTGCCGACGATATTTCCTACAGCGACGGGCTGATACGCGTTGACAAAAACCTGTGCCGCCGCATCGTTGCCAATCACCGCAACGTCGAGTGTGCAGGCATCGAGAAGTGCCTCGCCTTTCACCCCCGCCGCCGTACAGACCGCTCGCGTACGCTCGTACACCTTGGGATCGAGATCCTTCGCGTAGAACAGTCTTCCGGGATTGCCGCGTTCAACGTTCCTGTCTCCGCAGGCCGACAGTAGCGACTCACCCGATGCGACGCGCCAACTTTCGCCATAGCGCTGATAAAGATCTTCGAAAGAGAACGGGTTCGTCAGTACTGCTCCGTCGCGAGTCGCGATCTTGTTGACGTTTCCGTCGGCGTTGGCGAGGAGACCACTGACTTTGGCCGGCCACTGTCCGAGCCCGACGGTAACGTCGATCCAGGTCGGGTTGACTACGGCGCGCACGGAATCGCCACTTGGGTCCGTGATGGTGTAGACGTTGCCTCTTCGCCAGATATCGACGCCATCGGGCGTGGAAAAGGATTTGCCGTCGCCCAGTTCAATATTCTCGCCACCGACATTGAGCCGTGCCGGTGCAAGGCAGACGGCGACTTGCGTCTTACCCATACGGGTCGCGACCGCATGGTTGACCGTTGCGTCCGGCCATGTCGGCGCACCCGACACTTGCCGAGTTTGAACGACGAAGTCCGGATCGGCTTGCGCCAGTACAAAGTCGCCCGACGCCTGGAAGTCGTAGAACAAGCCGCCGAAAGTGGCCAGATGCGTGTCGCCCACGGTGGTGGCGGCCGCGCAGTTCGACGGCGCGCCGCCGGCCGTGCTCTCCTGGAAGATGACTGCCGGCCCTGGCGGCGATCCGCCAGGGGCGGTTGGCCCGAAACTAAGGTTGTTCGTCTCGGCCGTGAAACCTTGCGCCACGCAGGTCGGAGCGGCAGTGCCTCCGTAGATAACCCTTGTCCTGGTGACGATGTCCGCCCCGCTGTTGAAGCTCGCCTGACCCCCGCCGGCGCTGTTGCCGCCGTCGCCGAACAGGTTGAATTCGGCGATCTGCCAACCCCCCGCCGCATTGACAGCATTGTCACCGTTCTTCGCATAGATAGTGCCTCCGTTCGCGACGGTGACAGAATCGCTAGTCGCACTGACTGCGCCGCTCAGGCTCAGCTGCCCCAGGTTGGTGATCGGCTGGTTAGGCACGGGCACCGCCCCTCCAGTGTTGTTCTTCCAGCAGTAGATGTCCGTCGAGCCAGTGAACGAGAACTGGTTCCACGACTGCCCCGCCGGGCAAGTTTTGTTGTATTTGATCAGCCAGTACTGAATGTAGGCGCGGCCCGAACTACCGTTGTTCTCGAATACGAACTGTTGCCAACCTAAGCATGCCGGGTTCGGGGAACCGGCGCAGGCCGTGCTGGAGAAGAAGTTCGTGTTGAGCTGGAGCGTATAAGCGTTAGCGATCGATGGTCCCGTGTTACCAATCGGTCCACTCTCACTCGTCACGTTGGTAACGGTGTCGAAAGAGCCGATCCCCGTGGCTATGAACCCGCTCGGCGCCTGGGCCGCGATATCGTTGGCGTTGCCCACAACCAGAGGCCGGGCCCCGCGCCGCGGCTGCACCGGATAGTTGGGCGCAGTGGTGCACGTAACCTCACGCCACTCCCTGCTCGGATACGAGGACTGAAAACAGCCCTTCTTCGGCAGGGGAACTTGCGCCATGGAGATGCGCCAATCCTGCCGCAGCCGCAACTCCTCGGGCGACAGATTCTGATTCGGGGGCGGAGGGGTTGTTTGCTGGGAGATTGCGCGGGGTGCCAAGAGCACGATCAGGATGCTCACTACGGTCAGGATGCGAAGAATCTTCGCAACACCTTCTCGCCCTGCGATGCGAATTTTCATTAGCCTGTCCTCCAATTTTCGGGTGGGCCGACAAGCTAGCGGCGGCATCGTTACGTTTTAACCCTGGTCTAATACCGCAAGGCCGGCCATGGTTGCTTCTAGAAGCTGGCGATGCCCAGCTCCAGTTTTCCCAGCGTGAGCTGCCCGGTCGCGTTTCGGCGCTCGTAGGCCACGGGCACGAAACTGACGTCCACTGCGTTGGCCGAAAGCGCTCCCGCCTGGCTCAACCTTCGTAACGCGGGTGTGACATCGACGAGGTAACCCGCCTTTGGACGTCCTGCCATGCCCTCATGGCCCTTCATCGCCGATTCGTCAAAAAAGAAAGCGAAACTGCCGGCATAGTGGGGGTCCTCAATTGGAGTTTGCGCCGACACATCTGGCTTGTCGAGAAAGACGCGAACAAAGAAGTCGCGCTGTTGCGGGATATCAACCTCCCCGACCGTCAGTACCACGACGTTCTTGCCTCCGGCTTCGAGCACCGGGCGAAAAGCTTCCGGCTCCACTTTGATGGCGCCGGTAGCCGGCTTGCCCACCTCGGCCGTCACGGTCTGCTGCAATTCAAATCGTTTACTGAACTCGAGCTTCGAGGGAGCACCCGCACGCAGGAACTGTTCGAGCTCTCGCTTGCTTTTCTTGGGCTTTCCTTCACCCGGCGCGCAAGGCTCAAACTGATAGGTGAACAGCGGAAGCAGTACCGAGTCGATCACCGTGATCGTCACGGGATTGCCATTTTCATCCACGAAATCGCTGAACTGCTGGTTCGTCCAACTCGGGTCGTTGGTGTTTGCGTTCCCCAGATTGATGTTCCAGTCCACCCACAGGCAGTCCAGCATGTTGTGATGCGTCCAGAACACCGGATCGAGCGGCGACATGAAAGTTCCCATGTCCGTGCTGTCGATCCAACCGTGAATATTGTTGTGGGGATTACCCTCGAGCATGCCCGTGTTCGTGGCAAAGTGCAGTTGTCCGCCAACCGGTGGGCCGCTGGCAAAGAGGTTGAAATTGGTTTCGTTGAGGATGTTCTGAATGACCGGGGCGCTGACCCAGGACGGGTCCGCCTGGTCGGACTGGGTTACGCCGCGGTTGGGGTCGTAGAGCGGACTTGCCGTGTCCCAGAACACGTCGGGGACAGCGGGATGCGTAGTCCAGTTCCAGTAAGGCAGGGCAAAGTTATTGTCCCCGGTCAGCTTGCGGCAGATGCGCTCAAAATAGAGCAGGTAATAGCGGTGCCAGGGAAGGAAGAACCAGTTGCCGTGGGTGCAGGCGTTGTTGTGGATCATCGCCTGCTTCGTCCAGTTGCGCGGGTCGGAACCGGGTAGCGCCTTCATGGCAGCCACCGCGGCCTTATAGGTCAGAATGATGGGGTCGGTGGGCGCCAGGTTCGAGATGTTGCGGCGCGTCGGCCGGTGCTCGATCGCCTGCCAGCAGGCCTCGCAGCCGCCCGCCCATATGGCCAGGTTGACCGCTCCGAATGCACCGACTCCCTTCAGAAAGTCGCGACGTGAGAATTGTTCGAGGATGTCCATTTTTCCGCCTCCAGGCAGCGACCAGGCCGAAGCACCCGCGCCCACCGATCGGTTGACAGGCGCGACGTCCTGCAGCCCGGCCCAATGACGTTTCTCCATGGCTTGTCAGCGCAGACTCGCTGAACAAGAGGGAAAGCTAGATCAAGGCGGAAAAATACGCCCATTATGCTCTCGCTATCACGGATGTCAAGGGAAATCGGCCCGGAGCATGGCCTTTAGCCAGGCCGTCGAAATTCTACACATCTATCGCGGTGCACAAGACTGGCGCTGAGGGCGGAGCAACGACGATCCGGCGGGAACTAGTGGCTGGGGGGAAGAAGCACTCCAAGGCGCTCGCAACGGAGTCGCGCCAGATGGACGCACTGATTTTCTCTACCCAACAGCGTACCGTTCTGCAGTCCGTTGACCATGTTCGGATTGTAAAACGCGTAGGTGTCAACGCCCGCGCAGAAGATGGGGTTGTCGTAGAGAACGGTGGAAGCGCTCGTGGACTGCTTA
The DNA here is from genome assembly GCA_963760415.1 of uncultured Acidobacteriaceae bacterium. Lineage (GTDB taxonomy): Bacteria > Acidobacteriota > Terriglobia > Terriglobales > Acidobacteriaceae > Bog-257. The sequence continues at coordinate 242,473 of CAVXDA010000009.1, read as the reverse complement.
CAAGTGAACGTGTTCTTGAAGTGGTCGCTAAGCTTCTCCCAGCCAGATAGCGTGAACCAGGTTAGATGCTGTCCACCAGAGACTCCTGTTACGCAATGCCCGGTACCGCTCCAATGCCAGGTGGTGCTGTTTCGCACCGAATTTAACGTAATGTTAATCGGATCGATCCACCACGTCTTCAAGAAGCCGGCGCTTTGTATTTTTGCAGGGGCCGGCTGGTCCGAGATCCTGGTTTGCATCGCCAGTCAGCTCGTCTGTCCGCATCGACACGGCAGTGGACGACACGGACGAGGTGTTTGCCAGATTTTCCGACTCCGCGGATGACATCAAAGATTCGGCCGGCGGTTCTCCGACTTCGAACAGCGCGTCGCAGGTATTGTCATCCGAGTGGATATTGATTTCCGAAATTCTGCGCGCTTCGATGGCTTTTTGACCGGGCGGCAGGGCGAGGGTAAAGCGGCATGACGCCGGGACCGTGGTCTCCAGATTGCCTTCCCGCAGCACACTGGAAGGGATCCAGACGCCTTTGATAGTTTGCATAACAGGATTGACGAGCGGTTGCTCGGTCTCAGCTTGCGGCGTTTGGGCGAAAGATGTTAGCGGCAGCAGAAACCCTACCGCCAAAGCAGCGAGAAACATAATCTTGGTTCTCATGTGATTTTCCCTCCTCAATCAAAATGAAAAGCTAACGGACAGTGAACCCTGATGACCCCTTAGGATGGAGAGCCAGCCTCGTACTGCCGGCCCACTGGTTCTCGGGTAAAGCAATTGGCATGCCATCCGCGTTGCATCGGCTCCGGGACGTGCAATAGCATCCGCAGCCCTTCGCCAAGTCCGTGCAATCGCTGGAGTTCGTATGTCTGTGGATTTTGAGACGACTAGGATGTCGCCTTCATGACAATCGACGGGATACTCACGAATGATCAACCTTTCGGTTAGTGTTTAACTTTTTGGTTGGATCGAACCGCGGCCATGCGCCACGCAACCTTTCTTTGGTCGAGTGGGATGATTCTATGATTCAGCACACCCGGCATTACTTAACGACCAGGCCGCAACCAACCCCGCCCCCTCACCCCTCATCTCACCTGCAAAACCCAACCACTGGAGGCAGTAATGGCCCTATTTTCGATCAAGCTGGAAAACTTGCAGCAGCTCTTTCTCAAAGAACTGCGCGATCTGTACGACGCGGAAAAGCAGATCACCGATGCGCTGCCCAAAATGATTGACGCCGCACACCATTCCGAGTTGAAGGACGCGTTGCAAAAGCATCTGCATGTAACCAAGCAACAGATTTCACGTCTGGACCGCGTCTTCCAGATGCTGCAGCAGCAGCCCACCGGCGAAACCTGCAAGGGCATGAAAGGACTGCTCAAAGAAGGCGACGAGTTAGCCTCGGCCGAGGGCGACCCCAGTACCATCGACGCCGCAATCATCACCGCAGCGCAGCGGGTGGAGCACTACGAGATGGCTGGCTACGGCACGGTTCGCACCTATGCCGAACTGCTCGGCCAGCGGCAAATCGCGGACCTGTTGCAGCAGACCCTGGATGAAGAGAAGACTGCGGACGAGACCCTCAGCGACATCGCCAGCAATGTGAACGTCGAATCCAAGGCAGCGTAATTTCTGCCAGGAAAATAAAAAGCGCCCGCGATCCCTCGGGAAGGCGGGCGCGTTTTCTATACAAGGCCGCTCATCGCTTACGGCGTCCGGATATATCCGTGCTCGACACCCGCCGCATCGAAATAGATGCCAACGATGGTGCCGCCAGGATTGATCCCAGATGCATCACTGAATCCGACGGTTCCTGGTGGGTCGAACGAGGTGAAAACGCCATTGCTCAGAAGAAAAGAGTGGAAGACGTTCGCACTGTCTCTGTAGGTCCCCACGATGTCGCCCTCGGGGTTGTTCCCTCCAGCAAACGTAAAGGTAGCGCCCGGAAAATCAATCGTGGCAAACGTCCCGTGGTACAGCAGGTATCCGTGAGTCACCCCACCACTATCCACGTAAGCTCCAACGATCGCACCGGAAGGGTTGACCGTGCTGGCCGTGCTGCTGACTGCTCCCGGGGGATCGAAGCTGGTGAAGGCGCCTTTCTTGGACTCGGAAAAGCTGTGGTTCGTAGAGGCGTTGCCAGTCGTGCCGCAGGCCGGGTCGGAACAGGAAAATCCGGTCATTTCCCCCGAGGGGTTGATACCCGTGAGATTGGTGCCCGCTGCGCCTGGGAAGTCCAGGGTTGTGTATTTTCCCCCATCGAGAATGAAACCGTGGGCGACGCTACCCGAGTCGTTGTAACCGCCCACGATGACTTTCTGCGGACTGATGAAGTTGGGAGTCGTCAGGGTGGAACCCGGAGGGTCGAACGATGTGAATACGCCTTTCTTGGTTAACGTAAAACCATGAGTCACACCGCCTGTGTCTGTCCAACTACCCACGCTTGTGCCCTGGGGATCGGGCCCGCCGTTTAGAGTGGTGGCAACCGCGCCGGGGAAGTCGACCGTCTTATAAGTCTGTGCCCATGCGATTGACGATGTTGCCATTGCAACACCGAGTGTGCAAATTGCCAGGAACCGAAGTACCTTGGTCATGAGATTATCCTCCTAATTTCGATCGAAGTGGCTGAGCGAAAATAGTGGTGAATGCCAATCACACGGCCCACGTACGCCGGTGAGGGATCGCGCTCAAGGTCTGTTGGTTAGGTTGGTTGGGGTTTTGGTTCGTGACTTCAGAGATTGAATGGATAATACACCCGTCCTGGCTATCCTGGAGCGATTGACACGATTTTCATGCTGTCCTCCTCTCATATTTCAGCAGGGAGGGATCGTTCTTACGCTCGCGGGACCATCACGAAAGGTGGCCAGCAGCTTTTGGACAGCCCGCAAGCCATGCCTCTAGGCACGCGACTTCCAGCAGTGCCTAAGCAATGCGGTTGCCATGAACTCCATCGAAATGGGGAAACGCTAGGAGTTCTTTCTTACGAATTAGATAGAGCGATCCAAGCAGGCAAACCGAAGGACAAACCTACTGGTTTTTAGAGACTCTAGCTGGTTCCTCTACCAATTAGTGGAGTCAACATTGCCTGATTTGGCGTTTCTTTGTTTGCTAAATAGCGCAGCTCGGCAGAATCTCCGGGAAAATCGCAATCGCGTTAACCTTCGATTCGGAGACAACAAATCATCTTTTCCCTATTTCTCTGCAAAGTGTAACGATCTGGATTTGTCAGTGGTCTCGATGTAGGCGGAAGACCAGATCCAGGGGAGGGCAGTTGGACCATAGGGGGGGCCAGTTGGAGTGCATGAAAAGGGAGGCGGTCCTTCTATTTGGGGATTTCCCACCTGATTGGGACCGTCGAAGGTCGGACAGGTGCACCTGGCGAGAGGAAGCTTGGTTAACGGATCTGTCCTGTCGGTGTGCGTACAGGGGGCCGTCATGCACGCAGCGTAGTTGTTTCCCGGTGGTGGCGGCTTTACCGGACACGAGTATCCGGTCGTCAGCGGAGGCGGTATCCCGGGATTGTCTGGGTTGTTCCCGATTTCACTGAAGTCGGAGATCAGATCTGCACCAGGGAATATTCCGTTGGGTTGGCCGGTGAGCGCAGCGCATAAATGCGGTGCCTGCATTTTCACGGTCCCCGTTTCTACATCCGCGAGAGTCAGGCAGGTGTAATTGCCGTCACTGTCGACGGGGCAATCTGCGATAGTTTGGTTGTAAAGGTCCTGATTCAGAATGGCGGTAATCTGTACGTAAGAGTAGCTGTACTTCCCGGTTGCACCGGGAGTGTTCGCATTAATTTCGTAACAATCACATTCCGCGGCATTCCCGTCCTGCGACACGGTGCAACTTGGAGTGTCCTGTGGGGCCCCCGGCACACCGGAATAGTAGCAAAGCGCAATTGGGTTTCCATTGGCCGGCAGGCTGCAGGCAAGGAAGTACTTTGTCGCATCCCCCGCGTTAGGCACCATGACCGCGTCAGCCCACGCACAGGAAGGTGAATTCGGATCGATACATTCATTGATGGTTATATTTTGGCCCCCGTAGTAAGCACTGAGATCGAACTGGGGGTTCATGCAGCTCGGACTCGGCATGCAACTTTGAGCGACTACCGGTACCGCCAACATGCAGAGAACGCCCACCGTCAGGGCATAACAGCGCCAGTCTTTTTTGTTAGTGGAATTTGTTTTGGTAGGGGGGCGAATCGGGCGCGTAGACATGGGGTGCCCTCTTTTCAATCAGGATTTTCGTTCTGGAGGCCGATGGACAAGGACTATATACCCTTTCGGAGGTTCGTGCGGATAATTACCTTTTTTAATATAAGCTGGGCCCAAGGCACGGCACAGGGTCCGGTGTGCCCCGTTGTAACGTCTCGAGATCAACCGCGTCATTTTCCGAGGTGGCCTGCCGGGTTGATTCTGCCATCGCTGAGTGAGCTCTGGAACTTGCCGCCGTTTCCACCTCGCGTGGCCAGCGCGACTCTACTCCGTTCCGCCGGAACCACCCGCGCTCTTGGGCCACCTGACGTGCTTCGCGTCGAGCACTGCTACGGGGCCATCGAAGTCTGCAGGCTGATGTTCCCGAGCAGGACCCAGTCATCGCTCGCGGCGGAGCCGCTGAGCTGGTTGCCCTTCTGGAACACAATCCGAAAGTCTTCCACCTCCTGCGGGGCCGGCAGCTTGATGGTTTTGTAATTGCCTGCGAATTTTTGGCGTCCCAGCACAAAATCCCCATCATCAATCCGCTGGTCCACCAGTGCTCCGTAGTCGTCGTAGTACACCAGGTGCACTTGGAAGGTGTAATCGCCGGGAGCAATCTCGTATTGGAAGGCCACCTGGGTGAATAGGTATCGGCTGAAGCCGGTCTGTGTGCCAAAGGCGGCCGTGCCCCCAGGTGTGGCGCGGAACCAGAAGCTGGCCGGGCTTCCGGGAGGATTCAGCCTGGTGATGTTGTCACCGCTCACGTGCACCAGCACATCATCGGGTTGAGCGAAGTCGTATGTCTCCCTCAGCTCTCCTCCGTAGAACACGCCGAGAACCACGTCGTCCGGCCGCCGTCCTTCCAGCCAGCGGTAGTTCACTGCGTGCAGAGTGCCGTTGGGGTGCTGAGTGTCGCTGGGACCAACGTAATACTTGAGTATGGCCGCGAGCCAAGGCAGATCATTGCCCGGCTGAAAGGTGGTTCCCAGGAGGGCCCCAAGGTTCTGCGCGGTTGTCGACAGCGTACCATCTGGTTTGGTCATCCAATCCGAATCGATGAAGCCGAACGAAGAACCGAAGATGCTGTCCACGACCGGGACCGCATCGTGCGCCTCATGCTCAAAACGATGATGCAGTTGGTGACAGTATTCGTGCAGGATGAATGGGTAGAGCGAGCCCTCGGCGCCCTGATACACAATGGACGAGAAGCCCGGATTCAGCCCGGTCTTTGAGATCTGATCGGTGAAATAGATCCAGGTGTTCTCAAACAGAGTACCGGGCTTATTGCTCGGGTAATAAATCATGATGACGCCCGCATACTGCCTGGGATCGACAAGGCGACGAGCCAGCGACTCGTTCACGGTGGCGTTGTAGCTGGCAGCGTACTCGTACACCGGCGGAGTGTTCGGGGGCGAGACTTGGTATTTCTCGTAATCGGAGGCCGCCAAGGACTGCAGAACTTTGATGATCTCGAAAGTCACCCGGAGCGATTGGTTGGAGTTGGTCCAGATGAAGTCGGAAACAGCGTTCAACTGCGAGTTAATGTAGGTCTCGTCATTTGCGCTCAGTGCATTAGCAACCCCTTCCGGCGGAAAACGCAGAATGACGAGGACGGTTTGGTGCAGATAGCTGGGATCCGGATGAGCGCCGCTCATGGTATCTCCTCCGCGTAAGGAATGTCCGATAACCGCAGGGGCCCGGTGCTACTCCGTGATGGACGATGTTCCTAAAGTCTAGTCCGCCGGAACCAGCCGGGGCTTTGGCACGACAACGCTCTTGGCGTGGGGTTGGCTTGGTCCGCAGGTGGTACTGCCGGTAAGTTCAGGCGCGTGGTCGTCATCGCGCTTGAAGATGTAGGCGCGAATCTTGTAGCAGATGCCGTCTGCTTCGGCGGCGAAATTCGTGGTCTGGTCCGGGATAAGAAGCTGTTGAGCGCCTAGGATCTGCGCAGGCAATGTGTCCGTCTGTATCTGAGTTGAAAGTGAGGCAGACTGCGCAGTATCAGTAGCCGCAAGAGGCGCAGCCAATAGCGAGGAAAGAAGAAGAAGAAGGCCCGGTAAACGCATGGGGAAGCCCTCCGTCGCCTGCATCATAGCACTGTTCCGGGCTGACCAAACAATGGAATGTGACGAGCCGCGCGAAGTTATACTACGACGAAAGCGGCAGCCAACGTCCACCCAATGGGGATTGTCTATCGCCGCAGCTGATGGCACGATGCAATCAAGAAGGCAGCAACAACCCTACCGCGGTAAGTAACCTTACCAGCGGCTAAGCGACGCAGGTTAAATCCTCCTCATACCCCACACCTGCGGCAAGGGTACTTGGCAAAGGCAGGCCCGGCGGTTCATTCTCCCCGCTGGGCCTTTTATATTGACAACAGCTTACTTGGCTGGCGCCGGCACGGCGAAGCTCACCAACTCTATATCGATAGTGATAGGCACATCATTGCCAACCACGGTGGAAGCCCCGCTGACTCCGTAGTCCATGCGGTTGATCTTGGTGCTGGCAGAGGCGCCGACATGGGAGTTCCCCTTGGGATCCTTCACCGGCGCCGAGGGGCCGTCAACATCAAGGACAACTTCCTTGGTAACGCCATGGATGGTGAGATCGCCTGTAACCTTCAGCTTGCCGGAGCCGGCGGCTTCGACGCTCTTGGACTTAAACGTCAGCGTTGGATACTTGGCAACATCGAAGAAGTGGTCGCTGCGTAAGTCATTGTCACGCGTCTCCACCCTGGTATCAACGGAGCTGGCATCGATGGTAACGTCAATAGCGGTCTTGCTGGGGTCGGCTGCGTCATAGGTAACGATACCGCTTACCTTGGTGAAGGCTCCGCGAACAGTAGATATACCCAGGTGGCGCACGGAAAATTGTGCGGCAGAATGGTTGGGATCGATCTTCCACGTCGTTGCCTGGGCAAAGGCGGAAGCAGAGAGAGCTATGGCTGCAGTTATCGTCAGCAGTAAACGAGACATGTATGTTTTTCCTTATAGTTGCTAACAACCCCGGAATGGTGTGTAAGGGATTGTCAGCAGTATAGCAAGGAGCCTAATGCAGTTGTCTGGCCCGAGCTCTTGGACAGCCAGTAGCATCCGCGGAAGCGGAGAACAGGCACCGGCGCAACGGTGCCTGCAGCGAATTCTACAGTTCCCATTTTGAAACAGTTTCTTTAGCTCGTCTATTGATTCCTCTTGCTGCCAGTGTAGCGAGCGAGGAGAATGCAATTAGATCTCGGTTCGGGCGGGTGGGGCGAATGAAAAAGCCGCACCACAAAGTGTTGTTTCTTGTCCTTCTGGCGATGGGCCTGTTGTTGACGGTTCCTGCGGAAGATCTGGCAGAAACCGCCTACGACGAGTCAGAAGGCATGCCCTACGAAACCACTCCCCTGATTTCAGAAACGCTGCCGCGAGCGGCCGCCACGACAACCCCAGCCGCGCCAGATACATCGCGGCTTCAGTCAGCTACTCCACTTCCCCGCACCGCGAGGCGCGACAGCGGCCCAGATGTTCATCGCTCTGCCGAGACGCGAGTTACACTAGCGGTTCTCTGTACTCTCCTCTGCTAGCGGATACAGAATCCAACCCCTGTAGCGCGCGCATGCACGACGACTCCTGGTTCCAAGCCGGCCATCGCCTCTGCCCTGTGCGCCAGCAATAAGAAAAAAATCAAACCGGCCTGACCTAAGCGAGCCGGCGTTGTTCGCTACCGGTCTCGCCGTGAAGTGAGTAAGGAGAAAGATCATGCCAACAGGAAATGCAACGAAAGGCAATGTAATCGAGTGGTACCGGGACGAGCTCGCTCTTGACGACGCTCTAATGGATCGCATCAAGAATGGTTTGCCTGGAATGCCCCCTGCGCAACCGGGCGATACCGTTGTTCTAGGGGCTCGGCATCTCTGCCTTGGCAGGACGACGCAACCTCTGCCCGCCTACAATCTCGTCCTGCTTGCCGACCATCTTGATATCGCTTATGGAGCCACTGTGCAGGTTACGGGAACTCCGGAAAAAAATCCCCGGCCATCGGTAACGGTGTTGGCTCGGTTCATCGGACGAGAGCAGATCGTCGCCAAGCTCCCCCCTGGGAGTTACTCTTCGACTGGCTCTTCGGTGAAGAGCCGTAAGGCATTGTTGAGTTCAGCTCGGAATCTTGGCACGATATTCCCATTGGATGAGGCCCTTACCGTCAAGGTCAGCGGCTACAACGGCGCCGCCGGCAAGCTTGGTTTTGCCGGCCATGAGGAGTATTGGGAGACAGATCCTGAGCCGACGCCCCAGGGCGGCCGCAAGAGGGTTCTCATGCGGAAGCTCCCTGCCAAACCGGGAGGCTCGGGGGCAGCAGGCGGACAGGGCGGCACGGTGGTGGTTCGCTATGTGCAGGCCACCTTACCGCCGGTCATAAGTGCGCCCGGCGGCCTCGGTGGCTCAGGTGGCGCGGGCGACTCAGGCATCGGGGACTTCCCCCCTCAGGCGACACCAATTCCTGCGCTTGCAGGCGACGGCGGGCCAGGCGGGCGAGGGGGCAGCGTTGAGGTTTGCCACGTCGGACCACATGCTCCAACGGTAAGCGCGGCCGGCGGAAGCGGTGGATCGGGCGACCGCGCAGGCGCAACCGGCGCCAGCGGGCCAGCTAAGGTCCGTGAAATTGCCGGAATCGATGAGGTTTGGGCGGCAACTCCCACCAAGGAAATCGCCCGCCTTTGGGCTGCATTCCGCACCGAGGTCGGGGCCTACTTCTTCCGCTGCTTTGACAACCTGTCCATGATCACTGCAATAAAGGAACTCCAGGCAGCGACCATGTTGGATCCGGGCAATAAAGAGGCGTCTCTTTTGTTCAACCGAATTCTGAACGGCCAAACACCCGGAGGCCAGCCGCGTTACGCGGATATCGTGCCAGACTACAAGGATTTGGTCGCAACCGTATCGGCGGCGGTACCCAACGTGCTCCAAGCATTCCTTGCTGCACAAGTGGACAACATCACCGCTGATGTTTGCCAGAATGCCGCAAGAACGATTGAAGCAACAGTCAGCCTGGCCGTGCCGGACCTCGAAAGTGCGCAGGGGGACCTGGACATCGCGCAGGCCATGGCAGACATGGCCTCATCTCGTGCGGCCGGTATCCAACAACAGCTTGATGATCTTGCCAATCAGCAATTCAGCATCCTCGACATCGTAGTAACAGTTGGGGCTGCAGCAGCCGCCATTGGCTCAATTGCCTCGGGCGTGGGGGCGATCATCTCGATCCCAAGTTCCCTGATGGCTATTGGCAAGATTGCCGAAACCACCGATGACCTTATTACGTTCCTGCAAAACAAGGATCTACAGAATGATCTTAGTAAGTTGGGCCAGGGCATGGAGGGTCTGCTAAAGGTTGGGCAGGGCATCATCAATTTGAAAAAGGTCGTTGCCCAGATCGAGGAGGCCATGGCAGAGCCCGGTCAAGGCAAAGCGGGAGATCTTCTCAAACAGCTCGCCCAGGCGAGGTGGGAAGAGGCGATTGCCAACCTGCGCGTGCTCCAGGCCAAAGACTACTGCGACGGTCTGGCAGGTGCGATCGAGGCCGACAACGCCGCTATCACTCACATCAAATCACTACTGACTGAGGATCTCATCACGGGAACGCTTTCGCTTCTCCAGCAGGCACGCGCCTTTGCCAGTCAGGTGTCTGAGCAATTATTTCTGGCCGCCCGAGCGTTGGAAATCTATGAGCTGGACACACCGACCATTCGATTCGACTATGGCTATGTCTGGCCGGACACCGAACATGACCTCATAGACACGCAATCCCTTCATGACGACGTGCGTGACTCCTACCGTTCTGCCCTTGAAATGCCATGCGACCTGGCAACGTGGTCAGACATTTATAACCGGGTTAACACGGCTCAAGTAGGCTTTAACGTCGTACATGGAAACACGCCTATCACAATCCTGGCAGATGACGCGGTCCGAACCGCCCTGGCTCCAGGAAACGCGTTGCGATTCACCGTGCATATCGACGATCTGCCGTTGTCCATTTACGAGGACAAAGTCAATGGACTGGACATCGATGTGTTTGGCGCAACGGCCGACGAAAGCGTGATGCTGTGGGTAGAACACAGTGGTCATTACTGGATGCGCCGGAGGGATACAGGCAGCATCGAGGAATTCTACTTGTTCCCGCGCCGGGAGATATGCAACTGCACCTCGAGTAACATAGGACTGTCGGGAGACATTCCCTTTGCGCCGCAGTCACCGGCAGAGCCTGGTCCGCCATTTAGTTTCTGGGGACGCGGCATGGCGGCCGACTGGATTCTGTATATGGATCCTGGAACTTCACCGGCCGCCCATTTTGACGTCGCGGACCTCTCGAAAGTGGTCGTTACCATCCGGGGATTAGGCTTTTCTCCGGCGACTGCCTCGCCTCCCCAGACGCCGATGATCCGAGTGTGGGCACGGCCAATAATTGGCTGGCGCCCAGCGCCTTCAACTATCATCCTCGACAAGCCTGTGGTCCCAATCGCACAACTGGAAGAGACTTTGGAGCTTGCAGGGGCAGGAAAGGACAATAACCGCTGACGTTAATGATGGCAGTACGACCGGTCTCCCATCCTTGCGCCAGGTGCACGCGCACAGGATGGGAGTCGTTGCTAAATTTCTTCTTCACTCTGACGCATGAGTGTGTTAAGGACTCTACAACTATATCATAAACCACTTGATTTCATTGCTATTTTGCAATAGTCTGCCAAGTGCCGGCGGGCCGGCCATATGGTTTTGGTGTTGGGTGGGGCATAAACGATAAATTAGGAAATGATAGTTTGTGTTCATTAAGCCGCCAGCCAATAACCGTTGGGTTGGGTGGCCGGTGTGTAAGAGAAAATACTCAATATCTAATAGCGAAGGGCGAAAAGCGAAGTGCGAATAGCGGTTCCTATTCCACCCAATCGGCAATGAAGATATTGGTTTCGTGCGGCGCCTTGCCGTTACGGTTCGACGCCCATACCAACCTCTTGCCGTCGGAGGTAAACATGGGGAAGGAGTCGAAGTCAGGAGAATAGGTAATCCTCTCCAACCCCGTGCCATCAATGTTGATAACGTAGAGGTCGAAGTCACGCCCATTCTTGGGGTCGTTCATATTGGAGGCAAAGATGATGCGTTTGCCATCAGGAAGAAAGAAGGGCGCAAAATTGGCAGCGCCATTGGCGGTGACTTGGCGTTTGTTGTTGCCGTCGGCATCCATCTCCCATATCTCGAGATTGCCTGGACGTATCAACCCCTTGGCATAGAGGTCCTTGTAGTCTGCTATCTCCTGCGGCGTCTTGGGATGCTCAGCGCGATAGATAATCTTCTTGCCGTCATACGACCAGAAGGGGCCACCGTCATAGCCTAGCTCATGGGTTAGCTGCTTAACATTGGTGCCGTCAGCATCCATAGTATAGATGTCGAGATCGCCATTCCGCGTCGAGGTAAAGACAATCTTCTTGCCATCTCTAGTAATAGTAGCTTCGGCATTGTAGCCGGGAGCGTCAGTCAGCAGCCGAAGGTCGCTGCCATCAAGCTTGGCAGTATAAATCTTATAGCTGCTGTAGATAGGCCAGACGTAGCCATGAGAGTAGTCTGGCTTAGGAGGACACTCCGGGCTAGTGGCATGGGTAGAGGAGTACAACATGCGGTCGCCAGAGGGGAAGATATAGCTACAGGTAGTCCTGCCTTTGCCGGTGCTGACCAGCTTGGGCGTCGCCGGCTTGCCCTCAGACGAATCCACCGGCATGGTATAGATCTGGTCACAGGGAACGCCTTCACCCTGGTGTTGGAAGGACAACATCTTGTCGTCAGCAGAGAAATAGGCTTCGGCATTCTGCCCGCCGAAAGTAAGCTGACGGATGTTGCGCAGATGCTTCTGCTCCTGCGGCAATAATAAGGAGTCATTGTTAGCTGGAGTCGCTGTTGTCTGTGAGTACAGCAACGGTGTTACTGCTGCCATCAGCAGGAGCACGCAGGACGGAAAAAGTCGGAGGAACATCGCCTGCAACCTTACCAGAAATCCTTCGAGTGCTGCCCAAAGCTGGCCAAATGTTTCCCGAATCGGGAAATCAACGCTAGGGGCCTTAGCAGGCGATTCTAGCGACTTCATCTCTCCGGACGACACGATCTACCAGCAGAGGCCCGATCGTCGATCCTGGGGGTTCCTAGCGCGTTCTAGCGCCACTTTATGGCGAGTGGCGGATGGCAAAATAGTGGTTGCGATAGCCCCATATAAGTTTTAGCTGCCGAACTTCTACCACTCAGCAGCGTGCGGGGGATCACTCCGAAGAGTGCAAACCACGTGCTTGACATGCAACCAAAAGGTTGCATAATATCAAACCAATGGCCGCTGAGGCAGACAAGGTTTTCAAGGCGCTCGCCGATCCCGGACGCCGTTTGTTGCTCGACCGGTTGCGCGCCCGCAACGGACAGACGCTGACCGAGCTTTGCGAACACCTGGACATGAGCCGCCAGGCCGTGACCAAGCACCTCAAGTTGCTGGAAGGGGCTTCGCTGGTGGTCACTGTCTGGCGGGGCCGGGAGAAGTTTCACTACCTCAATCCGGTGCCCATCCACGAAATTGCCGAGCGCTGGATTGACAAATACGAGCGGGGCCGCCTGCGCGTTCTCGCCGAACTTAAGAAAAATCTGGAAGGAGATGACAATGGCTAATTCACGATTTGTTTATGTGACCTACATTCGCACTACGCCTGAGAAGCTGTGGCAGGCGCTCATCGAGCCCGACTTCACGCGGCAATTCTGGGTGGGATGCTGGCAGGAATCGGAATGGAAGAAGGGCGCTTCCTGGAAGCTGATGATGCCCGATGGGCGGGTGGCCGACAGCGGCGAAATTCTGGAGATCGAGCCACAGAAGCGGCTGGTCCTGCAGTGGCGCAACTCGTTCAAGCCCGAGTTGCGCGAGGAAGGCCCTTCCCGCATGACCTATGAGATCGAACCCATGGGCGAGGCGGTCAAGCTCACCGTCATCCACGAAATGGACCGGCCGGACTCGAAGTTCATCGAAGCCGTGTCGAATGGATGGCCGCTCATCCTCTCGGGCCTCAAGAGCCTGCTGGAAACCGGCAAGTCGTTCGAAGCCTCGCGCTCCTGGCCGAAGGGGATGTGAGGTTGTAATTCGCGAGCGGGATTCCCACCCAAGCGGCGGAGGCTTGGGTGGGGGCCTCATGATGGTTGCCTGAGCCACCCGCCCGTCAGAGTAGTTCTATTTGTGCTGGACTATTTTACCGCCCAGGTCGGCGGTAATAAACTCATTTGTTAGGTGCTTATTACTTAAGAACCAAGTGGCGCGGTTAAATGCTGTTTGATAGTAGGTTGCAGCCAATATAGCGTAGCTCGAATGGGCTATTACTGCTTTCATACTTTCGTCCACGGTCATGCCAGGCTCCAACGGTGACCTGTCGATGTCCTTGGCACAAGTGATCAGTTGCTCTGCCCTGCTGTACAAGAGCCTTGCCGATGAGTGTTCGGTGTCATAATCCACGGATGTATTCCACGCTTCACGGTAGGAGCGGCATTGTGCGACTGTCTTTATTTCCACCATCGTTTCCGTTCTCGGTGTCTGAGCAAGAATAAAGCTCCCAAGCGCAAATACGATCAAGACATGAACCGTTAGCGTCATATGTTGCTTCCTTTTAATTGAGGTTCGTTTCGTTCGTACGGCAACGCGAATTGGGAATTCGGAAAAGGTGGTTTCCGACCGCATCCATATTCCCAACCCAAGGGTGCCGGCGGCGGCATTTCCTAACGAAAACCGAGCTTATCTTTTACGATCTCGAACTTCGTAAACCCTGCCCGAGCCTTCACTAAAACCACGCCATCCGCTAACGAGCTCAATGCATGCTCTATTTCCTGCCGTGAAACAATACACCTTGCACCAGATATCACCCTTACAAGACGCAGCTGATCACTAAATTTAGCAAAGTAGAGTCCGTCTTCTTCTTCATTCAATGCGGCCCAAATACGAATCTCCTGCTCGTATTGCCAATTCGCATATTTGGTGAAGATCACCGCATCGGCGTCGGCAAGAACTGGTACCCTAGGAAACGGCAACCGCTCACTCACGTATCGAATCCTCTTACAGACTTCATCTGGGACCTCAAAGCCGAGGCAAAAGCCAAAATGCTTACGTGCATAGTGCGCCCAGACCACCGGATCTCTCCAATCCGCGCTGAAACACAAAATGCCGCGATTCCGTCCGATATCTATCCGCGTGTTGTGGAGCGCTCTACGAAGGTTTTTGTCCTTTATGTTGTATGGCAACAACTCGAACGGATCGTTCAAGTCGTCGAGAGTGGAAATCTTCAAACGCCGCTCCCGCAGTGTTTTCAGGCCGAACTCTTCATCCAGAAATTTATATACCAGCATTGGTTTAAGCCATGCGGCGCGCTGTGCCTTTTGCGGCGGGTGGCCCAGCCTACCATTTTGAGGGTGCCCCACCCAAGCCGGTTTTGCGTTTGCTTGGGTGGGGCAGGCGCATGTTTTTCTTGCCTGGGCCACTGCCCCGCCTATCGAATCCGCCGATGATGTCGCCGCATGTCGTGACCCGCGAGAATTCCGTCGCGCTTGCGCGACGATAGGTGATGATAGGTGATAGCCCCGCCCTTCAGGACGGGGTACGGTAATCCAAGAATTTCAAGTGCCCCGGGCACGACATCGACGTGCGCCCGTCATCACCGCCTGTCGCGGACGTACATCGGTCATGCCCCCGGCTGTCAAGGATTTTCACTGAAAACAAAAGCGCGACGCCTCCTCGTTTGCGAGCGCTTCGACCTGACTGATATCTAGAAAAGCCATTCGTAAGGCTATTCCATATGCAGTCGGAGAAAATGCACGCGATACAACGTGGAGCGCTGTTCCATCGGACATGTAGCGGACCAGGAGAGTCTGTGTAACTAACTCGGCAGGCACAGCGCGATCTGCAGTGTCCTGGGTCATTGCAGTCCAGCGTTTAACGCGCCGCTCAGGTGAGTCCGGCGGCATCAGTAATACGATTTTATCCCTTGCCGCGAGCGATGCACTCTGATTGAACTCCCACCGCAGCCCAGGAGTGTCACTAATAATTAGCAGTACTCGCGATGCCAGTTTGGCCAGTTGTTTTACGTCATTCCGCCAGTTTTCATCGGTCGAGCCGATCCGAAGCGCCGCCTTTCCCGGAGACGTTTCGCCAGGCGCGCCGATCGAAAATACGGGGCCGTACTGGAATAAATATCCTGTTATTACTGCCTCGAAGCGCTGCGTTTCCAGCGCGAAAGATAACTCGCCGGCAATTAGCGTCCAAAACGTACCGCCGACGGTGATTTCGGTGAAATCATCGTAGAACGAACGCAGAAGCAGGCAGAATGACTCTGGTTGCATGCTCGTTCTCTCTGCGTCAATACAGCCACGTGCAATGTACGCCGCTCCTCGAGCCCCCAATTCCCTGGCGCCGATAACAGAGGCAATGAAGATTCCTGTAAAGGTCTGTCCGCCACGCTTCAGGTAATCGTCAGTGAAGAAATTGGGATCGGTTAAGAACAGCCCGAACGCAAAATAGGCTGCGCACCAAAGCGCAGCTGTGCCTGCGAGGTACGTGAGCGAGCGCACGTCGTAGCGTCCGTGGCTCAGCAAGTAACTCCAATATGAGTAAAGCCCGCCCGGTCGGCCGGGTCGGCGGATTGCGGTTACGACACTCATTCCGGAGCAGGTTAGGCACGAGCGCAGCGCCAGAATAAGGAAGATCAGGAGGAATACAGCAAAGACGAGATCCTGCCACATTCCCCGCAAATCCCAGCAGAGCCATCCCGCTACGATTGCGGAAGTCACAAACACGAGGAAATAGGCCCACTTTTGGGCTGCTCGGCTCTCGATGACACGGAGGACAAGAGCCAGCGCGAATAATAGGCAAGCACGCCGCAGTTCCGGGCGGACGGACGGGGGGTTCGAGTCAGCCAAATACATTAGCGTCGCGTGATACAAATGCCACGCTGCGAAAACGACAATGGCACGAACGTTCCATTGCATCGACCGTTCGATTCGAGCCGCTCCGTCTATGTCCAGAGAAAGCGCCGAACCGGTTTGGGCAAGAATCTTAGTTCCAGTAAAGGACATGCTCGGTGAGAATATAGCGTCAAGTTCCTAAAACAATTCTAGCCTCTAGAGTATCCGATAATCGGCGTACCCAGGGCGCTCGCCCTAGGCTAAGCTGATTCGCCCCTTCGGGGCTTGATTCCGAGCTAGTCTGAGGTTCCTGCTTCCACCGCGTTTACACGCAGCAACCGACTTCTGGCGCAGACGTACGTCCTGGGCAAGCATCGTAAAACGACCCCGAGTCTCTTCAGGGACGACAGCCTCGTCCGTCGCCCCTATGTCGCAGTGTCGCCGGCTGAAGATCACCCCAACAAGCGCAACGACGGCGCTTGTCGGGGACCCCGCAATCCGCCCCTGGCTAACTTCAATGCCGCCGCTGCGCGGCTGGTTTGGTATCGGGGCTAGACGTTTATTCCACTGGTTTCCGACCTGAGCTATGACACAGACACCCTCAGGCTATCTATACCGCCCGCCCCGGCCTGAAAGCCTGCCTTGAGCGAAGTCGGAGGGGCCGGTGCTATCACCTTGCGTCGCGCGGGGCGCGACTGGGATGCCGCTTCCTCCGTCCAGGCGAGGCGGTCAAGCTCACCGTCATCCACGAAATGGATCGGCCCGGCTCGAAGTTCATCGAAGCCGTGTCGAATGGATGGCCGATGATCCTCTCGGGCCTCAAGAGCCTGCTCGAAACCGGCGAATCGCTGGAAGCAACGCGCTCCTGGCCGAAGGGGATGTGAGGTTGTAGTTCGTGTGCCAGATTCCCACCCAAGCGAAGGAGGCCTGGGTGGGGCATCACAGCGGCGCGGACTACTGAGACGAGAGAACTAATATCTTGGCCATCATGCCGCCGTCTTCGTGGTCCAGGATGTGACAGTGATACACAAAAGTACCCGCGATGTTGGGGTCGCGAAAATCCATGCGCAGAGTGACGTTAGGGTATGGGCCGCTACCACTCCAATTGGGTATCGTGATCGTGTCCTGAAGATCAGGGTTGGGGACGGGAACCCCGTTGATGGCCATGACCAGAAAGTGCAGTTGGTGAATATGAAACGCATGCGCCTCGCCAGTAGTATTCTCGATCGTCCAATCTTCCACCGCTCCGATGTGGGTGGTGATCGCAGGCGGATCGTCCATATGAAACACATGCGGTCTCTGACCCTTGACGGTAATCATGAAATGGACCGGACCGTTCGTTCCCACCGCTTCCTCGGAAAAATATAACGATCTGGCCGCCGTCGGAGTTTGAAGCCTCAAGCCCGCAAAGCGTGCCGGAGAAGCTGGCGCCGGTGCCGGCGGCCGCGAACCTTGCCTGGACGCAGCCGACCCTGAAGCCGGTTCGATCTTAGTCAGGACTTGCGGGTTATTTGGGTTGCCGATCGGACCAGTGTCGAAGCCTTCCGTCGCGAAGGTCCCCGTCGTGTCCGCAGGAAGAGGCGGCACGATGAACTCCGCCCGGCCAGCTGGAGGCAGATTGATGATGGTGTAGTTTGTCGGTGTCTGCAGCGGGATACCGTCCAGCGCGATCACCTCCAGTGGCTGCACCGTATAGCCGAACTTGATTTGCAGGGCGAGAAATGCCTGGTTGGTGGCGTTCAGCACGCGCCAGAATTCCTTCTTCCCGGGCTGAGCATTGATGATCGGATAAGGCGTTCGCGGGAAGTTGGACTGCTGGAAATTCACGGTCAACACATACGGCTGAGGCAACCACAGACCGGGATTCTGGAAGAGTTGGCGAATGACGATCACGTGTTCCGGCAGCCCATCCGTCAGCGGGTTGCTTCCTTCGATAATGAGAGCTCCGGAAGCGCCCCCGTCAAGCTGGGTCGTAGCATACCCGTGGGGATGCGGATGGTACCAGTACAGACCGGGAGCATCGTTTGCGGGAATCTGGAGGTTGTACTGGAACGGAGGATCGCCCGACCGAATGAGGGTCTTGACCACCTCATCCTGGTGACAAATTGGCGAGATATTCAGGCCGTGGAAGTGGACGTTGGTCGCAGATGGCCCCATCATTCCGCCGTCGCACGGATCACTCGGGCTCCCCGCTTTGTGCGGAGCCCCCATCTGCATGCCTTTCATCGGCATGCCCTTCATCTTCGCGGGACTGTATGGCGATTGTATGTTGTTGGTCAGGTTCAGGATGAGCTGATCCCCTGGATTCAGTCGCAGGGTGGGCGCCTCAATCTCTTGTCCCTGGTAGATGTAGTCATAGCAATAATGCATGTATCCATCAAGATCCTGCTCATTCTGCAGCGTAAGGTTTGCATTGAGGACGCCTTTTTCGCTGAAAAGATCTACAGGATTCAGGACCGGGCTGCCAGGAGCGGGTCGCGGCGGACAGGTGGGATACTGTGCCCAGGTGCTAGCAGTACACCCGAACAGCATGACGATCTGCAAGAACTTAAGAACACGACGCATATCTATACCTGGACTCTCAATGCTTGGGTATTGCGGCTTGCTATGACGCTGCCCGCGTTCCCAAAGTACAAGTTCTCATCCTAAAACGGCCGAGGAGGATACGCCCAAATCGACAGCACCCCCCCAAACGTCTGGGGGTCGAACGCCGGCGAGTTGGATGACTCATTCAGCGCGCAAGCCGAGCCGTTCGAACTGACCACGATGATGCCAATCGAAGACGCCGGCGGGAAATATTCAGCCACATACAGCACTCCCCCTGTGCCTGAAGTGTTTTCCGTTGCCAAGGCTCCGAGAAATGAATAACCAGTGTAAAGACCCTTTAGCGTGGGCGAGATGCAACCCGGAGAGACTCTGCCGCTCACTGGGTTAAAGAACGCGGCGGAAATGGTGCCGCTCTGGTTGTTGCCGACGAACAGCAGACTCTCGTCCGGACTCAGGCGAACGCTGCTGGAATTTATTCCCGGGGTGACGGCCGTTGGCCCTGTACCCAGAATATAAGGCAACGTCGCAGTCAACTTGCCCGAGGATATATCGGAGACCTCGACCGTGGCTGAAACTGAAACATCGCCGAAAATCGCATAGCGGCCGTCCTGAGTGATATCCACTGCCGCCGGAAGGTTATTGTAGTCATGAATGTAGCCGGTTGAGTTCTGTTCATCGCCATTTGAGACTGCGGCACCACCGGAGATGTCAAAGGACTCGATGGAGCCGTCTCCGTAAGCGACAACCAGGACATTTCCGCTTAGCGCCATTCCGTTGATGGTGCCGCCGTTCAGACCTACCGCCGAGGTATCACTAAGAAAACTCAACTGGCACCCTGGAAGCACTGCGAACGTTCCGATCGTATTCGAGTCCGTAAAGCTCGCATACAGGTAGTTCGCGTTCATCGCCAAGCCGATTCCGTTCGTTGTCCCGGCATCGTTCTGCGATCCTGGAAATGTTCCCGTCGCTTGTTGAGTCTGCAGATCAATTCCTGCGATGTCGCCCGAGCCTCCATCAGAGACGTATAGGCATTGCGCCCCACCGTCGGGAAGCGAACTCAGCCGCGACATGCCAAAAAATCCACCCGCGATCCCGTAGCCGCCAGTAAATACCGTCTGCTCGAGCGTTAACGAGGGCGCCTGCGGTGTCCCCCCGGCTAAGAAGAAAGTGACCTTGTTCGCGTGGGGGTAAACAATATCTTCATTGGTGATGACATAAGTTGCGGAATTGGGATTAGCGGAATCATTCTTCGCCGGAAGTTGACTGGCTGCGCAGAAGGTGACCGGCGCATTCAGCACAGCGATTGCCAGAAACAGCCCCAACCACAAATTCATTTTTTCTCACATGTTTCGCGCGGGAGGAGAACCGCATTTGGGCGACAATGTTACACTAACCGGCGTTGGTGTTCAAGACCGCTTGGAGGAGCTGTAGATGCTCCAAGATAATGTCACCCCGTAACTGCAACGAGACTTTGTCACCCTCGAAGGATGGTGACCATGAGTCAGAAAGAGTTCCAACGGGTGAAAGTGATCGAGAATGCAGCGGGCGGGAGGCTGAGCGTACGCGAAGCCGCCCGTCTGCTGCAACTGAGTGAACGCCAGGTGCAGCGGCTCAAGCGCCGCTACCAGCCTGACGATCCCGGCTGGGTACGGCACGGCAATCGCGGACGCTCCATGCCTTGGGCCGTTTCAATTCCCCAGAAGCAGTTGATCTTGAGTTTGGCCCGCGGCACGTATCAGGGCTTCAACGATTCCCACCTCACCGAAAAACTTCGGGCCGAGGAGAACCTCTCGATCAGCCGCGAAACCGTGCGCCGCATCCTGCGGGGCGCCAAGCTGGCCTCTCCGCAGAAGCGCCGGCCTCGCCAATATCGCTCCCGCCGCTTGCCCCGCCCACGCTTCGGCATGATGGCCCTCACCGACGCCAGCCGTCATGACTGGCTCGAAGGCCGCGGCCCCCAACTCACCCTCATCGGCTTTCAGGATGACGCCACCAGTCAGATCCTGGCCGCCCACTTCCAACTCGAACCCGAAAATACGGTCGGCTATCTCCGCGCTCTCCGCACCCTGATCACCTCGCACGGCGTACCCCTCAGCCTCTACCGCGACCGCCACAGCATCTTCCAGCGCAACGATGCCTACTGGACCCTGGCCGAACAGCTCGTTGGAAAACAATCTCCTACCCAACTGGGACGCGCCTTGGAGGAACTCGGCATCCAGCAGATCCCCGCTTACTCGCCGCAAGCCAAGGGCCGCATCGAGCGCGCCTGGCGCACTTGTCAGGACCGTCTGGTCAGCGAACTCCGTCTCGCCCACGCCACTACTTTGGCGGAAGCTAATGCCGTGCTCGCCCGCTTCTGCGCCGACTACAACCAGCGCTTTGCCCGCCCCGCCGCCGACCCCACCCGCGACTTTCGCTCCCTGCCGCGTCGCTTCGATCTGGCCCGCTGCCTCAGTTTGCGCTACCAGCGCGTGGTCGCTGCTGACCACGTCATTACTCTAGGCGCGCATTCCATCGCGCTGCCGCCCTTGCCCGGCCCTCGCGGCTACGCCGGACAAACGGTGGAACTTTCCCATCAGCTCGATGGCACCCTGCGCGTCTATCGCGGTGACCTTCTGCTGTTGGCCCAGTCCCTGCCCCTGCAAGAATACTCGGAGCGCCGTCCGGCTCCTCGCACCACGCCACAGAAACCAAAACCCAAGATGCCCCGCATCTACAACCTCTCCGGCCGCCCGGCTTTAGCGGCCGTTACTTAAATGACAAGGGGTGACAGAGTCTCGTCGCAGTTAGTACGACATTTTCTCGTTGCAACTACAGACCGCTGGGAGGAGCGGAAATTGGCCGCGTGGCCCAAACTACCATTTTGAGGGTGCCCCACCGGCGGGCGGTCCAGCCTACCATTTCGGGGGTGCCCCGCCCAAGCCGATTTTGCTTGGGTGGGGTTTTCGCTACGGCGCTTCTCTTCGGCATGGTAAGTAAAACCCGAGTCCCTTCAGGGACGACAGGTTCGCCGTACGTCTTGCCTTGTGGTGTCGCCGGCTTGAAGCCGGCTCGGTATCCGAAAATCAGCGTACTTCAGACGGGAGACCCGAACAAAACATCCCGAGTGCCCGGAAGGAATACCTCCATGGCGAGCCAGAAGCAATTGCAGAACGGAATTTTCGGCACCAGCCTGCGCGCAGCGCTGGTTCTCGTTCTTACGCTGTTTTCTGGCGCCGCGTCCGCGCAAACCG
The DNA here is from genome assembly GCA_963760415.1 of uncultured Acidobacteriaceae bacterium. Lineage (GTDB taxonomy): Bacteria > Acidobacteriota > Terriglobia > Terriglobales > Acidobacteriaceae > Bog-257. Next base: position 220,573 of record CAVXDA010000009.1, on the reverse strand, counting down.
TTACGTTCACCTATAAGTTAACGTGCGACGTTGGCAGCCCAGGTTGTCCGAGCTCAAATCTGGGATTGGCTACTCAAGTCGGTGAGGTAGCCAGCGACACGGTCGCGATTGCCACCGTGAACTCGGATGTGCCCGGCTACACGACTCCGGTTCCGATTAACGGCGGCTCCTTGAACTGGGTAAGTACCCCGGCGACGGGGGTCAGGTGCTATGCATCGCTACCGCCGGGGCTGTCGCATTGCCAGGCGGGCTATGCAAATCCAGGTGGAAATGCGTCCATCGCCGGCTCGGTTTTTGGTCTGCCGAATGGCAGCTCATTACTGGCCGCTTCGTTCTTTGGCGGAGCCACCAGTGAGGCCGACAATAATCTGGGTGAGTTTATCGGCACGTTCAAGGGATCGATAGACATTTCCTATATCAATCCGGCCATATTGGCCAATCTTGGCATGGCTGGCCTGCCGAATCAGGGGAGCGGTGTTCTTTCGGATGAGTTCTATGAGGACTATCAGGCCTTCACAAACAGCTTTACGGTGTCGGTTACTTTCACGCCCGGCAGTGTGAACGTGATTCACAGCTTCACCGACGGAGCGGACGGTGGATATCCCTACTCCGGCCTGACCATGGATAAAGCCGGAAACCTCTACGGCACGACTAGCGGCGGTGGCGGCGCCGGCTATGGCACGGTCTTCAGACTAACCAACAAAGGATCCGGTTGGATCTTCACGCCTCTCTACAGTTTCCAGGGAGGAAATGACGGGGCTAATCCAGAAGCCAGGGTAAGCGTCGGCCCGGACGGCACCCTCTACGGCACGACCACCGCAGGGGGAGGAGCGGGATGCTACCAGAATCTGGGCTGCGGTACAGTCTTTAGTCTGAGACCTTCGCCGAGAGCCTGCACGGCCGCCCTCTGCCCGTGGACCGAGACCGTGCTCTATCGCTTTACGGGAGGCAATGATGGAGCGACTCCCGAAGCTGAGGTGATATTGGACCACGCAGGTAGTCTCTATGGCACGACCTATGCTGGCGGCGCGAACAAAGGCGGCACGGTTTTTGAGTTGACGCCTGCGGGGTCGGGTTGGACGGAGAGCGTTCTTTACAGCTTCAGCGGATTCGGCGGCGGGTTGAATCCTGCATCCGGTCTGATCTTCGACCCGGCCGGCAATCTCTACGGCACGACCGCGAGCGGTGGCCAGGGTGGAAACGGCACGGTCTATCAATTGACGCCATCAGGCTCAGGCTGGACAGAGAAAGCCATCTACGTTTTCCAGGGCGGAACCGACGGGAGCTATCCCCACGCATCCTTGGTCCAGGATCCGGCAGGAAATCTTTATGGCACGAATCTTGAAGCCGTTTACGAGTTGTCACCGTCCGGCGGGGGCTGGACCTTTTCCGTGCTTTACAACCTAAATCCGGCTTCGGGTGGCGTTTTCAATGGTGCGCTATCTATAGACGCGTCTGGAAATCTTTACGGCGGAAACGGCGGTGGCGGCCATTACGGATACGGTTCGGTCTTCAAGCTCGCGCCCTCGAATGGCGCCTGGACGCCTACACTCCTCTACCAATTTACCGGCGGCGGTGATGGAGCCTATCCCATCGGCGTTATCCTTGACACCAAAGGCAACGTCTACGGTACGACGTTCAGCGGCGGCGGAAATGGGTACTACGGTGTCGTCTTCGAGGTGCCGTCCCCGTGAGGCTCCTCGGGCGTCGAGCGACGACACTGAAATACAATCTGAGACCCGTGCGAGGAATAATCTCTGGAGGTTACATGGCAACGCCCACAACGTACGGCGGCAAGTTGGAAGCCTACACAGAAGGCAAAGATCCCCTCGCGATGCAGGCTGACGCTCCTGGAATTCTCGCGAAGTTGATCGAAGGCGTGCCGGAACCAGCGCTCCGACGCCGGCCGCTGCCGGACAAATGGTCGGTAGGGGAGATCATCGCCCATCTCGCCGAGGACGAGCTCACCAGCAGCTGGCGCTATCGGCAAATGATCGAGAGCAGCGGATGTGCGCTCTCCGCCTTCAGCCAGGACGAGTGGGCACGGCTGGGCGACTACGCATCGTGGCTCCCGGCGGACGCGATGCAAATGTTTCGGCTGCTGCGCGAGGCGAACCTGCGCATGTTGAGCCGCCTTACGGATGAGGAATGGAACCGATTCGGTGTGCACGCGGAGCGGGGCAGGATCAGCGTCCGCGATCTGGCTGGGCACATGGCCGGCCACGATATGAATCACCTGGAGCAAGTCCGGGCGATTCTGGGTAAAGCATAAAATTGACGTTCTGCGGGGCTCTGCGCTTGCAACCGACGCACTCTTGGTTCGCTAACGCTGGGGCTCACTCAAGCGAGACACGCCGCCTCATAGAGTTGTCAGGCCCCGACATGGGTCGGGTTTCTCAATGGACTAGAAACATCAAGTAAGCCGAGATCGGTGGGGCGGGTATATATAGCAGGAGCGCGGCAGCGAAGACTGGAGTCTCAACCGCCCGGCGAGGGCAATAAACAAAAACTAAACGACCTGGTGGTCGGTCCGGAACTTCAGTTCCAAACTTTGCATCTGGTCCTTCAGGCGGAGTTTCAGCTTCTTCAAACGTACTTCCTCAAGCTTTTCGTCTTCGGAAAGATACTTTTTCTGGATCAAGCTTTCCAGGCGCTGCTGGTATTCGGAATGTTCCTGCGCCAGACGGCGGAATTCATCGTTACTTGACAGAAGCTGATCACGTACCTGAGCTGCCATTCAGTGGACCTCCGGAGAGATGAGACCTAAAACGCTAGCACACCTGCAAGGCGGGTTCAAGGGACTTTGTCACGCGACTGCAATAGAAATTCGCAGCAGCAACGCGTCTTCCGTGGGCTCGCTGTAATAGTTGCTGCGACGCCCTTGCTGGCTAAATCCAAGCGTTTCATACAGTCTGCGGGCGGCGAAGTTGGACTCCCGCACCTCCAATAGCACCGAGGTGGCACCACCGACGTGGGCTTGCGCCAGCAAGTCTCGCATCAGCTTCGTGCCGATACCAAGTCGCCGATTTTCACCCGCGACAACCACGTTTTCGATCTCCCAGTCGCCAACCGCGCGACGCGCAATGACAAAGCCGTAAAGCTGCGTTACGCCTGATTCGCTAACCGCGACCAGGGCAGTTCTGGGCGGAGTATCCGGCGCGAACAGGGCATGGTATTCGCGCTTTGCCCAGTGGGCTGCGCCTTCGGACTGCTGCTCCAGCGCGTACATGATGGGCACATCGTCGGCGGTGGCGGGACGAATCAGCACGAGCGTCAATGCTTCGGCGTGGAAAATAGCTCCGCATCGGAGCGGCGGATGTAGTTGACGTCGATGGTCGCGGGATCGGCGGTTTCTCCCGCCAGCAGCTTGCGGATGCCGATGCGGCCAATCTCGTCAGCCTCACTCGCAGGAACGAGCCGCAGGTCAGCATTTGCGGCCCGTAAGGCGTCCGCCACCTTAGCGTCGGTCGTCAGCAATTGGCCAGCGGCGCCTGCGGCCTCCGTGACGAACGCATCCAGCTTAGCGATGTATTCCCGAACCATGACGGCGTGTTCCGCTGACACCTCATACTCGCCGACATACACTTCTCCGCGGCCGGCGTCCAAGGCTACGGTCGCCGCCTGGCCAGGGCATCCATGAGTCAGAGCAACAGCCTCCAGCATGGAAACCGCAGCCAGAGGTTTCTGCAGCACCTCGCAGAGACCCTTCACCGTCGCCAGTCCAACCCGTAAGCCGGTAAACGAACCGGGTCCGGAGACGACTACAAAACCGTCCACTTGAGCTTTCTGGAGTTTGTTCTGCTGTAGAGCGTCGGCGATGCGCGGCATCAGTTGAGCTGAGTACATGCCGCCTTCCAGTGAGGTCAATTGCAGAACCTCGAAGCGGTCGTGATCGCCGCGGCAAAGGGCGATGCTACCCTTCCGCCCTGAAGTATCAATCGCGATGACGAGCATTTTCAGACGCCTTCAGGAGCGTCTTCCACCAACTCGAGCAGTACGCCTCCTGAGCTGGAAGGATGCACGAACACGTAGAGATGTCCGCCTGCGCCAATCTTGATGTCGTCGGAGATCAAGCGTGTGCCAGAAGCTTTCAACCGCTCAACCGTGCCCGAGAGATCATTCACATGCACCGCAACATGATGCAGTCCTTCGCCGCGCTTCTCGATGAACCGCGCAATCGTCGAATCGGGCGAGGTCGGCTCCAGCAACTCAATACGGCTTTCGCCGACGGGCACCATAGCCAGCCGCACCTTCTCCGCCTCTACAGTTTCCTCGGGCAGGACATCGAGACCGAGCTTCTGGTAAAACTTTTTAGCCTCCGACAGCGACTTCACTGCGATACCAAGATGGTCGATATAGCTCATTCGGGCTTCCCCAGTCGGTCCACAATTTTCTCTACCAAAGAATACGGGTCGCGCTTGTGTTCGGCAACCTCAGCGGCGTACCGAGTGGCCAGACCATCGCTCAAATAGTGTGAAAGCACCCGCTGGAAAAGGGCATCGCGCAACATCTCGGCAATGCGGTCACGCCAGTTCTCGATCCGGCGGGCCTGCGCGCGATCGCTCTGCTGAAGGTACTCACGATATTTCTCGATGGCCGCCAGGAGATCGGTAATGCCGGTCCCTTCGCTGGCCACCGTCTTCACGATGGGTGGAGTCCAATTGTCATGGCGCGTGGCCAGCGACTGCATGGCGCGAATCTCGCGCTCCACGCGCTCGGCGCCCTCGCGGTCCGCCTTGTTGATGACGAAAATGTCGGCAATTTCCATGATGCCGGCCTTGATGGTCTGCACATCGTCGCCCATGCCCGGCACCAGCACGACAATGGTCACATCCGCCAGGCGAACAATGTCCACTTCGTCCTGGCCCACGCCGACCGTCTCGATCATCACCAGATCACGGCCGCTGGCGTCGAGCACGGTCGCAACGTCGGCGGTGGTGCTGGCGAGCCCGCCCAACGAGCCGCGCGTCGCCATGCTGCGAATGTAGATACCCGCATCAGCATAATGGGACTGCATGCGAATGCGGTCGCCGAGAATCGCGCCGCCGCTGAACGGGCTGGTGGGATCGACCGCCACGATGCCGATGGTCTTGCCCTGCTTGCGATACTCACGCGCCACCTGGTCGACCAGTGTGCTCTTGCCTGCGCCGGGAGATCCCGTGAGGCCTAGCAGCACTGCCTTGCCGCTATAGGGGAACAGTGCCTTCAGCAATTCGGTGGATTCGGGCGTGCGATCTTCGACGGTGGAGATGGCCCGAGACAAGGCGCGCAGTTCCCCAGCACGGATCCTGCGGACAAGTTCCTGGATATGGCTGTTCGTACTCACGCTGAATTGACCCACACCAAGATTAACAGTTTGCAGAAGCGGAAAAGTAGGAACCAACGATGCAGGTGGGATGTCGGGTAGGGTGTCAGTTTACCGCGTCTGCGTGAGAACCCCTGCCGCCCCTACGGGGCTCAGGTCCATTTTCCACGTTACCCAGCACTCCGCCTTCGGCTGCGTGCTGGGCTAAACTGAGCCGCCCCGAGGGGGCTGTTTTCTTGACACTTCGTTCCACGGTCGCAAACAAAACACAGTTCTCACACAAACTCTACCGGGCTCCCGAACTAGAGAGAACTCCTTCACGCGAGCCTCAAAACCCGCTCTACCCGAGATCTGGATTGGGCGGCGCAATGAGTAGCGCTTAGTTCTTGAGGATTTGCCGCGCGATCACCAGTCGTTGGATCTCGCTGGTACCCTCGCCGATGGTGCAAAGCTTGACATCGCGATAGAACTTCTCGGCCGGATAGTCCTTGATGAATCCGTAGCCGCCGTGAATCTGCACGCATTCGTTGGCACAACGCACCGCGACTTCGCTGGAGTAGAGCTTGGCCATCGAGGACTCAAGCGTGGTCTTCATTCCTGCGTCTTTCATGGCGGCGGCGCGATGCGTGAGCAGGCGGGCGGCGTCGATCTCCGTCGCCAGGTCGGCGAGCTTGAACGAAATGGCCTGAAATTCGCCGATCGGCTTGCCAAACTGCTCGCGCTCCTTCGAGTACTTTAGCGCCGCTTCGTAGGCTCCCTGGGCCATTCCGAGTCCCAACGCAGCGATGGAAATTCGGCCGCCATCAAGCGTGCGCATGGCATCGACGAAACCCTGACCTTCATGTCCCACCAGGTTCCCGGCAGGAATCTCGCAGTCTTCAAAGATCAGCTCCGAGGTATCGCTGGCGCGCAGCCCGAGCTTGTTCTCTTTCTTGCCGGCACGAAATCCTTTGGTTCCCTTCTCCACCACAAAGGCCGAAAGTCCGTGCGTGTGGGCTGTCTTGTCGGTGACCGCGATTACCACGGCGACGTCGGCATAGTGGCCATTCGTGATGAAGGTCTTGTTACCGTTAAGCACCCATTGGTCGCCCTTGCGAACAGCGCTGCAGCGAGCGCCGCCCGCATCCGAACCGGAGCCCGGCTCGGTCAGTCCCCAGGCGCCCAGGAACTCACCGGTTGCAAGCTTGGGAATGTACTTGCGCTTCTGTTCCTCGTTGCCGGCGATGTAGATGTGGTTTGAGCACAGCGAGGTATGCGCAGCGACAGTGATACCAACCGAGCCATCCACCCGCGAGAGCTCTTCGACGGCGGTCACATACTCGATGTAACCCATACCTGCGCCGCCGTATTCAGGCGGGAAGATGGTTCCCAGCAGGCCCAGTTTGCCCAGTTCCTTGATGGTCTCCAGCGGAAATGTACCGGGTTCGTCCCACTTCATGACATGGGGTGCAATCTCGCGTTCCGCGAAGTCGCGCACCATCTTTTTCAGTTGCAGTTGTTCATCCGAGAGCTGGAAATCCAAACCGTTCCTCCGGGAGCCGGAAGCGCCTTTACTCGTAAAAGTGGCTGGCGATCGAGGCCCTGCGCGCAAAGTCGAAACAGGCGGTTATAACACAACCGATGAGCGAGGCGAAACCGAACGTCGTCCCTGAGAGGCGGGGCACGGCTTCAGAGACGGTTGGAAAAGTGGGAAAGCAGATCCCTCGCGGACTGATTCCACCCCACCAAGCGCAAAAGCGGCGCTTGTTGGGGACCCCGGATTCGCCCACTCGTGATGACAATTCTCTAGGCCTGGAATGTTGGCAGAGCCAAGCCATGCCTTGACCACAAAGCGAATTGTAAGATGGCTAGCCAGGTGTTCCCTGCTCCCGCCCCTTATGGTTCTTCCTGATTTCGATATTCAGCCGTTTGATCTTCTGGTTAAGGGTCGAGAGTGGAATGCGGAAGCGGTCGGCCGCCTCCGTCTGGTTCCAGCCGCACTTCTCCAGCATGTCGCTAATGATGCGGCGTTCGCAGTCTTCAATAATTTCGAATAGCGAGGCATCGGGAGCGTGGTCCATGATGGCAAACCTACTGCCACGACCAACCAGCACGTCGGGCAGAAGATCAACTGTCAGGTTTGGTCCGACCGCCAGCACCACCGCACGCTCGATCACGTTCTCCAGTTCGCGCACGTTGCCGGGCCAGTCGTAGTCCAGCAGCGGGCGCAAAGCTTCCGCAGTCACCCGCAGCGGCAGTCGCTCGTTCTCCTCAGCGAACTTGGCTATGAAGTGCTCCACCAGCAGCGGGATATCATTCTTGCGCTGGCGGAGCGGAGGCAAATCAATGGTGATGACGTTCAGCCGGTAGAACAGGTCTTCACGGAACTTCCCTTCCTTCACCTGCTGCCGGAGATCGACATTGGTAGCCGCGATAATGCGCACGTCCACCTGGATTTCGTTCACACCGCCCAGGTGCATGAACTTGCGGTCCTGCAACACGCGCAGGATTTTGGCCTGGGTCTCCAGGTTCATGGTGCCAATCTCGTCGAGGAACAGCGTTCCCCGGTCGGCAACTTCAAACAGGCCTTTCTTGCTCGCGATGGCGCTGGTGAACGCGCCCTTCACGTGCCCGAACAGCGTGGACTCCAGCAAATCTGTGGGGGTTGAGCCAGTGTTCACCGGCACGAACGCGCGGTTCTTGCGCGTCGAGTTCATGTGAATGGCCTTGGCGATCAACTCTTTGCCGGTGCCGCTCTCGCCCTGCAACAACACGGTCGAGCGGCTGGGAGCCACTTGCGCCACGAGATCGAAGATGCGCAACATGGGCTCGCTCTTGCCGATGATGTGCTCGAAGTTGTAGCGCTGCTTGAGGGCGCGCTTCAGCTGGATAACTTCTTCTTCGGCGCGGCGCCGGCCCACCGCGGTGCGCACATCGGCCAGAAGCTTTTCGTTGTCCCAAGGCTTCTGGATAAAGTTGGTGGCCCCGCCCTGCATGGCGTTGACGGCATTTTCGACCGTGCCGTAGGCCGTGATCATGATGATGGGCAATTCCGAGTCGCGTTCACGAATGTCGCGCAAGACCTCGATACCGTTACGCTCCGGTAACGCGAAGTCCAGCAGCACCAGGTCGAAAGGCCGGTCGGCGAGGCGGGCCAGTCCCTCGTTGCCGTCGTTGGCGGTTTCCACTTCGTAGCCTTCCAGGTCGAGCAAGGTCTGCAGTGACTCGCGGATGGCGGCCTCGTCGTCGATGATCAACACCGAGCCCAGGGAGGAGAATTCGTCGCGCCCGGGGATGGCCCGGCTGATGGTAATTTCAGGCATTGACTGCCTTCCTCACCAGGGGAAATTCCATGATGAATGTCGTGCCCCGGCCGGGCTTGCTGTCCACGCGGATCTTCCCGGCATGTTCCTGAATGATGCCGTAGGTCACGGAAAGGCCCAGTCCGGTGCCGCTGCTGTGGCCAGTCTTGGTCTGCGGCTTGTTCTTGGTGGTGAAGAACGGATCGTAAATACGATGAATGTGTTCCTGCGCGATGCCGGTGCCCGTGTCGGAAACCACCACTTGCACTTTGTGGCCGTTGTTGGTGCTGATCATCAGCGTGCCCCCGGCGGGCATGGCGTCCTTCGCATTGAGGAACAGATTGAGGAACACCTGCTGGAGCTTGCCGGTGTTGCCATAGATCGGCGGCAGCTCCGCTTGCAGCTCTTGCTGCACCGTGATGCGGGCGGTCTTGAACTGATGGTCGAGCAGCGTCAGGGTGTCGGAGATCACACGGTTCAAATCGACATTGGTGAATTCGGTGCTCGAGGTTCGCGAGAAGTTGAGCAGGCTATTGACGATCTCCGACGCGCGGAAGGTCTGGCGGGTGATCTTTTCCAGCAGCGCCGATTGCTTCTCGTCTCCGTGCACCTGCTTGGCCAGCATTTGCGCGTAGCTGGAGATGACAGCCAGCGGCGTGTTCACCTCATGAGCGACACCGGCGGCCAGCAAACCAACCGACGACAACTTCTCGGCTTGCGAAAGCTGCGACTCCAGCTCGATGCGTTCGGTGATGTCGTCCACGATGATCAAGCGCCCGATCACGCTGAAGTCTTTGCTGACCAGCGGTGCGATGGCGATGTTGGTGACGCGTGTATCGCCTGCCGTCGTGCCCAGGCGGAACTTATACAAGTTGTGGATGCCCTGAGTCTGGCGCACGCGGTAGTATTCTTCCAGGAAGGCCGGAGGCAGCACCTCGGGCAGCGAACGGCCTAGAGCTTGCACGCGCGGCAAGGCGAACATCACTTCCATCTGCGAATTCCACGACTCGATGCGGTCTTCGAGATCCACCGCCAGTACGCCAACGCTAATGGACTCGACAATGTTCTCGTTGAACTCCTTCAGCCGCTCATACTGGCCGGCCTTTTGCTCCAGCGACTTGTACAAGCGGGCGTTCTGCACCGCGATGCCGATGTATCCAGCCAGCGTTTCGAGGAGCTGCACATCATCGCTGGAAAGGAAGTCGCCTTCATGGGTTTTGCCCAGGCCCAGCACGGCGATCATGCGGTTCATCACGGTGCACGGGATGTAGTAGTTCAGGTCCAACCGGCGGATGGCCTCCCGTGCCGGCAGCGCCTCCCGCACCGCATGATGCGTGTTGTCAAAGAATAGGTGGCCGGCCTGCCACTCCGGCCGCTCCACGTGCAGGAAATCCAGATTCAGCCCGCCCGTGTTTGCAATGCCGTAAGACTTCGCCAGCGAGAACTGGTCGGGTTCATCGGGATTCGACATAAAGATGGCCAATCGGTCCACCAGGAGCGTGCGCGACAGGCGATCGACAATCGAGGACAGCATCTTGTCCAAATCGGTTTCTGAATTCAGATCGCGACCGAACTCGACCAGCGTCTTCCGATAGTCGTAACGTTTGCGATAGAAGAACCTGTCGAGATAGTCCTGCACCCAGTTCTTGAACGGATTGAATAACAGGGCTGTCACTGCGATCGCCAGGATCATTCCCACCGGTCCAGAGCTGGGGAAGTTCTGGTGGAACAGCACGGAAGCCATGCCAACCGCGGCGAAGTAGGCTGCGGTAATCGCTCCCGCCGCGATGGTGTAGGCCATGCCACGCTTGAAGATGAGATCTACGTCCATCAGGCGATAGCGGAAGATCGCGTAGCCGAAGGTAAGCGGCAGGAACACCAGCGACAGTACCGAAACCTTCATCGCCACCGTCGGTGTACTCCAGGACAGGTACGGGATGACGTAGAAGATGGTGAACGGCGCCACGGCAAGGATAGTTCCGCGGGTCACCCATTTCATCTGCTGACGAAGGATCGCGGTCTCCGCATTGCGGTAGCTGTGCCATAGCACATAAGCCGCCAACACGAAGTAGGCAGCCAGATACGACATCGAGATCCGGTCGAGAGTCCAGCGCAATTGCTCGCTGGGCTGGAACAGCGCCACGGCGCAGATTTGCGCGGCCAGCAGCACCATAAACGGCACATAGACCGCTGGAATGAGCCACGGACGCCTGTTCACCAGGCGTTTGCGCTCGGGGAATACCAGCGAGAAGTGCAGGAACAGCGCGGGTTGCAGCAGCCAGGCCACCACATTCGACCAGTACACAATCCAGTCGAAATCGTTGAACTTTCCCGTGTAATGGAACGAGTAAAAGATGAACGAGACCAGGCAGAAAATATAGAAGTGGGCGCTTCTGGGAGCGGTCCAGCGTCGCAGCAGGACGTAGAGGCCGATACCCAGGTACACCAGCGCGATGAGCCGCAAGCCGCCGTACAGAGTGCGATCAGCTGGAGCCGGGATCAGGGGCGCTTCCAGTGGCACACCCTGCCGTACCAGCGAGTAGTTCGCCTTCGACCAAACTCCCACGCGGTAGAGCTGGCGCTCCAAGCTGCCCACATTGACTATGTCGCGCCCATCCACGGCAACCAGGCGGTCGCCCTTCTTGATTCCCGCCTTCTGGCCAGGGCCGCCGACATCTACCCGCTCGGCCAGCAGATGGCCAGCTTCTTCCACCCACCATACGCCGTCGTAGGGAGCGACAAACTCACGCTCCTTCTGAAAATTAATCCACGCGAAGACAATGGCGGCAACGCTTAGTAGCGCCAGGAAGACAGCAAAAAAACGCGTTTGTAGATCGTTAGCCATCGCAGCAGGTGGCTGATGAGCTTGACGCACGAGTGCACTCGCACCCATGTGCTCATCATCAGCGTGCAACTTAGATGCCACGACCAGAGCCATCCGCGCTTTGCTAACCCTCTACTTATGAATAGCTTCCAAGATTATAGAACGGCAGCGCTCCACAAGTTATTATTTTTGGAATTTTGTTGTGAAATTCCGAATTGCTATGGGTTACCAAAGTGTGAGTACTTTAGTGCCATCTAAAGCCATGGAAACTCTGGACTTCCCATTCATCATAGATTCCGGAATTGGGAAATTCCAGTTCCAAGCACCGAGCGGTGAGGCAGACGAATAAGGAATCATCACAACCGCTTCCGGGCTTGCTGTTGCGACCCTCTGTGGTCATCACGAGCGGACTTCAGTCTCGGAGGATCTGCTGTTTGGCTTTCTCAGGCTACCTGCTACAACAACTGAATGGACCTTGGAACCCTCACAGGCGCTTTCCTCAGTCTCGGCGCGGCTGCGGTTTGGGGAGGGGGCGATTTCGCCGGCGGCATCGCCACCAAGCGCGCCAACGTGTTTCGCGTCGTTGCGGGCGCGCACGCCTGCGGATTGCTCCTGATGCTGCTCCTGGCGTGGCTCACTCGCGAGCCGTTTCCGCCGCGCTCGTCGTTAGCAGTGGGGCGTGATTGCGGGGATCTCGGGCGCATTCGGCATCGCGGCTCTGTACAAAGCGCTCGCCATCGGGCGCATGGGCATCGTCGCGCCTGTCGCCTCAGTCATCACGGGAATCCTTCCTGTCCTGGTCGGTATCCGCACCGAAGGCATGCCTGACCCCCTCCAGTTGGCGGGATTTGGGCTCGCTCTGGTGAGCATCTGGCTGGTGGCGCGGCCCGACGGCGAAATCGACTCCCATCGCGGTCTTGGGCTCGCGGTACTGGCTGGCGTGCTGTTTGGGCTGTTCCTGGTGGCAGGAAAGCAGGCCGGACATCACGGGGTCTTCTGGCCGCTGGTGGCAGCACGCACCGCCTCCACGCTGCTCATGCTGACCATCGTCGCGTTCTCGCCGCGCGATCTGCGGCCGCTGCGCGCAGCCCTGGTTCCGATCCTGATCTCCGGATTGCTCGACTCCGCCGCCAACGCCATGTTCATTGCGGCCACGCGCCACGGACGCCTCGACGTCGCCGCCGTGCTCTCGTCGCTCTATCCCGCCAGCACCGTCATTCTGGCGCGCGTACTGCTCAAAGAGCGGCTTTCCGCTACGCAAAACGCAGGCATCGTGGGCGCCCTGCTCTCAGTGGCGCTGATCTCAGCGCGCTAGGGCGGTGTGCTATGCAACTTCGCCCGCCGCTAAGGCTCTTGACCCCAAGAGCAAATGGATATACGTTTCGCTACAACCATCTGCCGAGACGGACCCGGGCAAGGAGACTCGAAAAATGCGTGCGATCTTCGTCAGCTACCGTCGAGATGACTCAGAAGGCGAAGCGGGGCGTCTGTTCGACGATCTCGTTGGCGTCTTCGGCGAGAACTCGGTGTTCATGGATGTAGCGGCGATCGAGGTAGGACGAGACTTTCGCAAAGCAATCGACGATAGCGTTGCCACCTGCGGTGTCTTGCTGGCGGTCATCGGCAAAGAGTGGACCGACGCCAAGAATGAGGCGGGGCAACGGCGCCTCGACGATCCGTCCGACTTCGTTCGCCTCGAAACTGCTTCTGCGTTGAGGAGAGATATTCCCGTAGTTCCCGTGCTGGTCCACGGTGCAAAAATGCCGCGCCCCGAGCAGCTGCCTGACGACCTCAAGGAACTCGCGTACCGCAACGGGGTTGAGTTGACCCATGTCCGGTGGAACTCCGACCTTCAGCTCTTAATCAAGGCGCTGCGGCGCTATGTCGAGGATCCGGAGACCTCGACTGCCGGCCCGGGCCCGGCCGCGGCGGGAGCAGCGGCCGCAAGAGAGTCGACGGCTCGAGCTGCGCACCCCAACGTTCCCGAGGTTGACACTCGAACCTCCTCCAGCAGCCAGCAAGAAGCCGCTGGGAAAAATTCTCGCCCTGGTTGCGGCTGCTGTGGTGGCAATCATCATTGTGGCGTACTCTACTCACACCGAAGCAGGTAAGCGTCCCCGATCTCACCGGAAGCACGCTGCCAGACGCCACGGCAAAGCTGGAGGCCCTGCATCTTGCGGTCGGACAAAAAACCCTCAGGGAAGACTCGACGAAAGATCCCAACGTCGTTCTGAGTCAGTCTCCTTCGCCCAACACGCGCGTGAAGGCGGGAGCAACGGTCGATCTTGTCGTGTCGCAGGCGTCGGTGGTCGAGGTTCCAGCCGCTGGTCGGAGAGTCGCTCGACGATGCCAGACGAACGCTTGCCGATCGTCAGCTCCAATTGGGCAGCATCGAGCGGCAGCCCAAAGCTGGGGTGGCTCGCGATACCGTTCTTCGTGAATTTCCAGTCGCTGGAGAAAAGGTAAAGGGTGGCTCCAAAGTTGATCTCATGGTTTCGGACGTTCCCGAGAACCCGGCCCCTGAGCCGGCCAGAGGCGGATCGGAGCGAAAAGCATCGGCACCAGCACCGCCCGAGAAAGCTACTGCCTCGAGCAATGTTCGTCAAACGCAGCCGCCACCCGAGCAGTCAACACCTGCCGGCTAGCCAATCCAGGCCAGTGCAGAACGCGGCCGAGCCTCCGGCGGAAGTCGTAAAGCCCATCCCTCAGGTTGTCAACGTAGCTGGCATCTGGCACGACATGGCCGGCACCACGTTCCGAGTCACGCAGCGCGGCAACACATTCACCTACACCGCCTCTTCGCCGTCTGTCATATCGGAAGGCGGTGGAACCATAAGCGGACTGGAATTCGAAGGCTACTACAGGACAGCGTATGTGAACGGAGTTCGTTCGCAAGGACGCTGCACAGGAGCGATCTCTGCCGACGGAAGCATGATCAGAAGCAGCTGCCTCGACTCGGTCTATGGGGCGTCAACCAACGTTCTCAGCCGATAGCATCAGACGAGGAAAGGATCACTGATGGCGCTTCTATTCGCCCTCGACCCAGGCAAACCGGAAGATGGCCAGCGGATCCTCTGGGTACTTCGCTTCCAGATCGAGATGCCCTTCCGCGACCACCCAGTAATAGGTCTTAAGGGTAGCGATCATTGCGTCAATCGCTTCATCCAGCGCTCGATGCATGGACGCCATCGCGGACGGCGTTCGTTCATGATGGGAAAAATGCGGATCCATTACAGCTTTCAGGTTGGCAGCGGCACGGTCTAGCGCCGCTTGATCGTTGGCGAACTCGCGATCTCCGACCTTGTCGTGCAGCAGTTGCGGATACTCTGCGATTTGCGTCAACACCCTCCACAATGAGAGTCCAGCGCTATCAGCGTCCAGCAGTCGAAGCACCCGGATGGCCATCGCATCCGTGTAAGCGCCGCGCACCATCACCAGAAACGGACTGCGGGAGCTTTCCAACCGAGGATTGGCTGCGATAACGTCGCGCTCCAGCTTGCGATAAATGTCGCGATCGGTGGCCAGGCTGGCAGCCTGCTTCCCGATCTCGCGCAACTCCACTTTGGCGCGCTCGCGAAACTGCTTTTCACTCAACATGTAGAAAGTGTAGCTGATGGGCGATCCGTGATCGTTGAGGCCGATCGCCAAAACATCTCGCGACGGAATTCCCGGGCTGAGAGGCGCTTCCTACCCTTCCCACACAAACGCATCGAACACCCGCACTTCCACGAAACCCAACTGCCGGTAGAGATCGACGGCGCGATGATTGGCCTCGGTCACAGTGAGCGACAGAAGACTAAAGTTTCGATTGTGCAGCGAGTTCCAGGTGTGAGCGATGAGGTTCTGGCCAATCCCCAGCCGGCGGTATTCCGGAACCAGGCACACTTGGGTAACGTGCCCGACGTCATCTCTGACTCGCGAGCAGAGAATTAGTCCGACCAGCGCATTGCTGGGCCGGTGAACAGCCACGAACGACGAGTCGGTGTCGAAAACTCCACAGCCTGGAAAACGCACGATGTTGTTCAGAAAGCGAATGGAACCGGCATTGGTGCGGTATTGGTCATTGATTTCGGAATCAATGTGCACGCGATACGCCGCGGTGATGACACCCGCCGCCGCCTGGTAGTCCTGCTCGGCCCAGCGACGAACCTGGATCTCCTGCGGTACCGGCATTGACTTGATTTGCGGAGCGCCTGCTCCCTTCAACTGCAATGCCAGGAACAAACGGCGGTGGCGCTGGAATCCCGCGGACACGAACGGAGCAGCCAGATCTCCGGTCGAATGCATCAGCAACTGCGCCTCGACCCGATGAATGCCGGGCGACTGCTGCAGCGTCTCCACAATGTGGTCCACCATCTGCAACTCAATCGCGTGCGCATCGCTGCGGCGCGGCGAAACGAACAGGTCTCCCACCACGCCTTTGCTGCCCTCGTAAACGAAGAAGGAGTAGCCCACGATGCTTCCGCGTTCGACCGCGGCATAACCCGGAAGGATCTTGGCATCCACGTAGCGCAGGATCATGTCGGCTGAGCTGCGATAGTCCCACGAAAGCAGCGCTCCCCAGCCTTGGACTTCTTCGTCGAGCAGGGGGCGTAAGTCGGTGGACGAGAAGTGCCTGAGGTCGAGAATCTCCACAGCGCGGGGCGCCCGGCTGTATTCCTCGACCGTTCTGTGCGCTGCGGCCATACGCTGAGCCAGTCTAGTGCGATTGGGCAACGTGGGGCAAACCGAAACAACGGCTTGCCATAGTCTAAGGATGAGCCGGGCCTGAATTCTTCCAGAGACTCAGGTAGAAATCCAGATGCTGTCAGCGGAAAGCCCGACCTTATCGCCGAGTCGCAAGGGAATTGACCGAGCGTCCGGGCAGTCGGTACTCCAACTCCTTCTGGCTTCCACTGGCGGCCACGACCAGATGATCGACTGCCGGAATTTCGTTGCGTTCGTAGCTGGGGATGGGCTGGTTGCGATAGAACGCCAGGCCGTATTCCACGCTGCGCGGCACGTCGTAAACTGCGACGAGTCGGGATTCCTCCCTGAGTGTGCTTCACCAATTCGCCGCATTCACGGGACGCGCTGACTGCAGCAATGTCAATCAGGTGCCAAACCCTTCAAGAGCAGCGTGAAGACGATCACCACCGGAACCAGAGTAACGAAGCGCAAAACGCGATATCCCTACGTCCGCAGACTAGCCAGACTGCGAGAACGGCAATCACAGCCAAGCAACTGCCACGGACAACTCCTTGACATGCATGTGCTGCTTTGCCAGCCTGAAGGAGAAAACGATCGATGCGCGACCAGCATGAATGCGCAGAGAAGCGCATGTAACGTGACCTAGCCATCAGTCGGTTTTTCGCCGCGCCTCTTCGCGCCGCCGGATGAAGTCGGCCAGCAGAATTGCTCCCGCCGGAACGGACGGCAGAATGTATCCCGGCAGCTTCGATTGCGACAGCGAGAAGAACAGGACCGGCAGCAGCAGCCACAACGTCAGGAAGGTGCGCAGGTCTTCCTTCCCCGGCGGCTGCGCGACAGAGAACCGCCAGTCGCGAATGGCGTCCACCACCGCGGCGATCACGAATACAATCCACGGCACCAGCGCCAGCAGCGCGACCGGAAGGTAATACCAGAACGGCTGATGATGACGGTAGAGATCGGTGGTATAGCGCGCCAGGTTCTGCTGCAGAAAGAAGACGCGGAAGAACTCCGGATTGGCTCGCTGCACCGCTATGAACCACGGCAAGGTCACGGCGAGATAGAGCACGATGCCGAAAGGCCAAAGCGTGCGCAGCACCAGTCGTCCATCGCGCCGCAGCGCGGCGAACACCACAATAATCAACGCCGCAAGAAGAACAGCTACCGGCCCTTTGGCCAGGGTTCCCGAGCCCGAGGAAAAGATAGAAGCCGAGCAGCCACCCTCGGTCTTCGGTGGAGTACCAACCGTACCAGCACAGCATCGCCGCGGTGAACATCGCCGTCAGCGGCATGTCGGTTGAGGCGCTACGTCCGAAGCCGATGATCATGGCCGAGGCAGCGGTGATCAGCGCCGCGTCAAGCTGCATTCCACGCCTGAACCGGCGCGCCCACGCGTAGATGAAAAACACCATGAGCGACGACAGGATTGCCGACGGCATGCGCGCCGCCGATATCGCTCACCACGCCCGCCCCTTGGTAGGCGAGCATCGCGCACCAGTAATACAGCGGGGGCTTCTCCAGCCAGGGATGTCCGTAGAGCACGGGTGTGACCCAGTCGTGGCGCGCCAGCATTTCGCGCGCAACTTGCGCATAGCGTGGCTCGTCCGCGCCGACCAGGCCGACCAGTTGTATTCCGGCGATGAAGAAGAACCCGCAGAACGCAATGAGGGCGATAACGTCAATCGAGCGGCGGATGCGGTCTGGCGGTGTGTACTTCTGCTTCAAGGGTAGGTCCGTTTGAATTTCTGGAGCTACTGCACATGGGTACGATACCCGCGCATGCGCAACTGCGCCAGCAGTTGTTCGGTCGCGGCGGACAATGGGCCTTCTACGCCGCAACCGCTGGCGCACTCGTGTCCACCGCCGCCAAATGCCGCAGCGACGGCGGCCACGTTCACCGCCCCTTTGCTGCGCAAGCTCACGCGAAAGCGCCCGTCGGCCTGTTCACGGAAGAACAAGGCCACTTCAACCCCTGCGATCGCCAGCGCATAGTTGGCCAGCCCTTCGCAATCCTCTTCGCTGGCCTGGCAGCGTTCCATGCTGGCGCGGTCCACGTGCATCCACACCAGGCTGCCGTCGCGCCGCAGGGTGCTCAACGCGGCCCCCAGCAAGCGCATCTTGGAAAGCGGATTGGAAAAGAAAACGTCATGCGCGATGCGCACGGGGTCTGCCCCACACCGTACCAAGCTCCTGCGCCAGCGCAAAGGTGCGTTCGCTGGTGCCGTGGAAGCAGAACGTGCCTGTATCCGCCAGCACCGCGGTGTACAGGCAAGTGGCGATCTCCGGCGAGATTCTCACCCCCGCCCTGCATGCCAGCAGGAAAATCATTTCGGCGGTGGCACAGGCGCTGGGATCAATCCAATTCACGTCCGCGAAAGGCTTTGCCGTGGAGTGGTGGTCGATGTTGATGAGATAGTGCCCATCGAGACCCGTGAGGCACGTCCGTTGCACGCTGTCACATTCCAGAATAATGGCGGCATCCGCCTCCGGAGCCTGGTCGGTGGCCCGCAGCACGGTTTCGCTGTAGGGAAGGGGCCGATAGATGACCGGTACGCCGCCGCTGAGGACGACGCTCGCCTGTTTTCCCATGCTGCGGAGAATCTGGCAGCAGGCCAGCGCCGATCCGACGGCATCGCCGTCGGGGCGGGCATGCGAAGTGAGAATGAATGTCTGCCTCTGACCGATCTGATGCAGAACTTCGTCGAGCATTCCTATGGTCCCGAGCCCGGCCCTAACGCTTTCTCTTCTGAATTCGTTGCAGCAACTCTTCGATCCGGCCGCCGTACTGGTCGGAGCAGTCGAGCACGAAGACAATTTCCGGCGCCTGGCGGATGCCCAAACGGCTCACCAGCTCATGCCGAATGTAACCGCGGGCCGCGCTTAACCCTTGGAGGCTCTGCTGCGCCTCATCTTCGTCGCCGGCGGCGGTGACAAAGACCCGGGCCGTCTTGCCATCAGGCGCCATGTGCACCTCGCTCACGCTGACCAACCCTATGCGAGGATCGCCCAGCTCCCCTTCCACCAGGGCGACGATCTCCTCCCGCATAGCTTCGGCCATGCGACCGCGATGGTACTGTTGTCCCCGGTTCTCCATACTTTTCCCTTCACCCGGCAAAACGGGGGAACGTTAGAGGATACGCCCTTCTGTCAACCATCCCAACAGGACAAAAACGGCCCTGGTCAAACCGCGGCGATGACCATCACGGTTCCCCGGCCAAACGGCCACCGAACTCCGCCTCACTTAAGAAATCGACAAACGAATCGGTAACTTCACCGCCGCTGTTGTTGGCCACGCGGACGGCGTGCCGCTCCACGTTGTGCATCAGGCCTGCGAGGTAATCACGCGAGCCGGAAATGCTGACGACGCCGAGGGTCGCGCGCTGCCAGGCGTCGCTTGCCTCAAGCTCAGCAACTGCGACGTTGAAGTGCGCCCGCAGCCCATCCTTGACGCTGCGCACCACCTGACGTTTGTCTTTGAGCGAGTGCGCGCCTTCAATGCGGATCTCGAGCGTGAGATACGCAATCATTTCCCGTCCTGTTGCACGACGTCCCGGAAACTGCTTCCTCCACGCGGAGAAATCAGCTCCGGGACGACCGTCCGTTTCGTTTATACGAAGGCTTCGGCCGCTACCCGCTCGGTGACGAAGTCCTCAATGACATCTCCGACCTTGATGTCGCCGTAGTTGGCAATCGAGATGCCGCATTCCATACCGTTGCGCACTTCGCTGACGTCTTCCTTGAAGCGCCGCACCGAGCCGACCTTGCCCTTGAACACAACCACGTTATCGCGAAGCAGACGGACTTCGGCATCGCGCTTGATCACGCCATCGGTGACATAACAGCCGGCCACCGTACCCACTTTGGGAACGCGGAAGGTATCGCGCACCTCGGCACGGCCCAGATAGGTCTCCTTGATGATCGGCTCCAGCAGTCCAGTCATGGCGCGCTTGATCTCATCCTGCAGTTCGTAAATGATCGAGTGCAGGCGGATGTCCACTTTCTCCTGCTCCGCCAATTCCTGCGCCTTGCGCTCGGGACGCACGTTGAAGCCGATAATCACGGCGTTGGAGGCCGAGGCCAGCAGCACGTCAGTTTCGGTAATCGCACCCACGCCGCTGAGCAGGATCTTGATCTTCACTCGGTCGTTCGACAGTTTGGTCAGCAAGTCGCTCAACACTTCGACGGAGCCCTGCACATCGCCCTTCAAAATGATGTCCAGTTCCTTCTGGCCCGCAAACTTCAACTGTTCCGCCAAGCCCTCGAGCGACACGCGCGAACTCTTTGCCAGTTGCGCCTCGCGCGCCTTCTGCTCGCGGTATTCCGAGATGCCGCGCGCCTTCTCGCGATCGGCTACGGCAACCAATTGATCGCCCGCCTGTGGCAATCCTTCAAGACCCAGGATTTCAACCGGAGTTGCCGGAGTCGCGGCTTCAAGCGCAGCGCCGCGATCGTTGAACATGGCGCGCACCTTGCCAAATACGTTGCCCACCACGAAGTTGTCGCCGGTGTGTAACGTGCCGTTTTGCACCAGCACCGTCGCCACTGGACCACGTCCGCGGTCCAGCTTGGCCTCGAGCACCGTTCCAGCCGCCAGCCGATCTGGTACGGCCTTCAAGTCTTGCAGATCGGCGACCAGGCAGATCATTTCCATCAGCAGATTGAGATTGGTTTTCTGCTTGGCGGAAACATCCACAAATACCGTGCTGCCGCCCCAGTCTTCGGGCATCAACCCGCGATCGGCGAGCTGCTTCTTCACGCGCTCGGGCAGAGCGCCGGGCTTGTCAATCTTGTTCACCGCGACGATGATGGGGACTTTCGCCGCCTGCGCATGGTCAATGGCTTCCAGCGTCTGAGGCATCACGCCGTCATCCGCCGCCACCACCAGCACAACGATGTCGGTCACCTTCGATCCGCGAGCACGCATGCGGGTAAACGCTTCGTGGCCCGGCGTATCGAGAAAGACGATCTCGCGGCCAAACGCAGGCGAATTAGTGTCGGTGATGGCGACCTTGTACGCGCCGATGTGCTGGGTGATGCCGCCCGCTTCACCTTCGGCAACATTGGTTGACCGTATGGCGTCCAGCAAGCTGGTCTTGCCGTGGTCCACATGGCCCATGATCGTAACCACAGGTGGCCGCGGCACAGCCTGGGCCGTCCCGTCTTCGCCAGCGCCTTCGGTTGGGACCGTGTCCTTGGCCAACTGCTCTTCGAAGCTGATGACCGCCGTCTCGGCCCCGAAATGGCGGGCCATTTCCGTCGCCAGGTCGGAGTCCAGTGTCTGGTTGACGGTGGCGAAAACGCCGCGCGCCAGCAGCCGGGCGATGAGGTCCTTAGCGCGGATTTCCAACTTCTCGGCCAGGTCCTTCACGCTGATGCCTTCCGGAATGGTGATGCTGCGCGTGATCGGCAACGGCTCAGTCGAAAGCGAAAGCCGCGGCGGAGGAACAAAGCCCTTCATCGGGCCTTCCTTCACCCCGCGAGGAATGTAGCGCTGCCCAGGCCGCATTGGCCTGCCAGCCGGACGTTGTCCGGTCGGAGGCGGCGCGATGCCGGCTCCAGGTCCGAATCCCGGCCGCGCGCCGGGCGCTCCGGAACGAGTCGGATGTGGACCACGGCGTTCCCCCGGACGTGCGGGTGGGCGCGTCGCACCTGGCGGTACAGCTCCCGGACGCGGGCGCTGGAAAATTGGTTTCCCACGCTCTGGCATTGCTCCGCGCGGTGCTCCGTTGGCCGCCGGGCGCGCAGCCGCGCTGGGCGGAGCCAGATACACCGGCCGCGGTCCAGTTTGCGGAACGATCAGGCGACGCGGCGCCGCAGTGCCGGTTCCAGGCTGACCGGGACGCGCCGGTGCTCCAGGGCGCAAACCCGTTGGTTGAGTCGGTGCGGGAATGCCCGGACGGGGCGGGGCGGCTGCTCCACTTGCCGGGGTCGCAGGAGCTTCAGCCTCCAGCTCGGCCGGAACTTCCACTTCAGGGGCTTCGGTCTCCGCCAGCGCCACTTCAGCTTCGTCCAGAACCGGTACCTGGTCTTCAATCAGCGGTTCAGAAGGCCTCGCCGCCTCAACCACGGATGGTGTCTGAGCTTGCAAAGAGGCCGGAGGCGCCGGTGGCTTGGGCTGAGGAATAACCGCAGACGGCGGACGAACCACAGTTTGGGGCGTTATGAAACGCGGTGCCGGTTTGGGCGGTTCGAGGGGAACTACGGGAGCGGCATTCGCGGCTGGTGCCGGCGGCTTCGCAATCGGAGGCGCTGGCCTTGGAGGAGGGACAGCGGACGGAGGCGCAACTGTCTGTCGCGGTACCGCCGCAACGGCTTGGCTCGGAAGCGGGGACGGACGCGTAACCGCGGAGCTCTGGACGGCCCTTTGCTCGACAAGCTTCCGCACGTCGCCAGGCTTGGAGATATGCGACAAGTCGATCTTGGGCTTGAACTCCTCTGCCGCCGGGGCCGCCGCGCGCGAGCTGCGGCCGCTGCTGGGCTCTGCATGCTCCGCAAAGTATCGCTTCACGCGCTCCGCCTCATCTACTTCGATGGAGCTGGAGTGCGTTTTCTTCTCAGTTACACCGACCTGGACGAGAGCATCGAGAATGGCCTTGCTCTTTACCTCGAGTTCCCTCGCCAGATCATTGATTCGAATCTTCTGCATGCCGCCCTGTTTCCTCCGTATTGTCCCGTCGGGTTACGACTTCATAGCGTCCTCACGGTGAAAATTTGCCGGTCCGCAGCCCCAGCCACCGACCTCTATACTTCTATTTCTGTTCCCCCGGCAGTTCCTCGTCGGGAATGTTTTCGTTCTCCGTCGCCGGACGCTCATGGGTGGTCACCTCGGCCACATCGGCGTCAGGAGCGTTCTCGATGCCTTCGACAACTTCGGCTTCGTAGTACTGCCCCGATTCGACCAGGTCTTCGACGCTGTCCGACGTCGCTTCGGCTTCATCCGACAGGCCTTCCACGTCGCCGGATTGGCCGGCGGAATCCGGTCCGGCAGCGCTGTTATCGCCACCACCCTCCAGAGCGGCTTCCTCCGGTAGAGGATTCTCGTCGCTTCCGGGCAGCCCTTCTGCCGGAGCTGCTTCCTCTGCCTCGGGACCCTCGCTGGCAGTGCGTTCTTCTGTCGCCAACTCTTCCGAAGCAACCTCGTCTGCGGCCACTCCTTCCACCGCAGCCGCTTCCTCGGGGGCAACCTCGGCCGCATCCAGGCTGGAGAAGTAATTATTGACTGCGATACTGATTTTTTCCACGGTCTTCGGACCAATCCCGGGCACCTCTTCGAGCTGTTCGGGAGTCATGTCGGCGACGGCTTCGACCGTCGTGATGCCAGCCGCCACCAGCTTCTCTACGATGCCAGGCTCCAGGTCAGGAATGCTCTCCAGCGGCGTGGCCTGCTCCTTCATCATGCCGCTCATCCGCTCTTCCACTTCCTGACGCTTCTCTTCTTCGCTCTTGATGTCGATTTTCCAGCCCAGCAGCTTGGCGGCCAGGCGGACGTTCTGCCCTTTCTTGCCGATCGCCAGCGACAACTGGCTGTCGTCCACGACCACTTCGAGGTGCCGTTCCTCGCCCTCGAGTATCGTCACGCGGCTCACCTTCGCGGGCTGCAAAGCCTTCTCAGCAAAGACCACGGGGTCTTCGTGGTACTCGATGATGTCGATCTTTTCGCCACGTAACTCGCGGATGATCGACTGCACCCGCATGCCCTTCATGCCGACGCAGGCCCCAACGGGATCGACGTCCTTGTCCTTCGACATGACCGCGATCTTAGTACGCTCGCCGGCCTCGCGGGCAATCGCACGGATCACCACCGTATTGTCGTAAATCTCAGGCACTTCGGTCTGAAATAAATGTGACACCAGCTCCGGCACGGCACGCGACACAACCACCTGCGGCCCTTTGGAAGCCTTCTCGACGCGGACAATAACCGCTCGCGCACGCTCACCCGGAGCGAACGATTCCAGCCGGGATTGTTCCTTCCGGGGCATTCGGCCTTCGGCCTTGCCCAAGTCCACGATCACGTCCTGACCTTCCTGACGCTTGATCGTGGTGTTGATGACTTCTCCGACGCGGCCAATGTATTCGTTGTAAATCGTGTCCCGCTCGGCCTCGCGAACCTTCTGGAAGATGACCTGCTTTGCCAGTTGCGCCGCAATCCGGCCCAGGACGTCCGTTGCCTTGTAGGTGCGCAACTCTCCGCCAACCTCGGCCGCTGGATCAATGCGCCTGGCGTCCTCCAAAGTGATCTGCGCGTTGGGGTCTTCGATCTGCTCCGAGCCTTCCACAATCGTCCGCACCGCGTAGGCGCGAATCTGGCCGCTCTCCTTGTCGAGCTCGGCGCGCAGGTTCTCCTGCGTCTTGTAGTACTTCCGGGTGGCCACAACAATGGCATCCTCCACCGCGCTCACGACGATCTGCGGATCGATGCCTTTTTCCCGGCTCAGAGCGTCGATTACGTTGTACAGTTCACTCGCCATAAAATGTTCGCCACCTTACTTCCATTACTTACTTTTTCTTGCTTCCCATTGAGAACTCGGGAATGAGATTCGCCTTCTCCACGTTGGCAAGATCTATCTCAACTTCCGTCCCGTGTTCGACAGCCTCGTGTTTCTTCGACTTCTTCCTGCCGGTCAGCTCCAGGCTGAGCCGGCCCTCGTGCAACGCCTTCAGCCGTCCTTCAAAATGGCGGTTGCCATTCACCGGATCACGGGTCATCAGCTTGACCAGGCTACCGGTAAAACGCTCGTAGTCCGCCGCCTTGGAAAGCTTGCGATCGAGTCCCGGCGACGAAACCTCCAGCATGTACGAGCCGCCCGGCACGGCATCCTCTACGTCGAAAATGGTGCTGACCTCGCGGCTGAAATTGGAGCAGTCTTCGTGCGTAACTCCGCCCGGCTTGTCGATATAAATCCGCAGCATCCGGGCTTTGCCGCCGCCCTGTAATTCGACATCGACCACTTCCAGGCCGCTGGATTGCGCCACGCGCTCCACAATCTCTCGAACTTTGTCCAAACCGGCTGCCCTCGTCCGTTTCTATCCAAAAGTGGCCCGGCAAATGAGCACAAACCGCCCGTCAGGCTTTCGCTGCCGCCTGGAGTTGCCGAACACCAGCGGATTAGAGGGTGGAAATAAAAAGTGGGCTCGCGCCCACCGATGTGCTTCGCCAACTGCGGGCGGTCCAGCCGCCGCGCCGGGAGGGATAACTACGACCCTCAAACACAGCAGTACTTGTTCAACTATACGCCGGAAATGGCCAAAATTCAACGAGTCGCTGGCATGGGTAGCGCTGTTCGGGGCTCCGCTCCGGCGCCGGCGCTGCATTCACGAACGAGTCCAACATTTTTTCCCTGGCCAACGGCAAAGAATCCAAGAAGGTCTGCATCGGCGTCTTGCCATAACAGTATTTGCCCGAATGCGGGCGTGTCCGATTGTACTCATCGAGCCACAGATCCAGATCGGCTTGCAGCTCCTCCAGGCTGTGATAAAGCTTCTTGCGAAAGGCGGTGGCGTAGAACTCTTCCTGGATGGTGCGATGGAAGCGTTCGCAGATGCCATTGGTCTGCGGATGCCGGGCTTTGGTGCGGCTGTGGTCGATGTTCTCCACCGCCAGGTACAGCTCGTACTCATGATGTTCCCGCTGTCCGCAGTATTCCGTGCCACGATCGGTGAGCACGCGCAGCAGCGGGATGGCATGCTCTTCGAAGAAGGGCAGCACTCGATCGTTGAGCAGGTCAGCCGCCGCGAGCGCATTCTTGCGGTCATAGAGCTTGACGAAGGCTATCTTGGTATAGGTATCGACGAAGGTCTGCTGATAGATGCGACCTACACTCTTGATGGTGCCTACGTAATAGGTATCTTGCGTGCCCAGGTAGCCAGGATGCGCGGTTTCGATCTCGCCGTGCGCTTCCTTCTCTTCACGAGCCCGTTCCAGAGCGCGCAGCTGTTCTTCGGTGAGGACCAGATGTTCCTGG
This sequence comes from uncultured Acidobacteriaceae bacterium, assembly GCA_963760415.1. Classification (GTDB taxonomy): domain Bacteria; phylum Acidobacteriota; class Terriglobia; order Terriglobales; family Acidobacteriaceae; genus Bog-257. The sequence continues at coordinate 194,512 of CAVXDA010000009.1, read as the reverse complement.
GCGGATTTGGCTTCCAGCGCTTTGAGTCGCTTGCGGAAGGTTTCCAGATCATGCCGCAGCCAGACGCTGCGCACCCCGGTGGGAGAAACGAACAGACCACGCTGGGTGAGCTCGTTGGCCACGCGTACCTGGCCGAAGGCCGGCTTTTCCAAGGCGATCTCCAGCACGGCCTTTTCGATGTGCTCTTCGACCCGGTTCTTGGGACAGGGTTTGCGTCGGCTGATCTCGCGCAACGCCATCGCGCCACCCGTCTCGTACAACTCCTTGAAGCGATAAAAGCTGTCGCGGGAATAGCCCATCACTTTGCAAGCCTCCGAGACTCAGCCTTTCCTAATGCCCAGCAATCGCTCGTCAATCCGGAACGGTTCGACTTTGATAATCTTGGCCTCAAATCCCGCTGTTTGCGGGTACATCACCACATTCATCCCTTGCGGAACCACGACAGAGGGCACGAGAAACACCGGAACAGGCGGATCAGTCGAGGCGGCGAGCGCTTCGTCCGGAGTAGCCTGTCTCGTCGGGACAGTGTCAGGTATCTCGATTGCTACGAGCACGTAGTCCAAGGGTATTTCATCGAAATCCAGATGGGCGAGCACCTCTGCGAGCGCTAGCGATGGTCGCTGGGCGGCGTAAATGACAGGTGTTCCTTTATGATTGCACCTCCCGGCGGCGTAAAGACCGCGCGTACCGGCTAGGTCGTTGGCGTACTTGCTTCGCGTCAGACGGTAGCGATCAAATAAACATGCCGTGATCGATCCGGACCAGTTCTTCTTCAACTGCGGCAGGATCTTCGGTCAGGATTTGGAGAGGAGTTTGGTTGTGAAACACGCGGTTGGGCTTGTTAAGCCAATTGTTGGCATTGGTTCGCGATCCAAAAGTGTCCACGGCGTGTGATAACACTTTCGCATACCCTACTACATCTCCTTCCGGGGAAGGCTCTTCCGAAAAAAGGGCCCCAAGGGCCGCTTCTAGCTCGCGAAGGCGGGGCACCGCGTATTCCAGCGCTTGCTGTTCTGAGGGAGACAGTGGCTGCGAACGAAGCCTCTCAATGACGGCGAGCCGCGCGCGAATTTGTGCTTTCGCATCTCGGATTATGTCCTGCTCGGGATTGGCCTCGGGCGAACGAACTGCCCCGAGGACCGCCTCCAACTCACGAAGGAGAGCGCTGTCTACCGGCTTGTCGTTCTGGTTGAGTTCGCGATCGGCCATCGAATTCCCAGCCGTACTCGCTGTTATTATAAGCGATCTCAATCTTCACGATGGCTGTATCTGATGAGGTACCTGAGTAGGGTTCAAGGTCCGTCGTTTGCGTATCCGCTACTGCAACTCTACAATAAGCGTTTATCCCTCCGCGGAACCTTTGCCATGATCCATTTCCCCGTGCCTGAGGCCCTTACCTTCGATGACGTGTTGCTGTTGCCCGCCAAGTCCGATGTCTTGCCTGCACTGGCAGACACCACAACCCGCCTGACACGCAACATAGAGCTCCACATCCCGTTGATCAGCGCCGCCATGGACACCGTGACCGAGTCGCGCATGGCGATTGCCATGGCGCAGCAGGGCGGGCTGGGGATCATCCATCGTAATCTCAGCATTGAGCAGCAGGCCGGAGAAGTGGACAAGGTGAAGCGCTCGGAGAGCGGCATGATCGTCGATCCCATCACCATGTCGCCGGAGGACCGCATCGCCGATGCCCTGGAGGTGATGCGCCGATACCGCATCTCGGGCGTACCCATTACCAAGAACAAAAAGCTGGTAGGCATTCTCACCAATCGTGATCTCCGCTTCGAAACCCGCACTGACATCCCCATCAGCGAAGTGATGACCAAGGAGAACCTCATCACAGTTCCAGTGGGCACGACCCTGAGCGATGCCGAAGCCATTCTTCATCAACACCGCATCGAGAAGCTGCTCGTGGTGGACGATCACTACAATCTCAAAGGCCTGATCACCGTAAAGGACATCCAGAAGCGCTTGAAGTATCCGACTGCCGCCAAGGACGCGCATGGTCGCCTGCGGGTCGGCGCTGCCGTCGGAGCGACCGGAGATTACCTGGAACGCGCCCAGGAGATGGTGAAAGCCAAAGTTGATCTGTTGGCGGTGGACAGCGCGCACGGTCACTCCTCGCGAGTCCTTGAAGCGATCCGTGAGATCAAGTCGAAGCTGCCGGAGGTGGACCTGATCGCTGGTAACGTTGGTACCTTCGACGGCGCCTGCGAACTGGCGCGTGCCGGAGCCGATGCGATCAAGGTCGGCATCGGACCGGGATCCATCTGCACTACGCGCGTCGTCACGGGCGCCGGAGTGCCGCAGATCACGGCCATCGCCGAGGCCGCACGGGCCACCCGCGACAGCAACGTTCCCGTCATCGCCGATGGCGGCATCAAATACTCTGGCGACATCACCAAGGCCATCGCCGCCGGCGCCGGCTGCGTGATGATCGGTTCGCTGCTTGCGGGCACCGAAGAGAGTCCCGGCGAAACCATTCTCTATCAGGGCCGCTCGTTTAAGGCCTACCGTGGAATGGGATCACTGGCCGCCATGGCGCAAGGCTCCAGCGAACGGTATTTCCAGGACACCGAATCGGATTCCTCAGTGCCCGTTATTTCCGAGGACGGAAGCGACGGCAATCGTCTGGGCAAGCTGGTTCCCGAAGGCATCGAAGGACGCGTCCCCTACCGCGGCACGGTTGCGATGATCGTTTACCAGTTGGTGGGTGGCGTTAAAAGCGGCATGGGTTATGTGGGCTGCTCCACGATCGCTGAACTCCAGCAGAAGGCACGCTTTGTGCGCATCAGCGGCGCTGGCTTGCGCGAAAGCCACGTGCATGACGTGATGATCACCCGCGAGGCCCCTAATTACCGTGTTGAGTAACGTTTCGGCGCATGATCAGCATCTATCCGGCACGGGCGCCGTATCGCCTGTGGAGCATATCCGTTATCTGAAGCCTTCGAGCCACATCCTCACCAGGAATTGGTGGCCCGTTGTCGTCTGGCTGGGAATCATCCGCCTGGAGTCCACCGACGTTGCTTCGTCGGCCAACACGTCGGGACTGCTTTACGCGGTGCTATCGTTTCTGCTCCCGCGCATTAACCCGCAGGACGTCGAACAAATCAATGAGGTCCTGCGCAAGACCGGACATTTCCTGGGCTACGGCATCCTGGGAGCCCTGGTGTTCTTCGCGCTGAGAAATACCAATCGCGACCGCAACGCTCCCCTCTTACTGCGACGCTGGGGAGTGTATCTCCATGACCTCTGGCGGATGGAGTGGGTGCTGCTGGGCATGGGCGTCACCGTCATCACCGCTTCGCTCGACGAGATTCACCAGTCCTTCATGGCGTCGCGAACCGGACGATGGCAGGATGTCGTACTCGATGCCTGCGGAGCGGCCGTGCTGCAGATCTTCATCTATTTCTTCTCGTTGAGAACGTTGAACCGCCGGCGCGACCGCGTAGGTCAACCCGAATTTTTGCTCACCCCCTAGGCCAGAATCAGTTGTAGAGGATAACCTCCCTCTTGTGGATTTGACCGGATGATGACCTCTGTCCATGTCGAGCAACATGACTCTGCCAAACAGACGTTGTCGCATTACGTCTGCTACGGTTTGGTCTTCGTCTCCATTCTTACTTTCGCCTTCGTCCGTTATCGCCTCCGAGCTGTGCCTCTGGAGCGCGACGAAGGCGAGTACGCTTATGCCGGTCAACTGATTCTGCAAGGCATCCCCCCTTACAAGCTCGCGTACAGCATGAAACTGCCTGGTACGGCAGCCGCATACTCCGTCATCCTGGCAGCCCTGGGACAGACACCTTCTGCCGTACACATCGGTCTGATCTTCGTCAACGGGGCAACGTCCCTGCTAATCCTGTTCCTAGCGTCGCGCCTGTTCGGCGCTGTCGCCGGAGCCGTCGCGTGTGCCAGTTACGCTCTGCTTTCCGCAAATCCCACGGGATTGGGACTCGCCGGCCACGCCAGCCACTTCGTGGTACTGCCCGCGCTCGCCGGCATCCTGTTGCTCCTGGACGCGCTTGAATCCAACAAAACCTGGCAGTTTCTCTGCAGTGGCCTGCTGCTCGGGGCTCGCCTTCGTGATGAAGCAGCCCGGGATTCTGTTTCTCCTCTTCGGCGGCGTGTACCTGCTGCAAGCCAGGCTGCGATCCCCAGACCGTTGGAGAGGCCTAGCCTCTAGCCTTGGCGCCTTCGCCTTGGGAGGCGCGCTTCCCTTCGCAGTCACCTGCCTGCTCATGCTGACGACAGGAGTCTTCCAGAAATTTTGGTTCTGGACCTTCTCCTACACCAGCCAGTACGCCTCACGAGTACCGCTCGATGTTGGCTTCGCTCTCTTCAAGTTCATCATCCCTCACGTCGTGGGACCTGTGTTCTTGATTTGGCTGATTGCAGGCGTCGGGTTGACGACATTCCTATGGTGTTCTCGCGCCAGGTCACACGGTGCTTTCGTCGGACTATTTCTTCTGTTCTCCATGCTGGCGGTTTGCCCCGGACTCTACTTTCGCGAGCACTATTTCATCCTCATGCTGCCGGCGGTCTCGCTCCTCGACTGGATTGGCCGTGAGTTGCGCCACCGACAAGCTATCGGCTGGAAGCCGTCGCCCGCTCTCAGCGCCGCACCCATGCTTCTCTTTCTGGCCGCGTTCGCCTACACAATTTATGGCCAGCGCGAAATCTTCTTCCAGATGACGCCGCTGGAGGTATGCCGCAGCATTTATGGCGCCAACCCCTTCCCCGAAGCCCTGGACGTAGCGCGGCTGGTGAGAAGTCAAACGCCGAAGGGCACTCCGCTCGCCATTGTGGGCTCTGAGCCGGAGATCTTTTTCTATGCCGATCGCCCGTCGGCCACGGGATACATCTACACCTATGAGCTGATGGAGCCGCAGAAGTACGCAGCCATCATGCAGAACGAAATGATCGCCGAGATCGAGAAGACCCGACCGGAACTGCTGATCTATGTTGACGTGCCTCTCTCCTGGCTCCCCCAGGAAGATGCCAACATGTACATCTTTGACTGGTTCAGAGGCCTACGTCGCACAGAATTACCGCTTACTCGCGGTGGACAAGAGCAGCCTGAATCCGATGAGCAACAATGCCAAGGACAGCACTTCTCCGCCGCTTTCGACGTGGAACATTTACGTGTACAAGCGCAAGCAACTAGCAAATTAGCAATTAGCAATTGGCGTTCGCAGCGATCTGCGCTTCGCTATTTCCATCACGTAAAATCATGCGATGGCCGCAGAGAATCAAGTTGCCCTGCTCTCCCTGTTGAAACGCGTCCCTATCTTTTCCAGCCTCTCGGACCAGGAGCTCGGCTTTCTCGTCGTCCGCCTGGTACAGCGCCGCTTCCAGGCGGGAGAGCTCATTTTCGGAGAAGGCCAAACCTGCGCCGGGCTTTACGTGGTGCAGACGGGCAACGTTCGCATCTTCAAGACCTCCGTGGGCGGCCGCGAGCAGGTGCTGACCATTGATGGTCCCGGGAGCTCGATTGCAGAACTGCCGGTCTTCGACGGCGGCGATTATCCCGCATCGGCGCAGGCGCTCACCGATTGCGTCCTCGTCTTCTTCAGCAAGCAGGACTTTCAGGCTCTCTGCTTGAACCATCCCCAAGTCGCTCTCAAAGTGCTGCGCGTCGTGGGAGCACGGCTACGCCGCCTGGTTGGGATTATTGAAGAGCTTTCCTTCACCACCGTACGGCACCGCCTGATCGCCTTGTTAGTGCGCGCCGGGAAGGCCGCGCAGCATCGCGACGGAGATGCGGTCACAGTCACGCTTCCCGCCAACAACAGCGAATTGGCCGCGCAGATCGGCACCGTCCGCGAACTGGTGTCGCGCAACCTGAGTCGCCTGCAGTCGGAGGGATTGATCCAGATCGACAACCGAACGGTCCTGATACCTTCGTTCCGGGCCCTGCAGGCGGAACTGGATAGTGAAGCCTCAACCTAGTCCAAACCGGGCCGCTGGCGATCAAAAATGGCATCCCCTTTCAGCGCTTTTGTGGACAATCCAAGCCATGGATCCTGTTGTAAGATGCTTGGCGCAAGCATTCTGAACGTCACTACAGGAGGCGATATGAAGACCATTCCACGGGTGATGTTGTTATTCGTACTGTCGGCGTTTTGTTGCACGGCATTGATCGCTCAGGACACGATGGCACCGGCAAAACCTAAGGCCGCCAAACCTGCGGCCCAGGCGCAATCCATGCCAATGCCCAAGCCTGCTCCGGAGATGACCAAGCTGATCAAGACACTGTCGGGAAACTGGAACGTTGTCGAGAAGCACGAAGTGAATCCTATGATGCCGAATGGCGGAGAAGGCAAAGGCACGGCCAGAATCTGGGCCGGCCCCGGCGGATTATCGTTAATGGAGAATTACACCTCCTCGGGTGCGATGGGCAGCTTTAAGGGAATGGGCACCTGGTGGTGGGACCCCAAGGCGCAGCTCTTCCACGGGCTCTGGTGCGACAACATGACACCCAACGGTTGCGACACCAGCGGCTCAACCAAGTGGGACGGCGACAAGCTGGTGGGCACCATGACCGGAGACATGGGCGGACAGATGATGACCATGCGGTTCATCTACTCCGACTTCAAACCGGATTCATTTGTGATGACCATGGAAATGGGTCCGGACGCCAGCAAGATGCAGAAATCGATGACGGTCACCTATACCAAGGCCGCCGCACCGGCGAAAATGTAGGACCGAAATGGGGCCGAGGGAAGCTCTGAACAAGCGGTCTCGGTGGAAACCAGCCTTCGAGCCGTGGCTGGTCTTCAGGCCAGCCTCCAAGTCGCTCATGAACATCAGGGGCTTAAGCCTCGGAAGATGTAGCGACGACTTCTTCAGGGCTTCCTTAGCTCGAAACAGCAAGCCGGGCGCAAGTGGCGGATAGGCGCAGCGCTCTGCAACTTGTGTTTTTTCGTTGAAGCGCGCGCAGGCTTGCACTAGACTTGGCCAACTTTCTCAGGAGGTTTCCCGATGCAATTTCGCGCAGGATTGATCTTTGGATTGCTTTTGCTCTCGAGTGCGCTCGTGGCCCCGCTGGCCGCGCAGAGTTCAGACCAGATGCCGTACGCCGCCCTATCTTCCACCAAGTTCATGAACTTGCCGATGCTCCCCGCCTGCATGACCATCTCGGCCCAGCGTGGCGACCCGATGAAGGGCGCTGCCGTCCTGCTGCTGAAGTTCACCAGCGGCTGCGTCGTGCCCTGGCACTGGCACACGGCGAACGAGAACCTGATGATGGTGTCCGGCAAAGCCAAGGGCGAGATGAAGCCGGGCGGCGCTCACATGCTGACTGCCGGTGACTATCTTTTTATGGCCGGCAAGCAGGTGCATCAGTTCACATGCATCAGCAGTTGCCTGGTGTTCGACGTGATCGATGGAGCGTTTGACATCCATTACGTCAACGCTGACGGAAAAGAGATGACGCCAGAGGAAGCTTTGAAGCCAATGGCCAAGCCCGCCGCGGCGAAGAAGCCCTAGGGCTGCGGTTGGGCGCTGGCTGGGCTGCTCGCGGCCACGCCTTCCGCGCTCGCAGGAGGCTCGACCGGCTCGTCGCGCAGCATGAGCAAGACGCCCGCCGGAAGTTTTACGTTCGACTTGGCGGAGAGCAGATACGTGGTGCCGTTCTTGTCGCGCAGGATGCCGATGTCGCGCAACGCCGGATAGTTTGCAGGTATCGGTTGCGGCGCCGCTTCCGCCGCAGCGGCGTCGCGCTGCGCCCTGACCCGGCCCGAGACGGTCAGATTCGCGAGATTCGGATCGGTGATTGACGCGGCCGTTCCGCTCCGACGGCTTCGCGGGTAGGAAGGCTGAGTATTGCTCGGGATCGCGGCGTCGGCTTGATTGTTCTGCCGCGATACTGCGATTTGCGAGGAAATGAAGGCGTGGAGCGGCAGACTATGCTGCTTCCACTGGGCGCGTTCCACCACAACGACGAGCCAGGAATTCTTGCCATCCCGCCTGGGTCGGGCGTCCAGGACGCGGCCGTAAAGCGAGGTGTTGGCCGGCATTACCAAGCCATTGCCCACCAGCACGGCTTCCAACGTCTTGAGTTCTACAGGGTCGCCGGCGTGGGCTTTATCGGCGCGGACGGTCTTGCTCAACTGCGCCGGAATCGAAAGCTTGCCCGAAGACGCCGGGTTGCTGGAGACAGTCTGCTGAGCTGAAGCGCGGAGCGCCGTGAGGACGAGCAACGCGATGCAAAGCCTCTGCATACGTCACCCCACATGACGATTGCCCAAGCTTATCCCCGCAGAAGGCTGCCGGTAAAGCGGAAAGCGATGGCGATTTGTAAAAGTTTTGTGCCCGAGTTGGAGACCAGCTGTGGAGTACGAAGAGAAACGCTTTCGGCCACAAATTCGCGCGAGCTCTCCCGCCCGCAGCGGCGGCTAGGCGATAATGGTAGGTTCCTCCTGAAACAAAGGACCGCACCATGGCGATCAATCAAATTACCGAGATTCTGCCCGCAACCCGCATGGCGAATGTGCGTTACGCCATTCGCGACCTGGCGGTGGTGGCCGACGAAGTTGCGCGGCAAGGCCACAAGATCCTTTACCTGAATATCGGTGATCCCTGTAAGTATGACTTCCCCACGCCGCCGCACATGATTGAGGCCGTGCTCAAGGCCATGCGCGACGGACACAACGGCTACGCCGAGTCGCTGGGCATTAAGCCGGCGATTGACGCCATCTACAACGAAGCCGAGCGCCATGGATTTCGCGACATCCAGAGCATCTTCATCGGATACGGCAGCGGCGAAGTCATCGATAGCTGCATCACCGCGCTGCTGAATCCCGGCGACAACCTGCTGACGCCGCGACCGGAGTATCCGCTGTATGGTGCGATCATGGGCAAGCTGGACTGCCCGGTCAACGACTACGATCTGGACGAGGCCAACGGCTGGCAGCCCGATGTCGCTGACATCGAGCGCAAGATCAACTCGCGCACCCGCGCCATCCTGCTGATCAATCCCAACAATCCGACGGGGGCGGTCTATTCCCGGCAGACGCTGGAAAAGATTCTGGAACTGGCACGGCAGCATGGCCTGGTCATCTTCGCCGACGAAATCTATGAGAAGCTCATCTTCGATCCTCACGAGAAACACATCTCGATCGCGACCCTGGCCACCGATGTCCCGATCGTGACCTTCAATGGCCTGTCGAAGGCCTATCTTGTTCCCGGATGGCGCATCGGATGGGCAATTGCGACGGGCCCGCGTGAGGTCCTGCATCCTTACATGGAAGCGGTTCACCGCCTGTTGCGTGCGCGCTTGTCGGCGCCGCATCCGTTTCAGCACGCCGTTCGGGCCGCGTTGGAAGGACCGCAGGACCACATCCCCGAAGTGCTGCAGAAGCTGCGCCGCCGCGCCGACATCACGATCGACTGGGCGAAGCGTACACCGCGGGTGAAGCTGGTCCCGCCAAAAGGCGCGTTCTACGCACATCCCACGCTGGAGATTCCGGAAGACGATCTCACCTTTGTCAGCGACCTGCTCAAGCAAAAGCACGTGCTGGTGGTGCATGGATCCGGATTCGGCGAGAAACCCGGCACGCGCCACATTCGCATTGTGTTTCTACCGCAGGAACCGGTGCTGAGCGCGGCCTACGAGGCAATGACCGAGTTCATGCGCGAACGATACAGCTGAAAACCTTGAACTGCTGATTTACGCGGATTACGCGGATTTATTTGTTATTTTCACAGAACCGATCCGCGAAATCAGCGTCCATCTGCAGTTCAGACTTTTTCGAACATGGTCGATATCCACTGCCACATCCTTCCCGACATCGACGATGGCTCCAAATCATGGGAAATGACGGCCGAGATGTGTCGCGTTGCCGTGCAGGACGGCATTACGCACATCGTCGCCACGCCGCACTGCAATGACGATTTCCTCTACGATCGCGACCGCTACACGGACATGCTCGGCGAGCTTCACGACGCCGCTTACGGCAAGCTTACCTTCAGCCTGGGCTGCGACTTCCATTTTTCTGACGAAAACATCCGCGATGCCCTGACCCATCCGCGGCGATACACCATCGGCGACTCGCAATATCTGCTAATCGAATTCAGCGACTACGGTATTCCGCCGAGCGTGAAGCAGGACCTGTTCTCCATCGCAAGCTGCGGAATGGTTCCCATCATCACCCATCCCGAGCGGAACCAGGTGCTGCTGCGCAAGCCGGAGATGGTGCTCGCGATGGTCGAGCAAGGTTGCCTGGTGCAGGTCACCGCCAACTCCATCACAGGATTCTGGGGCAGCCGCGCAAAGAAGATGGTCGAATGGCTGCTCGAGCGGGAAGCTGTTCACGTCGTAGCCAGCGATGCCCACGATCCTGCCCGCCGAAGTCCGGTGCTGTCGCAAGCCCGCGAAGCGCTCGCCGCCCTCGCGGGCAACGAGATTGCCGACGCGCTGGTCATGCACAATCCCGCTGCCATCGTGGATGCAAGGAACCTGCCTCATCGGCCTTTGTCGCGAGGGTAATTAGGGCTTCAGCGACTCTAAATAAGCCACTACTGCTTCGGCGTCGGCGCGATTCATGTGGTATTGCGGCATGGGAGGACGCGCCGGTTGCCCGTTGGGCGCAAGCCCGGTCATGAAAAACTGGATCGCCTTCTCGTGGTCCCAGCCTTCCAACCCGGCAATGTTGGCAGATGTGTCGGCCCAATTGGGCACGGGAACGGTCGACACAAAGGTGAGCTTGGTGCCTTGCAACCATTTTCCCGGGACGTATTCGCCCTTCTCGTTCATCGGGGTGTGGCAATCGCCGCACTGGCCGATGACTTTCACGAGATATTCGCCGTGGGCGATTTGCTGCTTGCTGGCCGGCGCGGCCAGGCTGTTGTGAGCCGCAATGACGCACAGCGCCCCGACAACGATTGCGATCATCATTCTTTTCACGGCTCTTCTCCCTGAGTTTGTCAGTCGAACGGCAGAAAGGGTGTGGTCGACACACCCTTTTCTCATCACTGCGAAAACGGCGGTTTCACTTCTGGCTTTGCTGGAAGCGGCTGTTTACTTCCGCCCAGTTCACCACGTTCCACCATTCCTTCAGGTAGTCGCCGCGGCGGTTCTGGTATTTCAGATAGTAAGCGTGCTCCCACACGTCGTTGCCCATGATCGGGAAAAAGCCCTGGCTCATCGGATTGTCCTGGTTGGCAGAGCTCATCACCTGCAGCTTGCCCGCCTGATCGCGGACCAGCCACGCCCAGCCGCTGCCGAACTGCTTGAGGCCGGCGTCGTTGAACTTCTCCTTGAAGGCGTTGAAATCGCCAAAGGTGCTCTTGATGGCCTCGGCGATGGCGCCGCTCGGTTCGCCCCCGGCGTTCGGGCCCATGATCTTCCAGAACATGGTGTGGTTCACGTGGCCGCCGCCGTTGTTGCGCACCGCGTTGCGAATCGCTTCGGGCACGTTCTCCAGGCTTTTGAGCAGCTCTTCGGCGCTGAGCTTCTGCAGCTCGGGAGCCTTTTCCAGCGCAGCGTTCAGGTTGGTAACGTAGGCCTGGTGATGTTTATCGTGATGCAGGTGCATGGTCTGCGTGTCAATGTAAGGTTCAAGCGCAGAGTAGTCGTAGGGCAGCGCGGGAACTTCGTGTGCCATTCTGATCTTTCCTCCAGTCGGCAGTTGATGCGAAGGGATTAAAGCTGGTTGCAAAACCGCGAGCGAGACGCGATCGCCTCGACTGCGGCTGCCATTATAGTTGATAACGGTTTGCTGATCGCCAGGCCGCTCTAAACTGATACTTAAGGTTGCCAGACCGAAGTCGTAGCGACGCATTCCCCACGCCTTGCCAACTGCCCTATAATGAAACGTTCTCCCCACCGCCGCATCAATCAGTAGTAAGGGGTATTGATGGCCACAACCGAGATTGCAGTACACGGCGCCGAGCGCGACGCCGCGCGTGAGCCTGTCGTCAACGACTTCAGCATACAAGTTGCCACTGTAAACGGCTCGGGATCGCAGAGCGCCAACACCGTGCTGCTGCGCACCATCTTTCAGATGGGCGTTCCTGTCTCCGGCAAGAACATGTTCCCCTCGAACATTGCCGGACTGCCCACGTGGTACACGATCCGGGCGAGCAAGAAAGGCTACATCGCGCGCAAGAAAGAGATCGACTTCCTGGTGGCGATGAACCCGGAGACGGCCAAGGAAGATGTCATGTCGCTGGCCTCGGGCACCGCCGTTCTTTATGACGAGCCGCTGAAGCTGAACGAACTCCGCTCCGACCTTACCTTCTACGCCGTGCCTTACGACAAGCTCTGCGCTGCAGTCTGTCCCGAAGCCAAGCTCCGCAAGCTGGTCAAGAACATGATCTACGTCGGCGTGGTGGCGCAACTGCTCAACCTCGACATGACCGAAGTCGAGAAGGCGCTGCGCAAGCAGTTCGCCAAGAAGGTCAAGGCGGCCGATCTCAACTGGAACGCCGCAAAGGCCGGTTACGACTACGCCGCATCGTCGCTGACCAAAGCCGATCCGTTCATGGTCGAGCGCATGGACAAGACTGCGGGCATGATCATCATTGACGGCAACGCAGCCGCGGCTCTGGGCTGCATGTTCGCCGGGGTGACGGTGGTGACGTGGTATCCGATTACGCCTTCGTCGTCGCTGGTGGAGACGCTGATTGACTACATGAAGGAATACCGCATCGGCGCCGATGGCAAAGCCAGCTTCGCCATCGTGCAGGCCGAAGACGAACTCGCTGCGATCGGCATGGTTCTCGGCGCAGGCTGGTCGGGAGCGAGTTCGATGACCGCCACCGCAGGACCGGGAATCTCGCTGATGGCGGAGTTCGCCGGGCTTGGCTATTACGTCGAGATTCCGGGTGTTATCTGGGACATCCAGCGGGTTGGGCCTTCCACCGGATTGCCGACGCGAACTTCGCAGGGCGACATCGACTTCGTGGCCCGGCTCTCGCACGGAGACACGCGGCATCCGATGCTGCTGCCGTGCAGCGTCTCCGAATGTTTCAGCATGGCGAGCGACGCCTTCGATCTCGCCGAGCAACTGCAGACACCGGTGTTCGTAATGTCCGACCTCGATCTCGGCATGAACAACTGGATGTCGGAGCCGTTCCAATATCCGGAGAAGCCGCTGAATCGCGGCAAGGTGCTGACCGCGGAGGACCTCGAACGGCTGGGCGGTTTTGCCCGCTACAAAGATGTGGACGGCGATGCCATCGGTTACCGAACTCTTCCGGGCACCGATCATCCCAATGCTGCGTGGTTCGCGCGCGGCAGCGGACATAACGAGAAGTCCGGATACAGCGAGCGGCCTGACGACTACGCCAACAACATGGACCGTCTGGCGCGCAAGTTCGACACCGCGCGCACGCTGGTTCCCAAGCCGGAAATCGTGCGCAATGACGGCAACGAAGTGGGCATCATCGCTTACGGCACATCGCATCACGCGTTGGTCGAGACGCTCGATCAGTTGCAGACGGAATACGGCGTAAAGGCCGATTACCTGCGCCTGCGCGCTTATCCGTTTACCGCTGAAACGCATAAATTTATCGCCGCGCACAAGCGTGTCTACGTCGTCGACCAGAACCGCGACGGCCAGATGCTGCAATTGCTGAAGCTTGACATTGCGGTGCCCGACATCGCCAGATTGCGCAGCGTCCGCCACTACAACGGACTGCCCATCGACGCGCGTTCCGTCACCGACGACATCATTTCGCAGGAGGGCAAGTAAATGGCGACCACAGCCACACCGCCGCCCGCTCCAAAAACCAACCGCATCGGACTCCAGGTGCTCGATTACCGCGGCGGCAAAACCACGCTGTGCGCGGGTTGCGGCCACAACACCATCTCCGAGCGCATCATCGAAGCCTTCTACGACATGGGCATCGCGCCGGAGCGCGTCATCAAGCTGTCGGGCATCGGCTGCTCCTCCAAGAGTCCGGCGTATTTCATGAGCCGGTCACACAGCTTCAACGCCGTGCATGGACGCATGCCTTCGGTTGCGACCGGCGCAGTGCTGGCGAACTCGAAGATCATTGCGCTGGGCGTCAGCGGCGACGGCGACACGGCCTCCATCGGCATGGGGCAATTCGTGCATCTCATGCGGCGCAATCTGCCCATCATCTACATCATCGAAGACAACGGCGTGTACGGCCTGACCAAGGGCCAGTTCTCGGCCACCGCCGATCTGGGTTCGAAGCTGAAGACGGGCGTGATCAACGACCTTCCGCCCATCGACACCTGCGCGCTGGCGATCATGCTGGGCGCGACCTTCGTCGGCCGCTCGTTCTCCGGCGACAAGAAGCAACTGCACACCATGCTGAAAGCGGCCCTGGCGCATCGCGGCACCGTGCTGCTGGACGTGATCTCGCCCTGCACCACGTTCAACGATCACGAAGGCTCGACCAAGTCGTACAAATTCGTCAAGGACCACGAAGAGCCGTTGCACGATTTGAACTTCGTCCCTCACTTCCACGAAATTGACGTGGACTACGACGAGGGCGAGAGTCTCAATGTCACCATGCACGATGGGTCGTCCTTGCGCCTGCGCAAGCTGGAACATGATTACGATCCCACCAGCAAGGTTGCGGCGGTGTCGCGGCTGATCGAGTCGCACGATGCCGAAGAGGTGCTCACCGGAGTGCTCTATGTGAACACCGTCGCGCCCAACTTCCTCGACATGATCGACATGACCGATCAACCGCTGGCGACCTTGCCCGAGAGCGTCACTCGGCCTTCGCGCGAGGTCTTGGAAGAGTGCATGGAAGCGCTGCGGTAGAAGTCGCGACTGCCGCTCCTTCACGCTGTCATCCCGACCGAGGACTTTAGTCCGAGCGGAGGGATCCGCTTTTCCAGAGCCAAAGGAACCGCGGATTTTCACGGATGAACACGGATCTCCGCAACTACATCCTCCTACCGAGCCATTTATAATCAATAGCTTACGCAACATTTCTGTCGCAAGCTATTCCGTTCAAAGGAGTTACAAGTAAAATATTGATTCCTATCGACTTAGTGGCGACAAGTCAGGGGATCATCGGGTTCCATTGTTACGAAGGCGCCAGGAAAGCAACCGCGCGAGGTGGCCCCCCACCCCTCCCCCTCTTTCTCGCAAAATATTGAAAACAATAAGCAAGAGAGAAACACTCCTCGTAAAACCTTCTATCGAAAAGAGTTAGATGTCAAAATATTGAATTATAAGGACTTAACTCCTCTCGGGAGGTATAGGGGTATTCCCGTTTCGGAAAAACGGCGGGTTCACCTGGGGACAGACCTGGCGACTGATACCCGTTCGTTTTGTCAAAGAACTCAGGCCCCAACCGAACCAATTTCCTTGCCGGTGGGTATCGGGCACTCGGCCCGACGACGCACCTTAGCACATTTCAGCCATCAATACAAGCCACTAAAATGCTACAAGCCAAATACCAGAGCTGGTGGTGGAGTCTGTGTCATAACTGGTGCCGCCGCTCCGCGGCTCGATTGTTTTTCCGCTTGACGGGCTTGCTTGCACCCCAACGCGCGCAAAAGCGGCGCGTGTTGGGGACCCCGCAATCCGCCCGGGGCTCAATGCGCTGCCGCCGCTGCGCGGCTGATTTACGTGCAGCAACTCCGGTCCGGCGTTTCCACCGGACCGGAAACCTTTACTACAGCGACGCCATATCAATCACGAAGCGATACTTCACATCGCTGCGCAACATGCGTTCGTAGGCTTCGTTGATCTTCTGGATGGGAATGATCTCGATGTCGGAGACGATGCCGTGCTTGCCGCAGAAATCCAGCATCTCCTGGGTCTCCGCGAGGCCGCCGATCATGGAGCCGGAAAGCTGGCGCCGCCCGGGAATGATGCTGAACGCGGCCACGGACAGCGGCTTTTCGGGCGCGCCCACCAGCACCAGAGTCCCGTCGCGCTTCAGCAGGTTGAGATAGGCGTTGATGTCGTGCTCGGCGGAAACGGTGTCGAGGATGAAATCGAAGCTGTTGAGCGTGCTTCTCCATCTGCGCCGCATCCTTGGACACCACGACCTCATGTGCGCCCAGCCGCTTGGCGTCCTCGGTCTTGTGGGTCGAAGTGGTGAACAGCGTCACGTGCGCTCCGAAGGCGTTGGCGAATTTCAGTCCCATGTGACCCAGGCCGCCCAGACCGACGATGCCGACCTTCTGGCCCTTTCTGGACCTTCCAATGCCGCAGCGGCGAGTAGGTGGTGATGCCGGCGCAGAGCAAGGGCGCGGTGGCAGCCAGATCGAGGTTCGCCGGCGGACGCAGCACGAACGCCTCGTCAACCACGATGGTCTTGGAGTATCCGCCATAGGTCATGCCGCCAAGAATGCTTGTCTTCGCTGTTGTAGGTGAAGGTGGCAGGACCCTCGCAATACTGCTCCAGGCCGGCCTTGCAGGCTGGGCAGGTGCGGTCGGAATCCACCATGCAGCCGACGGCGGCGAGGTCGCCTTCCTTGAACTTGCGCACCTGCGCGCCGACCTTCGTCACCCGTCCGGCAATCTCGTGGCCGGGAACCACGGGGTAAGTGGTATTGGTCCATTCGTTGCGCGCGGTGTGCAGGTCAGAGTGGCAGACGCCGCAGAAGAGAATCTCGATCTGCACATCGTGCGGCCCGGGATTGCGACGTTCAAAAGAAAATGGCTGGAGAGGAGAAGTGGAGGAATGGGCTGCGTAACCGGTGGTCTTTATGCGTCCTTGCTTTTCTACCGGCCGCTCAGGAGTAAGAACATCAACTGTACTCGCCATGAATAAAACTCCTTGGGGTGCGACGAATTTTCGTCGGTTGAAGAATGCAGCACGATTGCGTGTGCGTTAGGGAAAAGGAATCAGCAAATCACTTCATTAGATTCCCGGCGGCTCTCCCGGTCGCAGCCCGGAGGTCGAATCATGGCGGCAGGATTGCGATAGCGTGCCGGAATGTCCATCATAGCCGCCTGTGGTTCGTTTCCGTTACCTGCTGTAAGATTCGTGCATGGCTAAGTCGTCGCTCCAATTCGAAGTTCCCTGTCCCTGCTGCGGTGCGTTGCTGAAGATCGACAGTGACACCAGGGCCGTGATCGCGCACACGCCCAAGGCCGTTCCCAAAACCTTCGAGGACCTGGAGTCGGCGGCGCGTGCCATGAAAGACCAGGACATCCGCAAGGAATCCATCTTCCGGCAATCGGTGGAGGCGCAAAAGAAACAGGGCGATGTGCTGGAGAAGAAATTTCAGGAAGCGCTGAAGCGCGCCAAGGAAACGCCCGATACCGGGAAGCCGCTGCGGGACTTCGATCTGGATTGAGAGGTCAGTTTCGAGTTTCGAGTTTCAAGTTGAGCGGAAGTGCGGAGCTCTTGATCCCGCCGGGAAGGCAGCTTGGCGCTACTGGAAACTCGAAACTTGAAACTCGAAACCGCACTCTCACGTCCGCTCCTGCTTGGCCATCGCGGTGTTCGTCCGCTGGCACGCCTCGGCGCGATCGAGGAGGATGCTTCCCGCCGAAAACACGATCGCCGCCTTTGAGTACGCTCTCGCCAACGGCTGCGACGGAATCGAGTTCGATGTGCGCTTCACCCGCGACGGACGCGCGGTCGTGTGTCACGATCCGCAGCTTGATGGCAAGGAAATCTCAGCCACGGACTACTCCGATCTGTTGCGGGGCCGCAAGGAGTTGGCGTGCCTGGAAGATGTGCTGGCGCGCTTCGGCGATACAGCCTATCTCGATATCGAAGTGAAGGTCGGCGGTAACGAGGAGGCGGTGGTCGCAGCTTTGCGGGCGAGCCCGCCCCGGCGCTACGTGATTTCGTCGTTCTTTCCCGATGTGCTGCTGCGTCTCAATCGGCTCGATCCGTCGCTGCCGCTGGGCTTCCTGTGCGAGGGTTCGGATTACGTCAAGCTTTGGACTGAGCTGCCAATCGCGGTTTTCATTCCGCAGCACGAGCTGGTCTCGCAAGAAATGATTGACGCAGTGCATCAGCACGGGCTGCAGCTCTTTACCTGGACGGTGAATCAGCGCGCCGACCTGTTGCGCCTTGCCGCCTGGGGAGTGGATGGATTGATCTCCGAC
The DNA here is from genome assembly GCA_963760415.1 of uncultured Acidobacteriaceae bacterium. GTDB lineage: Bacteria > Acidobacteriota > Terriglobia > Terriglobales > Acidobacteriaceae > Bog-257. The sequence goes on along the minus strand of CAVXDA010000009.1, from coordinate 176,504 downwards.
GATCCCGCGCTGTTGGCGCGCACATTTCCCCGGTCAGCGTGATTGGACCTGATCGCGCGATTTCTGCGCTGGTTTTGCGCGCGTCATCGGCCGTCATTTAGATTGGTGGTGATGGCCACTACAGGCGAACGATTTGAGCGCGCCGTGTCGATCATGGCGCGGCTGCGCGGCCCCGGCGGATGTCCCTGGGACCGCGAACAGACCTTCGACACCATCAAGCCCTACACGCTGGAAGAAGCCTACGAGGTGCTGGAGGCCATCGACGCGCGCGACTGGAACGAACTGCCCGGCGAGCTCGGCGACCTTCTGTTGCAGGTGCTCTTCTACTCGCAGATGGCGGCGGAAGAGAAGCGCTTCTCCATCGACGACGTGCTTGAACGGTTGTCGAACAAGCTGGTGGACCGGCATCCCCACGTGTTCGGCGATGTGAAGGCCGACACGCCGGCTGAGGTGTTGCGCAATTGGCAGGCGCTGAAGGCCGAGGAAAAGAAAAAGCGCGACAGGTGAAGATATCGAAGCAGCAGCTCATCCCGAGTCCGTGCTCGGCGGTGTTTCTTCAGCCATGCCGTCGCTGATGGAGGCGTACAAGATCAGCTCGCGAGTGGCCCACGTCGGTTTCGACTGGCCGAACATTGAGGGCCTCTTCGACAAGTTGAGCGAGGAGACCGAGGAGCTGCGCAAGAATCTGGAAGAGTATCCCGAGCCCGGCCCGCAGCCTGAGTCGGCTGCCGGTGTGGCGGGAGCGCGTGGGGCGAAGATTTCGCCGGAGCTGCGAGCGCGGCTGGAAGATGAGGTTGGAGATCTGTTGTTCGTGCTGGTGAACATCGCGCGCTATCTGTCGCTCGATCCGGAGTCGGCGCTGCGCAAGACCAACCGCAAGTTCCGCCGCCGCTTCCAATACCTGGAAGACAGGCTGCGCCAACAGGGACGCAAGCCCGCGGACGCGTCGCTCGACGAGATGGAGTCGCTGTGGCAGGAGTCGAAGCAGCAGGAAAAACCGTGACCGCAGACGCCATCGCGCTGCGCAATTGCACCGAGCTGGAAGAATTCCGCGCCTGCGTCGCGCTGCAGAAAGAAGTGTGGGGATTTGCCGACAACGAACTGGTGCCGCTCCGCATTTTTTCGCTGGCGCCGAAGATTGGCGGGCAGGTCATCGGAGCATGGGATGGCGAAACGCTGGTCGGCTTTGCTTTCTCCATTCCGGGAACCCGCAGCGGACATCCTTATCTGCACTCCCACATGCTGGCGGTGAAAGACGGCTATCGGGACACCGGCCTGGGCAGGCGCATCAAGCTGTTTCAGCGCGAGGACGCCATCGCGCACGGCTACGAATTGCTGGAGTGGACCTTCGATCCGCTGGAGATCAAGAACGCATACTTGAATCTCGAGCGTCTGGGGCGCGATCGCGCGCCGCTACAACATCAACCAGTACGGCATCACCTCATCGCCGCTGCAGGGATTTCTGCCCACCGATCGCCTGGTGGCGGAGTGGTGGCTGACCTCGAAGCGCGTCGAAGGACTGCTTTTAACCGGCAAGCATCCTTCCTACGCGCAAGAAGAGCGGGTCGAAGTACCCGCCGACATCTATGCCTGGAAGGCACAACCCGAAACCCGGCAGAAAGCGGCAGAGGTTCAGCTTCGCAATCGCGAGCAATTTCTGGCGGCGTTCTCGCGCGGGCTGGCGTGCCTGGGCTATGAACGCGACGCGCAAGGTAATGGCGCGTTTCTGCTGGGACAGTGGGATGAAGACTGGTCGTACGCGAGCAAGTGATCCATGAAAATCGAAGCCATCACCCTGCGCGAACTGAAGATTCCGCTCGTCCATTTCTTCGAGACCAGCTTTGGGCGCACCTACACTCGCCGCATTCTTCTGGTCACTGTCCACTGCGATGGACTGGAAGGCTGGGGCGAGTGCGTCGCCGGCGAGGATCCGTTTTACAGCGAGGAATATATCGATGGCGCGTGGCACGTAACTGTGCGCTATCTGGCTCCCGCGCTGTTGGGCAAGACCCTGCAATCGGGGCGCGAGGTTCCGGCGCTGCTGGCGCGGGTGCGCGAGCATCGCATGGCCAAGGCGGCGCTGGAGAATGCGGTCTGGGATGCGGAAGCGCAGGAGAAAGCAATTCCGCTCTGGACGCTGCTGGGCGGCACGCAGCGCGAGATATCGTGCGGCGTCAGCATCGGCATTCAGGACTCACACGAGCAGTTGTTGCAGAAGATTGAAACCGAGCTGGCCGCCGGATACCAGCGCATCAAAGTCAAAGTGAAGCCCGGCTGGGACGTTGAGGTGCTGGAGAAAATCCGCGCGCGCTGGCCCGGCATCCTGCTGAGCTGCGACGCCAACTCGGCCTACACGCTGGCTGACACCGAGCACCTGAAGGGCTTTGACCGATTCAAGCTGCTGATGATCGAGCAGCCGCTGTGGAGCGATGACTTCTACTTCCACGCGCGGCTGCAGAAGCAGTTGCAGACGGCGCTGTGCCTCGACGAAGCCATCCGCAGCGCCCGCGATGCCGAAGCCGCGCTGGAGCTGGGCGCATGCCGCATCGTCAACATCAAAGTCGGGCGCATCGGCGGCTTCTCCGAAGCCATTGCCGCTCATGATGTCGCGCAGCGATTTGGCGTCCCCGTGTGGTGTGGAGGCATGCTGGAGTCGGGCGTCGGCCGCTCCCACAATGTGGCACTCTCGACACTCCCGAATTTCAAGTTGCCGGGGGATGTCTCGGCATCCAAGCGCTACTGGAAGGAAGACATCATCGAGCCGGAGGTCGAGGTTTCGCCGCAGGGGACGATCAAGGTCGGTGACAAACCGGGACGTGGCTACGAGTTGCGGAAAGACTTGATTGAGAAACGTACGGTGAGGAAAGAACTTCTGAACCGTTAAGTCAACTCAAGCCTACCGGTGGTTGCTGTCGGATTCCTTCGTCGCGCCGCCGTTCTGGGCGACGGTGTCGTCGCTCTTGTGGAGCAACTCAAGCGCCTGGGCGACAGTAAGGTTGGAGGGTACCGGGCGGAAGTCGGTCGCAGTCTCCGTCGAGTAGATGGTGAGCGGTTTAATCATCAGGATCTTGCCATTGAAGTCGAGGGTTTCACGCACCGTCTCCCAACGGCCGCTGCCAACATCGCGTTGCTCGATGTAGAACTTCCCGCCCTTGTAAAGCCGGCCCAGGATGCCCCAGCCAAAGTCCACATCCTTGAACAGAGTGCCGTCAATTTTCGCGATGCGCATGGCCTTGGGGTCGATGAGCATATCTCCCTGCATACCTTCGTAAACGCGGGTTTCATGATTGGGTGGGCTGAAATTGGGATTGGGCTTGAAGGTCAGGTGCACCAGTTCATTGCCGTTCGGGCCCGGCTGCGTTCCGGCATAGGTGTAGAGGAACGCATCCGGCAGGCTGGTCAACATCAACTGGTCGCGCTGGTCATCTTCCTTGCTCGACTGCTCTCGCTTGCGGCGCGCTTCAGGGTCATTGGCAAACTTTTCCAGCTTCTGATTTTCCTTGGCGCGCTGATCGGCGGTCAGAGGCTGGCCGTTGATGGCGATGGTGCTGCTCAGGCCTCCCTGCGGGGTCTCGATCACTTCCTTGGTGATGGAGTGATTCTTGTACTGCGTGTGGTCCCGGTACATGAAGTACTGATGGATGTTGTTGGCCCTGATTTCATTTTTCGAGGCCTGGCGTACCAGTTGCTGCGGGTCCAGGTCGGGCTTCTGCTGGGCGATGGCGATCGCGCTCGCCAGCAGAAGCATGACAACACCGGCTATCGCGAGATGAATGGGTTTTCTCGCTGGGTTCACCAGTCTTCTCTCAATTAGACCTTCAAACTTCATCTGTAATTAGACGAGATACCGAACGCGGAAGTTGCTTTTTGGACATGCTGATTGCCAGCGAAAACTGCCAAAGTCCCAGACCAAATGTTCCTCCAAACCAGATGCTTTGGCAAGACATCAATAGGGTCGTGCGCTTGTATTACTCAGGGTAAGCCGTCAAGATCTATGTGCGAGCGAGATGCTCTGGTTGGTGCACTTAAAGACGCCGAACTGGGCGATACGACATGCAGCGCAAAGTAATCGCCGAACTGCTCGATGAAGATCTGGGCACAGCCGCGGAGATCGCGGGCTCGCTTGCCGACTTGCGGCGCATTAGTGCTTGGTTCGGTGGAACGCGTACGACCGTCGCGCTGTTGCGCCGAATCGCGCGTGCGAGCGGCTGCCAGCAGTTGTCGGTGCTGGAAATTGGCGCCGGCGCTGGGGATGTGCCGCTGGCGGCGCAAAGAGCGCTGGCGCGGAACAAGATCGACTTGCACGTGACGATGCTGGATCGAGCCTGGTCGCACCTGCCGACCGACGGCCCGGCTGCAGTCGCAGGCGACGCGCTGCAACTGCCCTTTCGCGATAACGCCTTCGACGTCGTGAGCAGTTCCCTTCTGGCTCATCATTTTGAGCCTGACGGGCTCCGGCTGTTTGCCTGCGAGGCCTTGCGCGTCTGCCGGCACGCGGTACTCATCAACGACCTCATTCGTAGCCGGATACATCTGGCTCTGGTTTATTTGGGACTGCCGCTCTTCCGCAGCCGCATAACCTGGCATGATGCACCGGCATCAGTGCGGCGGGCTTATACGCCGAACGAAATGCGCGAGTTGCTCTTACATCTGCCAGCCAGGCGTATCGAAATCTCGAAGCACTATCTCTATCGCATGGGGGTGTTGGTGTGGAAGGACAGCAGTTAGCAGTTGGCAGGTAGGCTAAGTGCGGGAGGCTATCAGGCATCTCATAAATCGTTCTGTATCAGGGCACGTCTTCAGACGTGCCGCAGCGGGGTCAGGAACGAATTGGGCTTTAGCCCCTGACCTTCGTCTTGCAGGGGCTGAAGCCCTGGCTTTTGTTGCACCTCGGTCGGCACGACTCAAAGTCGTGCCCTGATACGACACAAATGATTTCCGAGATGGCGTCTATCTAATTGCTAAATGCTAAGTGCTAAGTGCTAAATGCCAAATGCTATCTCCCAATTCGATCTTGCCATCATCGGCGGCGGCCCAGCGGGAACCTCCGCCGCCATTACGGCTGCGCGAATGGGCGCGAAGGTCGCGTTGTTCGAGGCGCGCGATTTTCCGCGACACAAGGTTTGCGGCGAGTTTGTTTCGGCGGAGTCTCTCGATCTTCTTGCCGGGCTGGTGCAGGACGTGCCAGAGACGGCAGAGCTGTTGGCCAGAGCTCCGGTGATCAAGCGCACGCGTTTGCTGTTCGGCGGCAGAGTCATTGAAGTCGAAGTTTCACCCCCCGCGCTCAGCATCTCCCGCTATGATCTCGACGCACTGCTGTGGAACGCGGCCCAGCTTGCCGGCGTGGAAGTTCGTCCCAACTGCGAAGTGACTGCCTGCGACGGCGATGGCCCGTTCACTCTTCAGACCTCTGCCGGGAGCTTTCACCGCGAAGGCCTTGATCGTCGCGGCAGGACGCTGGTCGCAGTTCACCGCCGACCGGACGCTTCCACCCGGCCCCAAGTGGATTGGTGTCAAAGCACACTTCCGTGAGATTGGCGCTGAGCCTTCCACCGATTTGTATTTCTTCGAGAACGGGTATTGTGGTGTGCAACCCGTCGCAGCCGATGTGGTGAATGCCTGCGCCATGGTGCGCTCGGACCACGCCACTTCGTTGCAAGAGGTATTCACGTTGCATCCAAAGTTGGCGGAGCGGGCCGCTGGATGGCAAGCGGTGACACAGCCGGTCAGCACCGCGCCGCTGGTCTATCGCGAAGCCCCAGCCGGTCCGCGGCAACATACTGTTTGTCGGCGACGCCGCCGCATTCATCGATCCCTTTGCCGGAGATGGAATCTCGATCGCGTTGCGCAGCGGGCGAGTCGCTGCTGAGTGCTTGCGGGAGTTCTTGCAGGGCAGAGGTTCGCTGGCGAGCGCGGTTGCGGCCTACCGTCAGGAGTACGACAGGCAATTCGCTCCGCTGATCTCCGCCGCGGCCCGAGTTCGTTCGCTCTTCTCCCTACCCGCCATCGCCAAGCCGGCCGCCTTCGAATTGCTGCGGCTGCCGGGGTTGATCCCATATGTGATTCGAAAGACGAGAAGAGCTGTATAGAGATCGCTTTTCGCTGCGTGCACAGTGATGCTCGACGGTACGCCGAGGATAAGTTGGCAGGGAGCCGGATCGGTGGTGCTGGTCCGGTAGTCCCTGCGGCTTAGGCAAAGTCGTGCTGGAACGGGCCCCCCGGGGTTCGGGTATGATGCTTCGGGAGAATTGCATGGCAGAGAGCGCTGAGAGTCGGGTTCGTTTCGAAGGGAGCCAGCCGATCCTGCGCGTCGAAAACATGGAGGCCAGCTTGCGCTTCTATGTCGGTGTCCTGGGCTTTGAGAATGCCAGTTGGGGTAATGAGGCATTTACCAGTGTGAGGCGCGACGGGGCTGCCCTCTATCTTTGCCGGCGCGATCAGGGCCGCGGCCGAACATGGGTCTGGATCGGAGTGGAGGATGTTGAGCAACTTCACGAGGAATTGAAATCTCGCGGGGTAGTGATCCGCCTGCCGCCCACGAATTATCCATGGGCCCTGGAAATGCAAATTGAAGATCCCGATGGCAACGTACTTAGACTGGGGTCAGATCCAAAATGACGGCGGCTCCGAGTGCGCCACCCAAGGCGGGGACAAGGTGTATATTCGTCAGACTTGGAGAGGCAATTAGAGCTCCTGAATAGAGGAATTTCCCGATGCAACCGGAATCCGCTGGCCCTTTGACGCCCAGCATTGTCTTCGAAAACCTGAACGCCTTCCAGCGGACGTTTGCTCTGAAGGCGGCGATTGAGTTGGACATATTCCGCGCCGTGGGCGAAGGCCCGGGTGACGTGGCGTCGATCGCCCGTCATGCCAAAGCGTCGGAGCGCGGCATTCGCATCCTGTGCGACTACCTGGTCATCGCCGGCCTGCTGCAGAAGCAAGACGGGCACTACCGGCACACGCCGTCCAGCGCGGCGTTCCTGGATCCGAGCTTCGCCGCACTGCCTGGCCTCGATTGTGGGCTTCCTGTCGCTGCCGGCGCTACGTGAGCCCTATGAGCACCTGGCGGACATCGTGCGTACCGGTAGGACTGTGCTGCCGGGGCAAGGCACGGTGGAACCGGAGAACCCGGTCTGGGTGGAGTTCGCGCAGAGCATGGCGCCGATGATGGCGCCCATGGCGCCGCCGTTGGGGGCGATTGTGCTGGAAGGCCACACCGGACCGATGCGAGTGCTGGACATTGCCGCCGGTCATGGATTGTTCGGAATCGAAATCGCCAAGCAGAATCCGCAGGCCCATGTGACTGGGCTGGATTGGGCGCCGGTATTGCGAGTGGCGTTGGAAAATGCGCGTAAAGCCGGGGTCCAGGATCGCTACGACATGCTGGCGGGCAGCGCCTTCGAGGTGGACTTCGGCGGACCCTACGACACGGTGCTGCTCACCAACTTCCTGCACCACTTCGATGTCGAGACTTGCGTCGGGCTGCTGAAGAAAGTGCGCGGCTCGCTCAAGCCCGGGGGATGCGCCGCGACGTTGGAGTTCGTACCTAACGAAGACCGGGTTTCGCCGCCTATGCCTGCGGCGTTCAGCATGACCATGCTGGCTTCCACCGCGGCGGGCGACGCCTACACCTTCCGCGAATTGTCGGAGATGCATAGCCGGGCGGGCTTCAGCAGCATCAAGGCCCATCCGGTTCCGATGAGCCCGCACACCGTGGTCACTGCGCGGGCGTAAGAAGGGTCACATCGCTTAGGGCTCTGCCGTGGCTTATTTTCCCCTGCCGAAGTAGTAGGTCCAGCTCAGGCTGACGTAGGACTTCAACGGCACGCCAACCACCCGCTCGAAGGGAGCCGGGATCGGTGGGGAGCGCGAGGACTTCCGTGGTCTGCCCGGTGTAGCCGTTGGCGATGAGAAAGTTGGCGGCGAGCGACATCGTCTCCTCGCGGAACGGTTTCAGCACCGCGCCACGAAATTCGGTGACGGGCACCCCGGTGAAGCCATCGCCGAGCGGCTTGGCCCGCACATACTCGAACTCGCCGCGCACCCACAGACCAAACGGCAGACGCCGGTAGGACGCGACCGTGTCCCAGATAAAGCGCGGGGCTTCAGGGATAGGCTCGCCAGTCTGGGCGTCGCGGGCGTCGGCTTGCGCGTAAGAGACGTAGAGCGAGCCGTGGGCGAAGTTTCTCTGCAGCGATACCGACAGGACCTTGTTCAGCGAGGGGCCGACAATCTCCTGCAGGCCGGTATCGGGATCGATCTTGGCCAGCTCCTGTGAGTTGGAGATGCGCCGCAGCGTGACGTAGAGCTGCGTCTGCTTGATGACCTTGGAGAACACGAGCTGATAGGCGCGCGACGGCGCCAGCAACGTGGGCGTGCCGGTGCCGTTGCCGATGCGCGGGTCTTCGGTATGAAACGCCTCGCCGAGGCTGAAGGACACCATCGGCAGATACCAGCGGTCGGGCGGCAGCACGGTGAACGTGCCTTTAGGGCAGGGTCAGCGTCGCCAGTTTGTTGAACGAATTCTGGGGATTGATGAGGTCCTGGTTGTCCATCCAGACTTCTTCCTGGCGAACCCCGAGGTTGTAATGAAAGTATCGGCCGACCGGGCCGTCCACGGAGATGAAAGGTTCGACGAAGGACATGGTCAGGCTGTTGCTGGTGACGGGCTGGAAGTTGCCCTGGGCATCGGCGTGCTGCAAGTCCAGATTGCGGGGCGCGTCGCGGCGCACATCGACACCGGCCAGCAAGGCCAGCCAGCGGCGGACGCTCTGGATGTACATGGCCTCGCCGCCGAAGACGTTGCGGGTTTCGCTCTGCTGAATGAGGCCGTCACCGAAGTTGGAACGCAGGTCGAGAGCGTAGTTGCGGTAGAAGCCGGAGAAGGAAAGCTGCCTCTGCTCGCTGAGCTTCCAGTTGTCGGTGGCGACCAGCAGAACGTTGTGCGTGTAATCGAGTTGCCGGTTGTCGATGGTATCGCCGGGAACGGGTACGTTGATGGGAATGAGCCCGGGAACGTAGGAGGAGCCGTAGTATCCGATGCCGAACAGCGTGAGTTGATGGTTGCCGAAATTGAACTGGCGCAGTCCATTCAGCTTGTATTGCTGGCGGTGCTCCAGGCGCTCGAGGAAGCCGTTGCCGAACGACATCTCCGCCGCGATCCACGCGTTGGTTTGCGGATTCTTGGGACTCCAGCCAGCCATCACGTCCGCGTCGCGGTAGTCTCCCGCGAGCTGGAAGAAGCTGCCGACGCGCTGCCGTGGAACATAAGCGGCGGCCAGATCGACGGAGTTGTTGCCTTCGCGGACGTTGAAGGCCCCGCCATCTACGGTCACGCCTTCAATAACTGGCGGGATCAGGACGTTGGGGTCGGCGTAACCGTTGCCGTGAGCATTCGCGGGAAGATTGTTCGGGTAGAGGAAGTTGCCGATCTGGAAGAACTGAGCGATGGGCTCGCCGTGGTCCCCGGCAACACCCGGCGCGAAGTATTGCGGCGCCTTGATTCCTCCCGAGGCGGTCTCGATGGGCAGGCCGGGAATCGAGATGGGCGCACCGGGCCGGCCGGGATTAGCGTCCAGCACCTGGTCGTGGATGATGATGCTTTGCGCGGGATCGGGTGTCAGCGACGACGGGCGCCGACGCCACGACGGTAACCTGCTGTTGGACGGAGACGAGCTGCTGGAATTGCAGACTCACTTGTGGCGGCTGGCCGCGGCCGAGGGAGACGTTCTGAACGACAGTAACGAAGGCCGGAGACTCAGCGACGAGCTGGTAATCGCCGGGGTCAACGTCGGACAGAGCGAAGCGGCCCTGGTCGTCGCTGCGTGCGTCGCCGACCGTCGTCCCAGCGGCGTTCACCAGTTTCACATCGGCTTGCGAGACGGGAGCGCCCTGAGGATCGAGAACGCGACCTGTAATCCGGCCCGCCGCGGGCTCCGCGTGAAGGGTAGCGGCGGAGAGCAGCGCGCACAAGATCAGCAAGGCCGCGCGCAAGCAAGCCCGGTACAGCGTGCGCTTTGGAGGCTTCATGCCATTCCCCCGGGACGGCGCCACAGCCATCGCCGGCCTCCGCATGAATCCTTCGTTTGTAACACGATTTCCATATTCGTGTCACGTTTCTCCTGGCGAAGTCTGTCGATCAGCGGCCCGGAAAGGCCGTCACGGGGAGTACGTGGGTTATAGTGATTTCGGATTGTGGCGTGTTACGAATTCAATTGGGAGAGCTGGCACGGCCATGGCGGAACTGACCAGGACCGGGGTTTCCATCGAAGAGGACCTGCTGCAGCAGTTCGATAAAGTGATCGCCAAGCGCGGCTACAGGAACCGTTCCGAAGCAATACGCGATCTGATTCGCGAGAGCCTGGTGACCGAGGCCATCGATCGCAACCGCCAGGTCGTGGCTACTCTTTCCATGATCTACGATCATCACCGCCCGAACCTGTCCAACAAGCTCAACGAACTTCAGCACCACTCGCACGGAAATGTCATGGCGGCAACGCACGTTCACCTCGACGCCGACAATTGCCTGGAGGTGGTCATCATGCGAGGCCGCAGCGGGGAGGTCAAGCATCTCGCCGACCACATGCTGGCCATGCGCGGAGTGAAACACGGCAAGCTGGTGCTGACCACGACGGGAAAAGAGCTGAAGTAAGGGAGAGAACAAAAGGGCGTGGGCGCCGGTTTGCGTATCTGTTGGGGTTGCGGCGCCCACCTTTGGATTTGGGTTATTGGTATAGACGGATCTCGCGGGGAAAAGTTCTCTCGCTCGCGATGAATTTACGTTTCTTCACAAACCCATAGTGCCATCGCTACTTCACCCGCCCCTGCCGGGGCTGGCAGTTTCTTGGGCATGTACCCAGCGCTTCGCGCTGGGCTACCCTGAGTCGCCCTGCGGGCTGGGATCTTCGCAACGCGCTCACTCCTGCGAACAGCACGTCTAACAGGTTCGAGGGCAGGTTCGAATCGGCGGCCACAATCATGTTCGACTCACCCTCTGCAATCGAGCGCAATCGGTTCGGCAGGGTCGCATGTGGATGGATTTCATTGCAGCACTTTCCTGACCTTGATTGAACCGACAGCCTCGTAAACTTAGTGGCTAAATCCTTTTGAGCCGGCCGGTAACTGGTGCTAGAGTGCAGAGTGTCCCATGAGGGACTCTTCCGTTGCTCCAATTTCTCGAAATTCGTCACCTGTCAAGCTTTAATAGGAGGATCTTATGCCCGATGATCCCTCAACCAACGCGCAGGCTCTAGCTCAACCTGTCCACGATCACCCCGGCGATCCCGACCAGCCGTCCCCGGGAATTGCGTTGTGTCTTTCCGGCGGCGGATATCGCGCCATGCTGTTTCACCTCGGCACCCTGTGGCGCTTGAACGAACTGGGCTACCTGCCCAAGCTGGCCCGCATCTCCAGCGTTTCCGGAGGCTCGATTACCAGCGGCGTGCTGGCCATGAACTGGAAAAAGCTACAGTTCGATAGCATGAATTGCGCGCTGAACTTTGACCAACTGGTGACCCAGCCGATCAGCGGGATGGCTTCGAAGTCGATCGATGTGAGTTCGGTGATCAGCGGCATCTTTGGCGGAGTCTCGCACGAGGTTGCCAAGCACTATCGCGACTATCTGTTTGGCAACACCACACTGCAAGACCTGCCCGATGACCCGCCGCGCTTCGTGTTCAATGCGACCAGCCTGCAGACCGGCGTGCTATGGCGCTTCTCCAAGCCTTTCATGGGCGACTGGATCGTCGGCCTGGTGATGAATCCGACCCTCGATCTGGCCACTGCAGTCGCCGCCTCGTCCGCGTTTCCGCCGGTGCTTTCGCCGGCGGTGCTTGAACTGGATCCCAACAGCTTCCAGGACGGGCAAGACCCGCCGCCACCGGGGGTCACCTACCCGGACTTCCGCCGGAAGATTGTGCTCAGCGACGGCGGCGTTTACGACAACCTCGGACTGGAGACCGCGTGGAAGCGCTGCGCCACCATCCTGGTCAGCGACGGCGGCGGCGCCCTCGCCATGCAAGCCGACCCGGCGCATGAGTGGCTGGGACAAGCGTACCGCGTGCTGGATGTCATCGATAACCAGGTCGGAGCGTTGCGCAAGCGCACCTTGATCGCAGCCTATGAAAACAAGATTCGCGAGGGCACCTATTGGGGTATCCGCACCAACATCGCGAACTACGCGCTGAGCAATGCGCTGCAATGCGACTTCAACCTTCACGCAAAAGCTGGCAGCGACGGCGACGAGGCTGACCGCGTTGGATGCCGGACTACAGCATCAGCTGATTGATTGGGGTTACGCAGTGTGCGACGCGGCCATGCGGAGGCACGTTGTGCCGCAAGCACCCGCGCCGACGCAGTCGCCCTTTGGAACGTTCAAGCAGGCCGCGGCATCGGGGGCAGCGGGAGGCGGGGCCTAGAGCAAATTGAGATTTGGCGGTGGAAGCGCCGGGCTTCAGCCCGGCGACCTAGCCGCTTCCACCGAATGGCTTTAGCCACGGACCTTACGCAATCGGTAACCGGGGCTAAAGCCCAAGGCTGCTCTGAAGGAGATCTGAGAGCTAGTCCGCCGCCTCCGGCGTGCTGGCCGGTTGCGGCGAACGCGAGGCGGCGGCCCTGCCGCGTTGCCGTCCCCAGGCGAAGTACAGGATAGTCAGCAGCAACAGCCAGGGAATGCCCGCCTCGAGAGTGACGCGCATCCCCGGAACCCACCAGGTTGAGATCAGGATGGCCAGCACGGCCAGGCCGCCGAGAATGGTCGTCAGAGGAAACAGCGGCATCACGAAGAGCAGGTGAGGTGCGCCTTCCGCCTTCCAGTGGCGGCGAAAGCCGAGATGGGTGAGGAAGATGAGGAACCACGCGAAGAGTCCGCCAAATAGCGCGATGCCGAACATGTAAACGTACGCCGACGCGGGGAATAGGAACGCAAACAGCGTGGCAACGCCGAGGCCCGCGGCCGAGAGCAGCAGCGCCGGCAGAGGCGTGCTCTTGCTGGAGACGCGTCCCAGTACCTCTGGCGCGTAGCCTGCACGGGCCAGCGAGAACATCATGCGCGTGCCGAGATAGAGGTTGGCGTTCATGCTGGAGAGAGCAGCCGTCAGCACCACGAAGTTGATAACGTTCGCGGCGGCGGGAACGTGCATCAGGTCGAAGACGCGCACGAACGGGCTGACGGTGATGCTTTGCCCGGGTTGAATCTGGGTCCAGGGAATAACGCCAATCAGAATGAAGATGGCCCCAACATAGAAAATAATGAGCCGCGCCAGCATGCTGCGCATGGCGCGTGGCACGGTACGCTGCGGGTCCTTGGCTTCACCCGCGGTGACCGCCACCACCTCCGAGCCGATAAAGCTGAAGATCACGAAGGCCAGCGCCAGCCACACGCCCAGCCAGCCCCTGGGCAGAAAGCCGCCGTAGGCGCGGAAGTTCTCCATCCCAATCGGCCGTTGCTGATGCACGCCAAGTAGAATGGCCGCGCCCAGCAGAATGAAGACGATGATGGCGCTGACCTTGATCATGGAGAACCAATACTCAAACTCGCCGAAGGCGCCCACGCTGCGGGCATTCATGAAGATGAGCACGGCGGAGTAGAAGAGCACCCAGGCCCACGCCGGAGTGTGGGGAAACCACCACTGGGTGTAAATCGCCGCCGCCACCGCTTCGCCTCCGATGGCGATGGACTGTGCCGACCAGTAGGTATAGCGAATCGCGAAACCAGCCCAGGGCGACAGGTAGAGATCGGCATAGACTCCGAAGGACCCGGCGGTGGGATGCGCGACCGCCATCTCGGCCAGGCAGCCGGTCAGCAGCAGGGTGATTCCCGCGGCCAGGATGTAGCTCAGAATCACGCCCGGGCCGGCGGTGCGAACGGCGAGCGCGCTGCCCAGGAACAGGCCGGTGCCGATGGCGCTGCCAAGCGCGATCATGCTCACCTGGCGTTCGCTGAGCTGGCGTGCCAATCCCTGCTCGTTGGCCATGGCCTGAGCGTGACGCTGCGAAGAGCTCGACGGATCTCTATTCATCCTGAGAGGCCTGTTGCCGGAGATACAGCTTACCGCAGCATGCGCAGGACTGCGCCGCTGAAGGCGTCGTGCCAGGCATGGGCGATCATTCCGGGCCGAAGGCTCTTGCGCCACCATGCCAGCAGGCCGAACATCAATCCGTAAATCCCGATCAGCACCATGCGGCCGGGGCCTTCATAGCCATGCGACGCGCCGAACACCACCGCCGAGAGCAGCATCCCTGCGAGCACGGAATTGGTGATGGCGATGAGCTGGCGCTGCAGATAGCCGCGGAAGATGATTTCTTCGCAGAAGCCCGCGGTGGCGCTCATGCCGAACCAGACGGCCAGCTCGAGTTTGGTTCCCGGGATGAGAAATCCCAGCTGTTTGCGCATGCCTTCGAGCTTGCCGGCCTGGTCGAGGTGCATCAGTTTGGCGCCGAGTCCCAGCACAATCAAAGCGCAGAACCAGAACGAACCGGCGTACACGATATCCAACAGGAAGTCTTCCGTGGTCGCCCAGCGTCCGCCGATCAGCTCCCGTAAGGCCATGCGCTTGCGAATACCTAGCCAGGTGATGCCGAGCAGTACCCATTCCCACGCTATGCCCCACAAGTACTGCGGCAACTTGCCGTGTTCAGCCAACGGATGGCGAATGCCCGTACTCTTGAGCGAGGCGAACAGCAATACTGCGATGAGCGCCGCGGTGTGCCACCAGGGGGCGAGCAGGCGGCTTGGTGGAGAGGGAGCCGGTTGGATTTCGGGCGGGGTTTGTGCGTCCGTGGCCAAGGCCAGCCCATCTTATAATGTTCGACCGCAGGACGCTCATGAGGGAATGAGGTACGGCAATCATGGAAGATGTGGTCATTGTGTCGGCAGTGCGCACGCCGATCGGAAAGTTTCAAGGCTCGCTGTCAGATTTCAGCGCGACGCAGTTGGGCGCCATCGTGGTGCGCGAGGCGGTGAAGCGCGCCGGCATCGATCCCAACGCGGTGGGCGAGTGCATCATGGGCAACGTGGTCTCCGCCGGGCTCGGGCAGAATCCGGCACGGCAAGCGGCGCTTGGGGGTGGGCTCTCCGACCGCGTCAGCGCTATGACCATCAACAAAGTTTGCGGCTCGGGGCTGAAGGCCGTCGCGCTCGGCCAGCAGGCCATCCAGACGGGAAATTCCGGCATTGTTGTTGCCGGCGGCATGGAGAGTATGACCAACGCTCCATACCTGCTGCAAAACGCGCGGAAAGGATTTCGCCTGGGCGATCAGAAGGTCGTGGACTCGATGGTGCACGATGGCCTCTGGGATGCTTATAACGACTACCACATGGGCAACACCGGAGAGAACGTCGCCGAGAAGTATCACATTACCCGCGAAGAGCAGGACGAGTACGCGGTGAACTCCCATCGCAAGGCGATAGCCGCAATTAATGAGTGCCGCTTCAAAGATCAGATCGTGCCCATCGAACTGCTCGCCAAAAAGAAAGGCGCACCGCCAGTGCTGTTTGCGAAGGACGAAGGGCCGCGCGAAGACACCACGCCTGAGGTGCTGCGCGCGCTCAAGGCGGCGTTCAAGAAAGATGGCACGGTGACTGCCGGCAACGCTCCTGGAGTGAACGATGGGGCTGCCGCGCTGGTGCTCATGACCGCCGCAAGGGCGAAGGAGCTCGGACTGAAGCCGATGGCGCGCATCGTGGCCCAGGCCACGAGCGGTATCGCCCCCGCGTGGGTAATGATGGCGCCGGTGGACGCGATTCGCCAGCTCTGGAAGAAAACCGGATGGAAGGACGAGGACGTGGACCTATACGAGATCAACGAAGCCTTCTCGGTCGCGGCCATTGCCGTGACCCGCGAGCTCGGGCTCGATCTGAACAAGGTCAACGTGAACGGCGGAGCAGTGGCGCTGGGACATCCCATCGGCGCCAGCGGCGCGCGCATCCTCACAACGTTGCTCTACGAGATGATTCGCCGCGACGTGCACAAAGGGATTGCGGCGCTGTGTCTTGGCGGCGGAAATGCGGTAGGGCTGGCGGTGGAGCGATAAAGGACGCTACTCGCTTTTCACTCTTAGCTCTTCGCTGACTCGGAATCGGAACCGTAGCGAAGAGCGAATTGCGAAAAGCGACTTGCGGCCCATACAGACAAATCCCTCTCCACCCTTTAGAATTCTCCCTTCTACACAATCCATCATGGCTTCCAACGCTTCAGGGAAATACGACGCCATCGTTATCGGGGGCGGACACAACGGTCTGGTCAACGCCGCGTATCTAGCGCGCGCCGGGAAGAAAGTTCTGGTGCTGGAACGCCGGCACGTGCTCGGCGGCGCGGCGTGCACGGAAGAGATCATTCCTGGCTTCAAGTTCTCGGTGTGCTCTTACGTCGTTTCGTTGCTGCGGCCGGAGATCATTCGCGACCTCGACCTGCCCCGCCACGGCCTGGAAATCCTTCCGCTGGATGGCACCTTCACTCCCATGCCCAATGGCGACTACCTGTGGCGGGTGAACGACCACGGCAAGACGATGCGCGAGATCAGGCGCCACTCCAGGTTCGACGCCGAGGCCTACGAAGAGTTCGGCAAGGCCATGCTGCAGATGTGCCGCTTCGTGAAGCCGATCCTGAGCATGGTGCCGCCCGATCCCACCACGCTGAACCCGCGCGACCTGCTCAAGCTGCTCTTCCTGGGCCGGCGCTTTCAGGGCCTCAGCGGCGAGGACAAATACAACCAGGTGCAACTGATGACCATGAGCGCCATCGACTTTCTCGACCAGTGGTTCGAGACCGATGTGCTCAAGGCCACGATGTCGGCGTCTGGAATTATCGGCACCTTCCTCGGCGTGCGCTCGCCCGGCACCGCCTACGTTCTGCTGCACCACTACATGGGCGAGATCGACGGCGCATTCCGTGCGTGGGGCTTCGCTCGCGGGGGAACAGGCGCCATCTCCAACGCGATCGCGGATGCGGCACGCGAGTTGGGCGTCGAAATCAAGACGCAAGTAGCGATCTCGCAGATTCTGGTGAAGGACGGCAAGGCGGTCGGTGTCGCGACCACGACCGGCGATGAGTACTTTGCGCCGATCATTTCGTCCAGTGTGGACCCGAACCTCACCTTCCTGAAGATGGTGGAGGCGAAACATCTCAGCGACGATTTTCGCGACGAGGTGAAGCGCTACAAGTATCGTGGATCGTCGGGCAAGGTAAACCTTGCGCTCGATGCGTTGCCCAACTTCACCTGCTTGCCGGGCGAGGGCCATCATCTGCGTGGCGCAATCTCGATTTCGCCCAGCATTGACTACATGGAGCGCGCCTACGACGACGCCAAGTACGGCAACTACTCGCGCCGCCCGTACATTGACATGGTCATCCCCAGCCTGACCGATCCCTCGGTCGCGCCTCCCGGCAAGCATGTGATGTCGTGCTTCGTGCAGTACGCGCCCTACAAGCTGAAGGAAGGCACGTGGGACGAAAAGCGTGAGGCCTTCGGCGACAACGTTATCGACACCGTTGCCCAATTCGCACCCAACCTGAAGAACATCATCGTTGGCCGGCAGGTGGTGACGCCGCTCGACCTGGAGCGCGAGTGGGGCCTGACCGAGGGCAACATCTTCCAGGGCGAGCTGTCGCTGGAGCAGTTGTTCTTCCTGCGTCCCGTGCCTGGCTTTGCACAGTACAAGACGCCGATCAAGAACCTCTGGATGTGCGGCTCGGCCACGCATCCCGGCGGCGGCATCATGGGCGCGCCGGGGCGGCTGGCGGCGCTGGAAATCCTGAAACACTCCAAGGGGACCAGCTAACATGGCTGCGACGCGGGATGTCGTCATTGTCGGCGGCGGGCACAACGGGCTGGTCGCTGCCTTCTATCTCGCCAAGGCTGGATTCAAGCCGCTGGTGCTCGAACGCCGTCCCATTGTGGGCGGCTGCGCGATTACCGAAGAATTTCATCCCGGATTTCGCTGCTCCCGTCTGGCGCACTGCGCCGGACCGATCAGGTCTGACATTGTGGGAGACATGGACCTGGTGAAGCACGGCCTGAAGACTTACTCGCCGGATGTGCGGGTCCTGTCGCTGTCGCCGAGCGGCAAGCCGCTGGTGTTGTACGGCGACATCGCAAACTCTCAGCAGGCGATTGCGCAGTTCTCGCAGAAAGATGCGGCGAATTACGCGGAATTTGCGAAATCGCTGGCGCGCATCGGCGAAGTCATTGACCTGCTGCTGGCGATGACCCCGCCTGATCTCGACGATCCGGCTTCCGGCAACCTGTGGGAGCTGCTGAAGACCGGCCGCAAACTTCGCGGCCTGGGCGAAAAGGACCTGTATCGCCTGCTGCGTTGGGGGCCGATGGCGGTTGCCGATCTGGTTGCGGAGTGGTTTGAGACCGAACTGCTGCGCGGCACCATCGCCGCCCAGGGCATCTTCGGCACGTTCCTGGGACCGTGGTCGGCAGGTTCGGCTGCGACCTATCTGTTGCGGACGGCCGCTGACGGCAATCCTGCCGGACCAGCATCCTACATTGTAGGAGGCACGGGTGCGCTGACTGCTGCCATGGCGGCCGCTGTTACGGAAGCTGGAGGCGAGATTCGCACATCCTGCGAAGTAGCCAGCATCAAGGTCAAAGATGGAGTCGCCAGCGGGGTCGTTCTGGCGAACGGCGATGAGATTGAGGCCCGTGCCGTCGTTTCGAACGCCGATCCGAAGCGCACGTTGCTGGGCCTGGTCGAACCGCAGCATCTGGAGCCGGGCTTCCTGCAGAAACTCCAGCATTACCGCATGAACGGCACGGTTGCCAAGGTCAACCTGGCGCTGAATGGACTTGCCGACGTTCAATGGGGTGAACGGCGATAGGAGTCTTTTGTCAGGCAGAATTCAGATCTCACCCGAGGTTGACTACCTGGAACGCGCCTTCGATGCCTCTAAGTACGGAGAATTCTCACAGCATCCTTACATTGAGGCGGCGATTCCCACACTGTGGGACTCATCGCTGGCGCCGGCAGGTAAGCATGTGATGTCCATTTACATGCAGTATGCGCCGTACAAGCTGCGCGATGCGGACTGGGATTCGCAACGAGAGGCGCTGGGAGACACCGTGGTGCGCACGCTGGCGGAATATGCTCCCGATCTGCCCGGGCTGGTCGAGGCTGGCGAAGTCATCACGCCCAAGGACCTGGAGCAGACCTACGGCCTGACCGGCGGCCACATTTTCCACGGCGAGCTGGCGTTGGACCAGTTGTTTACCATGCGTCCGCTGCTGGATTGGGCGCAGTATCGCACACCCATCCAGAACCTGTATTTATGCGGGTCGGGCACGCATCCGGGAATCGGGCTGACCGGCGGATCGGGCGCGAACGCGGCGCGGGAGATCGTGAAAGACCTGCGTAAGTGAATTGCGGCCCATGCCTTCATGGTCATCGCCAGCCCCTAAATTGTCATCACGAGCGGAGCGAGGGATCTGCTTTCGGGGGGTGGAGAGAAGCAGATTCCTCGCGCCCAAACCCTGTGCGCTCGTAATGACAATTGATCGGCGTGCGCGAATCGCCTACCCTATCGGCGCCGTCCTCTCCAGTCCGCGTTTTAGGTCCGCGGCTAGTAGCCGATGAAACAAGTGCTCTCCCGCTTCGCGGCGAACCGAGAGACGCCCCGCGCCATACGCGCGCGAGTGCAAGCCGCGCTGCACCGATTCGCAGATGCCCACATCTTCATCATTCACGCGCTCGCCCACAGCGATGCTCTGCCGGTTGCGCTCGGCGGCGGGCTCGCTGACGTCATCGAAGTAGAAATCGAAGATTACGGTGCAGCGGTCCACGCCATCGGGCAGCACAAGGTTGGTGTCCATGTAGCCCTGGTAGAGGTTGATCATGAAGTTGGGATACTGCCAGAAGTACCAGGCGCGATCGCCGGTGCGAGTGGCGGAGGTCGCGGCGTCCACGTCCGAGGAAACCATGGGACTCGATTGCAGGCAGTAGCGGTCTTCGTTTTCGATGGTGTACTGCTTGTACTCCAGCACGCTGTTCAGCGCCTTGTGCAGGTGCGGCACGTGGTAGCCGCCGTCGAGGTAGTTGTCAACGAACACCTTCCAGTTGCAATTGAGGCTGTACGATCGCCGCTCGAAGAAGTGCACTGCATCGAGATTCAGCGGCGCAACACGCTTCACCAATCCGCCGAGGAAATCGGCCAAGGGCGCGGCTTTCGCATCGAGATTGACGAAGACGAACTGTTCCCAGGTCTCCACACGGACGGGAACGAGTCCATTCTGCGAGCGATCGAAGCCGCACACACCTTCGAACTCCGGCGTGCCCTTGAGCGAGCCGTCGAGGCCGTAACTCCAGCCGTGGTACGGACAGCGCAGAATGCTCGCAGTGCCTTGCTCCTCGGTTACGACCGCCGCTGCGTGATGGCGGCAAACGTTGTAGAAGGCGCGCAATTGATTGTCGCCGCCGCGAACGACGACCAGCGGTTCGCCCGCGATCTCGGTGGTGACGAATTGGCCCGGCTGCCGCAATTGATCGACGCGGGCCACAACTTGCCACGTAGCTCCGAAGACCGCCTGGCGCTCCAGCTCGGCGATGCCCTCATCCACATACCACGCCGCCGGGATGGTGGACGCATGTTCCAACGGGTCCTGATCGTTGTAGAACGCAACGATGTCGTGCAACGACGGCATGAACGAGTCTCCTGAGGGTTGTGGCGAAATGATAGCAGGCGACCACTGCACAAAAAGAGTTGACGCCCGGCGCGCGCCGTGTTCCCTTGTCCCCATGCAGGTTTCAGCCAGCGTTCCTGAAATCGTGCAGGCCACCCCGGCCGATGTGGGCGACGTCGCGCCGCTCTTCGATGCCTATCGGCAGTTCTACGGCAAGCCTCCCGATGAGGAAGCCGCGCGCCGCTTCCTGTTCGCGCGGCTCAGCAAGGCCGAGTCGGTGCTGTTCATCGCGCGGCTCGAATCGAAGGTGGTCGGCTTTGTGAATCTGTATCCGGTGTTTTCGTCCGTGAACCTGACGCGACAGTGGATTCTGAACGACCTGTTTGTCGCGCCGGAAGCGCGCAAGCTGGGCGTGGCCCGGGCGCTGATGGAACGTGCCCGCCAGCTCGCCGAGTCTACACAGGCAAACGGCCTGGCTCTGGAAACGGCGATCGACAACCATGCCGCGCAAAAGCTCTACGAGAGCCTGGGGTGGAAGCGCGACGACGAGTTCTATCGCTACTTTCTGCCGGTGTGAGCGACTCGATGATTTGAAAGGGCACGGCTTCCCGTGCCGTCCAAGTTAGGATTGCATTCGGCTTTAGCCGCTGAGGGGACTTGCTTCCGCACAGAAGAAACCGACCTCAGGGGCTGAAGCCCATCCATTTATGCGCATTATGGCACGGCTAAAGCTGTGCCCTTTCAAGACTCACCGACTCTAATGCGAGCGCCACTGAGAAGCGACCCGCCTCCCCACGCTCCCGCGCAACCCAAGCGGGTCCTGGGTTTCCGCGACCTGGTGATGTTCTACGTGGTCGCCACGCTCAGCCTGCGCTGGATCGCGGTTGCCGCCAGTGCCGGTCCGAGCTCCATCGTGATCTGGCTCCTCGGACTGGCCACGATTTTCATTCCGCTGGCGCTCTGCGTGATGGAGCTTTCCTCGCGCTACCCGCAGGAAGGCGGCATGTACGTCTGGAGCAAGCGCGCCTTTGGCGACTTCGCCGGCTTCCTCACGGGATGGATTTATTGGACCAGCAACCTCCCGTATTTCCCCGCCGTGCTGTATTTCGCGGCCAGCAATTCGCTCTACATCGGGGGATCGAAGTGGCAGGCGGCGCAGGCAAGCCCGGCGTTCTTCGTCGCGTTCTCGATGTTCGGAATCGCCCTGGCGCTGGTGCTGAACATCGTCGGCCTGGACGTCGGCAAGTGGCTGAGCAACCTGGGCGCTATCGGAACGTGGCTGCCGATCGCGCTGCTTTGCGTGGTTGGCGCGGTGGCGTGGTGGAAGTTCGGCTCGGCGACCAGCTTCAACTGCTGCGTCACTGAAACCCTCGTTGAACATGGGCAATTTCGGCGTGTGGGCGACGCTGCTCTATGCCTTCAGCGGCGCGGAGTCGGCGTCGTTCATGGGCGATGAGATCAAGAACGCGCGCCGCACCATTCCGCGCGCGCTGATGGCGGCCGGCTTCCTCATCACCGCCGGATACATTCTGGGGACCATTGCGGTGCTGGTTGCGCTGCCCAAGGTCAACAGCCTGGAAGGCATCATGCAAGCCATCTCCAGCAGCGCCGAGCGCGTGGGCTGGACCGGCCTCGGACCGGCGGTCGCGCTGCTGATCTGCGTGTCGAACCTGGGCGGCGTCGGCGCGTATCTGGCCGCGCTGTCGCGGATTCCCTTCGTCGCCGGCATCGACCGCTTTCTGCCGCCGGCGTTCGGGCGCGTCCATCCCAAGTGGGGAACGCCGTACGTTTCGCTGATCGTGCAGGCATTGTGCTGCGCGGTGTTTATCCTGCTGGGCCAATTCGGCAGCACCGTCCACGGCGCCTACCAGGTGCTGGTGAGCATGACCATCATCACCAACTTCGTGCCGTATCTGTTCATGTTCGCGGCGATGATTCGCCTGCAGCGCGAGCCTGCGGAACCTGGCGTCATTCGCGTGCCGGGAGGGAAGCCCGTTGCCATCGCGCTGGCCGTCGTTGGGATGCTGACCACCACCGCGGTCATCATTGGCTCGGTGATACCCGATGCCAGCGAGCCGAACAAGGCGCTGGCGGTGGGGAAGATCATCGCGCTCAGCGTGGTGCTGCTGGGTGGAGGAGTAGCTGCTGTATTTCTTGGGCCGCCGGCGGGCGCGTGATGCGGCAGTATAATAAGCACATATCGCAGGAGCTCCCAAACATATGAGCGCAACCAACGGCAGCAACGGCAATGGCGCGGGCGTCCCTAAACCGCGCGCGGAATGGATTACGAAGCGCCGCGAAGAGGCCGCGCGCACCGGCGACACCAACATGTCGCAAATGCATTTTGCGCGCAAAGGCCTGCTCACCGAAGAGATGCTGTTCGTCGCCGAGCGCGAGCAGCTCGCGCCCGAGCTCATCCGCGACGAGGTCGCTGCCGGACGCATGATCATCCCGGCCAACATCAATCATCCTGAGCTGGAGCCGATGTGCATCGGCGTGGCGTCGAAGTGCAAGATCAACTCCAACATCGGCAACTCGTCGGTCACCAGCAACGTTGACGAGGAGCTGAAAAAGCTGCACACCTCGGTGCACTACGGCGCTGACACGGTGATGGACCTCTCGACCGGCGGCGGCATCCACGAAATTCGCGAAGCTATTCTGCGGCACTCGCCGGTGCCGATCGGCACGGTGCCGATCTACGAGGCGGTCTCGCGGGTGAAGCGCATCGAAGACCTCAACGCCGACATCATGCTCGAAGTCATCGAGGAGCAGGCCGAGCAGGGCGTGGACTACATGACCATCCACGCGGGCGTGCTGGTGGAGTATCTGCCGCTCATCACCAAGCGCATCACCGGCATCGTGAGCCGCGGCGGCGCGATCCTGGCGCAGTGGATGGCGCACCACCACAAGCAGAATTTCCTCTACGACCGCTTCGACGACATCACCAAGATTCTGGCCAAGCACGACGTGAGCTACTCGCTGGGCGACGGGCTGCGCCCCGGCTGCATCGCCGACGCCAGCGACGACGCGCAGTTCGCCGAACTCAAGACGCTGGGCGAGCTGACGACGAAAGCCTGGGAGCGCGACGTGCAGGTCATGATCGAAGGCCCGGGCCACGTGCCGCTCGACAAGATCAAGGAGCAGGTGGACAAGGAAGTCGAGATGTGCCACGGCGCGCCGTTCTACACGCTCGGGCCGCTGGTGATTGACATCGCGCCCGGCTACGACCACATCACGTCGGCCATTGGCGCGGCCCTGATCGGCTGGCACGGCGCGGCCATGCTGTGCTACGTCACGCCCAAGGAGCACCTCGGCCTGCCGAATGACAAGGACGTGAAGGACGGCATCATCGCCTACAAGATTGCGGCGCACGCCGCCGACGTGGCGCGGCACCGTCCGGGAGCGCGGGACCGCGATGACGCCATCAGCTACGCGCGCTACACCTTCGATTGGGACAAGCAGTTTGCGCTGTCGCTCGATCCCGAGACCGCGCGCAGCATGCACGACGAGACGCTGCCCGACGCCTACTACAAAGAGGCGGCGTTCTGCTCCATGTGCGGTCCGAAGTTCTGCTCCATGAACTACTCGGCCAAGGTGGACGAGTACAACCGGCAGGTGCACGGCGTGGAGAAGAAGGACTACTCAGAGCTGATGAACAAGCTGGTGGCGATCAAGTAGCCGTCAGCCCTAAAATGCTTGTCGAGAGACGCGAGGTAACGGGCGAATGAATCCAGCCATTTCAGAATACTGTGTGTATACGATCGCACATCGCGAGAGACTTGAGGCTACGCCTGGTCCGCCGACAACTTTCGACGAGCGCAAAGCGTGGGTGACTGCTGCTAATCTTTGGCGGAAGGCCAAAGCCGCCGACGAGGAAATGCCGGTTCTGCTCGCTGACGCGACTGATTGCAGTTGTCTCTTGTTTTGGGGGCTACTCACAGACGTGCGGGTCGCAGCTGAAGGAACGAGCTATTCCGTCGACCGATTCGCGAAAGCTCAGGGGTAAACACAGGCCGCAGGAACTGACTCTACGTAGTACGGGAAAGAAGATTAGCCTAAGTATATTAGGCCGTATGCTATTTGCCGAACACCGGATTTCCTGAAGGACTAGAAGGCTTCCACTCAATATCCGTGTACACGGAATTTGGGTCCTCGAAACCACGCCCTTCGCTCGCGCGACAACAATTTCTAACGATTATCCGTCACTGCACCATCACCTTCCTTTGCTAAACTGCCAACCGTGAGACGAATCCGCCTGAACGCCTGGGTTCTCGCCTGCGTCTCGGGCGTGCTGCAGGTCCTTATCTTCCCCCGGCCCGCGTTCTACATCCTGAGCTGGGTTGCGCTTGCCCCGCTGATTTACGCCATCCTTCGATGTCGCGAGCAGGACGCCACGCTCGTTCTCGATGATGGCGGACAGTTTCTCGGCCCGGCGACGGCGTGGCAGGGATTCTGGCTCGGCTACGTGAGTGGCGTCATCTGGTATCTCGGCAGCAATTACTGGATCTTCTACGTGATGCACGTGTACGGCAACATCGGCGTTCCGATGTCAGTCCTGTTGCTGCTAATGTACTCGCTGTATCTCGCTCTCTATCACGGGCTGTTCGGATTTCTGCTCGCGCTTATCGCTGCGCGGCGCAACGGATTCAGCCTGCGCGCGCTGGTGTTCACCCCATTTGCCTGGGTTGCGATCGAACTGGCGCGCACCTACATCACCGGCTTTCCCTGGGACCTGCTGGGCACTACCCAGATTGACAACATCCCGCTGTCACGCGTCGCGACCGTGACCGGGGTGTACGGCATCTCCTTCGAGATTGTGCTGGTAAACACCGCGGTAGCGGCGGCGTTTCTCGTGCCTCGCCAGCGGCGCAGGTTCCTGCTCGCAGCGTCACTGGCGGCGGCCATCGTCTTGCAGGCCGGAAGGCTAGTGCATCCTCCGCCTCTGCCGGCCGACGAGGGGGCCACAATGGTACAGGCGAATATTCCCATCCTGAATTCCGAGGATTGGACGCTTGACCATCTCACGCAGACCCTCGACTCGCTGGCGGCACTCAGCGGGCGTCCGGAACACAGCCAGCCGGGCACGCCCGGGCTGATCCTGTGGCCGGAATCGCCGGCGCCGTTTTTTGCCACCGACCTGCATGTGCGGAGCGCACTGGCCAATGTGGCGCGTGGGACGGACTCCTACATCATTGCGGGCACCCTCGGCATCGAGCATGCTGGCGATCCATCGCGCCAGCCCGACATCTACAACTCGGCTTCGGTGATCGCGCCCAACGGCGCGTGGACAGCCCGGTACGACAAGATCCACCTTGTGCCGTTCGGCGAGTTTGTGCCGTTCGAGAAGCTCTTCAGCTTTGCTAGCGGGCTGACCCAGCAGGTCGGGACCTTCGCGCGCGGCCAATCGCGAATGCCCCTGCAACTGGGCGATACGAGAGTTGGAACGTTTATTTGTTACGAGGCCATCTTTCCGGATGAGGTCCGGCAGTTCGCAAAGAATGGCGCGGAGATGTTCGTCAACGTCTCCAACGACGGCTGGTATGGCGAGGGAGGCGCGCCGTGGCAGCATCTGAACCAGGCGCGCATGCGCGCGGTTGAGAACCATCGCTGGCTGCTGCGCGATACCAATACCGGCATCACCGCCGTGATTGATCCCTATGGGCGGGTTGTGGCTGAGGCTCCGCGCAACCAGCGCACCCAATTGCAGGCAGCGTATTCGCTGGTCGAAAGCACCACGTTCTACACTCGCCACGGCGACTGGTTCCCGCTGCTGTGTGCGATAATCACCTTGCTGGGACTGCTTTTGCGCGTGGCTGCGCCGGATGCGATTGCGCAGCTTCGGAGTGCCTGACGACGCTTTACCAGCGAGACACGGAGTATCGAAAAGCAAGAGCAACCGCGGATTTTCGCGGATGAACGCGGATTGGATTGAAGACTAGTTAGTGGCGGCTAATTGCTGATTGCTTTCTTCTCCGCTATGTCCGAAGTAATCGAAGAGAGGGTCTTCCAAGAGATGGTCGAAGAATTAGAACAGGAATACACTGCGCTACGCGACAAGGTGCACGATCTACAGGAGTATCTTTGACGCGCCCAAGCTGCGCGAAAAGCTGAGCGAGATCGAAAAGCAAACCGTTGATCCCGCGCTCTGGTCCAATCCCGAAAAATCACAGCAAGTCATGCGCGAGAAGAAGCGGCTGGAAAACGCGCTGGCCACCGAAGCGGAACTGGTGCGGCGTTCGGGCGACATCAGCGCTTATTTCGACCTCGCGCACGAAGGCGAAGAAGTCTCCACGGAGCTGAAGCGCGAGTTGGAAGAACTGCGCGGGCTGGTCGAAAAGCTCGAGACCGAGACGCTGCTCTCGGGTGAGAACGACGAGCGCAACGCGATTGTCACGATTCATCCCGGCGCCGGCGGTACCGAGTCGCAGGACTGGGCCGAAATGCTAATGCGCATGTATCTGCGTTGGGCCGAACGCCAGGGCTTCGCGACGCAGCTCTACGAGTATCAGCCGGGCGACGAGGCGGGCATCAAGTCGGCGACCTTCGGCGTCAACGGCGAGCATGCTTACGGGCTGCTCATCAGCGAGATCGGCGTGCATCGTCTGGTGCGCATTTCGCCCTTCGACCAGGCCAAGCGCCGCCACACCTCGTTCGCCAGCGTGTTTGTGTCGCCGGAAATCGACGAGAGTATCGTGATCGACATCAAGCCGGAAGACATCCGGGTTGACACCTACCGCTCCGGCGGCAAAGGCGGGCAGCACGTCAACACCACGGATTCGGCGGTGCGCATCACACACATTCCCACCGGAATCGTGGCTGCCTGCCAGAACGAGCGCTCGCAGCACAAGAACCGCGAGAAGGCAATGAGCATCCTGCGCTCACGGCTGTATGAGTACGAACTGGAGAAGAAGCGCGAGGAGACCAAGCACATTGAGGACTCCAAGCTCGACATCGACTTCGGCTCGCAGATTCGCTCCTATGTTCTACAGCCGTACCGCATGGTGAAGGACCTGCGGACGCGTGTCGAGATCGGCGATGTGGACCGCGTGCTGGACGGCGATCTGAACGAGCTGATTCGGGCGTATTTGCAACTGCGAAGGAAAGAGCAAAGGCAGTAAAAGCAAACCACGGATTTACACAGATCAACACAGATTACTTCTGATCATCAGCGTTTATCCGTGAAAATCCGTGGCTGAATTGTTTCTCCTCGGATAACATCGAGTCATGGACGATTGCCTCTTCTGCAAGATCATTGCGGGCAAGATCCCGTCGAAGAAGGTTTACGAAGACGAGAAGGTATACGTCTTCGAGGACATCAATCCCAAAGCGCCGACGCACGTGCTCATTATCCCCAAGCAGCACATCGTCGGATTGAAGGAAGCCTCGCCGGACGACGCCGAGATACTCGGCTACTGCCAGCTGATCGCCGCCAAGATCGGTCGTGAGCGCGGCATCGAGGACGGATATCGCACCGTGTACAACGTAGGCCCGCGCTCAGGACAGTCGGTGTTCCATCTGCATCTGCACCTGCTTGGCGGACGCGACATGACCTGGCCACCGGGGTAGGACAATGGGGCTGGAATTTCCCAGCGCCCGCTGTCATGTCGCGGCCGAAGAACTTTGCAACGGGCGTCTTGAAATGCTTCCAGTATAGGGGTCCTTCGACTCCGGCAGCCCAAATCGAGCTGCCTCCGCTCAGGATGACAAGAATCAAGATCGAATTGAATTTGAGCCGAGCAGCAGCGGCAGAGATTCTCAAAGCCTGTCCGCCTGTCACAGATTTTCACTCAGCGAGAGCGTACAATCCTGTCTTTCGCAGTCCAACTTGATTTGAAAGAGGTCTTATGGGTAAGGACTCCAAGAAGGACCACAAGAAAAAGGGGAAATCTGAGGTCGAGGCGACGAACAGTCCGGACGAGAGCAACGCAGCTGCACCTAAGTTCAGCAAGAAAGACTACGAGCGCGAGCTGTTCAAGCTGCAGGTCGAGCTGGTGAAGATGCAGGACTGGGTAAAGACGTCAGGCGCGCGTATCGTTGTCGTGTTCGAAGGCCGCGACGCCGCCGGCAAGGGTGGCATCATTAAGCGCATCCTGGAGCGTGTCAGCCCCCGCGTGTTTCGTCTGGTCGCCTTGCCGGCCCCAACCGAACGTCAGAAGACGCAAGTCTATGCCCAACGCTATATCGAGCATCTGCCGGCGGGCGGAGAAGTTGTCATCTTTGACCGTAGCTGGTATAACCGCGCCGGCGTCGAGCACGTAATGGGCTTTTGCAGCGAAGAAGACTACAAGAAATTCCTCAAAGGCTGTCCCGTCTTCGAAAACTTCCTCATCAACAACGGCATTATCCTGCTGAAGTACTGGCTGGATGTCTCGGAGAAGGAGCAACACCGCCGGTTCGTGGCGCGCATCACCGATCCCTCAAAGCGCTGGAAGCTGAGCCCCATGGACCTGGAATCGCATCGCCGCTGGTACGACTATTCGCGCGCGCGCGACGCCATGCTGGCTGCCACCGACACCCCAACCGCTCCCTGGTACCTGGTGCCCTCGGACGACAAGAAGCGGGCCCGGCTGAACTGCATCGCGCACCTGCTGAGTTGCATTCCCTACGAGGAGATTCCCTACAAGCCGCCGAAGCTGCCGGGACGCCAAAAGTCCAAGGGATACAACGAGTCGCCCATGAAGCATCAGGTGGTGCCACAGAAGTGGTGAGCTCGTAGCCGATCGGTGGCCAGTCCGTGGCCAGTGAGCCACGCCAACCATCCGCCACGGATGGGGCGTATCTTTGGCCAGGATAGTTCTGTACAATCCACGCCGTCTCCAAGTTCAACGGAATCCCCGAACAGACCCGGGGCGGTTGAATCGAGCGGGCTTCCTGCGCCGCCGTTTGGGGATGTATGCGTTCCGAATGCGCCACAGCAAATTCAGTTCAACAACTTTCCAAGCGGAGGATAAATGAGAACGAGAACGGTGTTGTCAGTGATTGGTGTCATGGTGGTCGCGGCATTTGCGGCTGTCGCCCAGCCGAAGCCCGGGACCCTTGCCGCCCTGGAGTTTCAGAAGCCTAAGAACGGCATGGTGAAGCAATACGAGGACGGACGAAAGCAGAAGGCAGCCTGGCACAAGCAGCAGAACGATCCTCTGCCCCTGTTCGTCTGGGAAACCCTCAGCGGTGATAATACGGGAACCTACATCGTCGGACGGCTGGGCCAGCACTGGTCGGACTTTGACAAGCCCGCGGTTCCGGACCAGGCCGACCTTGAGGAATATCAGAAGGTCGTCGGCAGTTACGTCGAGTCCATAGTTGGCCGCTACTATGACCTGATGCCCAAGGTCAGCAACATGGACAGCTCAGGCACACCCCCCAAGTTCGACGAAATCATTACCTTTCACGTGCGCTACGGCAAAGGCTCGGATTTTCGCAGCGCCATCAGCCGGATTTACGACGCGACGGTGAAGACCAAGTGGCCCGTGCATTACGAGTGGTACGCACTGTCCAACGGTGGGGACACCGGAATTTACGTGCTCGTGCTGCCGCGCGCCAGTTGGGCAGACTTCGAAGAGAAGCCTGACGTGAAGCCCTTCCGCGAGATGATCAAGGACGCCTTCGGGCAAGCGGAGGCAGATTCCATCGTCGATCGCATCGATGGGTCCGTGTCGAGCGAGACGACCGAGATTATCCAATTTCGGCCGGACTTGAGTTACCTGCCGGGCAAATAACCGGAAGGAACAGTCGGGCGTCATTCAAAACGGCAGAGCATGTGCGGTTCATCTGACGCACATGCTCTGCCGTTCTTACCTTGTTGGAGGCGGTCCAGCGCTGTGCCTCCCGCATTCGTTACTTCCCGTTATCGTCCGGCCAATTTGTTGGCGGCCCGGCTGGCCGCATTATCGGCGAACTTCACCTCACCGCTGTTCGGGTCGAGAATCACTTTATCGCTCTCATTCTGGCTGAAGTCGAGCATGTTGTTCAGCGGGCCCGCGATCGCATCGAACGAGCCCAGAATCCGCTGGCTATCTAGCCAGTTGTCCTCGATGAAGCGAACAATCGAGCTCTGGTCGGTCATGGCGTGATCGACGAAGTTGTGCCGTGCGAAGGGAGACACGATCAGCAAGGGAAGGCGCGGGCCATAACCGCAGCGCCCCTGGGCATGCGCTCCGTTGATCGCCGGCCAATGACCGGCAGCGCCTTGCCGCAGTAGCCCGGTCCGTTGAGCATGTCCTGTGAGCTTTGTGACTGATTGACGATCTGGCCGAGCTGATGATCGTACCAGCCGTCAGAGTCATCCCAGTTGATGACGACCGCTGTGTTGGCCCATTCCGGCCGGTTCTGCAGGAAGTTGATCACCTGAACGATAAAGTTCTGCTCGTCGATCGGCGTGGAGTACCCGGCATGTCCATCCTGATAGCCGGAGGCCTTAAGGTAGCTGACCGCCGGAAAGTTCCCGGCGCTCACGGCGTCGAAAAAGTCGTGAATGTCGTACTGGTGATTGGCGCCGTCTCCGTTGTGCCCAATCATAGAAACCGAGGTGGGGCGAGTGTGCTGCAAGTTGGCTGTTGAAACGTAGTACTGAAGGGGCTGATGGTGCGGGATGTAGTCTTTCTTCGCCGTCCCGACGTATTGCGAGGTCGTGGACCGATTGCAGCCCGTGGTTCCATTGGGATTGGTGATGGTAAGGTCAAAACCACCTTCAAAGAATCCCCAGGTCACACCCGCAGTAGTCAGCAAGTCGCCGACGTTTTGGCCGCTCATCTGCACTTGCGAACTTCCCGAACATACATCTCCGACCGGATCTGAATCGCTAACCAGAGAAAACCCGCCATTGCCGTCGGGCACCACCGCATAGTCGGAGTTGATGTTCTGAATCACGCCGTCGGTCTGCCCCGAGACAACATTCAGCGCCCCTGGGGTTGAGGGCCCAAACGTCGTCCCGTAAGAGTTGTCGTTCATGGCGTAATACTGGGCGTAGTTCCACAGAGCGGTGGTCGTGTTGCCATCGAAATAGCCCATGACCAGCCCGGTAGTGCGAACCACCGGCGGTCCCCAGTTCGGCGGAGGCCCCGCGGTGCCTACATTGAGCGGGAACAGGTCCATCAAGCCGCCGTCGAAAGCGGCCTGCTCCGGACCATAGTCGTGGTCCTGGTCGGCAGTGTTGATCTGGGTACGGTCCAGGCGGAAGGGATTAGCTGCTCCCGCGCCATTGGCCGGATTCAGGTTCGGATTGAAGTTCAACAGCGCCGGGTTCAATCCGTTTACGGTGGGCGTGCCCGGCAACGGATAGAACTTGGGACCTCCGGCTGGGGCGTTCAGGGCGTATGGATAGGTGGCAAAGTAGTGATCGAATGACACGTTTTCCTGGAAGATGATCACCAAGTGCTGAATGGGCGTTGTTGGTTGGCCGGCAGGTTTCGCGGGGGGCTTGCCTGGCGCGGCATTGGCGTTAACCAGCGGCCCCAGCGTCAAGGTCGCCATCAATAAAGCAGAGAGAAACTGTCTCATATTCTCCTCACTCTTCACAGTCCACAGGACTGGAGCTACTGTCTGCCTTGATACATGGCGAACATCACAGTCAATTGAAGGAGGAGTTAAAAGAGAATTAAAGATGTCAGCCAGATGTTGGGCGTAGAACCACTATGCTGTCTCGGCAACAGGGGACTGAGCCGCAGCGTTCGCCAGACTTTGGACTTCAAGGCTTCAACCAGATGGTGGGAAAACCGTGACCAAGGCGGCGGAAATCGGAATCGCTGGTTACGAGGGTGGCCTTCTCTTCGATCGCCAGTGCCGCAGCGAAGGCGTCAACGTAGTAGAGTTTGTATCGGGCTTTGACCTCGGCGGCTTGGATGG
Source organism: uncultured Acidobacteriaceae bacterium (assembly GCA_963760415.1). GTDB lineage: Bacteria > Acidobacteriota > Terriglobia > Terriglobales > Acidobacteriaceae > Bog-257. Next base: position 144,041 of record CAVXDA010000009.1, on the reverse strand, counting down.
CCCTTTCAGGACTGGCATCGATGAGCCTGATAGGCAAGGGTTGCACTGCGCTCAACGTTGCACGCGCTCGATCAACTCCCTGCTCCCTAAGAACGACTCCGTATACCTCGCCGAAGTTCACGGCGGACATCAGAATTTCAGCTCTTCCGCGCATGGCCTCAGTCAGCAAATCCGATACCTTTGCGGCAGCCGGCTTGTCCTGGAGAAAAGAGCACAGCGCGCTCGCATCGAGGACATAGGTCATCATTTGCCCCGCTTACCTTCGGCGCGATGCTCTCTCTCCCAAATCGCCAGGAAATCCGGCCCGCCCGCAAGGCAGCCTCGCACCCGTTGAATGTAATCTTCGGTGATCGGCTGAAGGACGATGCGGCCAAACTGGTCTTCCAGAAACCGTACCCGGGTGCCGGCCTCGATCCCGTGCTTGCGACGCAGCTCGGCCGGAACCACAAGTTGGCCCTTGGAAGTAAACGTAGCACTTAGTTCACGCATGCCTTACATCTTAGCATGAGTAAGACACGCGACTGCCGCCCAAAACAAAACCAGCCGCTTGCGCGACCGGTTCGAAAGGGAGATCCCGCGCTACTCTCGAGATGACAAAGTTAAAGGTTAATCGCCGTACACCGCTTCCCGTTCTTCCACGACGGTCTCCGCGGGCTTGATGCCGCCGATGTTGCCGAGCGGTACGAAGCCTTCCTGGCTGACCGGCTTCTCGCCCAGGACGTGCTCCTTGTAGAGAGCCAACATGCGGGCCTTTTCGGCTTCCGCCTTGACGCGCTCCTCGCGGGCCTTGAATTTTTCCTGGCGGGCGTTCTTGGCGATGCCCAGTTTGTCCAGCGTGTCGTTGGCTTCGGCGTTCACATGCTCATCCACAAGCCTGAGTGTGTGCGCGGTGGTCTCTAGGCCAACCTTCTTGCCGCCGGCGAAAATCTCATGGCGCCCGTGCTCCTCGTACCACTTGGTGAGGGTGGCCGTCATGTGCATCTTCTCCACGATGTTGCGCCACCCCACGCCGGTGTTGTAAGCGCAGAAGCTGATCTCGCCTTCCTGCGTGGCGTAGGGAATGATGCACTGCTCGGTGCGGCGGAAGTCATAGTTGAACAAGTCCTGGAACCACATGCCGGCGACGAACAAGAAGTTCCAACGATCGCGACGGCGTCTCTCGATGTCGGTCTCAGTGCGGTCGCCGCTCACCTTGCCGTAGTTCTTGCCGGTCGCGCCAAAGGTCTTGTCGAACTTCTTCAGCAGGTCGGTGAATTTGAAGTGGGTCGGCGACTTGAACGGATCGTAGTTCTTCAGCAGCGCCAGCGTCATGCCGGCGATTGACATCCACTTACCGCGCGCGGCGTCGTTCACCTTCGCGATGTCCTTGGCGATGGTGTCACCGTTGAGGAACGCCGTCACCGGAACTGCTTCCTTGGTTTCCTTGTCGATCATCACGGCCATACCCACGCCGCAGTTGGGGTGGCAGCCGCAGCTCAACGATCCCCAATCCTTGTCAGGACCATGAACTAAGTCAGCCCAATCCGAGAAGGTGCTCATGAACGAGATCGGGAACCAGTCGCGAGTGGGCTCGCCCAGTCCAGTTTGCTTCTTCACGTCGTGCGCGAGATGCGACAGCGTATAGCGCTGCGCCTGGCGGCGCTCGTCGGTGATAGCCTCGTCGCGGCCGGTGAACGAAACCGGCTGGAACGACAGGAACGAGATGCGCTTGGGATTGTCGAGTGCGAACTGGATGATGCGTCCGACCTGCTCGTTATTGAGGTCATTGACGATGGTAACGACGGGAACGATTTCGACGCCGGCCTTGTGGAGGTTCTCGATTGCCTGCAGCTTCACATCGAACAGGTTGCCGACCAGACGATGCGAGTTGGCAGCATTTCCGATGCCGTCAAATTGCAGATAGGCGTAGCGCAGATCCAGCTTCCGCAGCCTGCTTGGCAAACTCGAAGCTCTTGGCGAACTCGATGCCATTGGTCGCCGCCTGAACACTATTGAAGCCCACCTTGCGCGCGTAAGCGACTGCGTCCAGGAAGTAGGGCGACAAGGTGGGCTCGCCGCCGGAGAACTGTACCGACATCTGACGCCGCGGCTTGATGGTGATGGCGTTGTCGAGCATGGTCTTGATCTCGTCCCACGTCAATTCATGAACGAAGCCAACCTGGTTGGCGTCCATGAAGCAGGGATCGCACATCATATTGCAGCGGTTCGTAAGGTCGATGGTCAGCACCGATCCACGGCCGTGCAGTACCGTGCTGCTGCCGTGATGATGCAGCTTCTCGTCATTGTGGGCGCGGATGTCGCGGCCGGGGAAAACTTCTTCCAGGTGCTTGAAGAAATCGGTGTCGATAGCCATGACATCTTCAAAGTGACCGTGCGTCGGGCAGTCCTTCACCATCAGGATCTTGCCGTCGCGCTCAATGATCTGCGCCTTGATCTCGCCCGCCTTCTCGTTCATCAGGATCTCGACCGGCAATTTGCCGTCGATGATCTGCTGGCGAATCTCGGGAACGCACTTCGGGCAAAGAGAGTCGGTCGCACGCGGCCAGCCCAGCGGCGGCTTCGACTTCTGATACGACTTGAGCAGCGGCTTGTCCGACCACTTCGGCGTAAACGAAGGATTGGGATGAATGCTATTCAGTTTGTCGAAAACCACCCATGCGCCTTTGGCGGCGACGGTGACGGCTTTCTCAACATACTTTACGGGCTTATGCATTTACGCCTCACGAGTTGAATAGTGCGGGCCAACCCCGAGTTGCCCGGATAGGGCTCCACACTTCTATTCACTTATGACATTAATGACCGGGGCCCGAGTGGGCCAAGCAAGTTAGGCCAAATGGACGGATTTGGCGGTTCAGCGGGGGTATCGCACATTGAATGGAGGGTGACGTCAGAGCCTATGTTATTGATAAGCAAGGTGCCTGCGAGTGGGACGGTGCATCGACCGCTAACTTTGTTCGGGATACTTTCACCAGCCGTCTGAACATCGACGGGTTACTTGTGATAAGGCGATTTTACGACAGTAATCATTTACCACCGCTAATGGACTTTCCCGAGTCCGCCTCAATTACAGGCACAGAGGGTCGGGATACTCCCCGCAGTGTCTTACAAATTGTGCTAAGATGTAAGACATGGAACACCTAGAAGGTGTGGTTACGTCCAAGGGCCAACTGGTGATCCCCGCCAGGCTGCGCCGGGTTTTTCGTATCGGTCGAGGCACGCGCGTGCGTTTCGAGCAGATTGAAGGGGGAATCGCTGTCTATCCCAAGAGGGCTGATGACATCGACCGTCTCTGCGGTGTTCTGTCAGGACTGGGCCTGCCGCGCGACATCGAACGCGAGGCGGACCGGGATATCCGGTGAGGACCCACGTTTTGGATGCGAGCGCGCTGTATCGGTTCCTCACGAAAGGCGACGGTGCGCAACTCGTGACGGAGGCGTTCAAACAGGCTGCGTCCAGCGGAACCTCGTTGATGATGTCTGCCGTGAACTGGGGCGAGGTGTACTACGCCCTGGTCAAGCGCATCGGCCTCAGCAAGACGGATGCGGTCATGGCCGACGTGCTGGCCAAGGCCCCAATTTCTTTGGTCGGAGTGACGCCAGAAGATGCGGTGCGCGCCGCCCGCCTCAAGGCCCAGTACAACATACCGTATGCCGATGCATTCGCCGCCGCGCTCACGGGATCCCAGCAGGTGCTCGTGACTGCCGACGTGGGGCATTTTGAGCGCGTTCCCAAGCTTCGCCTTCTAAAGCTGCCCCGTGCCAAAAGAGCGAACGCCTGATGTGACTTCTCCGCCCAGCTTCCTGCAGACGGTGCTTCCCGCGGCGTGTTCGCCCCAGGCCGAACTGCCTCCTCAGCGGTCCCGCCCGGGACGCGGTGTGTTATTGATAACGAAGCGCGTGTGAACCTTGCCGCATCTGGCACAATTCGCAATGCTGATCGCGGTGGCCTTTGTGGCGGCCACCCTCGCTGCCGTCACGGGCTTTGGCGGCGCAGCAGTCCTATTGCCCGTGTTGGTGGTGGCGTTTGGGGCGCGTGAGGCGATCCCCATCCTCACCGTCGCACAACTGGCTGGGAATGGAAGCCGGGTATGGTTCAATCGCCGGGCCATTGATCTTTCGGTGGTGAAGTGGTTCGCGCTGGGCGGCGTTCCGGCTGCGACGCTGGGCGGCATCCTCTTTGCCAAAGCCCCACTGGGCCCTCTAACCCGTGGCCTTGGCGTCTTTCTGATCCTACTCGTGGTGTGGCGGCATGCCCGGCGCACTCCTCCGCGCATGCCACTGCGTGGCTTCGCGGTATTAGGTGCCTGCTCAAGTTTCCTCTCGGCGCTGCTAGGCAGCGTAGGCCCGCTCATGGCCCCGTTCTTTCTGGCATACGGACTAGTGAAGGCCGCCTACATCGGAACCGAAGCGCTCACCACGGTGATCATGCACGTGACCAAGTTGATCGTCTATCAGCAGACCTCCGTGCTCTCCGCTCGAGCGCTGCTGGTGGGACTTGTACTGGCCCCGGCGATGATTTTCGGCTCGTACACCGGCAAGCACATTGTGGACCGTCTACCAGAACGACTGTTCATCGCAGTGATTGAATTGACATTGCTGGCAGCGGGAGTGCTGTTCATCTGGAGAGGGTGAACGTGGCGGCGCTAACTCGTCCGCTGGAAGGACAGATGGGTTCAGTCGGCAGCCGAATCAGTGGGCTGGTAGGCTTCGGCGGTACCGTGGCGAACCGGCCACCAGGCGGCGAAACCGGCCCCGAGGTACATCGTTCCTACGAGCCAGAAGCCGTACTTCAACCCGTCACGGTGCGCAGCCTCACCGGCGACCAGCGCGGTGACAATTTGCAGCCCACTGGCGCCAAACGAGAACATGTTCTGCACCCGCCCCATCATGTAGCGCGGGATAATCTCCATCATCTCGCTGGAAATTGCAATGCCACCCAGCCCGCGGCTGGAGCCCATGATGAAGTAAATCAACACGGCCACCGCCACCCATCGCGTGGCGGGCAGCAAGAACAGCGACAGCGCAATGACTGTCATGGTCATGGTAACCGAGCGATGGGCGCCGTGACGGCGAATGAATTTGGCAGCGTAAAACACGCTGACGAAAGCGCCCACTGCCCATCCGGCATTCAGCCAGCCGTAGCCGACCGCTCCGCCGTGCAGGATGCGCTCACTCAGCGGCGCGGAGAGCACGCCCTGCGTCATCATGGAAGCGACGAACAGCGCCCATGCGATGCCGATGAGCAGCACACGGCGGTTCTCCCAAACGAAGCGGTGACCTTCCATGAGTTCGTGCGTAAAACGCGCGACTGCGCTTCCAGGAGCCGCTGCGAACTCAGTGTTCTCCGGTTCCGGACGCGGGACAATCACCCGTCCCTTGCGCACATAGTAAACACACGCGATGGAGATCGCGTAGCTGGCGGAGTCGATGAGCAGCACGCCTCCCAGCCCGATGCGGTTGTAAACGAAGCCGACCACTGCGCCCGCCAACAGCCATCCTCCCTGCAAGGCGGCGAGGAACAGCGCGTTCGAGTCCACCATCTTGTCGTCAGGCGTCAATTCCTGGATGAGCGCATTCACCGTGGGGAAGAACATCCAGAACCCGATGGCGACCAGGACGTTCATGGCGTACAGGTGCCACAGCTGTACGTGGTGGGTAAACTCCAGCACCGCGATGAACAGGATGATTACCCCGCGTGCGGAATCGAGCCACATCATCAGGTGGCGGCGGTCTTCGCGGTCAATGAGCACACCGGTGAAAGGCAGGAGCAGCATCGAGGGAATGGTTTGCAGGGCGATCAGTAGGCCCAACGAGACTTCCGAATGAGTCGCTTGCAGGATGTACCAGATGACGGCGGCGGAATTCATGCCGCTCCCGATCATGGAGACGAGATTGGCCAGGAAAATCAGCCGCATCCCCCGGTGCTGCCACATCTGTTTCATGCAGCTTTCAATGTATCCCAGTCGTGGAAGATGTTGCTGTTTCCGCGAAATTCCGGTGGCTCGTAACCCAGCAGTCTGAACTCAGGCGGCAGAATCAGCCCCAAAGGGGCGGCATTTGTTTTAGCCCCGGGCGCAAACCCGGGGTAAGGCGAACCCAATTGATCCGAGCCGCGTAGCGGCAGCACACGACGTTCAGAGTCTTTGTGTCGCCGCTACGCGGCTCATCTGCATTTGGGATCTCTCACCGCGGGCTCACGCCCGCGGCTAACACCGATGTCGCCGCTGCGCGGCTTGCCCTGACGCACCGACAAGATGACAAACCAGGACTGACCACTCGCATGTTCCGCGAAATTTCGAATATCTTAGGCTAGCATTTATATTGAGCAAACCGACGTCATGAAGAAAATCGTGAGAAGGACGCTTACTGACCACAAGCTCACCCCCAAACGGAAGCGGGAGCTGGCGAAACTCGCAACCCGGTCCGACAGCGAAATCGACTATTCCGATATCCCACCGCTCGCCGAGAAGTTCTGGCAGAACGCCGTGCGAAATCCCTTCTATTCTCCGGTGAAACGGCAAGTGACCCTGCGGATCGACGCCGACATTCTGGCATGGCTCCGCCAGCATGGAAAGGGATATCAATCCAGGCTCAACTCCCTATTGCGAGCCGCGATGATCGAGCACCTACGCGGCAAAGAGAAGAGCGCCTAAATGGGACTGCGCCATCTCTTCCGCAAAGAAAAACAAGAGCACCGCATCATGCGCGAGGCCGCCGAGCGTGCGGTCGCCATCGTTCCGGAGTATCACCGTCCGACCCCCGAGTGCCCCCATCCCGAGCGTTGGAGCATGTACGACTCGATGACCGCCGAGGTCGAGGTGTTGGAGTTTCTGCGCACGCTGGTCACCACCATAAAACCGGAGCTGGTCGTGGAGACGGGAACGTTTCTTGGAGTCAGTACGCTGCTGATCGCTGAGGCCCTGCACTTGAACGGATTCGGGCGGATCGTGAGTTGCGAATTCGATCCCAAAGTTTTCGCAGCCGCGAACGAGAAGATCGAAGCCTCTGAATTTCGCGACCAGATTGATCTGCGCAATGAGTCGAGCCTGGAGATGAAAGTTGACGGCACTATCGATCTGTTTTTTAGCGACAGCGATATGCCCATTCGCGAGCAGGAAGTGCGTCGCTACCTGCCGCAGATTTCCCCCTTCGGACTCATTCTGATGCACGACGCCAGCTCGCACCTGAAGCAGGTGCGCGAGGCCGCCCTTAAGCTGGAGCGCGAAGGCCTGATCTCTGTGGTGTTGCTGCCCACGCCACGCGGGCTTGTGGTCGCGCAAAAGAGGGACGGGCGGGCGTAGCGAGCGTCGTGACCTCACTGGCTGATGTGCGCCAGCTCATAGCGCATCGCCGCAAAAAGCGCTACGATTCCCGCGGACCGTGATTCCAGGCCGGGCCTTCCGCCCGATGCGCCCGCCCGCAATCCATCGAGGTGCATCATGTGTTGTGTGCGTAAAGTACTTCTCTTCGGCTTGCTGGTTATCTCTCTCGCGGCGTGGTCGCAGAGCGTCAAGATCGTCATCCCGGCGGGATCGCCCGAGGACAGAGACCTCTCCGCCATCGCGGCGGAGGGCGACGCCCAGAAGCGCATCGCGTCCTATGAGGAGTTCGTCAAGAACTATGCCGACAACAAGCCGGCCCTGGCTTATGGCGAGTGGCAGCTCTCACTGCAATACTTGTCTGCAGGCGACACGGCCAAGGCGCTGGAATACGGCGACAAGGCTCTGGAACTGTATCCCAATAACCTCGACATCATCGTTTCGCAGGTCGGCGTGGCCCAGGTGATGAAGGACAATACCAAGGTTGTGGACTATGCCGTGCGCGGAGCTGACGTTGTCCATTCGATTGCAAGCCTGCCAAAGCCTGCCGGGGTGCCGGATGCGGAATGGGCCACGCGTGTCACTGACGAGCAGAACGCGTCCAAGGGCAACTACGAGTTTCTGGAAGGCGCGGCTTACAGCGCCATTGCCGGCGAGCAGGATCCCGGCAAACGGATGAGCGACATCGAGAAGTTCACTCCCGCCTTTCCCAAGTCGCAATACGAGACACAGATCTCGCAACTGGCGCTGTACAGCCTGCAACAGTTGAATCAGCCGCAGCGCGCCGAGGCGTACGGCGAGAAAGCACTGGCCGCTAACCCCGAGAGCGTTCCCACCCTGCTGATGCTCGCCAACTCCTACGCTGAAGACCCGAAACAGATGGCGAAAGCCGTGACCTATTGCAACAAAGTGATCGCCTTGACGGGAACCAGTATGGACAAGAACCAGAAGTTGTCGGCCGGCGTGGCACACTCGACGCTCGGGTATGTGTACCTCAAGCAGGACAAGCTGGCCGCAGCCGTGCCGGAACTTAAGACCGCGGTAAGTTTGCTGCCGGACGATCAGCAGGCTGAGCAGGCGGCGCTCTTCCGGCTGGGCTATGCCTATGCCAAGCGGAACGACAAAGCTGACGCAGTAGCCGCGCTGCAAAAGGCGGCCGCCATCGATGGGCCCTATCAGGCGCCCGCGAAAGACATGCTGGCGAAGGTCAGCGCAGCAGGCAAAAAATAGCGCTCGATACGGAGGTCTTACTTCTTAACCAAGGCCTCGGCTAGCAACTGGGCTTTCTTCGCCAAGTTGAAGGCGCGCTCGTGGTCGCCATCGCTGCTGGCCTTGCGTGACTGGGCGATGTAGGACTTGACCTGAGTCACCATCGCTTCTTCATCGGGAGTGAGATTGCGGTTCAGGTTCTTCAGGTTCTTTTCCGTAGAGTCCAACAAGTCCGAAGTCGTCTGCTTCTGTTGCCGGAGCTTCTCGTTGCTGACGTCGGCGGCGATGGCCGTATCGACAGGAGCTTCGGTAGTCGGCGGACGATTGACGGCGACCGTGACATTGCTTGGATTATTTGCGGGAGGTGGCGCCGGCTTGGTTGCACTGCGGCGCTTCGGTGGCTTCTTCTTTGGCGGCGGTTCCTCCACTTTCGCCTCCTGTTGGACAGGTGGCGGTTCGGCCGGGAGAGCCTGCTCGGGAATCTGGTCGGGCCCCCCCACGGCCAAGGTCGGTGCAGTCTTAGGTAACGGAGCTACTGGCTTCTTCTTCTGACAGGCGGCCCCGAGCAACAGCGCTACGGCCGCAACGTAGACCGCGAATTGTCGGCCAAACTTCATGCGAAGTGGAATCCTGTTGCCCGGCTGTTCCGGCAACAACGCCTGCCAAATCCGGCGGGCAGCTTTCTTAATGCCCCATCATAAACCCCAAGCGGGCAGGCTGTTTCAACTTCCCTCTTCCACTCCTGGTTAAGAGCGAGTGACGGCCTGAACGTCCTCCTGGTCCTGGGCGACGGCCAGAGGAAGGGCCAAGCGGAAGGTCGTACCAGTGCCCATCTCGGTAATGAAATCGAGCGCACCATTGTGGAGCTGCGCCACGCGATAACTCATCGCCAAGCCGATACCGCTCCCGGCCTGCTTGGTGGTGAAGTACAGATTGAAAACCTTATCGCGGATCTCCGGCGCAATCCCGGCTCCCTGATCGCGCACCTCGATAATCGCGGCGGCGTCATCGCGGCGCGCCCGGATGTGAAGCGTGCCTCCGTCGTTCATGGCCTGTACGCCATTCAGCACCACATTGAGCAGGGCTTGTTTGACCAGGTCGCCGTCGGCACGAACGGGAAGCGGTTCCTCCCCGAATTCGGTTTCTACGCTTACGCCCTGGCGTGCAGCCTCGGGCGATGCCAGCGAAACCACATCTTCCGTGAGGCGGCGCAAGTCAAATTCGGAAAGGCGCAGCTCGACAGGCCGGCTGAAATCCACCAGCGTCCCCACCACGCGATCCAGGCGATGGATTTCCTTCTCAATGATCTCCAGGTGACGATGTGTATCGGGGTCGGCCGCGCGCATCTTTTCCCGCAGCAACTCCAGGTGCACGACAATTGAGTTGATAGGGTTCTTGACTTCATGGGCAACGCCCGAAGTGAGGCGACCAATGGCCGCCAGGCGGCGGGAGAGTTCGATCTCGTTCTCGATGCGGCGGACCGATTCCGCGTCGCGCATGGTCAGAAGAGCGCCAATACGCTCGCCGCGCTCGGCGATGAAATCCAGTGCAATCTGGATGCGGCGGCCGTTCTCCAACTCGATCTCCCGTTGCGGGATCGGCTGGTGCAGAGCAAAGGCGTCCAGCACAATGCGGCCCAATTTGTCGGCGTCGCTAAACACGCCTTCCACCCGGTTCCCCAGAATCTCGCCCCGCGGCCGGCCAACGAACCGCTCAGCCGAGGCGCTCACCAGCACCACACGGGTGTCGCTGGTGAACAGGACCAGTCCGTCCTGCAGAGTTCCCATGATTTGGTCGAGGTTTTCTTTGAGCGCGCTGAAAACCTCCTTGACGTCACGGATCTGCCGTCCCAAACGATCGATCTTGGTATTGACCATCCCGTATTCGTCGGTGCCTCTCGGGTCTGGTTCCGGGGCAATGTCGGGGACACCAGCCGTCATCTGATCGAGTCGCCGACCAATGGCCTCCAGAGGACGCAATGCGATGTTCGAGACTCCGGCCGCAAGAGCCAGCGACACCAGGATCGCAACCACAGAAAAGGCGATGGCTCTGCGCAGTTGCGGCTGAACCTCACTCTTCAGAAAAACTGTGGAGATGCCTACGCGGATCTCGCCGAAGGGCTGGCCTTCGCGCTGGATGGGGAGCTTAACGTCGTAAACCTTAGGCTTGCCGTAGACCGCTTTCAATTGTTGCAGAAAATTTCCATTGCGAATCTGCTTGAAATCCTCGCGCTTCTCGAGTTTGTTGCCGATGGCGGTGGGACTGGTATCGACGATCGCGTTGTCGTTGACGTCGGCAATCGAGGCATCGTAGATGGTCTGGGAATAGCCAACAATGGATTGCAGCAACGTGTTAAGCCCGGGATCGGTCTGCAAAGCCTGGTTCAAAGCCGCTTGTACCTGTGCGGGGTCGCCAGTCTCGGCAAAGGTGCTGGTGAGATCAATCTGCGATATTTCGCGCGCTCTCTCCCTCATCTCCTTGGCGACGAAGTCGGCACTGTCATAGACGTCGGCCGTGCGTTGGTTCACCAGGTGCGACACGTACAAGTATGAAAATACAGCGACGAGCGCAAAAACCATCCCACTGATGGCCAACACCAGCTTTGTTTTCAACCGGATTCGAGCCATGGAAGTTACCGCCGTCTCGCGGGCTTTGGCGGAATCATATCAGCCCGACGCCGTGACGCGAAACCCGGGCTCGGGAACAAAGCAGTTCCAAATCCACCAGTTGGCTCCAAACGTCCAAAACTGGTCGCAGCTCGGCTTGGGGCGAATTGCGACGCCGGCGGTATGCTAAGGTTGGGAGCCGAATCCGTTGGTCAACAACGAAAACGTCTCAATTCGCGTCCAATCCGCAGGCCTTGCTGCAGAGTGGTCGCGGCAGCAGTCCTGACGCACCGGCGGAGGTACAAATCATGAGCCAACCTGCAATGGAAGAGAGCAACCAGTCTCAAAGTGAGACCGTTACCAAACTGCGCACCTTGGCCCACGATCTCAGCAATTCCATCGAAACCATCATGCAGGCCTCCTACCTCCTGGCGCAGGCGAAGCTTGACGACAATAACCGGAAGTGGCTCGACATGATTGACCAGGCAGCCCGGGATGCGGCACGGATCAACCGCGAAATCAGGGAAATCCTGCGCACTCGGAACTGATTGCCGCAGGCCTGCGTTCCTTTGGGAAACACGGCCCGCCGTCTCCGGAGCTACTGAGGTGAGCGGGAAAAGCGGTGGCTGACCGTCGACGAGCCCGACAGCCACCGGCGGAGATCAAGAGTTCAGCTTTGCGTCCATGGTGATGTTGGCGTTCAGGACGCGCGAGACGGGACAGCCTTTCTTGGCGTTTTGCGCGGCTTGGTCGAATTTGGCCTGATCGCCGCCGGGGATCTTGACATCAACCTCAAGGTGCACGGCGGTGATGGTGAAGCCAGCCTCGGTTTTTTCCATTGTCAAGGTCGCTTTGGTGTCAATGCTGTCGGCCTTCATGCCCGCCTCTCCCAGTTGTGCGGAGAGCGCCATGGAGAAGCACGCGGCGTGCGCCGCGGCGATCAGCTCTTCGGGATTCGTGCCTACGCCGTTTTCAAAACGTGTGCTGAAGGAATACTGCGTTTGGTTCAAGACCCCGCTCGCTGAGGAAACGGTTCCCTTACCGTCTTTCAAACCACCGGACCAGTGGGCGCTGGCTGTGCGTTGCATGTGATCCTCCTGAGTTTGACTTCATTCTATCTCCACGATAACTGAACCCGTTCAATCTTGCGTGAATGACGGCCGTGACGAGACCGGCCCGTCTTCTCGGGAGAACCTGGAGGTCGGTCGCCGCCCAGGCGCTCAGTGGAAGTCCGAACAACTAAGGAAGTATCCGCACTGCGGGCATACCAGCTTGCAATGTTGTTCCTGCAGCGTGGTTGAACAGTTGGGGCAAATCTGCATTGCTCTCAAAGACCCCTTCGAATTGGTTGCAGTCTTCGACAAAGATTGGTGAACGGCATTCGGCCTAAAATATGTTTCGTTGCTCATCCTGATGGGCCCCTCCCGCTCTGCACACTAGCATAGACCGGCTCGGCACCCGTAGCTGGAGAAAGCCCTCGAGGAGTCTCGAAGGTCGGCGAAACATTATCCCCAAAAAGTGGTACATGTACCAGCGTAACTAAGACGAACAGGGAATTCGGTGGATTTCTGAGCGCCCGGTCATATAATGCGAAGCGGGGCGCCAGATGCATCCGGGCCTCGTATGCGCATCTCAAGAACGCGAAGTGATGCGATGGAAATTGCCTGCCGGAGCGGAGAGCTTAGTACTATCGCCAATGTTTACTAACTAGTTACTACGCACTCTGCCCACGGCCCCGAGATGACCATCGCTAGAGAAGTCTTCTGACTCAGGAGGTTGTACCGATGAAAAAGACAATGATTGCCACCTTAGCTGCCTTGATGCTCGCTGGAGCTCTCAGCGCCGTCAGCGGTGCAACCGCCGTGAGTTCAGCCTCCCCTGTCCTCGTCGGAGAAGGATCTGCGCCAATTCCGCTGACCCTACCCGCCCTCGATTCCAACAGCGATTCGTCGATCGCTACCAAATTTTGAGTTCAGGTCCAACCGACCAAGGAGAACGTTCCAGTGAAAAATCTTCTGCTCGCTCTTGTTATCACGCTGACACTCGCTGGCTCACTGTGTGCCGGCACAGGCCCAATTGCTGCCGTCAACGCTACACAAGCGGTTTTCATGGATATAAATTCTTTCCTATTGCCATTGTGCGCTCCCGGAGATCTCTGTGACAACAATCGGTTTGCTTTGGCTCCTGGCGATGGTTCGCCGATGCCGGTATGCCAGCCAGGCCGCAACTGCAACAACGATCAGCTGCAACTGCGTGCAGGCGATGGTTCGCCGATGCCAGTGTGCCAGCCGGGGCGCAACTGCAACAACGACCAGCTTCAGCTGCGTGCGGGCGATGGCTCGCCGATGCCGGTGTGCCAGCCGGGCCGCAACTGCAACAACGATCAGCTCCAGTTGCGCGCGGGCGATGGTTCGCCGATGCCGGTGTGCCAGCCGGGCCGCAACTGCAACAACGATCAGCTCCAGTTGCGTGCGGGCGATGGCTCGCCGATGCCGGTGTGCCAGCCGGGCCGCAACTGCAACAACGATCAGCTCCAGTTGCGCGCGGGCGATGGCTCGCCGATGCCGGTGTGTCAGCCGGGGCGCAACTGCAACAACGATCAGCTGCAACTGCGTGCGGGCGATGGTTCGCCGATGCCGGTGTGCCAGCCGGGGCGCAACTGCAACAACGATCAGCTGCAACTGCGTGCAGGCGATGGTTCGCCGATGCCGGTGTGCCAGCCGGGGCGCAACTGCAACAACGATCAGCTGCAACTGCGTGCGGGCGATGGTTCGCCGATGCCGGTGTGCCAGCCGGGCCGCAACTGCAACAACGATCAGCTGCAACTGCGTGCAGGCGATGGTTCGCCGATGCCGGTGTGCCAGCCGGGGCGCAACTGCAACAACGATCAAGTTGCGTCATGATCGTGCTATAGGAAGTGTTCCGTTATGGGCTATCTCTCCCAATTCTGGACACAACCAAATGGCCGTCTCAATAGGAGATATCGACAAAGTCGGCGGTTGCTGGGAAAAATCGTGCTTGCTTGGCGCCTCTTTCAGAGCTATGCTTTCAAAGCAACGTCATGCACCTGCACCTCATAGATTACGTGCTATGGTTTTCAGCCCCCACCATCCAGATGGGTGTGCTGTTGCTGATGTACAGGCGTGGGCTGCAACGCGAATATCCCTACTTCTTCAACTACACCATTCTGCAGGTGGTGGGCGAACCGATTCTTTTCGTCATGCACCGGCATTCTTATACCGTGTACTACTACAGCTACTGGGTGTCGATTGCGCTCAGCGCTTTGCTTTCGTTCGTTGTTCTATATGAGATCTTTCAGCATGCGTTCCGGCCGTATGAAGCGCTGCGGGACCTGAGCGTAATTCTATTTCGCTGGTCAGCTCTCGTCATCCTGCTGGTCGCGGGCATGTGGGCAGTTACTACTCCGGGCAACGCAGCTCAAGACGGGCCGGTTGCGAGCGCCATCCTACTTGCCAGCCGCAGTGTTCGTCTGATGCAATGCGGGCTGGTCTTCTTCCTGCTGCTCTTTAGCGAGTACCTCGGCATCTCGCGCCGGAGTCTTTTGTTCGGCATTGCTCTTGGTTTTGGTTTGTTTGCCTCTGTAAACATGCTTGTCGTCTCGGGTATCTCGCATGTTGGCGGCTTCGTTCCTGTTTGGGTTTTGCGTTCGATCAATAGCGGTGTTTACAACCTCTCGGCCCTGATCTGGCTTGGATTTACAGCACTGGCCCCGTCGAGAAGTGGCGCTCGAGTTGCGGTTCGGCCCCAGGAGTGGAATTCTGCCCTGGAAGACGCCCGGGTTCCGGGCGAAGCAGACAGCTTGCTGGACTCGATGGATCGCACCGTCGAGCGGCTGCTGTATCCCGAAGATGTTAAGGCGACCCTTTCCGCCAGCAGCCATTCATAGACAGCTTGCTTGGTTTCAGCCGGCCGCGATGCCAAGGCCGCATCCCTCTCTGCAGCTTACAATCGAGAGCGTCGGCCTACGCCGTCTCGCTCAGACCGGAGTCTTGGTTTTGCGCGCCGGATTGAAGAATGGTAGTTCCCGTACGGTGGCCGCGGCCCGATGTCGAATCGCTTCCACCGTCACTTCCATCTGGAGTTTGGACCCGGGCTGGGAATGCTGAGGCTCCACGCTGGCCAATGCGATCAACTGTTTTAGTAACGGAGACCACGTCGTGGACGTGGCCTTGCCGGCTTGTTCCCGTCCCTTATACACCGGAACGTGCACACGCGACGCCGTGGCGGGCGTCTGCGGAGCAAGTCCCATTTTGTCGAAGAGAGCTTCTACCTCATTCCAGTCGATTTCCAGTCCCACCAGTCTGCGCTTGGACCCGTTCTTCTTCTCTTCCAACAGCGCGCGTCTGCCAATGAAATTCTCTTTCTCATAATGCACGAGCTTGCCGAGCCCGACTTCCGCGGGCGTGTACTTCTGTGATGGAATGAGCGCCTTCTTGCTGCTGATGTAATCTACGTCGGCCAGAATCAGTCCCGCCTCGATACGGGCGACATCGAGCGCCAGCATGCCCGTGGGATGGATGTCGAAACTCCGGCCCGCCTCCATCAACGCGTCCCAGACCTTGACCGCGTCCGGCCAGGCAATCCAGATCTCGTAGCCCAGATCGCCGGTGTAGCCGGTGCGCGAAATGTCCACCGGCACGCCGCCGATCTTGCCGCTTGTCTTGCGGAAGTACTTAAGATTTTCGATGTCGGCTTCGGCCACGCTCCTCAACAACCTGCCCGATGTCGGCCCCTGCAAGGCTAAGGCAGCCACCTGCTCGGTGATGTCTTCGATCTCGACGTCGAACCCAATGGCGTTTTGCCGGAACCAGCGCAGGTTGGGGTCAGCCGCCGTCCAACGGTAGCGGTTTTCTTCCAGCCGGGTGATCGTGCCGTCGTCAATGATCTTGCCCTCTTCATCACACCAGCAGCAATAAATCACCTGATTGACCGCTACCTTGTTGATATCGCGCGCGATGATGCGGTTCACGAACCGGGTTGCGTCGTGGCCCGTGATCATGTACTTGAACAACGGCGTCACATCAATAAGCGCGGCCGCGTTGCGAATCGCGTTGTACTCGTGCTCGTGATGCGTCTCGTAAACGCTGGGCGCGTAGAACCCTGACCACTCCCGGTAGTTCAAACTTTGGCAGAGCGGAAACGTCCGCTCATGGACCGCTGTTCCGATGGGCACAAAGACTCCTTGCTTGTTCGTTTTGCGCGGATTATAGCCAGCGCGGGGTGGCAACAAAACAGGACCCGCGCAGTGCTTTACAAAACATTACACAGAAAACGGAGCGGATGCATCTTCGTTTTCGTATTGTTAAGTGTGAGGCGCTGGCTTGCGCCCAGAGACGCGATGGCGGCATCGAATCCAACAGAGATGAGTTCCTCAATAACTTCACAAGCTACACAGGCGGTGCGGACCGACAACGTCTGCCGCTATTATCCGATGGGCGGAGGTGTGATCCGGGCGGTGGATGGCATTTCGCTCGCCATTGAACGCGGCGAATTTGTGGCGCTGCTCGGGCAATCCGGCTCGGGAAAATCCACCCTGCTGAATCTGCTGGCTGGCCTCGACCGCCCGACGTCAGGCTCCGTGCTGGTGCAGGGCCGCGACCTGGCCAGGATGTCGTCGGAAGAGCTGGCGTGCTATCGCCGCAACGATGTCGGCATGGTTTTCCAGGCATTTCACCTGATTCCCTCGATGACTATCACCGAGAATGTCGAGCTGCCTATGCGCTTTGCCGAGGTGGACCGCAGCGAGCGTGGGCAGCTCGTGCGCCAGTCGCTGGAGCGGGTGGGACTCGGCCATCGACTGGAGCACCGGCCCTCGGAGCTCTCGGGCGGCGAGCAACAGCGCGTCTCGCTGGCGCGTGCGCTGGCCAATCGTCCGCGACTCCTGCTGGCCGACGAACCCACCGGTAATCTTGACAGCCGCACCGGCGAGGACATCCTGAACCTCATCCGCGATCTCAGCCTTTCGCTGGGCATGACTGTCGTGATGGTTACGCACGAGCGCGCGCTGGCCGAACGTTTTGCGCAGCGACTGGTCTTCCTGGGCGACGGCAAGCTCGTTTCGCAGGAGGTGGTGGCATGAAGGGCTACGATCTCTTCGAGCTTGCGGTGCGCAATCTGCGGCAATCGAAGTTGCGCAACGGATTGACCACCGTCGGCATTTCAGTCGGAGTGGCTTCGCTGGTTGCCATGTTGTCTCTAGGTGTCGGACTGCAGCAACTGGCAACCCGCCGTCTCGCTGGCTCGGGAATGTTCGACACGGTTTTCGTCACCTCGAAGCAGGATTTCCGCGGCTTCGACCGCGAGGACGATCAAAAGACCGAGCATCCCGAAAAAGCACCCGTGCTGGACCAGCCAGCGCGCGACCAGATGACTCACCTGCGATATGTCACGGAGGTTGAGCCCGAAGTTCGCGTGATGGGCGAAGTCGTTTACGCCGGCCAGACGCACTTTGGATTTGTGACCGGCCTCCCGATGTCGGCGCGGGAGAACGAAGCCTTCGACAATCTGCAAGGAAAGTTCTTTTCCGGTTCTGCCGCTGACGAAGTCATCCTGCTGAATGAGTTTGCCAAGGAACTCAATCCCAACGACCCCAAGCAGTTGATCGGTCAGGAGGTCACACTTCGCTACGGCGAGCGCCAGGCGCTGCCCGCAGACTCTGCGGACCGGCCCCAACTTTCGGGTGCTCAGAACAACAGCAGCGACTCCACGGGTGGCGATAACTTCGGTTTCTCTGTTGTGCGCAAGACGCAAGCGCTGAAAGTGGTCGGCATCATCCAGGAAGAGCCGTACGGCGGCATGCGCACGGTTTCGCGCGGACGAATCTTTCTGCCCGTTGATCTCACCGAGAAGCTGAACATGGCGCAGTTCACCGACATGCGCAGCTCGTTGCGAGGCGGTGGCGGCAAGACCTATATGACGCTGACCGTGCGCGTCAAAGATCCCGCTAAAGTCGCCGAGGTGCAGGACGCGATCAACAAGATGGGCTTCCGCACTTTCTCCGTGCTCGATGCTACCAAGAGCCTGCGCCGATTCTTCACCGTGCTTGATCTTTTCCTCGGCATCTTCGGCTCCCTCGCCTTGGCGGTGGCAACGCTGGCGATCATCAACACGCTAGTCATGGCTGTCCTCGAGCGCCGCCGCGAGATCGGCGTGATGAAAGCCATTGGCGCCAGCGACGGCGATGTGAAGCGGCTGTTCTTCGCCGAGGCTGGCGCCATGGGCTTCTTCGGCGGCCTGCTTGGTATCGCGCTGGGGTTTGCCATCGGCAAAGCGATTAACATTGGCACCGGAATCTACCTGCACCGGCACCAGCTTCCATCGGAGGCGGTGTGGATCATGCCGACGTGGCTGATCGGCGCGGCGATTGCGTTCTCCATTGTTGTGAGCCTGCTCGCGGGCCTGTATCCCGCCAGCCGCGCCGCCCGGCTCGATCCCGTGCAGACGCTGAAATACGAGTGATCCACTGTCTGGCAAATGCCGGATATTATGTGGCATAATGTAGTGCGAGCGAAGGAGGGAGACGGGCTCATGTCGGTACTCCACCAGCAAATCGGCGAATGGCTGGGCGTGCGCCCTCCCCACACCGAGCAGCAAGTGCTTGACTTGATCGAGCGCCAGCTCCCGACCTCATCCATCAATCGCCTGCTTGCTCTCGGTTTGACGCGTTCCGAGATCGACTCACTGGTCATTCCGCTCCGAACCCTGCAACACCGGCGTTCGAAACGGGAGAAGCTTACGGTCGAGGAGTCCGACCGCGTAGTGCGACTGGTGCGTGTGCTCTCGCACGCCGAGTCCGTTTACGGACCGCGCGAGCGGGCGCTCGCCTGGCTTCGCCGTCCTCATCCGCGTCTGCAGGATCGTACGCCCTTTGAAACCTTAAAGACCGACATCGGAAGTCGCATCGTCGAAGAACTCCTCGTCCAGATCGACGAAGGCATGTTTGTCTGATGTTGCTCTGGCGAGTCAGCCGCCATCGCGACCTGAGCGGCGCAGGAGGTCTGCGCGCTCCTGGTCGCTGGCACGAGCGAGGGGCGCGCGTGGTCTATCTCGCCGACACGCCAGCCGGAGCACTCCTGGAGGTCTGCGTTCACACCAGCGCCGGCGATGTTCCGCCAAAATACACGCTGCTAGCTGTCTTGACAGCGGACGGTGTTTCCATTGAAGCACTGGACACGAGGACGCTTCCTTCGGATTGGGCGGAGAAGACCGAAGTCACTCGCCAGATCGGTTCGGCATGGCTCCATTCCCAGCGATCGGCTCTGCTGCGCGTCCCGAGCGCTCTCGTGCCTGCCACCTTCAATTATTTGATCAATCCACTGCATGCCGACGCGGCTCGGCTCCGCATCGAATCAGTTTACGAATATCCATTCGACCCGAGAATCAAGAAATGAAGATCCCTAACGCCCGAAACTCTCGAATCGGGATTCTGTTTGGACTCCGCGGGTGTCTAGGACTGGCGATCCTCTTCCTTTTCCTTGCACCGCACCTGCACGCGCAGGGACGCGCCGAATGCTCGGTCATCAAGTCCACGATTCTCGACCGCCCCATTCGCTATTGCGCGTTCCTACCGGAGAGCTTCGACCAGGACAAGACGCGACACTATCCCGTGCTCTATTACCTGCACGGTCTCGGCGACAACGAGCAATCGCTGTTAAACGGCGGATGGGACGTGATCTCCGAGCTACGGCGCCAGGGCAAGATCGGCGACTTCATCGTACTGGCGCCCAGCGCCGGCCGCACCTTCTATCTCAACTCCGAGAACGGCAAGATTCGCTACGATGACTTCTTCGTCAAGGAGTTCATGCCGCAGATGGAGAAGAAGTATCGCGCCGAAAGCACGCGCGCCACGCGCGGCATCACCGGAGTCTCGATGGGTGGTTACGGAGCGCTGCGCTTTGCCTTCAAATATCCTGACCAGTTCGCCGCCGTCAGCGCCCAGATGCCGGCGCTGATCGGCCGACGTGCCCAAAGACTTTACCTCGGGTGGCGCAGGCTCGCCCGGATCGCTGATGGGCGATGTCTTCGGCTCGCCCTTCGATCGCGCCTATTTCGACCGTAACAACGTCTTCTATTTTGCTCGCACCGACAGCGCAGCGGCGCTTGAAGCGCATGAAGATCTACTTCGACGTCGGCAACAACGACGATTTTGGCTTCGAGCAGGGCGCGCAGCAGTTGCACCAACTGCTGACCTCACGCGGCATCCCTAATGAGTTCCACATCTATCCCGGCCACCACGATCCGCAGTTTGTCATCCGTCATTTCGGCGAAGTGATGGAGTTTCAGTGGAAGGCGATCGGGGCGGGGAAGCCGTAGCAGCTTGTTGCAAAAAGCAATTCTCGGCTGAAGGCCGCTTGGAAGGGGGAGAGCGGGCCTTCGGGCCCGCGTCTTGACCCACTTATTCTTGTCATCCCGAGCGAGGACTTGAGTCCGAGTCGAGGGATCTGCTTTTCGTTTTTCTCACCCGTTGGGTGGCAAGAGCGCCGAGTGGTTCGCGGTGGCTGTTGACGATGGCCTCGAGGTCGCGGGAGAAGTCTTTATCGAGAGTGGCCGTGGAACCATGCGCTTCGGCCAGAGCGATGGATTCAGAGAGCAGACGTCCCGGACGCGACCCCGCAGGCCGCAGCACCGCCACAGGCCGAGCGTCTTTTTCGATGAGGACCTCCGCGCCCGCCCGTACCCGCGCCAACACCGAGGCAAAGTCGCGTTCTGCTTCTTCTTCTGAGATGTGGATTACCGGGTCGGCCATGTTTGAAAGGGCGGGCCGTTAAAGGCACCAACCGCTCAGTGTCATCCTGAGCGGAGGTCGCCGTGGCGACCGAAGTCGAAGGACCCCTATTGGAGCGAGACTGATTGGACTGCATAAGGGGTGTTTCGACTCGCCCGGCCCAATCACCCCTACGAGTGCAAAACCGGCACTCGTAGAGGACCCCGATAAAAGCAGGCCGTGCTCACTCAACATGACAGGCTGTCTTTAGGCCCTGAAGAACCAACTCTATAAGAGTATGTAAAGTTATCATTACGACTTCTCCGGAAGCTACCACGCTCGCCCCGGCTTCACTCTTACATCACACGCAAGTGTGACGAGCGCGCTTGCCACCGGCGGCTTCACGCGGTATCAATGGAGTGCGAGGAGGAATTGCAGTTGTGTCTCTTCGCCGACCGCACCCAGTGTGCGGCCCCGAAAGCTCTTTAAAAAACAGTTGCCAGTAGTCAGTTGCCAGTCGTCAGAACGCGGCGTTTGACTTTACGATTTGGTTAACCAAGCTCTTTAAGGGTTCCCAAGACGGTAAGAATTCGCGCTCGTAAGTCCTTTGCATGCAATTCATGGCCTGTAACTCCCTTTACTCGGCATATTTTGCGGGGATTTTTGCTCTAAGTCGCTGATTCTACATAATAGGGGAAAGGGGAGGGGGTATTAACGAACTGGTAATATCGTCCCGAAATGGGAATGACGGCAAATGGTGGATAGAAGTACTGAGTAGTAAACAGTAGTCGGAGATTGGCAGTCGTCCGCTGTCTACAAAGAGCAGGTCCCTCCGCTCGGACTGAAGTCCTCGGTCGGGATGACAACCTTGGAGGGGATGAACTGCGACGAAGCGAAGAGCTAAGACCCAATAGCGAAAAGCGAGGGGCGAAAGGCGAACAGCGAAAAGCGTCCTCTTCACCGCAGATACACGACCTTCAGCGGAACCGTGGACCGCACTTCAACCTTGAGGCCGGACTTCTGCAAGGCATCCAGAACATCCTGCGACGGTTCGATCAGTGCAACGTCCGCAGCATAGGCCTTGAGGTTGTAGAGCCGCCAGAACTGCATGGGATAAAACTGTGACAAGTTCAGCAGCAGTCGCTGATGCAGATAAGGATCGGGCGAGGATTGCAGCGCGTCGGCCTGCTGCTCGAAATCCGGAGGCAGCAGCAGAATGCAGTCGTCGGGATGCTGTGAATAGTATTGGGCCTCGGAGAAGATGAGTGGTGGCGAGAACACCATGTACTGCTTGCCTTCGTTATGCAGCGAACTTTCCAGCTTTAGAAATTCGCGGATGCCGGTGGCCTCAACCAAGTCGGGATGCAGCGCCACCGTCGTTTGTTTCCACACGCCCCAGGTTGCGAGAAGCAGGAAAATACCCAGCGAGACACGATAGTTTTTTCGGAAGTTTCGCCAGAGCAAACAGGAAAACGCGACCGCGGTGCCAGGCAAAACGCAAATGAAATACCGGCTGAAAAAAGCGTTGGTCCCAAGTTCGGCGAGAACGAAGCCGGCCAGCGGAATACAGAGAAACAGCCAGCCGATGGATTCACCCTCCTCCATCGGCGGCACGACGGTTTCGTCGCGCTCGACCGACAAGACGATCCAGACCGCAATCAGCGCGAGCAACAACAAAGCGTCGGGAAACAACTGCGGAAAGATCGCCCGAAGCTCCGCAAGGGACGGCCGGTTCCAGAAGCCGGAAGAGAATTTGCGCGAAAACGAAGAGATCAGCGGCGATAACAGCGCGGCCGGAACAACAACGCCTACGAATCCAGCAACCAGCTTTGCGGAAGGACGCTGCCCGGGCTTCCAGCGCAGAACTTCCCAGAGCGCGTACGGCGCCAGACACATCACCGCGTAGTAATGCATGGTTACGCCGAGCAAAAGCGCAGCGCCGAAGAAGACGGCCGCGCGCGTGTTTGCTGATGACGTTCTCGTCCACAGCCAAAGTCCGAGCGCTGCGAACATGAAATAAAGAGCGTACGAACGCGCCTCGTAGCCGTAGTAAGGCAGGAACGAGCAAGGGAGAACCGAGAGGGCAATCAATCCATGCAAGCCGTCGGTCATGCGCCGCGCGCAGTCGAACGTCAGTAGCAGTCCCGCAACCATGGCCAATGCCGATGGAAGCCGTGCGATGACTTCGCTCCGGCCAAACAGCAACCCAAAGGCTCGAACTAGCATGTAGTAAAAAGGCGGCAGAGAATCGGCGGCATGACTGAGCGCCGTCCAGATGGTCATCCAGGTGGGAAGCTGCGCAATGCGGACGGTAAAGAACTCGTCGAACCAGAAGAGACGATGGGAAGCGATGTGAATGCTAGTGACTAGATAAAAGGCGGCCAACAACGCGGCGGCGAACAGCGTCCACTTGTCGGCAGATTTTGGGAGGTACTTTGACTCGAGCGTGCGGGGATTCTGCAAGGCTGTCCGCGGCGAAGTCTGCATGCCCCTTGAATATGGCGGAGAGACAGGGATTCGAACCCTGGATACCCTTTCGAGTATACACGCTTTCCAAGCGTGCGCCTTCAGCCACTCGGCCATCTCTCCGTCGGAAAGGCGTACTACAGAAGCGCTGGTGTGCAGCGTCGGGACGCGCAATTCATGCGTGTTGTATCGCACCACTACAGCGTGACTTCATTGTAACGTATTGCGGGACGCCGTTAAGAGAAGCAAGACGGCGCGTTCAGGCGCCGTCGGCACGCCCACAGGCTACTTGTCGTCCTTCAACTGTTGCGCCAGGTAGTTCGCGATTCCCATTTCGCCGATGGCATGCAACTGTCCTTCGAGCCAGTCGATGTGGTGCTCTTCATCGTCGAGGATCTTTTGCGCAAGATCGCGCGAGCCGTTGTCGCCCAAAGCCACACACAGCTTGATGCCCTCGTTCAGGCGCTTCACAGCGTCGTATTCCAGTTGAAGATCGTTCTTGAGTTGTGCTTCGACGGTGGCCCCGATGTTGATCTTGAAGTAGTCAGTCATGTTGGGAGTGCCGTCAAGATACAGAATGCGCTCCATCAGCTTTTCGGCGTGGGTCATCTCCTCGATGGATTCCTTCTTGATCAATTTGGCCAGCCGCTGATAGCCCCAGTTTTCGCACATTTCAGCGTGAAGAAAGTACTGATTGATCGCGGTCAACTCCGCCTTCAAAAGCTGGTTGAGAAACGCGATGACTTTAGGATCACCTTTCATATCGCCTCGCAGAATTTAGTAAGTGAACACAAACCGATCTCGGGTGTGTCTACAGGAAATGCACCTGAGCGGATATACCTATTGTAGCGCCCGCGGTATGCCGAGCAACCGGATTCTCGTGCCTATTCTTGTCGGAAACTACTTTTCCGCGATCAGATACTGCTCGAACTTCCCGTCGGGCATCTCGTAGATGATGATGACCAGGTTTTTCGTTGGATACGTCACTTCGTAGATCCGTTCGGTCATTCCACCGCGGAGCGAAGATCCTGACGGCGAGAAGCTCTGGGGAGCGCCGAGAGGGCCAAGGCTGCTCGAATAGTCTTTCAACGCCTGGTCATTAAAATAGAAATTTGCATTGTCGGTAAACAACGAACGGTCGATCTTGCCTTGCTGCAGGCCGTCGTACACCTTGCGAACCTTTTCATCCTCTTTCTGGTCCTGAGGATTCAGGGATTTCAACAGCGCGGACCGGACCTGGCTCCCGATTTGCGAAGCTGCTTCAGCCGCGTCCTGATTGGTCAATACCACAATGGCGATCTTGTCATCCGGCAGCACAATGTTCTCCGCGGTAAATCCCGAAACCTCGCCGCCGTGTGCCAGAACGCGATGACCCTCCACCGTGGATACGCCCACCCCGAGGCCATAGCGGGTCGGCGCGCCATTCTTCAGCAAGACTACGGTTTCCATTTCCTGATAGGAGGCAGGTTTGAGCACCGTCTGGTTGATGATCGAGATGTCCCATTTAGCCAGGTCTTCTGCTGTCATGGCCAGTTCTCCGGCAGCGAACATCCAGCCCGGGCCCTCCTTTGGCGACGGATGCAGCGGGCCCAGCGCGTAACGGAAATAGCCACGCGGATCGCTTGGTGGAAGTGCCTTCTCATTCGTGTCGGCGATGCTCTTCATTCCCAGGGGCGTAAACACTCGTTTGCCGAGGAGCGTCCAGAGTGGCATCCCGCTGACCTTCTCCACGATAACGCCCGCGATCACGTAATTGGTGTTGCTGTACTGCCACTTGGTGCCAGGATCGAAGTCCAGGAGGATGCGGGCCCAGCGATCCAGAATCTCGTTCGGAGTAACGGGCTTCAGCATCATGGGCATGACGTAGTCCTGCGGCCAGTAATCCTGATAACCAGACGTATGCGACAGTAATTCGCGAATGGTGACCTCATTCCCTCGCGTCAGTCCGGAAACGTACTTCGACACAGGATCGTCGAGCGATAGGCTGCCCTCTTCGGCCAGCATGAGAATTGCTGCGGCAGTGAATTGCTTGCTGATCGAGCCGATGCTGTATCGCATCTCAGAGGTCGCCGGAGTTTGTGGATCGAGGCGCGCATTGCCGTAAGCCTGCAAGTACGCGACCTTTCCCTGTTCGACTACCGCTAGTGAGGCGCTCGGTACACCGGTCGTCGGCAAGACCTTGTGTACGATCTGGTCAATAGTGGTCCGCAACTCTGGAGACAGACCGCTTTGCGCTGACGAGGACGAAAGCGTCAGCAAAACCATGCAGACGCATAGCAGTGAGTGCTTCCAGGAAATGTTTCTCAGATGATGCATGGGGCGCCTCGGAGCTAGATAGCGAACAAACCGCGCTATCTCAACCATTGCGGAGTGAAGAACAGCCAGCGTTCCCGGATGAGTTGTTCTGATCACGAGCTCACGCCAGGATCGCAATCAACTTCATTTCGAGTCATCGCCCGGCTTTTCGGTCTGTGGAGGGTCAGTTACCACGGGTGAACTGGTCGGAGCCAGAGCACTGGCGGGACGTTGGAGCCTGGCAACCTCTCTCGAAGGGGCGGATGTCCGCATAGGCTCGGGAACGTAACCTTCTAACAGACGATGATTCATGCTGTACAACGCCAACTCAAGCCGGTCCAAGACCTGAAGCTTGTCGTAGATCTTGCGCAAGTAGTTCTTCACCACCTGCTCCGTCGTTCCCACCTCCCGAGCGATGTCTTTGTTCTTCAACCCTTGGGTGACACCGCTGATGATGAGCATTTCTTTCTCGCTCAACCGCAACTGTTGCCGGGGCGCAGTCCCCTGTAAAGCCTGCGCTCGATAGGCCTGGATTACCCAGTTCACGCTCTGTTTGTCCAGCCAGGTTTCGCCGGCGGCGACCTTGCGCACGCACCGCACCAGTAGCTCGGGAGAGACGGCGCGGGTCAGGATACCCTGAACCCCACGACGCAGGTAATCCACAGTTTCCTCTTCCCCCGCTCGTTGGGTTACCAGAACCAATTTCGCCTCGGGGAGCGCGCGCCGCGCGATTTCACTGACCGCCTCCGCAGGCGTAGGAGATAACCCCGTTTCAAACAAGATGACATCGGTTGGAACCGTAGCCACAGCGTGCAGAGTCTGGGGCAAGCTTTCCGTCTGGGCGACGACGTCCAGGTCGGACTCAGCGGCGAAAATCTTGGCCATGCCCACCCGAAAGATAGCTTCGGAATCGGCCAGGATGATTCGGACCGGCGTGGGCTTCCCTTCCTCGGACTCGCGCTCTGTCGAGGTGGCCGGCACGTTCGGTTCGCGTGCCTTGCTGCCACGGTTGGCCGACCTGCCTGCCCACATCGAACTTCTAGATCCGCTCGAATTGGTATTCATCAATGACTACCGCAATACATCGTCCTACTGTTTCCTCTGAACATCGGACTACACGTCCCTGGCACTTCACCAGCACTGGACGGTCCGCTCCCAAGGCGGCCCCGGGCATTTCAATCGTAAACTCAACTGGAGACTCGACGGCAATAACTGCTTCGGTACGAAAAAGAATGCCGCCGGCGGAGATGTCAATCGTCGTGGCGTGGTGCTCCTCCGTCGGTGTCCGTAACGTCACCTGAAGATGGAGCGGAAACCTTAACGAGTTGCGTAGGTCGGACTGATGGCCAGAACTCATATCGCCGACAGCATACATCGAGTAACAACGATTCTATTAGTTACTAAAGTACCATCGTAATCAGTTACTGCAGCCGGAAAAAGGCTCTCGCTCCCCAAGAATTCCCCTTACGAGACGCCATAGGCCGCAGCGTTAAGGGATGTCGACGGGGCCCGACCGCGGAGAGTAATCTCAAGTCAGTAACTAGGTGACGAAGCATTACGGACCGAAACATGGCGCCTCTCTGGAGGTTACCGTATTAAGCGCAATTATCACAGCAATTTAGCGGAGAGCCGAATGGTGGTACTAGCCTGCACCCTAACGTAGCACCAAAGTTCGCTGCAGGGCAAGGATTCTCCTGACGAAACCGCAGGGATCGCTTGCAGTGATATTGTGTTTCTCAGAGTGCTGCCGATGGGAGGCGCGATGGCGGCTATCAAAACCGTGGTCGTGAAAGAAGGCATGCCGAGCGTTGAGCAGGCGCGCGCGCGGCTGCAAACTGAACTCCGCACCGCGCGCCAGACCGGCGTCAAGGTTCTGAAGTTGATTCATGGTTACGGCTCCAGCGGAGTCGGCGGCGACCTCCGCATTGCCCTTCAATCCACCCTGCGACGCATGGCGCAACAGCACGAGATCTGCGACTGCATTTACGGCGAAAACTGGCGCACCAGCGACGAGCGCTCCTGGGACCTGATTAAGCGCATGCCCGAACTGAAGAGCGACAATGATCTTGGGAAGGGCAACAAAGGGATCACAGTGGTTATACTGTGACGTTTTCCTCCGAATTCCTATATCACAACTTTGGATTCTCTTATAATCCCCATCTGGACTTCGCATCTGCCCGGCAGGCGTAAAGGCTATTTTTCGAGACGAATCCTCGCCATTCTCAATGGATGTTTCCGCACAAAACCCCGTCCCGAGTGTCTTGGACGCACTTCCGTTCGCCGCGCGGAGCTGTCTTCGGGTGCATGTTGGCGGGAATGTGCACGTTTCTCAACGTCTACTGCACGCAACCTCTGCTTCCTTATTTGCAGCGCCTCTACCACGCGTCGGAAATCGAAGTCAGCCTGACGGTCAGCGCAACCATTCTCGCCGTGGCTCTTGCCGCTCCCTTCGTCGGCATGATGGCGGAGTCGATCGGCCGCAAGAAGGTCATCGTCCCCTGCCTTTACGCGCTGACCGCCCCGACTATGCTGGCCGCGACTTCGCACAGTTTGCACCAACTCATTTTCTGGCGATTCATGCAGGGGCTGTTTGTTCCCGGAGTGATCGCCGTCATCATGGCGTACATCGGCGAGGAGTTCGGGGCCACTCATGTTGGACGGGCCATGGCTGCGTACATCTCCGGAACGGTGCTCGGCGGATTTGGAGGGCGATACATCTCGGGCGTCATCGCCCAGCACTTTCGGTGGAATGATGCCTTCCTTGTGATCGGGATTGTCAATCTTGCCGGCGCCATTCTCGTCCAGCGGGAGTTGCCCCGCGCCAAGCACTTTGTGCGCTCCGAGCACTGGCGCGGTTCCATTGCCGAAGCGGGCCGGCACTTGCGCAACCCGCGTTTGGTTGCAGTATACGGAATGGGCTTCGCCGTGCTCTTCTCGCTGGTCGGAGCTTTTACCTACGCCAATTTTCACCTGGCCCGGCCGCCTTACGGACTCAATTCCGAGCAACTGGGCAGCATCTTCTTCGTATATCTGCTGGGTGTAGTGGTCACGCCGTTCTCTGGACGATTTCTCGATCGCTTCGGAATGCGTCTGACAGCGGCGGTCGCAACCTGCTTCGCGGTCGCCGGATTGTTGCTCACGCTCTCGCGGCCGTTGGCGCTCATCGTTGCCGGCCTGGCTATTTTCTCGTCGGGCATTTTCATCTTCCAGGCGGTGGGAACTGTACAGACGGGAGTTGTGGCAGGCCGTGCGCGCTCATCGGCCGCAGGACTATATGTGACGTTCTACTACATTGGAGGCAGTCTGGGAGCGGTCATGACCGGCTGGACCTGGCAGGCAGGTGGCTGGTCGGCATGCGTGTACTTGCTGATTGGTGTTGCCGGTTTGGCTCTTGCGCTCGCTTTCGTGAGCCGCTGGAAAGGCTCGCCAGTCGTGGGTCTCCAGTGAATGGTCTGGGGCGGCGTCATTGCCGGATCCTCGGATTGAAGGCCGAGTACAGCAGGTCAGTGATGAAGTTTACCAGCACGTACGTCAGTCCAATCATCAGAATGCAGCCCTGCACCAGATAGTAGTCACGGTTGGAGATCGCCTGCACCGTGAGCCGTCCGATGCCCGGCCACGAGAAGATGGTTTCGGTGACAATCGCTCCTGCGAGCAAGGCCCCGAACTGAAGACCAACCACCGTAAGAATCGGGATCATCGCATTACGCAGCGCGTGACGATAGACGACAGTGTGTTCCGAAAGTCCCTTGGCGCGGGCGGTGCGAACGTAATCCTGGCTCAGCTCTTCCAGCATGGAAGTGCGCACCATGCGCGTGAGAATCGCCGCCAGCGCTCCGCCCATCGTGATCGCCGGAAGCACCAGATGCGCCAGCGATCCGGAGCCGGAGACCGGCAGCCAGCCAAGCTCAATGGCGAACAGCAAGATGAGGATCGGTCCCAGCGCAAAGTTCGGGAACGACAATCCCAGCAGCGACACGAAGCTCAGCAGGCGATCGTCCCAGCGATTGCGGCGCAATGCGGACCGCACTCCGGCGGGAACGGCCAGGCCAAGAGCCACCAGCAGCGCAGCAATCGTAAGCTCCAGGGTTGCCGGATAGGCCTGCGTGATCACCTTGCCAACGTCCTGGTTCAAACGCAGCGACCGTCCCAGATCGCCATGCACGAATGCCGCGCCAGTAACTCAAGTATTGCTGGCCAAGCGGCACATCGAGACCGTAAGCGTGGCGCGCGGCGGCGATGTCGGTGGCGGCCGCGCCTTCGCCGAGCATCTGCTGGATGGGATCGCCGGGCACAAGATGGATCAGCAGGAAGACCACCGACACAACCAGCCATACGACCGGCAGCATGTACAGCAGGCGCGAGAACAGGTAGCGCAGCATCAGGAAGCCATCGGCGCTACAGGAGAATCTTGCGCTTTCGCCTGTGGCTGGGCAGCTTCGATCTTTACCGCATCCACGCGAAGACCGTCCATCGCCATAACGGTGTAGTGGCGACCTTGATATTCGAAGCTGTCGCCGACGGAGGGAATCTTCTGCAATTGCGTAAGCACGAATCCGGCGAGGGTTTCGAAGCCTTTGTCACGTGGTAGAGCGATGTGGTATTGCGACTCGAGGTCGCGCACGTTGACGGAGCCGTCGAGCGTCATCGACGCCGCGCCGGGCGCGGACATCGGCGCGCTGATGTCGAACTCGTCCTCAATCTCGCCCACCAACTGCTCCAGCACATCCTCGACGGTCACCACGCCGGCGGTCGAACCGAATTCATCCACCACCACCGCAAGGTGCCGCTTGCGTACCTTGAACTCCAGCAGCAGATCGGGCAACGGTTTGGTTTCCGGGACGACCAATACCTCGCGCATGATGTGTCGCACCTCCAATCCGCTGGGCCGGATGACCGGACGGCCGGAAGCAGTCCGGTTCAGGCGGTAGCGCATCCAGCGCATCAGGTCCTTGGCGTAAAGGACGCCGATGATGTGCTCGGGGCCGCGCTGGACATCGTAAATCGGCACGCGCGAATGCTGCTCGTCCACCACGCGCTGCAGCGCCTCTTCCAGCGACATATCTCCCGGCAACGAGAAGATGTCGGGACGCGGCACCATGATCTCGCGCACCGAAATGTTTTCCAGATCGAGCGCACGAAGGATCATCTCCTCTTGCATGTGGGCCAGGATTCCGCGCCTGCGGCCGGCAGTGACAATCAGCTTCAACTCTTCCGCTGAATGCACGCCGCCGCCGCGCTCCAGCTTCGTCCCGAAGGCCTTCAGGACGACCTGAGTAGAAGCGGTCATGAAAGCCAGGAACGGCGCGGCGATAGTCATGAACACGTCCATCGGGCCTGCAACCGCAAGCGCAACCCGCTCGGTGCGCTGCAGGGCGATCGACTTGGGAACGACCTCGCCCAGAATAACCACCAGATAAGTGATCAGAACGAAGGCGGCCGCGATCGCAATACCGTGCGCGTAAAACTGCGAGTGAGGAAGAGGCCGGAACAGCGGCTCCAACATGTGCGCCACAGCCGCTTCGCCGATCCAGCCCAGACCGAGGCTGGCAACCGTCACTCCGAACTGCACTGCGTTGAGGACGTGGTCAAGCTTCTGATGCAGCTTCTGGACGGTGCGCGCGCCGATGCGGTGCGCCGCAATCATCTGCTGCAGTCGCGTCTCGCGGACGCTCACCAGAGCGAATTCCGCGGCCACGAAGAACGCGTTGGCTGCGATCAGCAGAACAACCACTACGATGCGCAGCACTGCGAAGGTCACCATGAAGCTGAAATCTTACCATCGGCGGAGGAGGCGTCGGTGCCCAGCAATTAACGGGTCATCACACGAAATTGTCATCCCGACCGAGGGCTCGAGCCCGAGTGGAGGGACCTGCTGTCCAGAGGGAGAACCCACTACCCCCCCTTTGACGCTATGCCTAGAATCAACAACTTAGCCGCAAAATCTCCGCACATGATAGATTCCAAATGACTTATACGTACATAATAGATTCGCAAGGACTTAGGTGCGGCACAGCGCTAAACCGGTCGTCACACCTAGCGCTCCCAACTAGGCAACCCCCTCCCCTCCCTGTTCTTTAGAATCATGAGATTACGGACTTTTTCCCCGCAAACTCTTGATCGCCAATGGTTTATATGTATCCTCATATACCCCAAGGACTTACCAGGCCGATGGGAAACATCCGTGCCGAGTCAGTTGCCACTGACAACTAGCCACTGGCTACTGACAACTGCTTTTCAAAGAGCTCCACGGCCCGCGCACTGGGCGCTGCCTGAGCAGAGACACAACAACCCGCTCCTCATCGCCAGTGATATCGCAACGGGCGAAGTAGCCGCAAGTACCCAGGTCACATGTGCAGGTGAGGACGACGCGCGCGCCGTGCCCGGGAGAGGATCCAAAGACAGGGCGGCACAGCCCACCGCTCACCTGACCTTGGCGTACTCGGCTTTGGCCTGCTTGTAGATGGGGATGTCAGAATCGGCGTCTTTCCAGAGGGTGAGGAAATCCTGATACGACTTGCGCGCGGCCGCTTTGTCGCCCATCATCGCCTGCGAGCGCCCGAGCTGCAGGCGGGCCAATGGGCCCATTATAGAGTCTTGAAGAAGGCCCGAATGATCGAGCATCCTTTGGAACTCAATCGCCGCATTCTTCCCATCACCAACTTGGAGATAGGCAAGTCCACGAACATACACGGGGTATAGATACAGACCACCAAAAGACGGTGGGGAGGCTGCGTCATATGGCGTAGTAGCCTGCAGAGTCTTAATGGCACCCCCCGGATCTTTGCGGCGTAGCTGGATTGCAGCCCGGATCGTCGGGATCTCGTATTTTTGTACCAGCGTGGCCAGAGGAAATTCCTGATTGAGTTGTTCGATGAGGCTCTGTGCCTGCGTCCCATCTCCGGCGCGTGCAAAGGCCAGTGCCAGCAGCACCCGATCGTTTCGTTTCGGATTTGCGACCAACGCCTCTGCCCCTGTTTTTAGAGCCTTCGCTGTGTCGCCTGTTTCCGCGGCTCGCAGAGACTCATGCGCCTTGTTTGCGGCTACTGAAGTCCACGGCCCAGCTTCTCTGGCCAAATAGAATTTCTGCGCCGCGCGAAATCGCCCTTCATGGATCGCGGTGTCGGCTTGCTGTGCAAGAAGCCAGTCCGCTGCCTCCGGCCGTCCCTCCGCCCACTTGAGTTGTTCCTGCATACCTTGCTTGTCGTCCTCCAGGAACGCCACGACATAACGGTATGACCGGAGCAACCAGTCGTCCAATTTGTGCTCCTTGGCCTCGTCAAAAACAGCTTTGGCGGCGTGCAGTCGATTCATGTTGATATATGACATTATGAGAAGTTCATAGGTCGATGTTTCAGGACTGGCCCGGACCGCTTCGCCAGCTTGGGCAGCGGCCATTTCATAGTCACCCAGAACCATGAGAGATTCAGAATAGTTCCTGTGGGGCCATGCGTCTGCAGGGAAAGTCTGAATCCACTGCGCGTAGATGTCATTGGCTTTTTCGAGTTCGCCGGTGCCGACGTCGTAATACATGGCCTGCATCCAGTACCGCGTGTGCTGGTCCACCCGATTGCGCAACTCGTAGGCTCGCTTTAGACTCTGCGCCGCCAAGATGGCCTCATTGAGGTTGTAGAAGTAAGCGCCGAGTTCTACGTGGGCCAAGGCAAAGTTTGGATCCAGATCAACGGCCCGCTTCATCACAGCAAGTGCGTCGGCATCGCCGGCGGAAATCCGCGTCTTGACGGATTGCGTATAGGCTTGCATTGCCTCCAGCGACGCAGTCGTGGCCTCTTCCAGAGGTGTGCTGAACTTCTGTAACGACCACGTCGGCTCGCCGAGCTGGCTCCGCAACTGTCGGCCAGCTAAACCGAGAACCTTGATCACTTGATTGCGGCCTTCAACGTTGACCTCCGTTCGAGCAACAGGCTTCGCGGTCTGGCAATTCACAGCTTGCAGTGCAATGCGATAGTGGTTACCTATATCGGCGATTGATCCCGCAACATAAACCTTGCTACCGCTTTGCTGGCAGACATCGCGCGCCAAGTCGGCCGTCAGCTTGGCGTCCTCGGGATGGCTCAGCGACCTAAGAGCACCGCGCACCTTGTCGAAAGTTAGCACATGAAGGAAGGGTGTCTGCTCTAACCCCTGACGCAACGCCCTGTTCAGTGCGTCGTCGAAAACAGGGTCGCTGGTGCGATTGGTGATATCGGCGAGAACGATGGTGTCGGTTGCTGCGAGCCTCAGCGTGTTGCGCGAGCGCCAGTAGAACCAGCCGCCAATGGAAAAAACAGTGAGCAGTGCGGCCGCGGCGACCCATCTCAAGGGATGGCGGGCGCGCTTACGTTTGTTGCTCTTTACCATTTCTAAGTTCGCACGCAGTTCAGCTGCCGACCGGTAGCGGTGCTCGCGGTCTTTCTCCAGCGCCTTGTCAATCGTGCTGACCAGCCTCGCCGGAAGGGTAGAGTTGAGTTCGCGCACTGGAACCGGAGAGTGGTGGAGAATAGCATCCTCTACCACGGAAGCAGTCTCGCCACTGAACGCACGCTGACTGGTCGCCATCTCATACAGCACCAGCCCAAAGGAGAATAGGTCCGTGCGGGCGTCCAGCTTCTCGCCGCGTACCTGCTCAGGAGACATATAGCCCGCCGTGCCCATGGCGATGCCGGTGCGGGTGAGGGTGGCGTCGGCAGGTGTCGCGGGCGGGTAGAGCGGGCCTTCAGGCCCGCTGGGCAAGGGAAGAAGGCGGCTGGGACGCGGGGCTGAAGCCCCGCTCTACCCGAGCAGATTCCGGCGCTTCCACCGCGAGCTTTGCCAGGCCAAAGTCCAGAATCTTGGCCGTGCCTTTTCTTGTCAGGAAGATGTTCGCCGGCTTGATGTCGCGGTGGACGATGCCCTGTTCGTGCGCCGCCTCCAACCCGCCAGCCACCTGGAGCGCAATCCTCAACAGCTCGTCGAGAGGGACCTTCTGGGCAGCGTCTGACGCGGCCGCTAGTCGGTCGCGCAGTGTTTCACCCTCCAGCAACTCCATCACGATGAAGGGCTGTTCCTCATGCTCCTCGACTTCGTAAATCGTGCAGATATTGGGATGGTTCAGCGACGAAGCGGTTTGCGCCTCACGTTCGAAGCGCTGTAGTGCGACTTGGTCCTTGGCCAGCTCTTCCGGCAGGAATTTCAGTGCAACGCTGCGGCCAAGCTTCAAGTCTTCCGCCTTGTAAACCAAGCCCATCCCGCCCCCGCCGATCACCTCCAGCACCCGATAGTGGGAAACCTTTTTGCCGATCAGGCCGACGGTTTCATGCTGCATCAGAACGGGGGTGCCATCGCCGCTAGACGGATCGGCGGTGTCCGTCCGCTCTACCGGCACCATCAGCCGATAGCCTCGCCGGGCCAGGGTCTCGATGTATTTCGGCTCGTCGGCCGAATCGCCAAGGGCTCGCCGGAGATTACTGATGACCGTGTTGATGCCGTGGTCGAACTCCACAGCCGTATCATTCGGCCAAAGCTTTTTCTTGATTTCTTCGCGAGTAACGATCTCGCACTCTCGCTCCACTAGCATCTGCAGGACTCGCAGTGGCTGTTCCTGCAAAGCCATCTTTCGGTCGCCTGAGCGCAGTTCCCCGGTCCTAACGTCGAGTTCAAAGACTCCGAACCGAATCCGAGCTGGCAGCGTCTCTTTCACGAAAATTGACGGGGTGCGGCAAAGTTTACTACCGCCCCGGCCGGATTCCAAGCAACGGTTGCCGGGGTTCGCCTAATCACCACATAACAATGAGTGTTGGCCTAAGTACCCAATCCGAGCCAACTCGTTTTATCCGCGTTTTACCGCCATTTGACTGCTGGTGCATTTACTCCGAAACCCTGCCGAGTCCACACTCGCCAACATTCATCTGGGGATAGATTTCAGTTTCCGGTCCATGACCCAGCGGCTTCTTAGGCCCCAATTTCGACCATTCAGCAAAGGAGAAGGGATGAGACTTAGAACATGTTGTTTCGTCGTTGCCGTCGCCATATTTTCGATCTTGGCGATCGCCGCTCAACTCTCGGGACAGGTTACCCCCAGTCACAAGCACCGCCAATACAAACTGATCGACCTGGGTACGTTCGGCGGGCCGGATACCTACTTGCCTACCGGTCCTCCGCAGTTTAGGTTCGTCAACCGTCGAGGTACGGTGGTAGGCGTGTCGGCCACCTCGGCTCCCGATCCGTATTATCCGTATTGCCTCGCAGATTGCTACCTCGATCACACATTCCAATGGAAGAGACGGAGTCCTCACCGATTTGGGGGCGCTTCCCGGCAACAATGGAAGTCTTCCTTTTGGAATCAACGACTGGGGAGTGATCACCGGAAGCTTCGGAAAACGGATCGTATGATCCGACGACCGGATATCCCATCTATCGCGCGCGTTATCTGGCTCGGCGGCAAGATCACCGACATAGGCACATCTGGGAGGCAATAACGCCGAGCCGGCTGGCATCAATAATTGGGGACAGGTCGTCGGCGGCGCCCAGAACGCGATTCCCGACGCCTATGCATCCGGTTTGGGTCCCTGCTTCAGTTTGAACTGCTGGCCCTCAGCCACGCAGCTCCGTGCCTTCCTGTGGCAAAACGGAGCCATGCGGGACTTGGGGACGCTGGGTGGCAACGATTCGGCCGCCACGCTGGTGAACGACCTTGGCCAGATCGCCGGGGTCTCCTATACCAACACCACGCCCAATGGCACCACCGGTCTTCCAACGCAAGATCCATTCTTCTGGGAACACGGCAAGATGGTGGACATCGGCACGCTGGGAGGCACTTTTGGAAATCCTTGGTGGATGAACCAGCGTGGCCAAGTCGTCGGCCAGTCGAACCTGGCCGGGGACCAGGCGTACCACGGCTTTCTGTGGGACCGCGGAGTGCTCAGGGATCTACCTCCAGTAAGCGGGGGCAGCGGAGCTCTCGCACTCTGGATCAACGACGCCGGTGACGCGGTGGGAGGCTCTTCCATAGCAGGCGACCAGCTTTTTCATGCTCCGCTCTGGACTCACGGGAAAGCAATCGATCTGGGCACAGTAGGCCAGGACGCGTGTTCGCAAGCGTACGGCATAAACGAAGACAAGCAAATCGTGGGAGTGTCCGGAGGAACTGGCCAATGCTCGTCTTTTGTCACCGGACGCGCATTCCTTTGGGAAAATGGTGGCCCGATGGTGGACTTGAATGCGCTGATAAGAAATCCCTCAGACCTGCACGTGTACTGGGGAACTTCCATCAACGATAGCGGTGAAATCGTCGCCCAAGGAGTGCTCCCCGACGGCGACATTCACGTCGCCGTGCTGATCCCCGACGGGCGATTGCGACGACGATTGCGAACAGAGAATCGTCGACAGCCAGAAGATTGCGGTCGGCCAGCCTGCGACCACAGGCACGACAATGCCGGAATTCGGCAAACCGCACGATTGGTTGCGCAACCCCCTTGGAAAGCGCTTTCCCATGCCCGGCCAGCCAGCCGCACCTTCCAACTGAAGCGATGCGCGCACCAACGCAAGCGGGCGCCCAGCCCGAAGCCTGAAATGAATAAAGGCCGACATCCCCAACCGGAGTGTCGGCCGTTTTCTTGTCTGTCCTATGACGCGCCGTGGACCCGCTTCCCAAAGGCCTTGAGCGGGAAGCGCACGCCTTCGAAGAGGATTTTGCGGCTGAACTTCGACTTGCCGGACTCGCGCTCGGAAAAGATGATAGGGAACTCGCAAAAGCCGGTGCCGCTGCGGTGCAGAGTGAACTTCATCTCCATGGGGAAGGCGTAGCCCTCAGAGCGGATTCCTCATGCGTGCATGCTGGCAGGCTGGTGAATCCGATGCACACGGATTTGCCTTTCGCGTTTGCGGGTCCGGGCAATGTCGTATGCGGATTGCATCCGCATAAGCGTGTCCATCTTCACCCCAAAGGCTTTTTCGATGCGCAGCGCCATGTCCCCGGAAAGGTCGGCCTTGCCGTTGAGCAGGCTCGACAAGGCAGGCCGGGAAACCTGAAGCGCCGCCGCCGCCGCCGTGACCGACAGGCCGGCAGGGCCAATAATCTCCGTGCGAATGAAATCTCCGGGATGGGGCGGGTTCTTCATGGGCATGGCGCTTGCTCCTTCTGTGCTAGTGGTAGTCTTCCAAATTTACGCCGCAGATTTCGCGCTCCGCGGTGTTGATGCGAAACGTCAAACGCCGGTTACGGGTGACGCTCAGGCTCCATGTTCCCTTGCGGTCTCCGGTTAGGGTATGCGCCCTCCAGATTGGAAGCCTACTCAGTTCCGCCGGATCGTCCATGTTATCGAGATATGCCAGCATCTTGCGGAGCTTATCCACCGTATCGGGCGGCACAGATTTAACGCTGTCGTCCTCGTAGAGCTTTTTCAGTCCCTTATGGGCGAAGCTCCGTATCTTCACTCCTAGACTGTAGCCTGTAACCTAACACTTGTCAATCAAAAATACGGGGAGCGGGCGGGCGTTGGCTCTCTGAGCCTGGCCGAGAACAGGCAAATACCGCAGAGCGCGCAGGCGACCAGGGCGCGCCGCTGACTCGCTTCCCCAGGGCCTGGAGGGGGAAGCGCACGCCTTCGTACAGGATTTTGCGTGCTGAACTTCGACTTGCCGGACTCGCGCTCGGAAAAAATGATGGGGAACTCGCAGTGGAGTGCCCTCCAAAGTTCGTTCCAACCCTCTCGCCAAAGAACGAGTGAGAAGGGCGGGCGTCGGTGTCGTCTGGGAGATCACACCGTAGCTGAAACTCTACGTCTCCTCAGTGGCCGGCATCCTTTCTTTCAGGTCGCCGGCCCCCTTTTGTTTTGACCTCATCACTCAGATGTGCTGCAGCGGTCACTGACAAACCATCGCCGCAAGTGGGAAGCTGCCTCTGGTACCCGGGGGAAGATTTCCCGGCCTTTTTTCCACCCACTCCTCTCGAAGCCGCGCGGCGCGAAATAAGACCCTCGACCTTCCTTCTCCCGGGCGTCCGAGTGTGCCCATCTTTTGCGGCCAGTAAGCGTCGAGTCGCAAAACGGGTAGGGAAAGCCAACGCTTCCCTACTGCAAAACATGGAGCAGGTAGGGCGCGGACGCAATTCCGTTTGCCACGACCTCCAAGTTGTAATAGCCAACGGGCGTGTTTGGGGGCACGTCGAAGTAAGTGAAAACCAACGTGCTTCCGGTTGCGACGGCCATGGTGCTGTGGTTGTGGGTTCTCCAGTAAGTGACAACGCCAGTCGAGTTGTTGGTGACGCGGATCAGGGGATAATTCGTGGCGTTCTGGACGTCGTCACCGTACATGCTGGCCTGGGACAGACCATTCAATTGGGTGCCGAAAACCTGATAGGTGAAGCCTGAAACCACCTTGATGGGCGTCGGCGGCCCCGGGGTGATGGTGGGCGACCACGCTGGATTCGGGCTGCCAGTCGGCGTCTAGATCTCGATATCATTGGATTCGTCAGTAAGCAATACCTGCCCGGTCGGCAGAACCAACATTACGCCAAGGGCAGCCCAGTCGTACATGGCATGTGGTGGAGCGGGAACTTGTACATAGATAGATCCATTCCACTCATAGAAATAGGAGGGAGTAGCGTGGTAGTCGGTGCAAGGGCTGGTCATCAAAAGCACGTTGCCGCTAGGCAGCAGAGCTCCCGGTGCATCGGACATCTGCACTCCTATACCCATCGCAATGTACGGAAGAGGTGAATTTGCGGTCCAGACGTTCGGATGTCCTGGTTTGTTGTAGATCGATGTGTTTCCAGATACACACGGATAGCCTGCCACTCTTGTGGTCGTGGCACCCGTGGCAAAAACCGAGCCGTCTGGCAGCAGCACCGCAGGCCCGATCTCCTGGTTGCAACAGCCCTCACCCCACAATTGAACTACGGTGCTCCCGGCATAGCTCCAGCTGCCGCTTCCGCTTGGGTCGTAGATTTCAGAGTGGTAGGGGTCGCCATTAACATAGAACGTATCCACATCCAGCACTTTCCCGTTTGGGAGTAAGGTCCACCCCTCCTCATATTCGGGCTCGGCCTTGCCGGTGCCCGTTTGGGTCCAAGTTAGTGTGGAAGGATCCAATATTGCCTCGACTAGGCTATTGTATTGGCTGATCATGAACCTGCCGTCGGGAAGAACAACGCTCGGAGAATCCGCGATGGGTTGTCCACCAAAGAAAGCCGGTGGGGCAACGGATACCCATTGCTGCCCCGTGGGCTTCGTGGGGTCGAAAATAGCGCCCGAGTCAGTGCTACCTCCGCGTAGATTGTATTCCCCACCCTCAACGACGAGGCGCCCATCTGCGAGTACGGCGGAGGCATAGAACAACGGACCGTAGCCCGTCGGCATTGTATCCACTTGAGCCCAGGTTCCATCGATGTAACTTCCGCTTGGATCGGGCGTCAGCCTATACCAATTGTTCCGCGGGAGATCTACATCCTGAACCATGATCGTACCGTC
This sequence comes from uncultured Acidobacteriaceae bacterium, assembly GCA_963760415.1. Taxonomy (GTDB): domain Bacteria; phylum Acidobacteriota; class Terriglobia; order Terriglobales; family Acidobacteriaceae; genus Bog-257. The sequence goes on along the minus strand of CAVXDA010000009.1, from coordinate 103,976 downwards.
GGCTAGGAGGAAGGCGGTTCCGGCCGAAAAACTCGGCTGGTTGGCTAAGGGAGCCCACGTTGGACCTTGGGCGACTGCTGCATCGCACTAACAAACATAACTACGGCGGCCACCACTGCTGTGATGAATTTCATACTTTTCTCCTCAATGGTTGGTGGAAACAGCTACGATTGGCTAGTGGAGAATTGCGTTCGGATGGTGAAAAGGGAGAAGATACTCGGGTTGGGGTGAGCATGTACTCCAACTCCTCCACCCCACACTTCAGTCGTAGTTCACTCTTGAATCAGTGCACTAAACTTGACGCTCAGCCAAATGGGCCGCAGTGATCGACCTCACGGGTGTTTGTGATGGTCACAGTAGTCAGTGATGGCTCGCACAGCCGTTAGGCAAGAGCTCGGCCAGACTGAATATGCTACAAAAGGAGAGGGGTGGACAATGCGTTATGAACGGCCTTCGTTAGCCCGCAGTGCCGCACTGCTGATGCTCATACTCGTTGTTCTGTGCTCCGTCCCTGCTTGGGCTCAGAGCCGGTACTACGTACTCCACAACTTTGGCATTTCAAATGGTGATGGATGGCAACCCTTTTCTGGTCTGGTTCGCGACGCCAACGGGAACTTATATGGCACAACTGTCGAGGGTGGTTACACCGGAGGAGCATGCGGCCGCCCAGGATGCGGCATTGTGTTCGAACTGTCCCCCAACCCAGACGGCGCCTGGAGCGAAGCCATACTTCATAGCTTTAATTACGGCGACGGGGCCGAGCCTTATGCTTCGGTCGTCTTTGACGGCCGCGGGAACCTCTACGGCATAACCACGCGTGATGGTCCTCTGAACTACGGCACCATCTTTGAGCTGACACCCGCCTCTAACGGCAGTTGGGCATTGTCCACACTGCACGCCTTCACCGGAGGGTGGGATGGGGGCTTCGATCCCAACTACCCATCTGGGGGACTGGCGTTCGGTGATGGTGGACATCTTTACGGCACGACGTCGTATGGAGGCGCGAATAACAAGGGCATCGTTCTTAACCTGGGCCGGGTTTCGGCGCTTTCCTGGTATGAACTAGTGGCCCATGCTTTCGCTGGTGGCAACGATGGGAGCGTGCCTCAGTCTGCGCCAACTGTGGGGGTCGATGGCAACGTCTATGGCACTACCTTTCTTGGAGGATCGAACGGGGCGGGTACAGTTTACAGATTGACACCCAACCAGCAGAGCTTCGGCTGGACGGAAACTGTGTTGTACTCCTTCCAGGGTACACCCTACGGCAGCGGCGCAGACGGTGCCAATCCTGCGGCTGGCATGATCTTCGACGCGGCTGGCAATCTCTACGGCGCCACCATATGGGCGGCCGGCTGGAGGCGGCACGGTATTTCGAGCTGCGTATTTGACCAAACGGTAGCTGGACCTTCAGCCGTGCTTTATACTTTCCAAGGATACCCCAGTGCACCAACACCGAGCCTGACGGCCAGCTGGTCTTCGACAAGGCAGGTAATCTTTACGGCGCAACGACGGTAACTTGGGCGGCCCAGGTGGTGGCTGCGGCACGGTATATCAAGTTCGCACCTTCCGCGGAGGCGGTGGACGTACACCATCCTGTACGCGTTTACCGGTAGCCTCGACGGTCAGGGTTGCCGAATGGTGGAGCTGGTATCTGGACAACGCAGTGGCAACATGTACGGCACCGCGGCCAATAACGGCCTTGAGCAGGCTATGGTGTCGTGTTGGAGATTACGCCGTAACGACAATGTCAGTAGCCAGTAGAAAGTTGTCAGAGGCGCCTGCTCCTGCGATCATGGGAGCAGCGTCCGCTTTTCGGTGCGGCTACTTAAGCGCCGCTGATTCTTTTTCCCGAGCGCCTTGAGCGGGAAGCGCACACCTTCGAAGAGGATTTTGCGGCTGAACTTCGACTTGCCGGACTCGCGCTCGGAAAAGATGATGGGGAACTCGCAGAAGCCGGTTCCGCTGCGATGCAGGGTGAACTTCATCTCCATCAGGAAGGCGTATCCCTCGGAGCGGATGTGGTCCAGGTCGATCTTTCGCAGGACCTCGGTGCGGTAGCCGACAAATCCGGCGGTCATGTCGTGCACCGGCACTCCGGTGAAGAGGCGCGCGTAAAGGTTGGCGCCAAAGCTCAGGGTCCGCCGGGACAGGCTCCAGTTTTTTGCGCCGCCGCCCTTCACGTAGCGCGAACCGATCACCACCTGGCAGGTCTTGAGCATCTCCAGCATGCGCGGCAGCAACTCCGGCGGATGCGACAGGTCGGCGTCGGACTGGATCACGTAGTCGGCGAGGTTTTCCTGGAGAATCTTCTTCATCGCGTCACGGCAGGCCGATCCATAACCGCCCTTGCCGGGACGCGCCATCAGGTGAACGTTGGGGTCCTGCTGCTGAATGCGGCGGATCTCGTCGGCGGTGCCGTCCGGAGAGTTGTCGTCCACGAAGAAGATCGGCTCCGCTCCGACCGCGTTGCGGATTCGGGTCACCAGAGACGCAATGTTCTCCCGTTCGTTGTAGGTGGGAATGATGAGCATCAGTCAGTGGATAGTGAATAGTGGGTAGTGGATAGAGACGGCGCCCACCTTCGCACCGGATTGCGCAAGCGCGGTTTTTCGATCCACTATCCACTATCCACTATCCACTGGAAATGCGCAATCCTGGACCGAGTGCGGGCTCTCTGTGGAATAGGGGTCCCTTCGACAAGCTCAGGGCAGGCTCTTCGACTCGCGGCAAAACCGGCCGCTCGCTCAGGATGACAGCACTGGATTCGGTTGGGCATATTGCGGCCCGCCTACCGGGTTGCGCCGCTGGGCGAGGGAGTGCGGGAATGCGCCTGCGCGCTGGCGTAGAGCGCGTCAATCTCTTTGCGGTAGCGCTCTTCGAGATGGCGGCGGCGCAACTTCATGCTCGGGGTGAGGGTCCCGTCGGCAATGCTGAGTTCCGCCGGAATCAGCAGCACCTTTTTCAGCTTCTCGTATTGCGCGAGATTGCGATTCAGTTCCTCAACAATGCCCTCATACAGCGACTGCACGTGAGGGGATTTCACCAGCTCCTTGCGCGAGGAAAATTTCACGCCATGGTGCTGGGCCCACTCCTCCAGCTCGGCAAAATTGGGCACGATGAGCACCGCCGGGAACTTGCGCTTATCGCCGAGCAGGGCCGCCTCGCCGACCAGCAGGTTGGCCTTCAGCGAATTCTCGATGGGTTGCGGGGCGATGAACTTGCCGCCCGAAGTCTTGATCAGGTCCTTCTTGCGATCGGTGATGGAAAGGAAGCCCTCTTCATCGAGGGTGGCCACGTCGCCGGTCTTGAACCAGCCATCTTCGAAAGCATTGGCCGTTTCATCCGGCATTCTCCAGTAACCCTGGAAAACGGAGGGACCGCGCACCAGCAATTCGCCATCGGGCGCGATCTTGATTTCCACATTCGACACCGGCTTGCCGACGGCGCCCAGGCGATGGTAGATGGGATTGTTCACCGCGATCACGGGCGAAGTTTCGGTGAGGCCATAACCTTCGTGAATGCGAATGCCGATGTCGGCGTACCAGGTGGCGATCTCCCTGCCCAGCGGCGCGCCTCCGGAAACAAAGATGCGCGCACGGCCGCCCAGTCCTTCGCGGACCTTGGAGAACACCAGAGCGTTGGCCAGCTTCCACGAGAGCGAAGTTGGCGCCTCACCCCGTAGGATGGTCTCGCGGTTGGCCGCCCCGACGGACAGCGCCCATTTGAAGAGTGCGCCCTTTACCCCGTGCATCTTATGTTGCACCTGGTTGTAAACCTTTTCGTACACCCGAGGCACGGCCACGATGATGGTGGGCCTCACCTCGCGCATGGCGCGCCCCAGGTCGTCGATGCTGGGGCAATAGGCGATGGTGATGCAGTGGTATTGCAGCGCGTAATCCAGGTGGCGGGCCGTGATGTGCGACAACGGCAGATAGGAGATGCTGAGGTCGTCCTTGCCGATCTCGAACATGTCGAGCGAAACGCTGACGTTGGAGGCGATGTTGCCATGGGTGAGCATGACACCCTTGGGCGTGCCCGTAGTGCCGGAGGTGTAGATGAGAGTCGCGAGATCGTCCGGCTCGATGGCTGCGGCGATGGCGTCAAGCTCTGGGTCGGGGCCGGCCTGTCCGGCGCGCACAAAGGACCCCATGTGCACGGCGTTGCTCAGCTCGGGCGCCTGGTCCATGACGACGACGAACTCCAGGCTGGTTTGATCGCGAATGGCGGCGAGTTTTTCGTATTGCTGACGGGTGGAAACAAAGGCGATACGCGCCTCGGAGTTCTGCAGTACGTAGAGGACTTGCTCGGCGGTTTGGGTGGCGTAGATGGGCACCACCACGGCGCCCAACAGCAGGGTGGCGTAGTCGGCGACGGCCCACTCCGCGCGGTTCTCGCTGAGGATGACAACGCGATCGCCCTTACCGACGCCCCAGGCCTGCAGTTGGCGGGTTGCGGAATAAACCCAGCTCCGCAGTTGCGCGGAGGAGATTGGCTGCCAGGTTTCACCTTCGCGGGTCAGCATCACGCGCGGGTTGTCGCGCTCCACGACGGTGAAGAAAATTTCGTTGAGGGTCCGAATGCTCATGGGTGCAGGATGTTGGTAATGCGCCTATTGCGACGCCCAAATGCTAGTCTTCCGGCAAACCGGATGCTGTGACCGGTGACCGCTATCCCTGTGCTGTGGGAGAAACGCCCGAAGGGCCCTCCGGCATCCGCTCACGGCTGGTGTCCACTCCTCATTCCGTTCAGGAAAATGTCCACCACCGTGTCGGCGACGTTGGCCAGACGATACTCATGCTCGTTCAACACCCAGGAGGTCACCATTTCATCGAGCGCCCCGAAGAAACAGTTGGCAGCGACCTTGGCGGGCATCTCGGGGCGAAAGATGCCGCTGGCTTGTCCGTCGCTGATGGCGGTGCGGGCCAGCGTCAGGTACTCGATCATGTGGTGGTGCGAGAACTCGGAGAGGAAACGCGTGCTCTGCCGCAGCTCCATCTGAAAGACGACGGCGAGGTCGCGGTTTGAGCCTAGGGCGTCGAGATGCAGGAACGCCAATCTGCGCAACCGTTCACACGGATTGGGCAGCTTTTCCAACTCGGTGCGCGCGTGCCGCATGAACGCGTCAAAGGCGGTGTTGATGGCGGTCATCAGGATCTCTTCTTTGTTCTTGAAGTAGAGATAGACCGTACCGTCAGCGACGCTTGCGCGATCGGCAATATCGGAGATGCGCGAGGTGAAGAAGCCTTTCTCGGCAAACACGGAAACCGCGGCATCAAGAATGCGCTGGTACTTCTCGGCATTGCGGTTGACGGGTGGACCGCCGGCGGCAGTCGAAGGAGGTTGCGGTTCGCTTTTCACATCTGGCCCGAGGTCAAACCTGACGGAGATTCGTGTTCGATCCGGCGTGCCGGGAAACAAACCGCCGCTTGCGGCGCCGCCGAATGAATGTTCATTCAGTTTATGGGCAGCCCTTGATTTCCGCAATGGAAACATCAGCTTTGGGAGAGATGTTCGATTTCGGACAGGCCAGTCGCAACCACGAACATCCTGCCCTGGTGGTAGCGGCTAAGATTATGATTCTAGATGGTCAAGTTTGGCCGACCAGCTGCACGTTTGAGATTCGGATTTCTACCACAGTTTTGAATTTTCGACCGTGATGACAACAAAAGGCGAACAGTAATGCAGATCTTTCAGGAACTTCGCTATGGCATTCGGCAACTGCGCAAGGCGCCCATCTTCACCTTTGTGGCGGTAGCCACGCTGGCGCTCGGTATAGGAGCCAACACCGCAGTATTCACCCTGCTCGACCAGGCATTGTTGCGCTCGCTGCCGGTCTCGCATCCGGAACAACTGGTGCGTTTGCAGTTTACCGGCTCGATCCGCGGCCACTTCAACTCCTTCGGAGGTGACGATCACGATTATTTCTCCTACCCGATGTACGGCGATCTGCGCGATCAGAACCGCGTCTTTGAGAGCCTGATTGCCAGCGACCTGCAAAACGTCAGTGTGCAGTGGAACAACCGGCCTGAGCTGGTGGGATGTGAACTGGCTTCGGGCAACTACTTTCAGGCCCTGGGGCTGCAGCCCGCCATGGGGCGCCTGTTTGTGCCCGCCGACGATGTGCCCGGCAGCAACCCGGTGGTGGTGCTCAGCTTCAACTACTGGAAACGGCAGTTTGGGTCCGATCCGCAGGTGATCAACCAGACGCTGCTGATCAATGCGCATCCTTTCACCATCGTGGGCGTGGCGCCCCCCGGCTTTCACAGCATCGTCGCTGGCGCCACCGAAGAAGTCTTCGTCCCGCTGACCACCAAGAACATCATTACGCCGCGCTGGCAGGACCTGGACGATTTCAACTCGCACTGGATGATGATTGTGGGACGGCTGAAATCGGGAGAGAGCCGAGCCCAGGCGGAAGCCGGGTTGCAGCCCCTGTGGCATGCGCTGCGGGCGGCGGAGCTGGCGCAGATTCCCAACGCCTCGGAGCGCCTTCGCCGTACGTATCTTGACGAATCCCGTATTCAGGTGCTGGACAGTGCGCGCGGTTTCTCGCCGCTGCGTGACCAGATTGGCACACCCATGCTGATCGTGATGGGCATGGTGGTGCTGCTGGTTTTGATGGCGTGCGTGAATGTCTCCAGCCTGCTGCTGGTGCGGGCGGCAGGACGGGTGCGTGAGATGTCGGTGCGCTACGCCATGGGCGCGGGACGCTGGCAGATCATCCGCCAATTGCTCGCCGAAGGTCTGCTGCTGGGCCTGCTGGGCGGAATGTTGGGGCTACTGCTTGCGCCAGCCGTTTCCGCGGTGCTCATTCGCAGGATCGCCGGCGATAGCGCGACGGACTTGCCGTTCTCTTCCAGCGTGGACACCCGCGTCCTGCTCTTCAACTTCGCGCTTGCGCTTGCTGTCAGCCTGCTGTTTAGTCTGGCGCCGGCCCTGCGCTTCCTGCATCCCGATCTGGCCAATTCGCTCAAGCAGCAGAGCACGACCTCATCCGGCGGGCCGCTGCGCTTCCGCCGCGTGCTGGTGGGCGCGCAAATCAGTTTGAGCCTGCTGCTGCTGATCGGCGCCGGCCTGTTTGTCCGCACCCTGCATAATCTGCGCGCCCTGGATGTCGGCTTTGCCACTGATCATCTGGTAAGCTTCGGCGTCAACCCGCGCCTGTCGGGCTATCAGCCGGAGCAGGTCTTCCCCTTGTATCGCCGGGTCACGCAGACCCTCTCGGCGTTGCCGGGAACGCGCTCCGTGGCCGGCACCGACGATCCTGACCTGGCCAACACCGACGATGATGGCAACATCGTGATCGCCGGTTATAACGACCGCGAAGATGAAGACATGCAGGTGGAGCAGCCGGGGGTAACGCCCGGCTACTTCGCCGCCATGCAGGTTCCGCTGCTGGCCGGGCGCGACTTCACCGACGGCGATGTCGTGGGCAAACCGAACGTAGCCATGGTGAATCTCGCGTTTGCTCGCCACTTCTTCCGCACGCCGCAAAGTGCTCTCGGCCACTTCCTCGGCTTCGACGGTTCACGCGGCAAGAAAGATACCGAGATCGTGGGCGTGGTGGGAGACACGCGCCACGCGCGGGTCCGCGACGACATCAAGCGCACGGTCTACCGGCCGCGCTTTCAGTTGGACAATCCCAGCGGACTGTTCTTTCTGGTACGCACCTGGCAGCCGCCTGAGGCTGCGCTCTCCGACGTCCGCGGCGCCATGCAGCAACTCGATTCCAAGCTGGCGTTGGTCAGTCTGCAAACCATGGAGGTGCAGATTGCCGACAATCTCTCGGTCGAGCGGTTGGTTGCCTTGCTGGCGGTGTGCTTCGGCGTGTTGGCGATGCTGCTGGCGGCGATCGGCCTTTACGGCGTGCTGGCCTACGCCACCGCGCAACGCACCCGCGAGATCGGCATTCGCATGGCGCTGGGCGCGCAGCGCGGAAGCGTGATGGGGCTGGTACTGCGCGATGTTTTGTGGCTGGCGGGAATCAGTATTGTGGCGACGTTGCCGGTGGCCCTGCTGTTGGGGCGCCTGCTGCGCAGCCAGCTTTATGGAGTGAGCGCCGCCGATCCGTTGACCGTGTTGGGAGGTACCCTGCTGGTGGCCGCTGTAGCGCTGCTGGCGGCGCTGCTGCCGGCGCGGCGGGCGGCGTCGGTGGAACCCATGCAGGCGCTGAGGACGGAGTGAAGAAGCAGCTAGCAACTAGCGACTAGCAATTAGCAACTGCGGCTAGTGGTTGACACCTGAACACCCTGCGTCGTTCTCAATTCGCCGGCTCGCCGTGTTTCGAAACCCGGCAACCCTTATCGTCGTAGCTAGCCGCTACTTGCTAGTTGCTAATTGCCAACTACTGCCTATATCACATGCAGGCACACGCGCATCTTTTGCGCCATGTCCTGCACCAGCTGTAGTTTGGCGGCAACCTCGGCGGGAATCGCAGGATGCCGCAGCGCCAGCTCTGAAGTGAGCAGGATGCCGGTGACCTCGCCGCGCAACTGGTTGCGCAGATCGCGCTCCACGGTCCGCAGCGCCACCCGTTTCTCTTTTTCGCCGCGCCGCAGGGCCACCTGGGCCTCGCGCACGACCCGCTCGCTGCCATGCAGGGACAGATTCACGTAGATCGGCATGGCCGTGCCGGAATGGTTCAACAACGTGTCGAGCGCGCGAAAGTCGGTCTCCAGTAGCGACTGGTCGATGGCCAGCGCCTCGTATTCGGCGTTGCGCAACCGGGTGACCGCCTGCGGGACCGAGCCGGCCACCTCCGTCTTCTGGCTTGTGCCCTGCTCCAGCGCTGCGGCGTACTCCGGGGCGCGGGAAGATGCCGTAACCAACAGAATCATGATTTCCCTCCCTGCCGGACGCGGGCACACCTCAAGCGTGCCGCCCGGGCGCGGCTTTTTGTGAATCGTAATCACAACGGTCCGGCGGTCAGGCCGGGCCGTATTCCTTCAGTTTGCGATACAGCGTGGTTTTTCCAATGCCGAGACGGCGGGCGGCCTGCAGCTTATCTCCCTTCAGCAGTTCGATGGCATGCAGGATGGCTTGTCTCTCGACTTGGTCCAGCGGGGTAATGGCCTCGGGACTGGAACTCTGGACGTCCGGCTTGGGAAACGCCTGGAAGTTACGCAGAGCGGTCGGCAGGTCGGCAACGTGGATGGTGGAAAACGAACAGGTGGTGCAGGCGCGCTCCACGCAGTTTTCCAGCTCGCGCACATTGCCCGGCCAGTCGTAGGCCAGCATCAGCGCCAGGGCATCGTCCCCCAGAGCATGCTGCACCTGAGTCGCGCCATTGATCCGTTCCAGTACGTTGCCGATCAGCAGTGGAATGTCCTGCTTGCGCTCGCGCAACGGCGGGATGCGCAGGGCGAGCACGTTAAGGCGGAAATAAAGGTCGCGGCGGAAGCTGCCCTGCTGCACGGCGACGTCGAGATCGCGATTAGTGGCCGCCAGGATGCGAACATTGATCGGTATCGCGCGCGTGCCGCCTACCGGACGGATCTCCTTCTCCTGGATGGCGCGCAGCAGCTTGGCCTGCAGGTCAACCGGCAGCTCGCCGACTTCATCCAGAAAGATGGTGCCGCCCTCGGCGGTGGCCATCAGGCCGTCTTTGGCCCGCACTGCGCCAGTGAACGCGCCACGCACGTAGCCGAACAGTTCGCTTTCGATCAGGCTGGGTACCAGGGACCCGCAATCCACGGGGATGAAGGGCTTGTCACGATACGGCCCGTAATGATGGATGGAACGCGCCACCAGTTCCTTGCCGGTGCCGCTCTCTCCCAGGATCAGCACGGGATGGGAACTATGCGCGGCCTTGGCGATAATGCGATACAGCTTCTCCATCTCCGGAGCGTGGCCGACCAGCGAGCCAAACCCATGCTTGGACTTCAACTGCTCGCGCAGCAGCCGGTTCTCGCTGGTGAGCCTCAGGTGCGAGGTCACCCGCTCCAGCACCAGGCGCAGCTCATCGAAGTTGAAGGGCTTGGTGATGTAGTCGTAGGCCCCCAATTTCATCGCCTGCACGGCCGACTGCACGGTGGCGAAACCGGTCATCACAATGACCAGGGTTTCGGGACGCAGCCGCCTGATTTCGCGCAGCACGTCCAGTCCACTCGATCCCGGCAGCCGCAGGTCCAGCAGCACCACGTCCACCGGAATGGTATCGAGAGCGTGAAAGGCATGTTCGGGGGAGTCCGCAACCCGGGTGTTGAAGCCCAGCGATTGGGCCACCTCGCGGCAGGACTCGCGCATGGAGCGCTCGTCGTCGACGATCAACAGGTTTAGTAGGTTGGCTTCGTGGGTTTCAGAGGTTGGCTCGGTCACTGCAATTGCATCTGCTGTAAGCACGTGGCGCATCCCTTCTCCGGCGGCGCAGCCCCAAGGCGGCGCCGGTTTCACTGGGGCTTCAATCCTCATAGTTATCGTTCCTCTTTCGGGAAAAAGGCGCTAGTGCAGCGGTCACATGACCGTGTGAGTTCGTTTTCGGAAGGAAAGCAAGAACCAGAAGCCGACGGCGACCGCACCGGCGCCGGCAGTTTTTCCGGCCCTTCAGCGGTCACCTCCGGCTCCCGCACCGTCACCACGGCCATGGTTTCGTGCCAAGAGGAGACCTGCTGGCATGACTCCTGAGTCGCATCGTCTGTCCTCTCGATCTGGCGAAGCAGGCGCTTGAGCAGTGCGCTGCTGCGCTGGGCCTGGCGTTCGATCTCGCGCACCGGACGCTTCAGCCGGCTATAAGGAGGCAGCCTCCATTCCATCACCTGAGCGTTCATCAGTACTGCCGTGATGGTGTTGGCCAGTTCATGCAAGGCGTTAGCGCAATGGTTGCAGCCGGCACCCGGGGAGGACCGCAGCCTAGCATTGCGCTCCTCGGCTTGCCTGCTGGATGGGGCCATCGCCTCGTTGGCCTTGCCATGAAGAACAGAGACTGGGGCAGGAACCCCGCTGTTCTCTCCCTGCGCCGATCCGGTCTGGTTCTGCCTCTCTATGGGAATGTGCGGGTTCATCTCGCCGTCTCGCTGCCCCTTCGCTTCCGAACGTCTGTATGAAAGCACGGCGGCTGCCAAATCTCGCATGCCGCCGAAACCCTTGTTGCCAGCGGACTTCCGCAAAATCCCTTGAGAGATACCCCACCCACGCTTTGGCTCGTGGTTCCGGTTTGGAACGGAACGAATCGCTGGAACTGGCGCAACACTGCGCCAGATCAGGGTTTCCCCCGATTTCCGTTTGTGGGAGAGAACAAGCAGAATGGTGCCGGATTGGGAAGGATTGCAGCAGTTGGCTATTCGATCTTCGCCTTTCGCTTTACGCTAAAGACGACAACAGATAATCGGCGAGGAAAAATTGCCGAATTCGCTTGGGCGCAATTTCAGGGTTGATATAACGGGTAGAGCTGAGTGTCGCCGGGTTGAACCCCGGCTCTCTTCGCAAGGTCATGTGGGACGCGGCGCTGAAGAGCCTGTTACGAAACTCGGTTCAAGTTCACAACAGTGGAACAGAAGTTGCAAAATCAGAGTGCCGTAGGCACGCAATAATCTGTCCAGCACGCAGCCGAAGGCGGAGCTGGGTCGAGTGGGAAATTTGACCCCAGTCCCGTAGGGACGACAGAGTTTCGTAACAGCCTCTGAAGCGCGGCTCTACCCGCTACAAGAGAAAGAAGACACGCTTCCAGGTAGTAAGCAGGTGCCTGGCCCGCGCCACAAAAAAGGAAACCGGGGATCTGTTGATTTCCCCGGTCACGTAGCCACCTTATTTCAACCCACCAACAGCGAATGGCGAAAAACGAATAGCGAAAAGCCCCGTTTTCCCTACTGCTGATTAGACGACGAACTCCCCCCGGCGGCACGGGCGGACTCCGAAGAGGTGACAGCGCCTTGCTCCAGCAGCAGCCCGTTGTGAGCCGACGCTCCCAGCAGACGTCCCTGGAAATTAATCGCCGAGCGAATGGAAACTCTGGCCTCCGCGGTAAGTTGCCAGGTCTGCCCGCCATCCTTGCTTTCGAACACACCATGGGTGTGCAGCGCGGTCGCCAGCAGGCGTTGTCCGGCGACGTCATAGCGCACCGCCAGCACATCGCTCTTGGGCAGCCCCTTTACAATGTAGTGCCATTTTTGACCGCCATCGGTGGAACTCATCGCGCCCTCGCGGGCCCCCAGCCATAGCACGGAACCCGGGGCCATGGTCAGGTTGTAAACCCCGCTGACGTAGTTGGGAAGGGTGACCGCCGTCCACGTTTTGCCACCGTCATGGGAGAGATAGGCCGCCGTGGTCCCCGCCAGCGTCACCGTTCCGTCCTCGTAGGTATTTACCGCATTGAAGTTGCTCTCTCCCTGAATCGGCTGACCATACCATTTCAGTCCCTGGTCCACGCTGATGAACAAGCCTTGGTCGGTGGCGGCAAACCAGGCTTTCTCTCCCATCTGCAGCGAGCGTACCCGTGGCGCGGTATCCGCGGGAATCACCGGCTCAGGCGGGACTTTAGGCTTGGCCGCAACCGTCTTGCGCCTGGAAGCCGCGGTCGCCTTGGATGACTTCGACTTGACAGCCGGCGGTTCGGGCTCAGGTGCGGCCGGCTTGGGCTGCCACTCTGGCACCGGTCCCCAAATCATCTTTGCCGGCTGCCACGACGCGGTCAACGAGGCTAAAGAGAAAATTCCGTGATTGGTGCCGACGAACAGTGCACCGCTCTCCGACTGCTGCAGGCTGAGGATGTCGCGCTCGTCCAGGCCGCGATTGGATTGCCGCCAGCTCTTGCCCGCATCGTCGGAGATGAAGAAGCCCCCCATGTCCTTATCGTTGAGCACGCCGACGTAAAGCCGTCCGGGATCTTTGCGGTCCGCAATCACAGCGCCCACCACACGATGGGTGAAGCCGCGGTTCGATGTTGTGTAGTGCTTAAAACCGTCGTTGCTGGCCAGTACGCCGCGCCGGTCGGTCGCCAAAAGCACACGCTCGGGGTCGCGGGGATCGATCAGCACATCGTTGACAATCACGCTCGGCGCCGACACCAGCGACCACTTGGCGCCACCGTCCACCGTCTTCCACAGCCCTCCGGTGGTGCCCGCATAGACGATCGAAGGACGCTGCGGGTCCTGTTTCAACACCCGGGTGCGGATCGCGGAATGGGGCAGTCCCTGCACCCGGTGAAAGAGTTCGGCACCGTTATCGCTCTTGTAAATGCCGGAGCAGGCGCTGGCGTAAACCCGCGAGGGGACCTTGGGATCGACAATAATGCTGAACACATCGGAGTCGTCAAGGATGCCATCTTTGAGGTTGTGCCAGGTGGCGCCGCCGTTGGTGGTTTTCCAGGGCAGGTGCCGCGTGCCCGCGTACATGATGTCGGGATTCTGCGGATCAATGGCGACGGAGACAAAGTTCTTCAGCGAGGAATGGTTCTCGGTGGACATGGGGTTTTCCGGAGAAACCCGTTCCCAGGTCTCCCCACCATCGCGAGTGCGGAACACACCATCCAGCGCCCCGATCACCAGCGTGTTGTGGTCGCTGGGCGCCATGGCCAGGGCGCGAATGGACTTGCCATGCACCCCCATCAACTCACGCCAGGTGCGGCCGCCATCGTCGGACCGGAAGACACCGCCATCGTTATCGTCGAACAGGCCCCAGGCCGCGGCATAAAGCGTCGCCGGATTGGTGGGGTCAAAGACCACGTGGTCTATAACGTAGTCGTCCCCAGGGCCGAGATGGGCGAACAGGGACCACGAATTCCCCCCGTCCTGGGAAACAAACAACTGCCCAGCGCTGGTGCCCAAGATGATGCGATTGGGATCGCTGGGATCGTAGGCGAGACTGCGGACGTTGCCGCCCTCCGGCCCGATCAATTGCCACTCCGAAGCAAAGGAAAAAGTGGCGAACAGCAAACCCGCGCACAAAACGATCCTAGCCGGAAATCCAAATAGCTTAGACATAGAGAAGAATCCGCCTGCCTGTCTTAGGGTGAAGGGGAATGAATATCTCCCTCAGCCGCTCTTGAAATAATAACTCCGAGCGGCCAGGGGTTGCACTCCCGAAAAACGCTACCGTACCCACTCCGTAAATCACCGTCGTGAGGAGCCGGAAGTTCCAGATCAGGAAAAAGGCCGGCGAGAGGCAAACCTCTCACCGGCCCGAGTTTCAGCTACGGCACCTGACTACTGCGCTGGAGGCGCAGCAGGCTTGGCTTTCGCTGCCTTATGCTTCTTCGGAGCAGGCGCGTTACGCGACTGCGGCTGCACCTGGGTCTCGTCAACCGTGGTGCCCTCTTCCAGCTGACCACCGCACATGGTGCCTTCGGGCACGAAGTAGAAGTGGGTAGCCTGGCCCTTGGCGCCGCCCTCGCGAGGCTGGACGCGCCCAGCGTCAACCTTGGTCGGCCCGTCCGTCGTCAGGTAGTACTTGACGTTGACGGAACGCTGCGCGCCCAGGGTCTTCTCGCTGACCACTTCCTTCTCGTTGGTGTAGCCAACGATGTCCAACTTGCCATTGGGCATCTGCTGCACGCGGAGAGCAAGTTTGTCGAGGGTGTCCTTGCAGTCGTTGTCAACACGCCACGGCTTCTTGGGGTTCTTCTCGAAGGTACACTCGCCCCAATCCTCGATGCTGACACACTTCGAAATCGCAGGCACGTTGACCGAGGCGGTGCAACTGCTGCTCAGAGTGGCCGGGTTCCCGCCGGGGCGATCAGTCGTCGCCGTGCCGGTCACCGTGATGGTGTTGCCCGCGTCCGCGCTGGTCGCGGTCAGTGTGGCCGAGGTGCCGCTGCCGCTCAACTGGCCGCCGGTGGCCGACCAGCTATAGGTCATGGGCCAGCCCTGCGGATCGGTTGCGGTCATGGTGATGGTGGACGGCTCGCCAACGGCGATCGTCGTCGGATTGGCCGAGCAGCTTACCTGTGGCGGGAGTGGCTGCTTGATAGTGAAGTTCGCCGCACACGTTGCCGGCGGGATGGGCTGTGGCTTGCCCAACCAGTTTAAGTGATGGCCGGAGTCAAGGTTCTTAAACTTGGGGTCGGTGTCGGTGATGGTCGAATTCGCCGTGTAGCTGCCCGCCGCCACGCCCGTGGTGTCCACGCTTGCGTTCTGCGCGTTAGCGCCGTCCATCTTGCCGCCATTGGTGGCCCAAGAATATGCGACTGAATGCTTCGGGTTGAAACCAGAGCCCGTGGTGGTGACCTTCACCGGGTCTGGCGCAAAAACCGCGTCCGGCGTACCCGAGGCGGTGCAGGTAAGCGGCGGGTTGTAATAGCTGCCCAGATTCACAATGATACCGGCCGCCAGACGAATGCTGTTCCACTGCGGCGAATGCCCGCTCAGGCCGCGCTGCGGATAGTTGTTGTAAATGTAATCCACCTGCGCGAGGCGGATGGAAAACCTCTTGGTAACGCTCAGATCAAAGCCTCCGCCACCGCCCAGGCCGACCGACCAGTTTCCCCCGGCGCAACATTCCGGAGACTGGTTCGCCGCTCCCACGAATACGCGGACGAACGGAGAGAAGGTATCGGTGTGGTATTTGTATTGGATACCGACATTGGCAAAACCGACCCCTTCGCCATGGCCCGAATTGAAGTGACCGCTACCGTCCACCAGAAGGCCCAGATTGTGCATCTGAGGGAAGTAGTAGGTGTTGGAGATGTCAAAGCCATCGACGATATCCGGCACCTTGGAACCGAAGTCGGCGTAGCCGTTCGGATGCAGCCAGGAGTATCCGCCAAAGACTTCATCTACGGGCTGGATGGTTTGGGCCGAGGCATGTGTGCCCAACAGACACAGCGCGAACGCAAGCGCGATAAACGTCGCAACAACGCGTCTCGGGTTTAAAGCAATACGAGAAGACATTCTTAAATCCTCCGGAACTCTAGCAGTACCGTAAGCAAGCGGCCCAGCTTGGGTTCAAATCTTCAATTGTCGTTAATACAAGTGCAGGGATCTCGTCCTGCTCGCAACAGCACACGATTGTACATGAACGAGCCGGATTCACAAAGCTTTTGTTGTCTACTAGTTCGTTGTGGCAGCTGTTTACTGACTATGCACCTTAAGCTCAGCTGCTGATTCGCAGCCTAAATTATACATGCCTGCGGTTGCAGCAGGGAATGAGAATCTGAATGCGAGTCCGGACAGGGCGAACCGCTCCGATTCGGAGTTTGCGACCTGGGGACTGCGGCGGTCAGTCCACGCGGCCAGCCCGCTCCGGGGACTGGTTTGCGCGCGCAAGGCCGACGAAAGTGTTACTTTGTTTGCAGCCGCTGCGGGATCGCGCCACCTTCTGCCCGGGACAGGCGCAGTGCAAGATCGACGCGAGGCCTCTGGGCGGCATCTAAGTTGGCGGTGCCCGGGCACATCGGTACAGCTGGCAGCTCCGCCGTTCCATCTAGAAGAGGCAGCTTTCCCCATGACGCGAGAAAAAGTTCTGATCGTAGAGGATGAAGAGCACGAACGCACCGGAATGGCTGAGTTGGTCCGGGCGTGGGGTTACGACACCGAAACTGCCAGCGACGGCATAGAGGGTCTGGAACGTACCGAAACCTGGAACCCCGGGATCGTCATTACTGATTTAAGAATGCCGCGAATGAGCGGTATGGAATTGCTGGAGCGCATCGCTGCCCAGCCGCAGCAGGTCGCCGTCATCCTTCTGACCGCGCAGGGCAGTGTTGATGCCGCGGTCGCCGCCATGAAGGTGGGCGCCTTCGACTTCATCGAAAAGCCGGTCAACCCCACGCGCTTGCGCAACATACTGCAGAATGCCGCGCGCATTCGCGGCGCCGAGCGCGAACTCGAAGCCAATCGCCGCAAGCTGCGTGACGTGGGCGTGCTGGGTTCACTGGTGGGGCCGTCGAAGAAAATGCAAGAAGTATTCCGCCTGATCGAGATGGTGGCCCCCAGCACGGCCTCGGTGCTGATCACCGGAGAAAGCGGCACCGGCAAGGAACTGGTGGCCCGCACCATACACTCGCTCAGCAACCGCAAGGGGAAGCCGTTTGTCGCTATTAACTGCGCCGCTATTCCGGAAACGCTGATCGAGAGCGAAATCTTCGGTCATGAAAAGGGCGCCTTCACCGGCGCGCTGGAGCGCCGTACCGGCTGCTTCGAGCTGGCCGAAGGCGGCACCCTCCTGCTCGACGAAATTGGCGAAATGCCGATCGGCACGCAAGCCAAGCTGCTGCGCGTGCTGGAGGACCGCAAACTGCGCCGACTGGGCAGCAAGTCGGAAACCTCGGTGGATGTGCGCGTGCTTGCCGCCACCAACAAGCCTCCCGATGAAGCCGTGGCCCGCGGGCAACTGCGCAACGATCTTTATTACCGCTTGAACGTCTTCAATATCCATTTGCCGCCGCTGCGCGAACATAAAGAAGATCTCTCCGATCTGGTGCAGGCGCTGCTGGCCGATATGAACGAGAAGCACGGTCGCACCGTCGCCGGCGTCGCCGAGCCGGTGATGAATGCCTTTCAGGCTCACGCCTGGCCGGGGAATGTTCGTGAGCTGCGTAACACCCTGGAGCGGGCGGTGATTGTGTGCGACGGAGCTTTGGTGGAGCCCAGGCATCTGCCGCCGGGCTTCGGACAAGTGATACCGCGCGCGCCGGTGCAGGAGGCCAACGCGGTGCGCCTGGGCGTGGGCACCACGGTGGATGAGGCCGAGCGTTTGCTGATTCTGAAGACCCTGGAAGCGACCAACAACAATAAGACGCGCGCCGCCGAGATCCTCGGCATCAGCCTCAAGACCTTGCACAACAAGCTGAAAGAGTATGGGGCACACAGCGCCGGCGAAGCGGCGGAAGTGGCAAGCTGAAGATCCGCTATTCGCTGTTTGCGTTTCGCTCGCGGTTTCAAGTTTTCTTCTGGCGAAGAGCGATTGCTAACTTTGCGCACCCGCCTGTAGAATAAGTTTGCTTCCTGAACAGCGAGTTGAGTGTCTCACTCGCTTCCACCCGTGCCGAAGTGGCGGAATTGGCAGACGCGCATGGTTCAGGTCCATGTACCCGCAAGGGTGTGGGGGTTCGAGTCCCTTCTTCGGCACCAACTAAGTTTGACGAGGTCCTTCGCTGCGCTCAGGATTTCGCCTGCGGGGCTCCCGCTTCGCTCACGCCTGCAAAACGGCTCAAGTTCGAGTCCCTTCTTCGGCGCCAAGATCCTTTGAGCAATTTCTGAGCCGCCTTCAATACCCGCGCTGTTTGTCCACCACCCACAATAGCGGCTCACCCGCCAAATAACGGCGCAGGTTTTCGGTGTAATGCGCGTAATGGCGCTCCCACATTCGTTCGGTGAGGCCCGCGATGTGGGGCGTGATGAAAACATTCTCCATATGCCAAAGGGCAGACTCGGACGGAAGGGGCTCTTCGGTCGTGACATCGAGGGCCGCGCCGGCGAACCTTCTCGCCTCAAGCGCCTGCACCAGGGCGTCCTCGTCAATCAATACGCCTCGACCCACATTGATGAGATAAGCATCGCGCTTGAGTTGTGCCAGCCGCTCAGCGTTCATCAGGAGATGTGTCTTGGGCGTAACCGGCACGGCCAGCACAACGAAGTCGCCTTCCTGTAATGCTCGTTCGAGTTCGCCGAAGCCGTAAACGGCATCGGCCACTTCGCTTCCGAGCTCAGGATGTTCGCGCACGCCGACCACGCGCATGCCCAGCGCCTTGGCCAATTTTGCCAGCGGCCTGCCAATACCGCCTATGCCGACGATTGTCATGGTCGCGCCGCTCAGCTCGCGCGGACGCGGTTGTGCATTCCACAGATCGTGCTGCGCCCAGTGTTTTTGCTGCTGATGCTTGACTGCCTGGGGCAATCGCTTGGCCAGCGCGAAGGCCAGCGCGATGGCGTGCTCGGCTACCACCGGCCCGTGAACATCGCGCGCATTGGTCACCAGGATGTCGCTGGCGCGCAGCTCGGGCGTCATAAGCTGGTGCACCGCCGCAGCCGTGGAATGAATCCAGCGCAGCCTTCTCGCAACTTTGATTTGCTCGCCGCGCAACGACCAGGAAATTGCGATGTCGGTGTCAGCAATCTCTTCGGTCACGCGGTCGTAGTTGGGCAGGTGTACAACCTCGAGCTGCGGGAACTCACGCCGCAATCGCTCCGGGAACCACGCAGGCATTTGCCACAGTTCGAAGCGGTGATACAGGGCGATGAGCAGCTTCACAGGGACAGTTTCGAGTTTCAAGTGTCGAGTTTCAAGCTAAAAGACCAATACCGACACCGAAATCAGTTCACATAGCTCGAAGCTGGAACTTTGAAACTAAGCTTTTGCGTCCGCCATCACCCGCAGATCGTGCCCCGTCATTTCCTTTGGCTGAGCGACGCCGAGGATCCCGAGCATGGTCGGCGCGATGTCCTGCAGCGCGCCGTCGGAGCGCAGGGTGAAGCGACGAGGGTCTCCCCCGAAGTTCGCCGGTCGTACTGCGTGCTCGGTCGCAACGATGAACGGCACAGGGTTGGTGGTGTGCGCGGTGTGCGGGCCGCCAGTCTCGGGATCGATCATCTGTTCAGCATTGCCGTGGTCCGCGGTAACGATCATGGCGCCGCCATGTTGACGCAGCGCGGAATCAATCTGCCCGAGGCAGGCGTCAACCGTTTCGACGGCAACGATGGTCGGAGGAATCTTCCCGGAATGTCCCACCATGTCGGCGTTGGCAAAGTTCACCACCATCACATCAAAGGTGTTGTCCGCGATCGCCTTCTTCACCGCGTCAGCGATCCCCTGCGCCGACATCTCTGGCCTCAGGTCGTAGGTCGCGACCTTGGGCGACGGCACCATCACGCGGTCCTCGCCGGGGAAGGGCTTCTCGATGCCGCCGTTGAAGAAATACGTCACGTGCGCATACTTCTCCGTCTCTGCCACGCGCAGGTTGCGCATGTTGAGGTTCGCCATCACGTTCGCCAGAATGTTGGTCAGCGACTCCGGCGGCGAAACCACCGGCAAGGTGAAATTCTTGTCGTAGCGCGTCATGCAGATGTAGGTCAGATCTTTCGGCACGCGGTCGCGCGGAATGATGCGGTCCAGTTCCTCCCAGCCTTCCAGTTCGCGGCCATCTTGCGCGGTGAAGTGGCTGTTGCGGCCCAGGCAGCGCGTGATCTGCCGGGCGCGGTCGGCGCGGAAGTTGAAGTTGATGCAGACGTCGCCGTCGCGAACGGTGCCCAACGGCTCGCCACGGTCGTCCGTGAGCACGAAGGGGATGATGAACTCGTCGGTCACGCCGCGGTTGTAGGAGTCCTTCACGCCCTGAACCGGGTCGACGTAGCGTCCGCCTTCGGCATTGCCGAAGACCATCGCGTCGAAGGCCTTCTTCTCGCGGTCCCACTTCTTGTCGCGATCCATCGCGTAGTAACGGCCACTGACGCTGGCGATCTGCCCAACGTTGTACTCGCGCATCTTCCGCTGCAACTGCTCGATGTAGCCGGCGCCGTTGGTGGGCAGCGTGTCGCGTCCATCCATGAAGCAGTGCACGAAGACGCGCTCCACGCCGTTCTGCTTGGCCATACGCAGCAGCGCGTAAAGATGGTTCTGGTGCGAGTGCACGCCGCCGTCTGACAGCAGCCCGAACAAGTGCAGGCTCCGGTCCCCGGTGCGGGCCGTCTTCATCGCCTCTAGCAGCACTGGGTTCTTCTCAAAATCACCCGTCTCGATCATGAGATCGATCTTGGTGATGTCCATGTACACAATGCGACCGGCGCCGATGTTGAGGTGGCCGACCTCACTGTTGCCCATCTGCCCGGTGGGCAGGCCGACATAGCGCCCGCTGGTGTGGATCAGCGTGTTGGGAAATTCGGCCAGCAGCCGGTCATAGTTCGGTTTGCGCGCCAGCGCGATGGCGTTCGCATTGGACGGCGGCGCATAGCCCCAACCATCGAGGATGATGAGAACCAGCGGTTTGGGAATCGTAGGCATGAACCCTTAGCAAACAACAATCCGACGCCGGTGTCCAGCATTTCTCCCATGTTCTGGCGTCGGTTGTCACGAGCCAATGCGGCATGCGTCACTGACAAACCATACGCCGCAGGAGTGGAATTGGAGCGGGTGCAATAGGAGAAGATTTCCCGGCCTTTTTCCTCACCCACTCCAGTCGAGTCCGCGCGAGAAACAAGACCTTCAAGCTTCCTCCTCCCCGGCATCCGAGTGCGCCTTTTCGTTCACGTTTACCCTCACTTCGAAACGCATGGAGAGGAGGCCAAGCCCATGCACAGTAAACAGCATTTTCCAAACGTGATTTTCCGCGAGGGCCTGCGACCACAAGGTGCCGCGCTCGCCATCATGCTCCTGCTCCTGCTCCTGGTTCTCATATTCGTACTTCTGTTCATGACTCTCGCCGCGCAGCCGGCGCAGGCGCAAACATTCAAAGTCCTCTACAACTTCACCGGCGGACCAGATGGAGGGTATCCTGTTGCCGGTCTGACGATGGACCGAGGGGGAAACCTTTACGGTACGATCGGCTTCGGCGGCGCGAACGGTCATGGCGCGGTCTTCAAGTTGTCGCACCAAGGTTCGGGGTGGGTCTTCAATCTCCTGTACAGCTTCCAAGCGGGCTACGATGGGGCTGATCCTGAGGCCCGAGTAATCCTCGGCCCCGATGGCAGTCTCTACGGTACGACGTTCTATGGAGGAGGTTACGGATGTTCCGGGGGTGGATGCGGCACAATCTTCAAACTTAGACCCCAACCCCGAGCTTGCCTCACCGCGTTTTGTCCGTGGACGGAAACCGTGCTCTATCGATTTTCCGGCGGTTACGACGGAAGTAATCCTGTGGGTGACCTCATTTTCGACCAAGCTGGCAACCTATACGGCACAACGATCAGCGGTGGCATGGCCGGTTGCCACGACGGCTGCGGTCTTGTCTACGAACTCACGCCCTCGAATGGTTTCTGGGCGGAAACCGTCCTCTACAGCTTCACTGGCGGCAACGACGGCGGAGGCCCTAATGGCGGGGTGATCTTCGACCAGAGAGGCAATTTGTACGGGGTGACGTCCTGGGGCGGCTATGGCGTAGGCACGGTCTATGAATTGACGCCCTCAGTATCAGGTTGGGTCGACGAGACTCTGTTCGACTTTACGGGCGAATACGGGCGCTTGCCTGTGGGCAGCCTGGTCTTGGATGAATTTGGTGATCTTTATGGCGTCACTCAGAGCAACATTGTCGGCGGGGGCTTTCGACCTGGTACGGCCTATGAGATAGCCAAGTCAAATGGCGGCTGGGTCCTGAAGACCTATTGGGCCTTCTACTTTTGGTATCCGACGGCCGGCCTCAACATGGATGCGGCAGGTAATCTCTATGGCACCGCCACCGGCATCCACCAACGTGATAGTTATGGAGCGGTATTCAAGTTCACTAGCGACTTGAAGACGCTAACCTCGCTGCACGCCTTTACCGGCGGAGACGACGGGGAGGATCCGCAATGCAGCGTCCTAATTGACGCCGGGGGCAACCTCTACGGCACGACGTCCGCCGGCGGAGCCTATGGTTACGGCGTCGTCTGGCAGATCACGCCGTAACCGAATTTGTTCGCTCTCACAACGGCCGGCGTCCCGGGTTGGGCGCCGGCCTCTCTGTGAACACTCGAAACTCTCCAGTAATCACTATCCACTGACGACTACCGCTTAGCCCCCCGCATTCTTCTTCTTTCCCGCCACCTCCCCGTGATAGTTCAGCGCCTTCAGTCCCAAGAAGCGTGCGGCCGGGCCGAGTTCTTCTTCGATGCGCAGCAGCTGGTTGTACTTGGCGATGCGGTCAGTGCGCGAGGCCGATCCGGTCTTGATCTGGCCGGCGCCCGTAGCAACGGCAAAATCAGCGATGAACGGATCCTCGGTTTCGCCGGAGCGGTGCGAAATAACGGTTGTATATCGGTTCTGGCGCGCCAGGTTGATGGCGTCGAGGGTCTCGCTGACCGTGCCAATCTGGTTCAGCTTGATGAGAATCGAGTTGGCCACGCCAGCGTCGATACCGCGTTGCAAAATCTCGATGTTGGTAACGAAGATGTCGTCGCCGACGAGCTGAATCTTGCCGCCCATTTCGGCAGTCTGCATCTTCCAGCCTTCCCAATCGTTCTCGGCGAAGGCGTCCTCCAGCGACACGATGGGATACTGCCGTACCCAGTCGGCCCAGAACTTTACCATCTGCTCGCTGCTGTGGGTGCTCTTGTCCGACTTCTTGAAGACGTATTTCTTCTTGGCCGAATCATAAAACTCGCTGGCCGCGGGATCGAGCGCGACCGCAATCTGCTCTCCCGGTTTGTAGCCTGCTTGGGTGATGGCTTCGAGTACGACCTCAATGGCTTCCGTATTCGACTTCACCGACGGCGCAAAGCCGCCTTCGTCGCCAACCGCCGTGTTGTAACCGCGCTTCTTGAGGACGCCTTTGAGGACGTGGAATGTTTCGACGCCCCAGCGCAGTGCTTCGCTAAACGACTTGGCGCCCACCGGCATTACCATGAATTCCTGGAAATCCACATTGTTGTCGGCGTGCGCGCCCCCGTTGAGGATGTTCATCATCGGCGTAGGCAGCAGCCCGGCAGTGAATCCCCCGAGGTACTGGTAAAGCTCCACTCCGAGGTGGTCGGCCATGGCGCGGGCAGCGGCCATCGAAACCGCGAGTATGGCGTTTGCTCCCAGCTTGGACTTGGTCGGCGTGCCATCGAGCGCGATCATGGCATTGTCGAACTCGCGCTGCTCACTGGCGTCCATGCCTTCGATCTCGGGGGCTATGACTTCGTTGACGTTGTGCACCGCCTTCAGAACGCCCTTGCCGGCGTAGCGGCCCTTGTCGCCGTCGCGCAACTCCAGGGCTTCGTGCTCGCCGGTTGAGGCTCCGCTGGGCACGGCGGCGCGTCCCCGCGCCCCGCTCTCCAGGATGACGTCGGCTTCGACCGTCGGGTTCCCGCGCGAGTCCAGAATTTCGCGGGCAAGAATCAGCTCGATTTGTGTCATGGTATGGGTCCTGCGTCTCTCGCCGGTAGATTCGCCCGCCTCGGCGGGCTGCAGCGGGAGCGGTTCGAACCCGCAATTATACGGGAGCCGTTACCGGGTTATCGGTGACGCGCGACCATGAAAAGGGCCCGGGAGTCGCTCGAAAGTTATCGGAAATTCGCAGTTCTGGGCGCAAAAGGATTTGCGGCTGCGCTTGCGGTTGGGTATCCTCTTGCCAGCGGTTTAGGCACGCCCAAGGACGCGCGCCGCGGATGCCTGCTGGCCGGGCGCTGCCACCGCCCGATGGAGACTCAACATCATGTGGAAGTCATCTCGTAAGGAAGACGAAGTCACGCCCCCCACCACCGAGCCGAACACGATTGGCTCCCCGGCCACCCCCGCTGTGAGCACACCGCTACGCTCCGGCGAACCTGTGCGCGAGACTGCGCGCAGCAGTGAGATCGCCACCATTGGCAAGTCGGTAGTGGTGAAAGGGGAGTTGTCAGGCAGCGAAGATCTGGTAGTGGACGGCGAGGTGGAAGGCTCGATCACGCTGCGCGGCCAGAGCCTCACCATCGGTCCCAATGGACGCGTACGCGCCAATATCGAGGCCCGCAACGTCATTCTCCACGGACGAGTGGATGGCGACATCCACGCCAGCGACCGGGTGGAGTTGCGCAAGAGCGCGTCGTTGTCGGGAGACATCACTACGGCGCGCATTTCCATCGAGGATGGCGCCTTCTTCAAGGGCACGATTGATATCCAGAAGGCGGAGTCCGCGCAGAAAATTGAGCCCAGGCCGCAGATTGCCGCGGCTGCAACTGTTCCTGCGGCCAGCACTTCAGCTCAAGGGTCTCTGCTGGAGCCCAAGAAGTTCTAGCTCCACGCAAATTCCGGCGGGCGTGTCGCATAGCACGCCCACTCTGCCATCAAGACCGTCCTCATCGCCAGGTACGAGCCAGATTTGTATCAGTGCATTAAGACTTCAGAGACTGCTACTGAAGGAACTGCAATACCCGCCGCGCGAATTCGGACGGTTTTTCCAAGCAAGGAAAATGGCCGCACTCGGGTATGACTTCCAGCCGGGAGCCCGCGATGAGGCGCTGGAGGGTCTGCGCCATGGGCAGCGGGGTGAGCGCGTCCTGTTCCCCCCAGAGAAGCAGGGTGGGAGCTTTTATGCCGCCGATGCTGCGGTCAAGCTTTTCATCCGCAACATGAATGGTTTCCAAAACGCTGCGAATGGTGGGGCCGTCGCCGCGTTCCAGGTGTTGCGAATAAGCCAGGTCCACCAGATCGTCGTTGACCATGCTTTTGTTGTAGAACATGGCCTCCAGCGCCTTGCGCATGTTCGCACGAGTGGAGATCCGCAGATCGACCGGAGAAGGAACCCAGCCAGCGTCGATGCCTATGGAATCATTGAGCACGAGCCGGTCAAACTGGCGCGGAAACTGCAAGGCAAATGCGGCGACAATCCATCCTCCTAACGAATGGCCGACAAGGGATGCGCGCGTGATGCCCAGCGCCGCGAGAAAACGTTCCAGGACTTCGACGAATCCGGCTATGCGGTAGGTGATCAGCGGCTTGTCGGAGCGGCCAAACCCCAGCAGCTCGAGAGCGATGACGCGATGGGCGGCACTGAGGGCCTCGAAGCAGAAGGCCCACTGATCAGCGTCACCGCCAAGGCCGTGCACGAGCACTAGAGGCGGGCCGCTGCCGATGTCGTAGTAACAGATCTTCTGGCCAAAGACCATTGTGTTGCGCAATTCGGGCAGTGGAGGAAGGACGAACTGGGTCGTCGACGATGAAGTGGCGCTCATGGAATGGACCTCGGCAGGTTGAGCTAGAGTATCTTCTTGCCAAACGCTGACAGCGCCAGCTCGACGGCCAGCTCGGCGGTCTGGTTGCGTTCGTCGAGCACTGGATTCACTTCGACCATCTCGAAGCTCAGCATCCGTCCGTGGTCGGCGATGATCTCCATCGCCAAGTGCCCCTCGCGGTAGGTGGCGCCACCCCATACAGGAGTTCCGACGCCAGGCGCATCTTCAGGGTCAATCCAGTCGAGATCGAGCGAGACGTGATAACCAACCGTGCCGCGTCCGGCCAGGCGCAGCGCCTCTTCCATCACGGTGCGCATGCCGCGCTCATCAATGTCGCGCATGGTGAAGACGTGCACGCCCGCTTTGCGGATGTTTTCGCGCTCATGGTTGTCCACGTCGCGAATGCCCACCAGCACGCAGTTCTCCGACCGCACTTTGGGGCTGAACCCGTAGAGGTCGGTCAGCGGGGACGGGAATAGTCCCATGATGGCGCCCAAGGGCATGCCATGCACGTTGCCGCTGGGCGAGCTGTCAGGGGTGTTGATGTCAGTGTGCGCGTCAATCCACAGCAGCCCGATCCGCTGGTTCTTGCGCCGGTAAAATTCCGCGACGCCTGACACGGTCCCCATGGCGATAGAGTGATCGCCGCCCAGAACTATGGGGATCGCGCCGCCCTCCAAGGTCTTCACCACCAGTTCCGCTTCATTCGAGCAGGTGTCGGTAATTTCCTTGAGGTACTTCGCATGGGGATCGCCTTCCGCCTTGGTTTCGGCCAAAGCGACGGGCACATTGCCGACATCCTTCACGTCATAGCCGAGGGCCTCGAGCTTAGCTTCGAGTCCGGCGACGCGCATGGCCGAAGGCCCCATATCCACGCCGCGGCGCGACTGGCCGAGGTCCAGCGGCACGCCGATGATACGGATGTGCTTGGTCTCAATGTTCTCGAGCGGTTTGGTGATCGGGCTGGTTGCCATAAGGATCCTGACATCCTACATTGTGATACCACATCGTGGTACAAGAACACTAGGGGTACAGCCGGTGCAAGGTGCGCGCAAAGGGAATGGTCTCGCGCACGTGCTCCAGCCCGCAGATCCAGGCCACTGCGCGCTCGATGCCCATCCCGAACCCCGAGTGCGGCACGCTGCCGTACTTGCGGAGATCGAGATACCACTTGAAAGCTTCTTCCGGCAGTCCGTGTTCGTGAATGCGCTTGATCAGCAGCTCATACGACGCGGTACGCTGCGAGCCGCCGATAATCTCGCCGTAACCTTCGGGCGCCAGCACGTCCACGCATAGCGCCAGGTCTGGCCGCTGGGGATCGGGCTCCATATAAAACGCCTTCACCACCGCGGGATAACGATGCACCATCACCGGCCGCTCGAACTGCGACGAGATATACGTCTCATCCGGCGAGCCAAAATCTCCACCGTACTCAAACTTGTTTTCGACCAGGCCCTTGGCGTGGGCTTCCTGCAACATCTTCACCGCTTCGTCGTAGGTGATGCGCGGGAAAGGAGTGTCAATTTTCTCCAGCTTGCTGAGGTCGCGACTGATGATCCCCAGCTCGGGACGCCGACGCTCCAGGCACCGTTTGACGATGAAGGTGATGAACTCTTCCGCCAGCGTCATCAGGTCGTCGAGCGTGGCGTAGGCGACCTCCGGCTCAACCATCCAGAACTCGGTGAGGTGGCGCCGTGTCTTCGACTTTTCTGCGCGAAAGGTCGGGCCGAAGCTGTAAACCTTGCCCAGCGCCATCGCGGTAGCTTCGATGTAGAGCTGACCGGACTGCGTCAGGTAGGCCTGCTCGTCGAAGTAGTCCACGGGGAACAGCGTGGTGGTGCCTTCACAGGCCGCCGGGGTGAGGATGGGCGGATCGGTCAGGGTGAATCCGTGCTCATCGAAATAATCGCGCGCGGCCTTGATGATCTCGGCGCGAACCCGCAGCACCGCTGCCTGCCGTGGAGAACGTATCCACAGATGGCGATGCTCCATCAGGAAATCAACACCGTGCTCCTTGGGCGAGATGGGATAAGGATCATCCGGGCTGACCCGCTGCAAGACCCGCGCGTCGGTGACGTCCATCTCGTATCCACCCGGCGCGCGCTTGTCGGCCCGGACTTTGCCGGTGACGATCACGCTCGATTCCTGGGTCAGGTTCTTGATCGAGTCGAATAGCTCAGGCGTGACGGCGTTCTTGGCGACGACGCCCTGGATGATCCCGCTGCCGTCGCGAAAGATAGGAAACAGCAGCTTGCCGCTTTCGCGCAGGTTGTAGAGCCAGCCGCGAAGGGTAACGGTCTGGCCTTCATGCTGGCCGACCTCGCGGATGGTGGTGATGGGGGCGTCTGTCTTCGTGCCTGTTTCCATGAGTGCCTGATCTCGGGTGACTGGAGTTTAAGATGTGGCTTCCAGTTTACCGAACGCTGCTGCCATCCTCTCCGAAACCTTCTCGTCTTCCACGCCTTCGATCTCCAACAGCAGAGGAGGCACGTGGGGCGCGGTCCGCAGCAGTTCTGTTGTTTCCTTCCAGTCGATGTCGCCATCGCCGGGCCAGAGGTGGGAATCGCGGTCTTTCTTGTTGTCGTGGACATGCGTGGAGCGGATGCGGTCCTTCAGCACTCCAAACGCCTGCGGCACGCTCGACATCAGGTGCGCATGACCGACGTCGAAGCATACGCCGATGTCGTCGAAGCGCCCGGCATGCAGCAACTCCAGCAGCTTCTCCGGCGTAGAAAGTTCGTTGGTAATGTTTTCCAGCAGCAATTGCACGCCCAGGGGCTTGGCGAAGGCGTGCAGATGCTCCAGCGAACTGATGGCCGCTTCCTGCTTATGCTCGTCTGCCTCTTCGTGACTTACGCCGACATGCTGCACCAGAAACTGGAATGGCAGTTGCTCGGCCACCTCGATGGCGCGCTTGATCTCATCCGTGGCCGCAACGCGGTGCAGTTTCTCGACCGACGCAATATTGATGGGCGGCGTGCCACCGCGTCCCCATTCCTCGTCGGGATGCATGGGCGAATGCAGCGAGTGAAGGCGAACGCCGGTGCTGCGAAACCAGTTACCGATTTCGCGAATGTGTTGCCGTTCGGTGTAGTTAAAGTGCCCGCGTGCGGCGAAAATCTCGATGGCTTCCGCGCCGCCGGCAACGAACTGGTCGAGCAGGCCGGGATGCAGCCGCTCCCGTCTTGCATACACCAGAGTCGACATCGCGCGCAGCATCAGAAGCCGACCGCCTTTCCGTTGTTGCGGCCATCGCTGGCGCCCAGCCGCTCGCCGGTCTGCGCGTCGATTTCGATGCACTCGGCGTCTCCCCAGAATCGCTCGCTCACATCGATCTTGTGGCCCATGCGCTCGAGAATATGAACCGTATCCGGCGAAAAGCCAATCTTTTCCATCTTGATGTTGTCGGGCATCCACTGGTCATGGAACCTGGGCGCATTGACGGCTTCCTGGATGTTCAGTCCGTAATCCACAACGCCGGTCAGGACATTCGCGACTGTTGTAATGATTGTCGAACCGCCCGGCGAGCCAAGCACGAGGAAGAGCTTGCCGCCTTTGAGCACGATGGTTGGGGTCATGCTCGAGAGCGGACGTTTGTCGGGGCCGATCGCATTGGCAGGGCCTTGAATCAGTCCGTAGAGGTTGGGTACGCCCGGCTTGGAAGCAAAGTCGTCCATCTCATTGTTGAGCAGAAAACCCAGGCCCTCAGCGGTGACGCGCGAGCCAAAGTTGTCGTTCAGCGTGGTGGTCACCGAGACGGCATTGCCATCCGAGTCGACGACCGAGTAGTGCGTGGTGTGTTCGGGCTCGTGGACAGACTTGGGCTGGGGATGGGAGCTGGCATAACTGTCCAACTGGGAGAAGATCGCTGGCCGCCGCAGGTCGCTGCTGGGTGTGGCGCGGCGAAGGCTGATGGTGTCGCGCCAGGCGTTGCCGTAGCGTTTGTCGATGAGTTGTGCCACCGGGATCTTGGAGAAATCGGGATCGCCGAGGAACTCGGCGCGGTCGAAAAACGTGCGCTGGTACGCCTCTGCCGTCAAATGGATGGCTTGGGCTGAATCGTCTCCCTGCTTCGCCAGGTCGTAGCCTTCCAGGATGTTGAGGGTCTCGATCAAGGCTACCCCACCCGAGGAAGGCGGCGGGGCGCTGATGATCTCGTATCCACGGTAGGTGCCGCGAATCGGCTGCCGCTCCTTCACTTCGTAGCGTGCAAGATCGTCGGCGGTGATCAGGCCTCCACCTTTCTGAAGTGCCTCGGCCAATTCACGCGCCATCGCACCGTGGTAAAAGTCATCGGGATTGTCAGCAATGCGCTCCAACGTTTTGGCCAGTTCCGGCTGCTTGAATACCTCGCCCGGCTGATAATAGTTTCCATCGCGCTGGAAAATGCGGTGCGACTCGGGAAACTTCGCCAGATCGGCGTCCTGGAAAGATCTGGCCTGGTCGTACTCGAGGACGAATCCATCGCGCGCCAGACGGATCGCGGGCTCCATCACCTGCTTCAGAGAAAGCTTGCCCCAATGCTGCTGGGCATAAGCCAGTCCCGCCACGGAACCGGGCACGGCAATGGCTTTGTAGCCGATGGTACTCATGTCGGGAATGACGTTGCCCTGGCTGTCGAGATACATGTTGGCGGTGGCTTTCGCCGGTGCTTTCTCGCGATAGTCGAGGAAGTGCACTTCGCCATCGGGACGGCGGAAGAGCATGAAGCCACCCCCGCCGATGTTGCCTGCCTCGGGATAGACCACCTCCAGCGCGAAGCCGATGGCCACGGCAGCGTCCACCGCATTGCCGCCTTGCTGCATGATGGCAACGCCCGCCTTCGAGGCCTCCGGGTGCACGGTAGCCACCATGGTTTTTGGCGCATGCGAGGGATGCATGACGTTGCCGGCGAAGCCTTGCACACTCAACGCAAAGGCGAGTACTACAGGCAAGAATTTGCCAGTCAATTTCATAGGATGAATGGCGGGAGGACCCGAGGGCCGTCTATTCAAGTCTTACCGGAAAAGGAGCTTGCAGAGACGGCATTGCAAGGATTGAGGCTAGCCCAGCCCTCTGCGAGAGTCAAATGAGGGGGCACGAAGGTTGAATCCAGAGTTCCTCCCTTGTGCCGGAGGGCGGAAACGTTATATATCTAACTGACCCGCAGTGGCCATGCAGACCTCCATTTTCTCCGTTGACGTCGAAGACTGGTTCCACGTACTCGATGTCCCTAGTGTGCCGACTATCGACCAGTGGGCGGGCCTGCCCTCTCGAGTAGAGAGAAACTTTTCTAAGCTTCTCGACCTGTTCAGCGAAGTGGATGTTCACGTAACCTGCTTCTTCCTGGGGTGGGTGGCCGAGCGCTTTCCCCACTTGGTGAAGGAAGCCGCCGGCCGGGGACATGAAGTTGCATCGCATGGTTATGGACACCGCCTGGTGTACGAACTGGGCCGGGGTGAGTTCTACCAGGATGTACGCAAAGCGCGCCTGCTGTTGCAAGACCTCTCCGGGGTTGAAGTCGTGGGTTACCGAGCGCCGGGTTTTTCAACCACCGACGAGACACCGTGGTTCTTCGATGCGCTGGCGGAGGCCGGCTATCAGTACGATTCCTCTGTATTTCCGGCGCAGCGGGGACACGGCGGTATGCCGCAAGGGCGGCGCGATCCGCACCGCGTCGGCGAAAATGATGCGTTGTTGGAGGTCCCGATTACCGTTGCCGACCTGCTCGGCACGCCCACGTGTTTCTTTGGTGGAGGATATCTGCGGCTGTTCCCCTACTGGTTGATACGCAAGATGGCGCAGCAAGTGCTGGCAGAAGGCCGTCCGGTGGTGTTCTATATCCATCCGCGCGAAATCGACCCGGCACACCCCCGCTTGCCCATGAATCACAAACGGCAGTTCAAGACGTATGTCAATTTAAAGACCACGGAAGGAAAGGTCCGCCGGATCCTCCGCGATTTCCCCGTGACTACATTTAGGAACGTCCTGAGCAATTATCCCCAGTTGGTAGATACTCATGTCGCTTGATCGCACCCAAACCTTCTTTCACCAGTACGCCAACGACTTCGACGCAATATACGGCAATCAAAATGGGCTGATTGACAGCGTTATCAACCGTCTGTTCCGCAAAAGCATGCGCTTGCGCTTCGAGAAGTCCATTGAAGGCTGCGATCCAATCGAAGGCAAGAGCGTACTCGACGTCGGGTGCGGGCCCGGCCATTACTCCATTACGCTGGCCCAGCGCGGCGCGGCTCGTGTAGTCGGGATTGATTTTGCCGATGGCATGCTGCAGCTCGCCACCGAACATGCCAAGAAAGTCGGCGTCGGCGATCGCTGCAAGTTCATGGTGGCAGACTTCTACACCTATCCTCCGCAGGAGCTTTTCGACTACGTCATCGTGATGGGTTTCATGGACTACATGCCCGACCCGGAAAAAGTGGTTGCCAAGGTTCTGTCGCTGACCAAGGATAAGGCGTTCTTTTCATTTCCTGTAGCGGGTGGGCTACTGGGATGGCAGCGCAGTATGCGCTATAAGAAGCGCTGCGATCTGTTCCTCTACACCGAAGAGCGATTGAAGCAGATTTTTTCGCAATTTCCCGAGGCCACGGCGACAATTGAGCCCATCAGCCGGGACTACTTCGTGACGATGACGCGAAACAAGAAAGCAAGCTAAGGGAAACAGCACAGTTAGAACGGTGCTTCGGCTTCACTGTGGGGTGCCCGTCGGCACCTTCGGCTCCGGTGATTCTGATCGCTGTGCGACCGGCTCACCCGTTGCGCTCCGGTACGTCGCTTCCTTCCACAGACTGGTAGGCGATACGACGTACACGCGCACGGCTGCGAGCGAGGCGGCCATCAACACCACAAACGTGCGAATGGGAGAGGTCAGCTTCTTCAGCGGGAAGCGATCGGGCACAAGCGGATCCAGCGCCGCCAATCCGTAGAACAACACCTGTCCCCAGGCCGCCAGCGCTCGCCACGGGAGCGGCAGGCCGATGGTCGCCAGGGCGCTTGCGATCATGCAATACGGGACCACAATGCGCCCGTACTTGGCAGACAGGAAATGAAACCGCATCCGGTTTCGGGAGCTCAGCAGTTCGGGCATGATCTTGAGCATCTGATACAGGCCCGCCTGCAGCCGTACCTTGCGGCGAAACTCGGAGTGCAGAGCGGTCGGGTAGTCGTACATGGTGGCCGCAGGCTCGTACAGGATTCGGTAACCTTGAAAGAACGCCTTGAGCGGCACATAAACATCATCCAGCAGGGTGCCGGGTGGCAGTGGCACCCACAGCGAACGGCGCATGGCAGCGAAGGCGCCGCTGTAACCGAAGGTGGAGTCAATGCGGGTGTGGCGCCGGCGGATCCAATCCTCGTAACGCCAGTAGGCGCTGGTGGTCGCCTCCTCGTGGCTGTCGCCTTCGACGATGATGGTTCGGGGACTAACCGAGCCGACTTTGGGATCGCCAAAACAGGCAATGAGGTTGCGCAGGCAGTCGGGATCGAGGGTTTGGCGGACATCGTTGAGCACCAGGATCTCGCCTGAGACCAGGGGCACGGCGGCATTCAGGGCCGCGGCTTTGCCGGCGTGCGCGACGCGAAGGAAGCGCACTCCCTGGCTGGCGAAGCCACGCGCGATTTCGTCGGTGCGGTCGGTCGAGCCGTCGGAAACGACCAGGATGTCCATCAGATCACGGGGATAGTTCAGGTTCAGGATTGTCTTCAGCTTGCGCTCGAGAAATTTCTCCCCGTTGTAGACGACGATGACAAAAGAAACCGTGCGAAACTCGACGTCCTTGTGCACAGGATTGTTGGCGCGTCTGGCCAGCCAGCCCAGCAACAACGGGTAGCCGAAGAGGGCATAGAAGATGGTGGCGCCGGCAAGCACGAAGACCGTGATTGAGAGGATCTGCACCACCGCGAAAGGATTACCAGGGTCGAGAGTAGCCCACGTGTTCCAGTGAGTCAAACCAACCAAGCTTCGGGGACGGGCCGTATGGACGGTGCGGTAAGACTGCAACTCCCAGCTTCAGGCGATATAATGTCGGTTTGCTGCAAGCTCGCAGTTCCAGCTCTACATCCCGCGGAAGGACAATATGCCAACAGACGTAGTTATGCCCCAGATGGGGGAGTCGATCTTTGAAGGAACCATTACCAAGTGGCTGAAGCAACCGGGTGAGAAAGTCCAGCGGGACGAGCCGCTGTTTGAGATCTCGACCGACAAGGTTGACGCCGAAATTCCCGCCCCCGCTTCCGGCACCTTGCAGGACATCAAGGTGCAGGCGGGTGCGACCGTGCAGGTCAATACCGTGGTTGGCACCATCGCCGCTGAAGGTGAGGCGGCGAGCGCAGCTCCGGCGGCTCCGGCACCCGTGGTGGCACCACCAGCGAAAGCAGCGGGAGGGGATGGCAGCCGCTCCACTCAGACCGACGTGGCGCAGCCTCCCAGTGGGGAAGAACCTGCACAGAAAATTCCGGCTGATCTTGCTGAGGACGAGAAGGAAGGTTTGGAACGCGAGGAGCAAGGTCCGGTGCTTGAAGCCCGGGATGCGGGCGAGCGAGTTCGTTCCAGTCCGCTGGTACGCAAGATCGCGAAGGAAAATAACGTTGACTTGGCGCGGGTGCCTGGAACGGGTCTGGGCGGCCGCATCACCAAGGAAGACATCGAGTCCTTCATCGCCAAGCACGGCGCAGGAGTAGCCCCAGCCGCAGCTTCCGCCAAGCCCGCTGCGCCTGCAGTCTCAGTGCCTGCGCCGCCACCGCCTGCCGTACCAGCGGCTACGGGTCCTTTGGCCGCGGTAGGTGCAGTCACGCCGGGCGAGATTGTGCCCATGTCGGCCATGCGCCAGAAGATTGCCGAGCGCATGGTGCTCTCCAAGCGCACCAGCGCGCATGTGCACGGAGTCTTCGAAGTGGACGTCACGCGCGTCGTGAAGCTGCGCGAGAAGATGAAAGCGAAGTTCGAGCAAGCGACCGGCAACAAGCTTACCTTCACGCCATTCTTTGCGCGTGCGGTGGTCCACGGCATTCGCAAGTGGCCCATCATGAACTCGTCTGTGGAAGGCGACAACATCCACTACCACTCTTCGATCAACCTTGGCATTGCCGTTGCCCTCGATTGGGGACTCATCGTGCCGGTGGTAAAGAATGCCGAGGAACGCAGCTTCGTAGGCCTGCAGCGGGCCATCAGCGACCTCGGGGAACGCGCCCGCACCAAGAAGCTGAAACCGGATGAGGTGCAGGGTGGAACGTTCACCATAACCAACCCGGGCATCTATGGCGCGAAGTTCGGCATGCCGATCATCAACCAGCCGCAGGTCGCCATCATGGGTGTCGGGGGCATCGAGAAGAAGCCGGTGGTCGTGACCGATAAGGATGGCAACGATTCCATTGCCATCCGCTCCATGATGCATTTGAGCATCGGATACGACCACCGCATCATCGACGGCGCTGTGGCCGACCAGTTCATGGCCGAGGTGAAGAAGCTTCTCGAGAACTGGAATGAGGAGTTGTTGTAGGCATATCGACGTCAGATGTAAGCGGGTGAGCGGCAGGGCACAGTCCCTGCCGTTCTTTCTTGCCAGCATCCAGTGAGTCTAATGGTTGTTTCATGCGGCCCATCACCCCCGCTGGTAGAATCCTGCTATGGATTTCAGGACCGCTGGGGCGAGGGGCGCAGATAATGGGCACGAAGGGGCGCGGGCACGGCTGCAGTCCCTCAGGTCTCCATTGGCGGACCAACAGCGCATGATGAGCTCTTTCACCGGCGACCCGCAAAACGGCGCGCGGCCGGAACACGACGGCCCGGTCTTGGTGATGCTTCCGCCGCAGAGACCGAAACGGCGGCACCTTTGGTTGAAGCGGTTCTGGCTCGTCGTCTTTGTACTCTTCTGCCTGGAAGTCGGCATCATTCTGACGGTGGTGCCCTGGACCCGTGTATGGGCAGAGAATTCGCTCTTGCTCGGACATCCGCGGCTCCATGATTGGCTGCAGCAGAATTTTGTTCGTGGCCTGATTAGCGGACTAGGACTGGTTGACATCTGGATGGGAATCGCCGAGGCGGTCCGCTATCGCGAGGGCCCGGACGCCTGACGAGCAGTGCTCGCGATCACGCCTTCCGACCGAGGCACCCAAGCTGATGCGTTCATCGCACGTTCTCATTGGACCGATATAACAACTGCATGGCTGACAAGAAGGACGAACATCACCGCCACAATCGTTCGCCGCTGGCTTACGAGAACAAGAAGTTTCTCAACAGCCCGGATGGCCGGATTCTTCGCCTCCTGGCCGAGTATCAGGAACCCCTGACCCGCTTCCGGCGCGAACGCATCCAGGACACTATCGTTTTCTTTGGGTCGGCGCGGTTCCACAGCCGGTCGCAGGCGGAAGAGGCGTTGCAGGTACTGGAACGTCCTCACTCCGCGACACCTGCCCCGGCGGAAGAGCAGGAGCGTTTGCGGCTCGCCAAGGCCGACGTCGAGATGGCGCGCTACTACGAGGACGCCCGCAAGCTGGCGTTCCTGGTAACGCGCTGGACGAAGTCCATCAGCCAGCAGCGCCATCGTTTCGTGATCTGCACCGGTGGGGGACCAGGCATTATGGAAGCGGCCAACCTTGGCGCCTCCGAGGCCGGCGGCAAGACCATCGGGATGAACATCAACCTGCCTTTCGAGCAGATGCCCAATCAGTACATTACCCCGGAGCTGAATTTCGAGTTCCATTACTTCTTCATGCGCAAGCTCTGGTTCGCCTACCTGGCCAAGGCGCTGGTGGTTTTTCCCGGCGGGTTCGGCACCTTCGATGAATTGTTCGAGCTGCTGACGCTGGCGCAAACGGAGAAACTGGCCAAGCGGATCAGCATCGTGATTTACGGCAGAGACTATTGGGACCGCGTAGTTAATTTTCAGGCGCTGGTGGATTCCGGAACCATCTCACCCAAGGACCTGGAATTGTTTCACTGGGCGAACACGCCCGGAGGAAGCGTTCGACTACTTATGCGGGGACCTTACTCGTTACCACCTGGAGCAGCCGAACGCGCGGGAGAAGGAACCGGAAATAGCGAAGACTAGGCCGTAAGAAAGTGGCTAGTGACTAGTGGTCAGTGGCTAGAGCGCTGGCGGCGGTTGGGTTGAAGGCGTACTCTCGTGGTGAGGTTCGGCGAATCAGGGTCGCTGCTGAGAAAGAAATGCAGGTTAAGAGTTACAACAACTGATAGCGTGGCAGAGAGGCTATCGCGCTCGTAACCAAAGTTCGTTCAGTTTCTCTGCCACGCCCGTGGCTCACTCTACGAAGTGGAAACCCAGGTTGTGATCGGTACGAATCTGGGATGCCTCACTGCCGAACAGCAGGAGCGGCTGTCAGTTCGAATTGCGGAGATTGGGCGCACACTGAACGGCTTAATAACGTCGCTTCAGACCGAGCATCGCAAGCCTTTGCTGGCCACTGACCACTAGCCACCAGCCACTGTTCCTGCTCCCATGTTTGTGCCAGCCCATTTTTTTGTCCCGTCGCGGCACTTTGGTCGCTCGCAAGACTTCACCCTAACAGCGTAAACTGTTGGGCGCATGTCCCTAATCCTAGACGCTGCGGGCCTGACCGACGTGGGACTGGTGCGCGCGTCCAACGAAGATAATTTCGGGTACGACGAGCGGCTCGGCATTTTCGTGGTGTGCGACGGAATGGGCGGCCACGCAGCAGGGGAAGTCGCCAGCCAGATTGCCGTGGATACGGTGCTCGGGTACTTCCGGGGTCGGAAGCCTGCGGTGGAGGAAGACGCATATCTCGACGACGCTCCGCTTGGGGCGCGTCTTCTTGCTGAGGCGGTCAAGCAGGCCAATGATGCGATTCTGGCGTACGCCGAATCGCACAAGAACACCTCCGGCATGGGAACCACTCTGGTCGCGGCCCGTTTTGCCGAAGGCACGGTTAGCATCGCCAATGTCGGCGATAGCCGCATCTATCTGTTGCGCGAAGGCCAATTGCTTCAACTCACCGAGGACCATTCGCTGGTGATGGAGCAAGTGCGCCGCGGCATGCTTACCGTGGAGGAAGCAAAGCGTTCCTCGGCGCAGAACATCATCACCCGCGCGCTGGGGACGGATGAAACCACGTTGCCGGATCTCGGCGAGTTTCCGGCGCAGGCGGGCGATATCCTCATGTTGGCCACCGACGGAGTGCTGCGCCATGTCGAGGACGACCAGATTCGCGAGATCCTGTTGCAAATTCCTTCGCTGAAGGCCGCCTGTCTGACCCTGATCGACGCGGCCAACCACGGCGGCGGAGATGACAATTCCACGTGCGTGCTGGTGCGGATGAGGAATGGAGCTTCAGGCACGGCCGAGCCGGAAACGCCTCCACCTGCCTGATCCGGTTGAGGTTCCCGGACAGTTTGCTAAACTCGACCCTTGGCGAACAACTCCCGCACAACAGAAAAACCTGGACCGGCGGATCGTTCCGAAGCACGTTCTGCGAAGAGGGACACTGGGGCTTTCGTTTACGTCCTCGCCGTGGCGTTTGGCCTGTTCTCCGGCTGGGTCAATCAGACGGTGGACGATGCTCTGCTCACGGCGTTGTGCGTGTTGGGGTTCACCATGCTCCTGGGCGTGTGGAAAATGCGGCGTCCGTGGCGCTGGGTGGTACTGGTGTGGGTGGGAGTTCCCCTCGTCCTCGCGTATTACCATTTTGTGGTGCGGTGGCCACATGATCGCGGCCAGGTTTACGGAGCGTTCCTGCAGGTACTGGCTGCCAGTGCCGGCGGATTCGGCGGGCACTTCATGCGGCAAATGATTAACAATGTGTTTCTGAAACAGGGCGAGTGATCCGCGCTATGCCGCCACGGCGAGCAGCGGTCTTTGCTTCTCTACGACCTCGCCAACCTCGGCGGCGTTAATTCCGGAAGCCCGCAATTCGGCAAGCAGCCGCTCGGCATCGGAGGCCGCCACCGCGATCAGCAGGCCGCCGGCGGTCTGAGGGTCATACAGAAGCGTACGAATTTCTTCCGGCACATCGTTCGCAAATTCCACGCAGCTCTCGGCAAAGGTCTGGTTCGCCTTCAGGCCGCCGGGGATGAATCCCGCGCGAACGCATTCCAGCGCGCCCTCCAACAGCGGGATCTGCGATGCCCAGATCCGCATGCTGACGCCGGATGCCATGGCTATCTCGCGCGCGTGGCCAATGAAGCCAAAGCCGGTTACATCGGTCAAGGCGTGTACCGCGAAGCCTCGGGTCGCGATCTCGGCGGCCGCTTTGTTTAGCGCCGTCATCGACCGTACCGCATCGCGCACCCAGGCGAAATCGGCTTTGCCACGCTTGATTGCGGTTGAAATGACTCCTGTGCCCAAGGCTTTCGTGAAGATCAGCCGGTCGCCCGCCTGTGCCCCGCGATTCGCCAGCACTCGTTGCGGATGAATCGTGCCAGTCACCGCGTAGCCAAGCTTGATCTCGTCATCGCGAATGCTGTGCCCGCCGATGACGGTGCAATTGGCCTCGACCATCTTCGACAGACCGCCGGCAAGCATTTCTTCCAGTATCTTGAGTTCGCCGCCATCGGGAAAACATACGAGGGCGAGCGCGCTGATCGGCCGGCCGCCCATGGCGTAAATATCACTCAGGGCGTTGTTGGCCGCAATTTGGCCGAACGTGTAGGGATCATCAACAATCGGGGTAAAAAAATCGACCGTCTGCACCAGCGCCAGCTCAGGTGTGAG
This sequence comes from uncultured Acidobacteriaceae bacterium, assembly GCA_963760415.1. GTDB lineage: Bacteria > Acidobacteriota > Terriglobia > Terriglobales > Acidobacteriaceae > Bog-257. The sequence goes on along the minus strand of CAVXDA010000009.1, from coordinate 64,597 downwards.
CTGATACACGCCCGCGTCGTCGGCTGTCTCGAAGCCGATCAGCACATTGGGATCATGTTGCCGGGCTAATTTCCCAAGCACCGAGTCCAGCACCGCCGGACTTAGCTTGCTCGCTCAACCCGCAGCCTTCACCATTTCGGTCAGGCGTATGGTCTTCACATCGGTCATACTTGTTTCATTCTAGCAATCGTCGGGGAGCGCCCGGCCGCACAAGCTGCCCCGGTCACATTTCGCGAGACTGCACGCAGCGCAGCAGCGCCGAAACTTCCACTGCGAGCGGGGGTTAGGTTAGCCATCCATCGTGTTGAAGAACGCGCTGTTCGGTTTCGAACCAGAGCGTGCGTACCGTATAATTGCGCTTTCATTAACTGTATTGAGGTTTCGTCATTTCTTGCCATCTTCAGGTAGGACCCGCGGCGGTTTTGGCCCGCGGGGCCCGCTGTTGTGCCGCGGCGATCAGTTTCCTCCTGGCGTTCCTCCTCCTCGCGGGCATATGTGCGGCACAGGAAAACAACGTGGTGGCCGAGGTCATCGTCCACGGCAACCGTCGCATCCCGGCGGAGACGATCAAAGCCCGTATGTTCACGCGCCCGGGTGACGTTTACGACCAGGCGGCGCTGGAGCGGGATTTCAACTCGCTGTGGAACACCGGATATTTTGACGATCTCCGCATCGAGCGGGAGCCGTCCACCAAGGGCTGGATCATCCATGTTTACGTCAAGGAAAAGCCGACGATCCGCGAGATCAAGTATGTCGGCTTGAGTTCGGTCTCGCAGAGCGACGTTCTGGACAAGTTCAAGGAACGCAAGGTTGGCCTTACGCAGGAGAGCCAATACGATCCGACCAAAGTGAAACGCGCCGAGGTCGTCATCAAGGAGTTGCTGGCCGCGCACGGCCGTCAGTTCGCCACGGTCCGCTCGGAAGTCCGGCCCATTCCACCGGCGGCCGTCGGCCTGACGTTCGTGGTGAAGGAAGGCCCAAAAGTGAAGGTCGGGAAGATCACTTTTGAAGGCAATAAGGCTATATCGAGCCGGGAACTTCAGAGCGCGATGAAAAACCTTAAACCGATCGGCATTCCGCACTCGATCTTCCTGGAGAACCTATTCCCTCGCACCTACGATTCCACGAAGCTGAACGAAGACGCTGAGCGCGTCCGTTATTATTACCAGACTAAAGGGTATTTCAAGGCGCTGGTTTCCGACCCGCAGACGCAGATTCATGACACCAGCGGCGTGAAGTGGTATTGGCCCTTCAAGTCGTCGCCCGGCAAAGCCGTTGACATCAAGCTGCCGGTGGAGGAAGGCCCGCGCTACCGTTTGAAAGAGATCGTCTTCAGCGGCAACAAAGCAGTCACGGATACCGCCCGGCTGCGACCACTGTTCAAGATCAAGGATGGCGACGTCTTCGATGCTGAGGCCATCCGCAAAGGCCTGGATAACCTGCGCAAAGCATATGCCGCTCTGGGCTACATCAACTTTACTCCTGTGCCTAACACCGAGCCGGACGACGAGAAAAAGTTGATCACGCTAAGAATCGACCTCGACGAAGGCAAGCAGTTCTTCGTCCGCCGCATTGAATTCCAAGGCAACACGACCACACGCGACAAGGTGATTCGCCGCGAGCTCGCGCTGGAAGAGGGCCAGGTTTACAACGGCAACCTTTGGGAGCTAAGTCTGCAGCGTTTGAACCAGTTGCAATACTTCGAGGCGCTCAAACCCGAGCAGGACTCCGAGATCAAGCAGAACGTGCAGGACGCGACCGTGGACATTACCCTGAAAGTCAAGGAGAAGGGCAAGAACAGCATCGGCCTGACCGGCGGCGTTAGTGGCTTATCGGGAGCCTTTATCGGACTGAACTACACCACCAACAATCTGTTTGGCAAAGGCGAAAGCTTATCGGTGCAGTTCCAGGTCGGCCAATACCAGAAGAATGAGACGCTTTCGTTTACTCAGCCCTATCTGTTTGACCGGCCGCTCCAGTGGGGCTGGTCGGTTTACCACAGCAGCTACAACTACAATCAGGCTGCGCTGACCCAAATCCAGCTTAATCAGACCATCAACCTCCCGCAGAGTTATCAGGCCTTGTTGCAGAACTTCACTCAGACGAGCACAGGGTTCTCGACTTCTCTCTCCTATCCCATCAAGCGCTCTTTCAAGCGGGTCGGCATGACCTATAACTTCGACGATTCTTCCGTGACCACATACAGTCAGGCGTCGGCCGACTACTTTGAGGCCCTTGCTTTCCGTGGTATCTCAGGGCCAAACTCTCTCACCGGAATCGTCACCAGTAAGGTCGTTCCCAACTTCTCCTACAACAGGATCGATAACCCAGCCCGCCCCCATTCTGGGCAGAGCCTCTACGTCGCGACCGAGGTGGCAGGGTTGGGCGGGAATGTGAAGTATTTCAAACCAGTGGCCGAATATAAGAGGTTCATCCCCGTGAACAAGGGGCGGAATACCTTCGGCTTCCGCTTGTTGGGCTCATGGGTTTCGGGATACGGCGGCCAGGTGGCGCCGCCCTTTGATCGCTTCTATATGGGCGGCGACACCGACATTCGGGGATTCGATATCCGGGCCATCTCGCCAGTTTCCTTCTTCCCCAACGTCATCACTGTACCATTGCAAAATCCGGACGGCACGCCGGTCCCGTTGAATCCCGCAAATCCGCGACAAGGGAATTGGACCGTCACCATCCCGGTGGAGCAGATCATCTTCCCTGGTGGCGACACCAACATCGTCAACAACCTCGAGTACCGCGTCCCCATTATTGGGCCCGTAACGATGGCGGTTTTTGTTGATACCGGAATGGACTTCATCTCCCAGCAATCGCAACTGCGAATTGCCGGACCGCAGGTTACGACCCTGCAAAACACTGTTTTCGGCTGCCCCTTTCTGACCACCACCTACACCTGCGCGGGTGGAAGCATGATCCCATTCTCGGCCGAACTTAAGCCGGTGGCCGGCACCAATTACCAACCGCGAATGTCAACCGGCCTGGAACTGCAGGTCATCATGCCGGTGGTGAATGCGCCCTTCCGCGTCTACTACGCCTACAACCCGCTGCGTATCGACGAAACCGTGTATTCGCCCAATCCTCTCACCCGGGGGATGTTCCCGCCCGGCGCGGCTGGTGACTTCACGTACGCTCAGGCGGTTTCGCTGTTCCAGCCTAGTTACCTGTTACGCGAGCCCAGGAAAACCTTCCGCTTCACGGTCGCAACCACGTTCTAGGCTGGGTGTTGCTACTCACGTTTGACGGTGAGGAGCGCGGTTCCATATAATGAATGAATCCGCACCGCCGAATTTTCCGGCCGGGGAATGTGCGAGCTGCATTCTGAGCAGTGCGCGGTTCTTCGGCAGTCCAGGCAGAACGCAGTAAGACCGCGTTCGCTGCTGGAACATCTGAGGAATTCCCGGAGCAGTTCAAGGAGCTACACCAACTCAATGAAGCGTACGTTCATCGCCACCGCCGTCTGCGCTGTGGTTTTTACCATTTCGGCAATGGCCCAAACGGGTTCGCCAACCCCTGGCGGTGCCGCACCTGCTGCCTCCTCTCCAGTTGCAGCGACAACACCGTCCGGCGGCACCAAGATCGGCACCATTGACATGCAGGGAGCGGTCGCCGGCAGCAATGAAGGCGCGCGTGATTTTGAAGCGCTGAACAAGAAGTTCGAGCCGCGCCGCACCGAGTTGCAAAACCTCAACACCGAGGTGGAAAACCTGAAGAAGCAGCTCAATACGCAGGGCGACAAGATGAATGAGGAGGCCCGCGCCACCCTGGTGAAATCGATTGAAACCAAGCAGAAGAGTCTGCAGCGTTCGGCTGAAGATGCGCAAAACGAATATCAGGCGCAGTTGAATGAGGTTGCGCAGCGCATTCTGCAAAAGATGGCGCCCGTCATCGACAAGTACGTTCGCGCCAATGGCTACGGGCTGTTGCTGGACTCCTCCAATCAGTGGCCGCAAGGTCCCATCATCATGACAACCGCCTCCATGGACATCACCAAGGCGATTGTTGACGCCTATAACGCTCAGTCGGGCGTTGCTCCGCCGGCTTCGGCTCCGAAAGCGAGTGGCTCAGCAACCAGCAAGCCAGCAGGCACAACTTCAGCTCCGGCCAGTAAACCCGCAGCCACCGCGACCAAACCGCAATAAGGTCGTTCCAATTGGAGTTTCAGGCCGCCAAGGCATGGCGGCCTTTTCGATTTTTCAGTAGATTAAGGTGCCCTTCTTGGCCGCCCGCCCCCCTCGGTTGGCAAAATCCTCAGCCCTGTGGAAAACCTTGTGGAGAATATGCCCCGTGGAGCTTGCAGGCCGTGTTCTTTCAGTTACTTACCGCCGCTGCCCCGGTTGTGATGCAGATTTAAGCCCCGGATAATCAGTGGGTTAGCAAGAATGTAAACATTCTGTGAGTGGCTCGGACGGGAACCACCGGATGAGGCTAGCTTTCAGAGGTTTTGCACAATTTGCCCGATTTTGCAGCGAGGTAATTACGGGCTACTTGGCGCCCGCACTGCGCTCCGGACGACGTCACCGCGGCGGACTTCAGTCTTCTCCTACCTTAAGGACCGCCAGAAACGCCTCCTGCGGGATGTCCACCCGGCCGATTCGCTTCATCCGCTTCTTGCCTTCTTTTTGCTTTTCCAGCAACTTGCGCTTGCGTGAAATGTCGCCGCCGTAGCATTTGGCGATGACGTTCTTTCGCATCGCATGCACGGTTTCACGAGCGATCACCTTTGCGCCGATGGACGCCTGGATGGCGACCTCGAACATTTGCCGCGGGATGAGTTGCCGCATCTTGGACACCAACGCCTTGCCGCGCTCATAGGCGAAGTCGCGGTGCACGATGATGGAAAGCGCATCCACGGGATCACCTGATACCAGGATGTCAAGCTTTACCATGGGTGACTCCCAGGAACCGGTCAGGTGGTAATCGAGCGATGCGTAGCCTCTTGAGACTGTTTTCAGCCGGTCGTAAAAATCAAGTACGATTTCATTCAGCGGCAACTCATAGCTGAGCATCACCCGGGTCGAGCTGACGTATTCGAACCCCTTCTGCTTGCCGCGTTTCTCCTCTACCAGCTTCAGTATGCCGCCAACATACTCCTCATTGCTGAGGATGGTCGCCAGGATCACGGGCTCCTCGATCTTGGCTATCTCACTCGGATCTGGCCAGCGCGATGGATTATCCACTTCAACAACGCTCCCATCGGTCAGGGTAACTTTGTAGCGCACGCTGGGAGCAGTCGTGATTAGCTCGAGGTTGAACTCGCGCTCCAGCCGCTCCTGGATGATCTCCATGTGCAGCAGACCGAGGAAACCGCAGCGGAAGCCGAAGCCCAGCGCGGCCGAGCTTTCCGGCTCGAAGAAGAACGACGAATCATTGAGCCGCAGCTTCTCAAGCGCCTCGCGCAACGCGGTGTGCTCGTGCGCGTCCACGGTGTACAGTCCCGCGAACACCATCGGCTTGAGTTCCTCGAAGCCCGGCAGAGCTTCAATCGCAGGATGGCTATCGTCGGTAATGGTGTCGCCAATCTTGCTGTCAGCGACGTTCTTGATATTGGCGCTGAGAAAACCAACTTCGCCGGCCGTTAACTGTTCCACTTCCACCGGCTTCGGCGTAAGGACTCCGAGCGTTTCCACGTCGAAGGCGCGGCCATTCGACATCAGGCGGATGTGCTGGCCCATATGCAGCGTGCCCTGGATCACACGGGCGAGCACGATGACACCGCGATAGGAATCGAACCAGGAGTCGAAGATCAGCGCTTGTAGCTGATTCGTCGAGCGCCCCTTCGGCGGCGGAATCCGCTTGACGATCGCCTCCAGCACCTCGGGCACGCCCTGCCCCGTCTTGGCGCTGATGGCCAGCGCGTGCGAGGCATCCAAACCGACCGCACCTTCAATCATTTCTTTGGTGCGCTCGATGTCGGCGCTGGGCAAATCTATCTTGTTGATTACCGGGATGATCTCGAGGCCGTTGTTGATCGCGATGTAGGCGTTCGCCAGGGTCTGCGCTTCGACGCCCTGTGATGCATCCACCACGAGTAAAGCGCCTTCGCATGAGGCCAGCGATCGCGAAACCTCGTAGCTGAAATCCACGTGGCCCGGCGTGTCAATGAGGTTGAGCTGATAGGTCTGGCCGTCCGCGGCGGGATACATCATGCGGACCGAGTGGGCTTTAATGGTGATACCGCGCTCCCGCTCCAAGTCCATCGCGTCCAGCACCTGGGCCTGCATCTCGCGCGCGGTCAGCGAGCCAGTGAGCTCCAGCAGGCGGTCGGCAAGCGTGCTCTTCCCATGATCAATATGGGCGATGATCGCGAAGTTTCGGATGAGTGCTGGATCCATCGGAGCTATTTCTGGCCCACTGAAAAATGGCCATCTCGGATAGAGCAGACCTTCAGTGCTTGCGTCTGCGTCGTTATAAATACGCGAGGAATTTGGCCCCGGAGAGGCTACTCCGATTCTACAGGAGAAAGCACTGCCTCCTGCTGTGCAGAAGTGCAAGAATTGAGCGATGGACGCAGCTCTAGCACGCTGTCTTAGTTCGGCCGCGGAAATTCGCGGCGCACGAAATCCAGCGCACCGTCTTTGCTACCCAGTTTGCCTTCCAACTGTGCGTCTTCGACCGCCGACAGAATGTCGCGAAACAGCGGGCCGGGCTGATAGCCGAGTCCGATCAAGTCTTCTCCGGTCAGCAGCGGCTGCGGACTGATCTCCTCCTCGGGAGTTTGCTGGAGGCGGTCGCGCACGAAGTCGTAGAGTGCCAGATTGCCATGGCTGCTGAGGCAATCAATCCGATGCAGTGCGAGATGCTCCTCGAACCTAGGCAATCGCATAAAGCGTTTGAGGGTCGATTCCTTCATGCGCTCCGCGTCGGCGAAACGCATGTGGTTGGCCACCAGCGCAGCGATCTGGCGGGTGTCTTCGTTGGAGAAGTGCAGGCGATGGCAGATCTCCTCCGCCATGCGCGTGCCCACCTCGACGTGGCCGTCGAAACGAATGCGGTCCGGCGCAACGCGAAAGGTCGGCGGCTTACCGACGTCGTGCAGCAGCGCCCCCCAGGCCAGGGCGCGGGAACAGTGCGGCGGCAGCTTCTCCAACAACAGCAGGGTGTGAATCCATACATCTCCCTCGGGGTGGAACTCGGGCGGCTGCTCGACTCCGTGCATGCGCTCCACCTCGGGCAGAACTTCTTTCAGCAGCCCGGTGCGGTCGAGTAGCTCGAAGGCGCGTCGCGCGCGCCCTTCCGTCAGCATCTTGGTCAATTCGTCGCGTACCCGCTCGCGGCTTACCCGCTGAATTTCCGGCGCTAGCCTCTGGATGGCGGCGAATGTTTCCGGCTCGATGGTGTATTCGAGGCGAGCCGCAAAGCGCACCGCCCGCAACATCCGAAGTTTGTCCTCGGCGAAGCGGCGCTCGGGCTCGCCGATGGCGCGGATCACGCCGGCCTTCAAGTCGTCGCGGCCGCCGACGAAATCGAGCACGCGGTTGCCGTCCAACGGGTCCATCAGCAGGCCGTTGATAGTGAAGTCGCGGCGCTGCACGTCTTCGCGCGGGTCGGTGGCGTAGCTCACGCGGTCAGGATGGCGCCCGTCGGTGTAGGTCCCGTCGTTGCGAAACGTCGCGACCTCAACGTAGTTGGGGTGCTCGGAAGGAGCGTCCGGGTGCTCGACCCATGTTTCTCTTGTTTGGGCGGGAGCTTCGGCAGCGGGTCTCAGGGGGACCAGCACCACGCCAAACTGCGCGCCCACAGCATAGGTCTCCGGGAAGATGCGCATGACCTCGGGCGGAGTGGCGTCGGTGGCGACATCGTAATCGGCGGGAACGACGCCCAGCAGCATGTCGCGGACGCAGCCTCCCGCGAGGTAGGCTTGAAAGCCGCGCTGGCGCAGTTCACGAACAATGTTGGTGGCGTGCTGCTGCATCGGTATCCATGTTGATTGTAGCGGCAGCCTCGCTCAGAGCTAAACGGACCCTTAAAAAGTTCAAGAATAGATCCCTCGCGGACTAAGGTCCGCTCGTGATGACAAAACAAAGTAGATTCCCCTTACAATATTTCTGTGAGCGACGTTTACATCCTCGGCATCGAGAGTTCCTGCGATGAGACGGCGGCGGCCGTGGTCCGCTCGGGCGAGGAACTGATCTCGAACGTTGTGTACTCGCAGTTTGCAACGCATCAGGCGTACGGAGGCGTCGTCCCTGAACTGGCATCGCGTGAACATTTGCGCGCTATCGTGCCGGTTGTTCGCCGTGCGCTGGACGACGCTGGCCAGTCCTACGAAACCGTTGACGCCATCGCCGTGACCAAAGGGCCAGGCCTTGCAGGGTCGCTGCTGGTGGGTTTGAGCTACGCCAAGGCGCTGGCCTATGCGCTTGAGAAGCCGCTCATCGGAGTCAATCATCTGGAAGGGCACATCCACACGGTCCTGCTGGAGGAGCGGCAGAAGGGCAACCATGAGGTGGAGTTTCCCGTGCTAGCGCTAGTGGTGAGCGGCGGACATACACATCTCTATCTCGCTGAGCACCGCCAAGATGGCTGGGTGTACCACGATGTGGGACATACCCGCGATGACGCTGCCGGTGAGGCGTTTGACAAGGTTGCCAAGCTGCTGGAGCTCGGCTATCCGGGCGGACCGGTCATTGACTTCCTGGCACAGCATGGAAACCCCGAGGCAGTTAAGTTTCCCTTTACGCAGATCAAGCATCGTGACCGGAATCCCCAGAACCGACATGCCGACGACGATCGGCGTGTGGATTTTTCCTACAGCGGGATCAAGACCGCAGTCCTCCGCTATGTGGAAACGCACGACATGCGGGAGAAGATCGAACAACGGCGGCGCGCTCTGGCCGGATTGCCAGGTCGTACTTCGGGAGACTATCTCGCTACCTGCGACCCGCAGACCCTCGATCTGGTGGCGTCTTTCCAGCGTGCCGTGGTTGACGACCTGGTCAGGAAAACGCTGCTGGCAGCGCGGGAGCACAACGTTGCCACCCTGTTTGTGACCGGAGGCGTCGCTGCTAACAGCGAATTGCGCCGGACCTTCGAGGCGCGCGGTGCGGAGGAGGGCGTACCCGTTTATTTTCCGTCCCGCAAGCTCTCCACCGACAACGCAGCCATGATTGCGGCCGCGGCCTATCCACGATTTCTGGTGCACGAGTTTGCCGATGCGGAATTCTCCGCCGATGCGGCACTTCGGCTGCGTTAGCCAAGAACTTGTGCGGCGCTATTCTTCTTCTTCGGTGGGAATTTTCGATTCGATTTCCATGTCGCGGAACTCGCTCGATTCGAAGATCTCGCGGCAATCGAGACACTCGACGTACTCCGCGTCTTCGTCACGGGAGACCACTTGGACACGAGGATGGAGACACTGCTGGACCATGGATTTGCTCTATGAGAGGTTGGGAGTCCTAAGCGCCGGCTGGCTCATGTTCATTCAAGTGCGTCCCTAACTGTCAGCGGGACGGGAATTGTCCGGTATTTTAGACCGGCGGCGTGGCTTGTCAAGCATTTCTCGCAGGAGGAGTATTAATTCCTGCGTACCGGGCCTCCTTCTCCAAGAGACAAAACCGGTACGATCCGGGGCCTCTACGGGGATATCCGACTTAATTAATCGCCATTCGTTAAGCCATTCGCTGCTCTGCATTTACAGCTGGCTGCGTTGTCTCACCGTTGGCTGCAAAGGGTTGCAACGATCCCTGGGGCGTCGTAGAATCAAACTGCGACTGATTTGGTCGCATATACATCTGAGTACTGATGCTGAAGCTGACCAAGAAGGCGGACTACGGGCTGATCGCGATGCGGCATTTGGCCGAGTACGCCGATTTAGGAGCGTGCAGCGCCAAGGACTTGGCCGAGATGTACAGCATGCCGCAGGAGGCGCTGGCGAAGATCCTGCAAAAGCTGACCAAGGCCGGCCTGCTGGTTTCGCAGTACGGAACCAACGGTGGCTACACGCTATCCCGCGATCCCCGGCACATCAGCGCCTTCGAGGTGATTCGAGCCATTGACGGGCCCTTGTTTATCACTTCGTGCAGTTCGGCCACCGAAGACTGCGAGCAAAGTGACCGCTGCACGGTCCGCGAACCGCTGCGCAGAGTGAGCCGCAGCATCGAAGAGGTTTTGAACCGGTTGACGATTTGGGAGATGACCGAACCCGAGCACGACTCGGCACCGGAGCTGGTCACTCTCGGCTGGACCGCGACCAAGGCAGACCAAGTTTAGGAGATGTCACAGGCAATGAGCACGAATGTAATTTCGACCGACGGAAGCAAGGATGTGAAGCTGCCCATCTACATGGACAATCATGCCACCACCCAGGTTGACCCGCGGGTGGTGGAAGAGATGCTGCCCTACTACACGGAGAAGTTTGGCAATGCGGCGAGCCGCAACCACGAGTTCGGATGGATCGCCGAGCAGGCAGTGGAGCAGGCGCGTGAACGCATTGCGAAGCTGATCGGCGCGACGGCCAAGGAAATCATCTTTACTTCGGGTGCGACCGAGAGCGACAACCTTGCCATCAAGGGCGTCGCTGAGATGTACAAGGAAAAGGGCAACCACATCATCACCCAGGCCATCGAGCACAAGGCGGTGCTCGACACCTGCAAACGGCTTGAGAAATACGGCTTTCGCGTCACGTATCTACCGGTGCAGAAGGACGGCCGCATCGATCTTGACGACCTGAAGCGGTCCATGGATGACAAGACCATCCTGGTCACGATCATGGCCGCGAACAACGAAATTGGCGCGTTGCAGCCTATCCGCGAAATTGGCGCGCTGTGTCACGAGCGCGGGGTGCTGTTCCACACCGATGCGGTGCAGGCCATCGGCAAGGTCCCGTTCAACGTGATCCAGGACAACGTGGATCTCGCTTCCATCACCGCGCACAAGCTGTATGGGCCCAAGGGCGTCGGGGCGTTGTATGTGCGGCGCAAGAATCCGCGCGTGCAGTTAGTGGCACAGATTGACGGCGGCGGGCACGAACGAGGCATGCGCTCAGGCACGCTTAACGTTCCGGGAATCGTGGGACTGGGCAAAGCCTGCGAGATTGCGACCAACGGCATGGCCGAAGAAGCCAATAAGCTTGCGGCTCTCCGCGACCGCTTGAAGGACGCCATCATGAGCCAGCTTGACGAGGTTTACATCAACGGCTCAGTCGAGCATCGCCTGCCCGGCAACCTGAACATCAGTTTTGCGTATGTGGAAGGCGAGTCGCTGCTGATGGGCATCAACGATATTGCGGTTTCCAGCGGCTCGGCCTGCACCTCCGCGACGCTGGAGCCATCTTATGTATTGAAGGCCCTGGGCGCTGGCGATGATCTGGCACACAGCTCCATCCGGTTCGGCCTCGGACGATTTAACACCGAAGCGGAAGTGGATTATGTGGCCGAGCGCGTGGTGGATACGGTGAAGCGCCTGCGCGAATTGTCGCCGTTATACGAGATGGCGAAAGAAGGAATTGATTTGACGAAAGTCCAGTGGGCGGCGGAGCCGACTCACTAGTCCAATTCAGCACGTTTGCAATTTAGGAGACTACTTCATGGCTTACAGCGACAAGGTACTTGACCATTACACAAACCCCCGCAACGTCGGCTCGCTCGACAAGAACAGCTCCGAAGTGGGTACTGGTTTGGTGGGAGCGCCTGAGTGCGGCGACGTGATGAAGCTGCAGATCAAGGTCAACCCGGCGACTAACATCATTGAGGACGCCAAGTTCAAGACGTTCGGATGTGGCTCGGCGATTGCCTCTTCCTCGCTCGCAACCGAGTGGGTGAAGGGCAAGACCGTGGATGAGGCGCTGTCCATCCGGAACACCGACATCGTGAAAGAGTTGTCGCTGCCTCCGGTGAAGATCCACTGTTCGGTGCTGGCCGAAGACGCCATCCGCGCTGCAATTGGCGACTGGAAGAAGAAGAACGGCGTGACCCAAGCCTCGGCGCAAAGCGCCCCGGTCGAGCAGCGGGCGTAAAATTTGATTGAGGATCGGCGAACCGCGCCCAGCAGCGAGGTTCGCCGGAACAGGACCATGAGCACGATCAACATCGAGAATCCGGCCGAAACGTCCGCCCCTCCCGCCAAGGGTATCCAGGTTACGGAGAAGGCGATAGCTCGCATCCGCGCAGTCCTGGCGAAGGAGAATATTTCGCCCGACGAAGGCGGCCTTCGCTTGGGTGTGCAGGGTGGTGGCTGTTCGGGACTAAGCTACAACATCCGCTTCGACACGCAGCCGCGCGACCGCGATCGCGTCTTTCAGTTCGACGACGTTCGGATCTTCGTCGATCCCAAATCGTTCATTTATCTGCACGGCATGGTCCTCGATTACGAAGAAACTCTGATGCACCAAGGCTTCGTGTTCCAGAACCCGAACGCAAAGAAGTCTTGTGGCTGTGGCACTTCGTTCTCGTAAGAAGCCGGTCCGCGCGGCGTCGAACACAGATGGAATCTGATCCCACCTGGGCCAGCGGTAAGGCAGCGCACATCCAGTTGCAACTGTGGCATTCATTCGGCGGGCCGTGCGAGGGCGAAAGAAACCAGCCACGAATGCGGTGGCGTTGAGTTGGCCCCAGAGAACGCCCCTGGGATAAGGCACGGCGACTATGAAGTAGCCTTCGGGGGAAGGCACGATTCGATGACCCAAACTGAACCTAAGAACGCCGAGTCGAAGGGCATTCTGGTTGTTACTCAAAGCAAGCCAGACAAGGTGAATTGCTGGTCTTGCGGGGCCATGCGAGCCGCGCATTTCTGTCAGCAGTGCGGCAAGGTACAACCGCCCGTGCCGGTGGACTACTTCACGTTTTTTGGGCTGCCCTACAAGTTGAATCTGGAGGCCGGGAAGCTGGAGCGCGAATTCTACGATCTCAGCCGCCATCTGCATCCCGACATCAATGCGATCAAGAGCGATCGCGAACAGCAGTGGGCGCTGGAGCAGAGTTCGCACCTCAACGACGCTTACCGCACGCTGAAGGACCCGATCACTCGCACCGAATACCTGCTGCGCCTGCAAGGCGTGCAACTGGAAGAGCAGTCCAAGGCGGCTACGGAAGAGGCCCGCCGCACAGGAAAGTTGAAGAAGCAGGTTGTTCCGCCCGATCTGCTGGAGGAAGTTTTCGAGTTGAACATGCAGCTGGAAGAGATGCGGATGAACAAGAAGATGGGCGAGCACGACCGCACTCTCGAGCGCCAATTAGAGGACGCAAAAAAGCACTTGCAGGCGAAGTATGACGGCATGATGCAGGAGTTGGGCGCCGCATGGAACGAGTGGGACGCGCTGGTGGATCGCGCTGAGCAGGGTGAAACACTTTTAGACGAGGACCGCCTGGCCGTCCGCGACAAAATGGTGGATGTGCTGAGTCGCCGGAATTATTTGCGCAATCTGCTGCGCGACATTGATGAAGTATTGGAGAGCTGAAAAAACAGTTCCCAGTAGTCGGTCAGTTGTCAGTTTGCGTCTGTGTGAGGGCCAAACTCGGTGCTTGCCGATGGACTCGACGGGTGAAAATTGAGCGCCGTAGGCGTGGAATAATTTAGCCCAGCACGGAGCCGGAGGCGGAGTGCTGGGTAAGGCGGGAATTGGGCTTGAGTCCCTTCAGGGACGGCACGAGTCGGCAATGCTGGGGTATAGGGGTCCTTCGACTCCGGCGGCCAAGAGCGGGCCACCTCCGCTCAGGATGACAAACGAGAATTAAATGGCAACTGAACGCATAGTCGGCATCGATCTGGGCACCACCAACTCGCTGGTGGCGTACATGGCGACCGACCGTCCGGTCGTCATTCCCGGCGAAGATGGGCTGAACCTGGTGCCGTCGGTTGTCGCGCTCGATGAAAACGGCCAGATGGTTGTTGGTAGCGCCGCGCGCAAGTATCTGATCGAAACGCCGGAGCGCGCAGTATACAGCGTGAAACGCCTGATGGGACGCGGCGTTGAAGACATTCAAGAGGAGTTGAAGTTTTTCCCGTTCCGGCTGGCAGATGATCTCGCACCCGGCGAAGTGTTGCGCATCAAGCTGGGCGACAAGACGTTCACTCCGCCTGAAATCTCGGCGTTTATCCTGCGCCAACTGAAGCGCAATGCTGAGCGCTATTTCGGCGCGCCAGTCACCAAGGCGGTCATCACCGTACCTGCCTACTTTAACGATGCGCAGCGGCAAGCCACCAAGGACGCGGGACGCATCGCGGGATTGGAAGTCCTGCGGCTGGTAAACGAGCCTACCGCCGCTTCTCTTGCCTATGGTCTGGACCAAGAGCAGAACGGAACGGTGGCCGTTTACGATTTGGGCGGCGGCACGTTCGATATCTCCATTCTCAAACTGCACGAAGGAATCTTCGAGGTCATCGCCACCAACGGCGACACGCACCTCGGCGGCGACGACATTGACAACCTGCTCATCACCATCGCGCTGGACGACATCCAGGGCGACCTTGGCGTGGATGTTCGGCGCAATGCCGAGATTGTGCAGGCGATTCGCAAAGCGGTCATCGAGGCCAAGATTGAGTTATCCGCCAAGGACAAGACCACCCTTGACATAGAAGTTCCGGGCGGTAAGCGCTATCAGCGGGAGATCATGCGAGCGCAATTTGAGCAGTTGATCCAGCCGGTTATCGATCGTACGGTTGGTCCAGTTCGCCAGGCGATGAAGGATGCCGGCCTGACCGCGAAGCAGATCGACGAAGCCGTGCTGGTGGGCGGCTCGACGCGAATCCCGCGAGTTCGACAACTGGTCGACGAGCTATTCGAGCGCACGCCGCACAGCGACTTGAACCCTGACGAAGTGGTCGCACTCGGAGCAGCCGTGCAGGCGAATATCCTTGCGGGCGGCTCGGAAGCCACGAAGGAGATGTTGCTGCTCGACGTGACGCCGCTGTCGCTGGGCATTGAATCGCTTGGCGGCGGCGTGGTGAAAATCATCCACCGCAATTCCACAATTCCGGCGTCGGCGACCGAGCACTTCACCACGGGCGTGGAGGGACAGACGAACGTTGCGGTCCATGTGGTGCAAGGTGAGCGCGAATTGGCGAAAGATTGCCGCTCGCTGGCGCGCTTCGATCTCAAAGGCATTCCGCCGATGCCGGCTGGGCTGCCGCGAATCGAAGTCAAGTTTTTGATTGACGCCAACGGCATTCTGCATGTCTCCGCGCGGGAATTGCGCAGCGGCAGGGAGTCCGAGATCGAAGTGCAGCCCAGCTACGGTTTGACCGACGAGCAGGTCGAGAACATGATTCTCGAGTCTTTCGACTACGCCGAAGAAGATTTCCGCCAGCGGCAGGTGATTGAGGCCCGAAACGAGGCAGACACGATGCTGACGGCGCTGGAAAAGGCCCGCAAGAATCCGGCGTGGGAGCAATTGTCAGCGCAGGAGCGAACCGGCATCACCAGGATGGAAGCTGCGCTGCACGCGGTGATGAAGGAAGATGAATACCAGGCCATCCGCAGCGCGATTGACGTGCTGAACCAGGGCACCATGCACCTGGCCGAACTGATGATGGATTCGGCCGTGGGAGCAGCCCTGAAGGGCAAGGACATGGCAACCGCGGATGTGGGCGAAGGCCCGGCCGCGCCGCATCCCATCGCGCAGGCAGAGATTAAGTAACGACTGAGGATTTATGCCAGACGAAAAAGCACAAGGCGGCGGAACGGCAACGGAAGAGTCGCTTGGACCGAACACGGTCCGGCTCACGTTCCTTCCCGACAACAAGACGTTTGAGTTTGAACATGGCAAGCTGCCGTACCAGGAGCACGGTAAGCCTGAGTCAATCCTTGACGTAGCCATGAACTTTGGCCTCCACCTGGAGCACGCTTGCGGTGGAAATTGCGCCTGCACGACCTGCCATGTGGTGGTGAAGAAGGGCAAGGAGTGCCTCAGCGAGATGGAAGACGATGAGGCCGATCGCCTCGACATGGCTGCCGACCTGCAGTTGAATTCGCGCCTGGGATGCCAGGCCGTGATTGAGAAGCCCGGCGAAGTCGTCGTCGAAATTCCGTCGTGGAACCGCAACTACGTTTCTGAAGCGGCGACACACCACGATTGATTGCTGCTGATTTTGGTTTCGAGGAGTCTATGGCTGCTGAACTGAGATGGGATGATGCGGAAGACATCGGCATTGCGCTGGCCGATAAGTTCCCGGAGGTGAATCCGCTGGAGGTCCGCTTTACCGATCTTCACCGCTACGTGACCGAGTTACCAACCTTCGTCGACGATCCCAAGATGTCCAATGAGGGCAAGCTGGAAGCCATTCAGATGGCGTGGTACGAGGAGTATCAGGATAGGCAGTAGAGGCACGGCTGAAGCCGTGCCCTTCCACCGGTTCCTTTCCTTTGCAGTCCTCAAGAAGGCGCCCCGCTCTCCCTCGTTACTGCGCCTTCCCTCCGAAGGTCAATCCCAACCCGGTGGTGAGCAGTACGTCGTTGTTCTTCTTCCCTGCGACAGGCTTGCTGTTGTAGCGATCCCCGAAGTTCAAATTCCAGGTGATCGCACGGTGCAGCTTACTGGCGATGCCGAAGTCGAATACGCCGCGATAGCCTCCGCCATCATTCAGGTAGGGGAAGAAGTAGAAGTCCTGCATAATCGAGGTATTGGCCGTGAATTTGTGGCTGAATTCGTCGCCGATGGTCGCGTTGATCAGGTTGTTGGTCACACCGGTCGTCGAGCCATTGTAGCCGGTCGAATAGTTCTCGTAGGTGTAGCCAAAGCCACCCAGCAGGTCAAGTGTCGTCATCTTGCTGGCAATCGCGTGAAAGCCAAGACCGCCGCTGGGACTGATGCGCACGTTGAGGTCCTGGGCATGATCGTACGATCCGGCAAACAAGCCAAACGCAAACAGCTTCTTGGTCAGGTTGCGATCGTAGCGGATGAAGCCTCCCAACGCATTCGCGGTGGTGGTCGTCACATTGTCGGCGGTGCTGGTCGAATAGAGAGAGGCCGCCTGGATCGTCCACTTGTCGGTGGTCGTCGGACGCGCGGCATTGAACCCCAACGCCAGGTTGGTGGTATCGGAGTTACCTCTGGCTAGTGCGAGTCCGAGATTACCGCCACCGGCCCAGCCTTCCAGCATTCCGGGATGCAGGGACTTCTCATACGCCGCCTGATCGGCGGGTGAGCGCATCACCGCAACATCGGTCATGGGAATCGTCTGTGTCCCCGATGTGGTGCTGACCGCGACTTCAGAATCCTTCGTCGTCACGGCCCCGGACACAACCTGCTTGTCGGTGCGGGTCACCACCATGGGCTGCCCGGAGGAGAACTCCGCGACTGCGTCCCAATCAATTGTGACGGTACCAGCATGTTCCGTTTTTATCGTGAGTTTCTTGTCGCTCACACTCAGGATCGTACCGGTCAGGCGATCGCCATTCTTGAGGGTCACTTGCTCTGCGGTCAAAGCCGTACAACAACAGATTAGGAAGACACAGACACTGGTCTTAAGCATATTGGTGGCTCTCTCTTTCCATTGGTTCCAGGGTTAGCGCGAGGTCTGTTCCTGGGATGGTTGGGGTTTGCGAATCCGAATCTTGACCTTACGCTGGGGCAACAGCCGACCAGCAAGCAATAACATTCGCAGGTAACGAAGTGCCCCTGCACATTGTAGCCGCTAGACACGATATCCGCGACCTAAAAGACGCGATACCACAGCACACCAAAGTGGTACTGAGTGCCACGCAATTCCGAGTTTCGTCAGGGAAGCTGGAGAGCTATGAAAGACTCGACAGCGTTGAGGTTTGCGGCCGAAACAGCGTCGGTGAAGTCGCCGTAGCTGAGCGACTCTCCTCCGCATGGATAGCCGAACGGATCGATGCTCAACCCGGCGATCGCACAGTTGCCGTCATAGGCATCGTCGTTGTCGCTGACGAGTCCGTAGTTGGTGTGCTCGGCGGAGTTGTCGTCGGACCATCCCCAAAAGTTCATGCCTACGGCGAAGTAGGTGCCGTCGGCGCCGCGCGTGTTAAAGATGGCACTCAGGTCGGTGGCATAGTGCTCTCCGCGCAATGCCTGGGTCCCGTAATTCACGTCGCTTTGCGCGTTGCACAGATCGTTCCCCGGGCCCACGAAGTTGTTGCCGCTGGAATCGCACTGGTCATGCCAGTAGGAATCGGCGTTGGCCGTCACTGCATACCAGGTGATGACGGGCAGGCCGGTCTGCGCGTAAAGGGTTTGCATGAAGTAGTCGGGAGTCTCGCCGCCGGCAGTTTGACTGGGTTCATACGATGCATGAAAGGCGCTGACGCCAGAGTCCTTCACCGCTTGTAGGACTGGTGGGCGAAGCGTCTGCGTCCACTCATTACCGAAGAAATTCAGCGCAAACATCAGATGGTTCGCGTCATAGGCGCGGAACGGCGCCATCATGGTGTGGACCGACTGGTAGGTGTACTCGTAGAGAAACTGGTTCATGTCGGCAGCCACGTTCGCATTGGTATTGCTCAGACCAGCGATGTCGGTTCCCATCCAGCTTTGATGCCCGGAGCGATCATCTTCGTCGAGCACACCGGTCCCGCCATTTCCCCAGCCGCCGGCGGAGCAGAAATCCGTGTAGTTGCTGCCCCAGGCCGCGTTAAGGGCGGTGATGGTGCCGTACTTGTGCTGCAAATAGGAGCTCCCTGTTCCCCATCCGCGCCCGAAGTCCACCCCGCCGATCCCGCAAGCCCACGCATACTTACTCCAGACCTGAGTGCCCGTGCCACCGGTTCCAGAGGGATTGGTGACTGCGATCACGAAGCCGAGATGGAGATAGGGGGCAGCGCCTCCCCGCAAGTCGCGGAAGTCATCCATGTCCTCGTGCGTAATGCCGATCAGCCAAGGGTTGGAGTTGAAATCCCCTCCGAAGATCCCGCGCCAATATGTGAGTGTATAAGTGACGCAATCTGCCCACATGGGATCGAAGGTGTCCATTGCCGTGTGACCGTCGTTGTAGCTCGACAGGTTCGACGGCAGCCCCGCCAGCAGTTCCTTAATCGGCTGGGTGTACTGCCTGCTATCCGTGTTGCAGTAGCTGGGATGATAGACGGCGCCGCTCGCGGGCTTCACCAGCACGATGAACGGCATACGCGGGGTGACGGTAGCAGCGTGAGGGTAAAGCGGCTCGTAGGCGTAATCACCAACGGCATCAAATCCCCAGGTTTGCAATCGCTGCTTCGTGCGCGTCATCCAAGGGTCTTGGTAAGTGTTGCCGTACTTCGACTGCATGAACGGGCTCCAGTTACCATCCTGGTAGAACACGTATTGGGTATTCTGCACGCCAAGATAGGGGAAGGCGTAGCACGCTGGATCGGCCAGCACCCAACGCCCATTCACCTTATTGAGCTGAAAGTAGCCCGGAGTACATCCTGGTACTGGGGCTGCGGTAAGTCCGCCATACTGGCCCGTAGCGACGATTACCGTCATCACATAGGGAGCGGTCTGATGTGCTCCCAGCGAATCTGTTACCAGCACAGAGAAGTTGAAGGTACCTGTAGCGGTTGCCGTCCCTGTGATGGCCCCGTTGCCGGCGAGCGTCAGTCCCGGCGGCAAGCTGCCGGATTCCAGCAAATAGGTGTATGGAGCGGTGCCGAAACTTGCGGTCAAGTTGGATGAGTACGCCTCCTGGAATGGCGCAACCATTACGCTGGATGGAACTATCGTCAAGGCGAACGATTGTGTGGCAGTGGCGGAGGCCGAGTCGGTCACCTTCAGTGTGAAGTTTGACGTGCCTGCTGAGTTCGGAACGCCAGCGATATATCCCGGTATCAGGTACAGAAGCGCAGGCAGCGTCCCACTGGCGAGGCTCCATCTATAGGGCGGCGTGCCTCCGGTAGCGATTAAGTGTGCGTTATAGCCCACGCCAACCGTTCCCGATGCGAGCGAACTGGTTGCCATGTTCAATGGTGATGTCTGATTTCCCGGGTTGGGAGGAGGAGGGGTCTGGTTACTTCCGCAAGCCGTCAGGAACGCCAAGAGGATGAATGCAAGTCCCACCGAGGCGAGGATCTTCCCCAACTTCATCGACACCTTTCCCCGAAGCTGAATTTCAATAATGAATGTATTCTTAGGAATCTAAACCCGGTTGGCGCCCGAACGACTCGCGATCACCATCACTAAGGACGTGCAACTGCACACGCGTTGAGACTTTGTTTAGCTTGCCGCTACCGGCTGGGTGGATTCAATCTTCGCCTCGCGCAGATACTTCGCGGCCTCTTCCGGTGGCGTGGGATTCTGGTAGAAACCGGTTCCCCATTCGAAGCCGGCGGTTTTGGTTAGCCGCGGCATGAATTCAATGTGCCAGTGATAGTGGTCCATAGCACCCTCCTGCACCGGCGCGGTGTGAATTACCAGGTTGTACGCTGGATTGTCGAGTACCTTATCGGCCCGCAGCAGCAGGTTCTTCAGCGCCTTGGCCAGGCTTTCGTACACTTGGGACGATGAGTTCTCGAACGCCGACTCATGCCGCTTGGGAAGAATCCACGTCTCGAACGGGAACCTGGGCGCGTAAGGAGCAAGGGTGAGAAAGCCATCATTCTCCGCCACCACGCGGACGCCGGACTCGGTCTCCTGGCGCACGATGTCGCAGAACACGCAGCGCTCTTTGTAGATGTAGTACTGTTTGGAACCTTCCAGTTCCTCGATCACGTGCTTGGGCACAATGGGCAGTGCGATCAGTTGTCCATGCGCGTGCTCCAGCGTCGCGCCCGCCTGCGTCCCGTGGTTCTTGAAGATCAGAATGTATTTGAAGCGCCGGTCCTTTTTCAGGTCAACAATGCGGTCACGATATGCCCAGAGCACGTCTTCGATTCGCTTTTCGGGCAGGGTCGCAAGGGTTGAGTCGTGTTCGGGAGTCTCGATGATGACCTCGTGCGCGCCGATGCCGTTCATCTTATCGAACATGCCTTCAGCCTGGCGGCTCAGACTGCCTTCGATCCCGAGCGCGGGAAACTTGTTCGGGACCACACGCACCGTCCAGCCCTGCGAATCGCTGGATGCGCCATTTGGGCGATAGGCCAGGACCTCATGTGGCGTCTTGCCTTCGTTACCGGGACAGAACGGGCAGAAGCCGCCTTTCATCTTCACCGGTTCGCGGCTGAAGTCGGTGGGACGTTTGGCGCGGTCCGTCGAAATGATGACCCAGCGTCCAACAATAGGATCTTTGCGCAACTCAGGCACGAGTAACCTCGGGCAGACAACCTGTCTATATTACGACATAGCAGACGCGGGCAATCTTCCGTCATGGATATTACCGGCCCAAAAAAAGCCTGAACCGCCGCGGTCCAGGCTCTGAAACCATCACCAACCTGCTATCACTTCGTTGCCGCCAGACCAATGCACTCCTCCAGCACATCCATCGCAATGTCGGCTTGCTCGGCCGTTACCACCAGCGGCGGCGCGATGCGAATGCTGTTGGGACCGCACCCGAGGAACAGGACGCCGCGCTCGAATGCCAGCTCGACGATGCGGTCGCGCTCAGCGCCGCCCGGCGTCTTGGCTTTTTTGTCAGTGACAATCTCGACGCCAATCATCAGACCCCGCCCGCGAACGTCGCCGACGAGTTCCAGCCGCTGCGGCCAGTCGGCAATGCGTTCCATGATGTGCGTTCCAACGACTTCGGCGTTCCGGATGGCTTCGCGCTCCAGAACATCCATGGTCGCCAGCGCCGCTGCGATGCAAACCGGATTGCCGCCAAAGGTCGAAGCGTGCGAACCTGGCACCCAATCCATGATCTCGGCCTTCGCCATGGTTATGCCAAGCGGCATGCCGCTGGCAATGCCCTTTGCCATACAAACGATGTCAGGCTCGACGCCGGTGTGCTCGATGGCCCACCACTTGCCGGTGCGTCCCGCGCCGGACTGGACTTCGTCCGCCACCAGCAGGATGCCGTGGCGATCGCAAATGCGCCGCAACTCCTGCATGAAGACGGTAGGAGCGACCACGTATCCGCCTTCACCCTGAATGGGCTCGACGAAGATCGCGGCCACTTCCTCGGGAGGCAGCGTCGTCTTGAACAGTTTTTCTTCGATGAAGCGTGCACAGCCCAGAGCAAAGGCTTCCGCTTCCTGCCCGCCGCCCACGCATCCGCGATACACATCGGGATAGCGAACGTGGGTCACCCCCGGCATCAGCGGGGCAAACCGGCGGCGCTGCTGCGGCTTCGACGCCGTCAGTGACAGCGCGCCCATGGTGCGTCCGTGGAAGGCACCGTAGAACGCAATAATGTTCTGCCGCTTAGTGTGATAGCGCGCCATCTTAAGAGCAGCTTCAACCGCCTCGGCGCCCGAGTTACCGTAATAAAACTTGTGCGGCCCCTTCATGGGCGCGACCTTGGACAGCCGCTCGGCCAGCGTCACCAGTTGCTCGTAATAGAAATCGGTGCCCGACATGTGGATCAATTCGGCAGCCTGTTTCTGGATGGCGGCAACCACCTCAGGATGGCAATGACCCGTAGAGGTCACGGCAATGCCGGCGGAAAAATCGAGGAACTCGTTGCCATCCACGTCTTCGACGATCAGGCCGCGGCCGCGCTTGGCCACCAGCGGGTAAGAGCGGGTGTAGGACGGCGAAATGTAGCGTTGATCGCCTTCAAGAATGCGACGAGCATTGGGGCCGGGCAACGTGGTCTTGATGTTCGGACCGGCAACTTGGGGTAGAACTTTGGTAGCCATGGTCTTTCTCCTCTAAAGGCTTGCGGTACGAGTTGTGTACCGGAGCTTGGGGTTCAGACCGCGCGTGCAATCAGGTTGGACTGGAAAGCGCGGCTTCAGAAGGGAGAAGCTGCGGCTAGTCGCCGGAAAAAAGATTCGGACGCGCCATGCAGGGGGCAAGCTTCGACTCGGCGCGCGAAGAGATGGGCTGCGACCACGACCCGCGCACACTCCTGCCCAATACCGTACTCAGCGCGGCAGTGGCGAGATGATGCGGATTGCTGGTAACAGGCTTCACGACCATATCCTGTTTACAGTATAGCCAACTACTCTCCTGCCTGAAACCCCTAAAGAAGCCGATTCCTAAGTGCCGACGGATCCTTCATCGGAGGATGACTCCTCCCCCTAACTCGGCGTCTCGCGCTAGGGGTTCACTTCAAGACCCCACCCCCCTACCCTCCCCCCGGTTTCCGCCAAAATATTGAAAGCAAAGGGCAAGTTCCAAGAACTCAACGCAATCCACACAATCAAAAAGGGTTAGATGGAAAATATTGATTCCACAATACTTAGACTGGCGTTGCTACCCTTACCCACGGAAACCCCGAGAGTATTGATTTGCAAATGGCCTTCAGGTTGTCAAAGAACCGTCTACCGCGCCCTGGGGCGGGTGAGGGACACGTCGGCTCGCAGGTCGCAAGCGCGGCCCTGAGAGCCAGCGTAGCACCGCTTCGCAGGCTGTCAAGATTACGAAGGTACAGGGTGGGTAACTGTACTTTCGTAACGTTTCCGGGAGAGGGTAACCTGCCAGCCTCGAGGAAGGTTATGGACGCGGAACTACCTCGAACCCTCCAGCGTCTCCGCCATTTCGAGCAGCTTGTTGACCGTGTTCCAATTTCTGCCCGTGCAGGACTTCTTGAGCGCCTTGTCGATCGCTGGCCACACCTTCGAGCGTCCTTGACCATCAGGGAAATAGATATAGACTTCTCGACCGTCGATCCGCACCTCCTCCCCCTCGGTTTTGAGCATGAGGAGCGCATCACGAGCCTCCGGGCTGGGGGCCGCGGCGAGGAAGGTGACCAGGAGCTTGCTGGCCTCGATTCCGCTTCGCTTCGCGAAGGGGTTCCGCGCGATCACGTCCCTCAGGTCTGAAGTGGTGCGCAGGATGACGCCGGGGCGGAAGCCGAACTTATGCTCGATCGCGTCCTCGATCAGCTTCGCCAAAGGAGCGATGTTCTTCGCGTTCGTCCCGAAGACGACGTTGCCGCTCTGTATGTAGGTTTGCGGGTCGCGCAAGCCGAGCGACTCATAGACGCCGCGCAATAGCGTCCATCTTGATCTGGTTGTGGCCCCCGACATTGACGCCGCGGAGCATGGAGATAACGACGGTCATGACAGCAACAGCATAGCGCGCCGCGTCGGTTGCGGGGACCCAACGGCGGCATGTGAGGTCCCTTCGGTTGAGCACCGCTGCCGCGACTCGCCACTCGTGCCTGGAGGCCGGTTGACCCCTTTTCTCGCAGCCCCCTACAATCGAAGATTCTCCACCTGTACGCGAAAACGCTTATGCCGCTTCAGCTCTTTAACACGCTGTCCGCCAAAGTCGAGGAGTTCCGCCCGCTTGGAAGACAACCTGGTCCGCATGTACGCCTGCGGGCCCACGGTTTACGACTACGGACACATCGGCAACTTCCGCACCTTCATTGTCGTGGACACGCTGCGGCGCTTCCTGTTGCAGAGCGACTACAAGCTGAAGCACGTCATGAACATCACCGATGTGGACGACAAAATCATCCGCAACGCGGCCCGCGACGGCGTCAGTGTGCAGGAATACACCGCCAAGTACAAGAAAGCTTTCCTCGAAGATGCGGATACCCTGAACATCCAGCGACCGGAGTTTCTGGTCAGCGCCACCGACTACATTCAGGAAATGGCGCATTTCATCAAGCGGCTTGAGGAAAAGGGTTTCGCCTACCGCGCCGAGGATGGCTCGTATTATTTCCGGATCGCCAAGTTTCCAGAGTACGGCAAGCTCTCCAAGAAAGACTTTGCCGGCATGACCGACGGCGCGCGCGTGGACGTGGATGAATACGACAAAGATAGCGCTCGCGATTTTGCGCTGTGGAAAGCACCGAAGCCCGGAGAGGCGTTTTGGGAGACCGAGATCGGCCCGGGCCGTCCCGGCTGGCACATCGAGTGCTCCGTGATGTCGATGAAGTATCTGGGCGAGAGCTTCGACATCCACTGCGGCGGGGAAGACCTCATCTTTCCCCATCACGAAAACGAGATTGCGCAGTCGGAGGCGATGACCGGCAAACCCTTTGTGCATGTCTGGGTGCACGCGCGTTTTCTGCTGGTGGAAGGCGAGAAGATGGCCAAGAGCGCGGGCAACTTCTTCACCCCGCGCGACCTCATTCTGATGGGGCACAAGCCATCGTCCATCCGCTTTCTGCTGATGTCGGTGCCGTATCGCAAGCAACTCAACTTCACCTTCGACGGGCTGACGCAGGCGGCCAACTCGGTCGAGCGCCTGCGCAACTTCAAGCGGCGGCTGGAGACCTCGCAGTTCGCCGACGACAACAACGTGATCATCGCCGAGATCGCGGAGAAAACCTCGGCCGAAATGCGTGCCGCACTGGAGGACGATCTGAACACGGCGCGCGCTCTGGGCGCCATCTTCGATATGGTGCGCGACGTGAACGCCGCGGCTGATGCCGGCGAAGTGCGGGCGGCCAACGTGCCGCGACTGCTCGAGGTACTCAGGCAGTTTGACGAGATCTTCGCCGTGCTGAAGGATGACGATGCCGCCAAGGTGCGCGCCACCGTCGAGTGGGCCAAGCAGGAAGGCCTGGAGGACAAGATCAGCCCGGAAACTGCGGAACTGGCCAAGGCTGCCGCTCTTTCGGACACCGACATCGAACGTCTCGTCGCGGAACATTCCCAGGCGCGCAAGGCCCGCGACTTCGCGCGCTCCGATGCGATCCGCGCGCAGTTGGCGGAACAGGGCGTTCTTCTCGAGAACACCAAAGACGGTGTGCGCTGGAGACGGAAATAGGGTGGGCGAGACCGAAAGAACGCTATACCTGAAGTACATCGCCTTCGCGGGCCACCATCTGGTACAACACCGGATTGACGAAGAATCCGATGAACAGCCGGGATATCAAACCCGCCACGATGACGATGGCAAAGGGTTTCTGAGTGTCGGAGCCAATTCCGGTGGCGAGCGCGGCGGGTAGCAACCCGAGACATGCGACCAGTGCGGTCATCATGATCGGGCGAAGCCGCAGGAGTGATGCCTCCCGTGTGGCCGTGGAGATGTCCATCCCTTCCAGGCGAAGCTTGTTGATGTAGGAAACCAGAATCACTGCCGTTTCAACCGACACGCCTAACAGCGCCAGCAATCCCAGAACCGACGAAACGCTGAACGGAGTATGGGTGAGCTTCAAGGCTATCAGCGCGCCCACCGGTTCGGTCATGATGACGCCCAGGGCAATCGTGACAGGAAACTTGAAGTTTCCATACAGCGCGAACAGGATCATGAAGATGATCACGACCGCCAGTGGGCCGATCAAGTTGAGCTGCGCTTTTGCCTCCAGAAATTGGCTGTACTCACCGCCCCAACTCAGCCAGTAGCCCTGCGGTAATGCGACGGATTGATTGACCGCCTTTTGGCCATCACGCACGGCGCGCTCCAAGTCCCGTCCTTCAATGCTGTATTGCACCCCGACGTAGCGGGAGTTGTTCTCGCGATAAATAAACGAGGCGCCATTTCCCTGCCGGATGTCGGCAAGCTGGCTCAGCGGGATCTGCTTCCCGTCCGGCGTGCCGACCAGCAATTCACCGATCTCGTGGGCGCTGCTGCGGAATTGAGGCTGCATGCGGACGACCAGGTCGAACAACTTCTCTCCCTGAATCACCTGGGTGACCGCTTGCCCGCCCACGGCCGCCGAAATCACGGCTTCCACATCGGCGACATTGATCCCGTAGCGCGCAATTTTGTCGCGATCCACATCGATCAGCAAACTCGGTTGGCCTAATTCGCGGACTACCGTCAAGTCCGTGAATCCCGGCACTTTGGCGAGGGCGTTCTTGATCTGCACGGCTTTGTCCTGGAGAACACTCAAATCGTCCCCGTAGATCTTGACCGCCAGCGAACTCTTCAGTCCGGTCAGCGCCTCGTCCACGGCATCCTCTGCGGGCTGGGTATAGTTAAAGATGATCCCAGGGAACGCACTTAACTTCCGGTTGATCGATTCAATCAACTTGGCCTTGGTGTTGATGTCTCCACTCCAAGCCTTGTCCTTGTAAGGCTTCAGACCGACGTAGAACTCGCAGTTGAAAAAGCCAGTGGGGTCCGTTCCATCATCCGGCCGACCCAACTCCGAACCGACCACGGTGACTTGCGGATAGGACATCAGGATTGCGCGTATCTGAGGAGCGATGCTGCTGGCCTCTTCGAACGAAATGGTGTAAGGCATGGTGGCTCGCACCCACAATGCACCCTCATCGAGGTGGGGCATGAACTCACCGCCGATAAACGGAACCAGCAGCAACGTTGCGCCGAAGATCAGGGCCGCGATCAACATGATGAGTTTGGGACGCGCCAGCGCCCAATCCAACTGGGTCGCATACTTGCGTTTCATCCACTCGTAAGCGCGGTTCTGCTGCTCGCGGACGCCGCTTTTGAACCAGTAGGAGGCCAGGACCGGAACCAGCGTGAGCGTGAGGATCAGAGCGCCGACCAGCGCGAACGACATGGTCTCGGCCATGGGATGGAACAACTTCGCCGAAGGCCCACTGAGCGCATAGATCGGCAGATAGCCGGCCAGGATCACCGCAACCGAGTAGAAGATTGGCCGATCTACGTCTCTTGCCGCGGTCAGGATGACTTCGTGCAGCTTATAGCTCTGCCCTTCCCGCAGCGCAAGCTCACGGTAGATGTTCTCAACCATGACCACGGTGCCGTCGATGATGATGCCGAAATCGATCGCACCAATGGAGAGCAGGTTGGCGGCGCCATCGTGGGCATGCAAAACAATGAAGGCAAACAAAAGAGAGAGTGGAATGGTGAGCGCCACGATGATGGCCGCGCGAAAACTGACCAGAAAGAAAATCAGGACAATCAGCACCAATACCATGCCGCGGAGCAGGTTGGTTTCCACCGTATCGGTGGTCAGTTTTACCAATTCACTGCGGTCGTAGAAAGGATGGATCTTGACATCCGGCGGCAGGATAGTCCGGTTTAATTCATCCGTCTTGGCTTCTACGCCCTTCAGGACGTTCTGCGTTTGCTCGCCGCGAAGCATGAGGATGACGCCCTCAACGGCATCGTCGTTCTTCTGAAAGCCGAATTCGCCCAGCCGTGGAGCATGCCCGATCGCGACCTCGCCGATGTCCTTGATCCGGATGGGCACGCCATTGTTGCTGCCAACGACAATGTTCCCGATGTCCTCGGTATTGCGCACCAGTCCAATGCCGCGCACGTAATAAAACTGCCCGCCCTGGGAGTAGAAGCCACCGCCTGCATTGGAGTTATTGGCGCCCAAGGCGTTCATCACCTGCGGGATCGTGAGGTGATATCCGTAAATCCGGGCCGGATCGAGCAACACCTGATATTGCATGACGGTACCGCCGAAACCGGAATCATCGGCGACGCCATGAACCGACCGATAAGCCCGCTCCACCACCCAGTCCTCGATGGTTTTCAGCTCCTGCGGGCTGCGGTCGGGGCTCTCCAGCGCATAGCGGTACACCAGTCCGCTGGGACTGAATAGGGGAGCCATGGCCGGGGTCACGCCCGCCGGCAAATTGGCCTGCGCGATTCGCTCGAAGACGATCTGGCGGGCAAAGTAGTCGTTGGTATTGTCTTCAAAGGTCAGGATCACATCGGAGAGGCCATAGAGCGAGATGGACCTCATTACGACCACGTGCGGAACGCCATTCATCTCCAGTTCGATAGGAAGCGTGACCAGGCGTTCCACTTCTTCCGCGGCATGGCCGGGCCATTGCGTGATCAGTTCGACTTGTGGAGGAGAAAGGTCGGGATAGGCGTCCACCGGCATGCGCCGGAACGAAATGATCCCCGCAACCATCATGAAGGCCGTCAGCATCAACACCAGAAACCGCTGACGAAGCGCAGCTTGTACGATGCGATGGATCATGCCGGTCGCGCTACAGTCCCTATCACTTTTCCTTTGCCCGAACTTCGATCGCTACCTGCTAACGCTGCAGCGAGTTTGCAAACTGCAGGAACAAGCTGCCATTCCCCACGACATGTTCACCGGGGCTTAGTCCGGATGTAATTTGGGTTTGTCCGCTCAGTCCTTCCCCGAGAATGACTGTCCGTCTTCCAAATTGATTGGGCGATACTTCCACGTACACGAAAGGCTGGTTTTCGGTGTCACGCAGGACGGCGGAATCCGGCACTGCAATAGCATTCTGGATGGTGCCTGCATCTACCGTCGCCACCACGTACATGTCTTTCTTCAGCTTTTCCCCGGGATTACTGGTCTCAATGCGCGCCTGCAGAGTGCGCGTGTTCGGGTCCAGGGCAGCCGCCACATAGGAAATACGGCCATGGAATACGTCCGGATAACTATCGGTCTGGATCGTGACTGCATCGCCGACACGCACGAATGGCAAATCTTTTTGATAAACATTCACCAAGACCCAAACCGTGCTGGTATCGGAAAGCATGAAGCACTGCGTGGTACCGAGTTGGAGAAGCTGCCCTACCGACACATCTTGTTCAACCACCTGGCCGTTAATCGGTGCTTTTACCACAGCCTCAAAAGTGGGAGGCGCCTTCACCAGGGCATCGGGGTCCGCGATACCTAGCACCTTCAAAGATGCCTCTGCTGCCACCAAATCCCCACCAGCCTGTACCTCGGCCGATTGAGCCTGCTCCAGATTCTGTTCGGCCAGCGCATGATGCTGGTACAGGTCCTGCGCACGCGCGTAAGCCTTTTGCGCCAGCGCATACGCATCTTTGGCCTTCAAGTAATTACTGCGGAGCTGGGAATAGTCCGGGCTTGCCACGTACAGCATCGGCTCGCCCTTTTGCACGCTCTGACCCGGAACCACCACAATCCGGCGCACGGGACCGCTGACCTGCGTGATCACCGGTGTGGTATGAAAGCTGTTGAAGGCTACAGTCCCAGTCAGCCGCAGGGTCCGCGTCAGGCTGATTGGTTGGACCGTGAGCACCTGCACATGGGCCATCTGGTCCGCCGGAATGGTAAACAGTTCAGCAGTGTCTGCGTGGTTCGCACCATTCCTGGCGGCGCCATTAGAGCCTGCCCCGCTGCAGCCGGATAAGGCCAGAATGATCGCTGATACGACCGTCAGGGCGACAAGGGGTCGCCGGCTCTCCTTCGACTTCTTCACGGAAGGTTCCTCGTTCCCACGGCTTCCTTGAGCTGCTCGAGGGCTGTCATGTAAGAGGACAAGGCCTGACGATAGGCCAGTTGAATTGCCCGGTTGCTGCGTTCAGCATCGAGAAAATCCAGCAGGTTCGTTGCCCCACGTTTATAAGCATACTCACTGATATCACGCGAGTCCTGTGCCTGTTTCAAGTACCCTGACGTATAGAGTTGTACCACTTCGTCGTTGCTGCGGAGCGCTTCGTAGGCATCGGTAACATCGGACAGCACAGTGTCGCTCGTCGCCGCCTGCGTCTCCTCGGCCTGCGTAAGGGCATAGCCGGTACGTGCGATTTCACCTTGATTGCGGTTGAAAATGGGCAAACCGAAATTCACAAAGAACGAAGCGCTGTTCTCGCCGGCGGTGTGGGTGTAGGCGGCGGAGGCATCTACGTCCTGTTTGGCATTCGCTTTGGCCAACGAGATCTGGCTCTGCGCAGCGGTTACCCCCAATTGGGCAGAACGATAGTCGGGGCGCTCCTGGAGGGCCCTCGCTTGCAGTTCCTCCAAATTCGCGTGAACGGGCTGGTACGATAAATCGCCAACCACGTCGTAATTCGCTGTCACGGCATCATAGCCAAGCAATTCTCGCAAGGCGACAAGCGACTGTACCCTTGCCAGGCGGGCTGAGGAAACGTCGGTTTCAAACTGCAACAGCTGCAGCTTGATTTTCAGATAATCACCTTCGCTGATGTAGCCCGCTTTGTATTGCGTCAGGGCAATATCAGTCGTCTCCTGAAAGCTCTTCAGGTCCAACAGAGCAAACCGCAGGGTTGATTCCGCCAACAAGACCGCGATGAACTGCTGGCCCACGTTGAAGGTCAGGGTACGCTCAGCATCCGAAATCTGGGCCCGCGTGACT
Organism: uncultured Acidobacteriaceae bacterium; assembly: GCA_963760415.1. Taxonomy (GTDB): domain Bacteria; phylum Acidobacteriota; class Terriglobia; order Terriglobales; family Acidobacteriaceae; genus Bog-257. The sequence goes on along the minus strand of CAVXDA010000009.1, from coordinate 33,723 downwards.
GCAGTCTGGTCCTGCGCCGCTTGCAGACGGCGCTGTCGTTTGTGACCTCGCTCAAACAGATATCCAATCCCCACGTCGAACTGCTGAACTTCACTCAGATTGTTAGACGAGAAGTCAGATGGCGAAAAAACAGGCAAGAACTGGGAATCAAAATTAAAGACCGGGTTGGGGCGAAGGTTGGCGGTGATCTCCTGCGCCTGGTTCTGAAGAACCAGTGTGCGTGTTGCTTTCAGCAAGTGATTGTGCTCCAGCGCCAGGCTGATCGCCTGATCGAGGGTGATCAGCACTGCACTTTGTCCCACGGCAGCCTGCGCAAGCAGCAGTAGACACGTCAAAGTCGCCACGGCGCTTGTCAGGAAGTGCTTTGGATGCATAAGAATCGAATCTAAAGTACCGGGCCTTGCGTGAAAAGCTCAAGATCGGTAGAGCGACTTCCCTGCCCTCTGATATCACCATCCTCCTGGGTCTTCTACACCGACGTGGCCTGGACCTCTTGGAAGAGTGCAAAACCGTATAAGCGGAAAACACATTGTAAATCAGGAAGTTGCGGGTGAAATTACCGGCAATTGACCGCCAGTTGCAGTCACCTTTTCCCGATTGACCACACCCGCCCGAGCTACGCCTCTGATTCCACCTCCGGCAATCCGCCAACGGACTGCTCGCCGCCTTCCCCGCTGTGGACTTTCGCGGTGGTGACCAGCGCGACACCGGCGACGATCACGACGGTCCCGGCGAACATATAGCCATCAAAGCGCTCGCTCAGGATCAGCCATCCCAGGAAGACGGCGACCAACGGATTCACGTACGCGTAGGTCGCCACCTTGGGCGTGGGCACGTGTTTGAGCAGCCAGATGTACGCCGAGTAACCGATCCACGAGCCGAAGACGACAAGGTAGAGCACCGACATCAGCGCGCGATGGGTGAGAACGATGCGATGGTGCTGGCCGGTAACGACGGCAACGATGGAGTTGCCGATTGCGGCGAAGGTCATCTCCCATCCGGTCGCCGTGAAGGGGTCAACCTTCATCTGCCATTTGCGGGAGAGCACCGAACCAATCGCCCAGCTCATCGACGAAAAGAGCAGCGTCGTCGAAGCCACCAATTGCATGATGCCGAGCGTGCCGCGATGCTCGAACTTGGGCCAGAACAGCACCGCAATGCCCGTGATGCCCAGAGCCAGACCGAGGAGTCCACGGCGCGAAAGGCGGTCGCCGCGAAACACAAATATTTCCAGCGCCAGAAACCAGATGGGCGTTACGGCTACGATCAGCGCGGCGTATCCGGTCGGCACCCATTGTTCGGCCCAAGCCAGGCCGCCATTGCCGCCGACCAGCAGCAGGCATCCGATGAGCGCCAGCCGCAAGGCCTCATTTGCGGTGACGCGGACGGTACGGCCCATGGCAGCGCAGGCCGCCAGCATGAGTGGGCCGGCGATGAGGAACCGCATGGCGCACATCACCGCAGGTGGAAGATGCTCGTCGTCGGTGATGCCGATGGCCAGGTAGGTCGAGCCCCAGAAGACATACACCAGCGCGAAGGCGACGATCACTTGCAGCCGGTGCTTGCGGTCGAGGGTCATGCAATTCGAAATCGGCTCAGTGCGGCGCCGGACTTCTGGGGTGCGCCGCCGACGCCGGGTGTTCTCTCCGCAGGCGATGTCCGGTCAAGAGAATGTAATGAATGCCGGAAACCAGGGTGAAGGTGAACGTCGCGTAGAGGAAGAACTTCTCCAGGGACAGAACCATGGGAACGGAGATCACCTGTGCCATGACGACGAAGAAGACTGCGACGATCTGGCAAAAAGTGTTGATCTTGCCGAAGATGCTGGGACGAAAGTCGCGAAAGCCGACTGTGGCATACAAGACGACCGCGGTGGCCACGATGCAGAGGTCGCGGCTGAACACCAGCACGGTGTACTTCCACGGGATTTTCTGTACGAAAGAGAGGACAAGGAACAACGAGCTGAGCAGCAGCTTGTCGGCCAGTGGATCAAGGTATTGCCCCAGCAACGTCTGCTGGTGCAGCGCCCGCGCCAGCAATCCGTCGAGCGCATCGCTTAGGCCCGCGGCAATCAAGAGGCCGAGCGCCCAGGGCCAATTGTCGTCCACAATCGTCATGACGACGAAGGGGATAAAGATCAGGCGCAGCAGGGTGATCTGGTTTGGCGCCGTCAGCAGTTGGCTCTTCTGGCTCTTCACGCCGTTGCTCCGAATGAGCCGCTAGATGTGTTGGGCCGAGTTTGATTCCGGTCAGTTTTCAGCATCGCCCCAGGTATTCGATGGAGTGGCAGACACAGGGTTTCGATTGTTGTGGCTGTCCTGCGATTGATTCTGACGGGTTTGCGGCTTGCTGGCAACCGCAAGAATTCTCGGCGACGTTAGCGCTCGTGCACGTAGTCCGGTGACGGCAATCACATTCGGGCAGGCTGCCAGAGAATTACTGTGAGAGCCAGAGGGCACCTTGTTCGCTTCTCATGATCTGGCTGACTAAGTTTGTTGTTCGTACTCTGGAACTCGCGGGCGGACATTTCCGATCGCGGCGGCCGAAGCATCTGCTAACTGGCAAGCATGGTGAAATCGAGGCTTACTTCCATTTGCGCGCTCTCGGCTACAGAATCGTGGCGACCAACTTCCGTGTTCCGTACAATCGCGGCGAAATCGACCTCATCGGCTGGGATGACGACGTTCTGTGCTTTATCGAAGTGAAGACACGAACCAGCGCCGATTTCGCGCCGCCTTCGACCGCGGTTGACCGCGAAAAGAAGCGCCACATCCTGTCTGTGGCCCGGCAATACATCCGCCGATTGCCGGGCAAGCTGCCGCCACCGTGCCGCTTCGATATCGTCAGCGTTGTTGCCGGCGGTCGGGGCAGCAAACCCGAGATCAGCCTGCAGAAGGGCGCGTTCAGCTGGGACGCCGGGAGGCGGCGAAGATCGTCGTGGAGAGACTTCCGGGACCGGCGCTTCTGGCGGCGCGGGAGGTAGAGAAGTGTTCGCCCCTCCGTTGAACATGGTGCTCTGCCATCCGGGTTCTTTCTGGAGTCTGGTCTAGAAACGAATCTATGCCCGAACATCGCAACTTGCCCGCGTCGCCTCAGCCCACTAGAATAGGAATGTCCCACCGCGTAGGCGCGTAGCTCAGTTGGTTAGAGCGCTACCTTGACACGGTAGAGGTCAGGAGTTCGAGTCTCCTCGTGCCTACCATCTTTTCAATCACTTGCGGCAAGTCCCCTCCGCGATTTGGTAGCATTTGGTAGCAAATTTCAGGAAGCTTTGACGAGTTCGGGCCTCGCCATCAATTCCTGGTACATAGAATCGACCATCTGTTTGACGCTCTCCGGCAAGGCCTGCATGTACTCGTTGGCAGAGACATCAGCCTTCGCGTGCCGTAGGTGAGCTTGAATGTCTTTCACCGATCCCTTTTTCTGGGCCAGCGTTGCCATTGTGCGCCGCAGCACCTGAAAGTTGAGTTTCGGCAATTCCAGCTTCTTAGCCAACTGGTTGAGCACGCGCCTCCGGTAGTTCCCCGTATCCATGAAACCGCCGTCTGCATTTGCAAAGACGAACGCATCAGGGGAGGAATCAGGACATTCCTGTTTCCAGAGCCACAGTTCTTCTGCCAGCGGTTTCGGCAGGTGAACGTTCCCCAAGCTCTTTCTGGTTTTGCCCCAAGGCCGTATCCGGCCCTTGTAGACCGTTTCCGTGATCGCGAGCTTGCTGCCGTCGAATGATCTCCAGCGCAAGGCGAATAACTCGCCGGGACGCAGTGCATCGGTCATCTCGAGCTTCAGCAGCACGCGATCCCTGGGGGCAGGACTGACCAGAACTAATCGCAGTTGATCCCAGCTCAGCACAGTCTTGTCCTTCTCACGAAGGATTGCCGGGGCTGTGACATTCCGCGACGGGTCCTTCACCAGAAAGTCCTGCTCCACGGCTTCGCGGAAGATGGACTTCAGATACGAACGGGCTTGCAGCACCCGATCCTTACAGCGGAACGTGGCCAGATGATTGATGTGCGTCTGCAACATGAACTTGTCGAATGTGTCCAGTGGCACGTAATCAAACTTCTCGACCAGGTCCCTGTGAATCTGGATCCTCTTCACCTTTGCCGTCTCAGGCTTCCAGTTGGCCTCCCGCAACGGGACATAACGGTTACGAACGAACCAGCCAAAGCTCGCAGAGCCGTCCATCATGACTCTGCCGCTGACGTTCCTCCCGGTCTGCTTGGTTATCTCGGCTTCCAGTGCTTCTCGCGCCTGGAACTTTGTCAGGCGCGATTTGGGACCGAGGACGATCGACTTTACTTTTTTTCTTTCTTCGTTACTGATCGGGTCACGCACGGTCTGGCGGAAATACCCGTACCACTTTTTACCGCGAAGAACTACCCAACCCGATTGATGCGAGTTACCCATTTCTTCCTCAATTTTCTGTGGGGGAACAAGTGGGCGAGCCTATTGTACGCGCCTCTTGTTGCGACCGGTATTGGTCAGCCGCTCCTGCTCGTCGATAAAGTCTTCGACTTTGCTGGCCCGGTATCTCAGGATTCCACCCCTCCCGGGCCCTTCCCCGATGCGTATCACCGGGAGCATGGGCGTCTTCCGGGAGCTGTGATCCCATACCCAGTCGACGGACACACTCAGCCGCCGTGCCACCTGCTCAGGAGTGAGCAGGGGATCGTTACCCGAGCCTTGAGCCTCGGATTGTGTCGTCTTGAAGGACACGCTTTGTGCGTCATCTTGCGGCTCCAGACTTCTGGGCAGTCTGGAGCGATCATTAGTAAGAGGATTCATTAGGATTCATGGTTTCGGTGTTAGTAACGCAGAACTTCGGGCTCAGATCAGAAGCCTACCTCGGATTCTCGGTGGCGTCATGATTACGAAAGTGCATAGTACCTGCCCACCTGCGGACGGAGTTGTTTTGGACGGCACTGCCGTCGTCCGGCTTATGCAAGCGATATCTTGCGGTTCAATGCTTGAAGGGTCACCTCCTTGCCTGCTGGGTTTAGCCTCACATGACGGTTGGTACCTGCCAAAATAGTGGGCGAATAGAAGCTTCCGGGGTAAGGTCCCGAGGATGGGGACGGCGGATCGTATCGGAAAGGACGCAGAGCCTTTTGGGCTAGCGCTGCTGCCGGCTGTCGTTACTCAGGCCGACGCTTACCAGACGGACGGGTTCTGTTCGGTTTGACTCGTTGCGCGAGGTCGCGAAGTTCCTCGGCTTCCCCCGACATCCGGCGGGCATCACATTTCTTTCGCATGCCGACGTAATTAATATCCTGGGTACTGTCGATCGCAGCCTTCTCGGCCAAGCGCTGTCGGTCGCGTGATGCTTCCCGGAGAAAACCAGCGATCTTCCGGCGATCACCTCCGTAGTGCAGAGCCATGTCTACGACCCGGAGGATCGAGTCCAGGTCGGGAGGAATACTCCTGGCCACCAGCAGGGTCTTCCACGCCTCACGCACGCTTCGCTTGCCGTGGTCAGTCAGTGCGTATTGGTGCCGGCGGCGCATAGAGGTTTCCGCCTCTTTTAGGGGAGAGATAAGGCCCGCCTTCAGTAAACGCCTGAGCGAAGGAGTGGAGGCCCCCAGCGACAGTCCGGCTTTGCGCAACAGCTCATATGCCGTGTTCGCCCCACGGTCGACCATCGATAACAGGTAATAATCCAAAATGGAAGGATTCAAGGCAATACTCCTGAGATATGTCTTAGTCTACAATGCTACTCCGGGCGAGTGGAAGTTGGACACATTCGACCGGCCATTGTAAGCAGTTGCCTGTTTGCTCGCATCTCGTCGATCTCGCTTCACCATCCGTGCCATGCCCACGGACTTACCTGCGCTTCCGCCTCCCGGACGCCGGCCGCCAAGCTCCTGCGGATCTCGTCCGGGGTCCGATACAAGACAGTCATCACCTTAATGATCCAGTCGACGAGGTAGTCCATGAGCTGGCCAACCTCCATCGGCGGTTTACCGGGACAACAACGCCGGAATAGGTCTTGCAGGGTGAAGGAATCCACTGACGTAACCCGGGTTACGGGTAAGGGGCTTTCGAAATGCAAGATTTTGGCCTCTGCTTTCTCGATGAACTGGCCCCAATCTAGCGGCCCATGGCTGTGTCGTCAACCCCTGCTGAGATCAACTCGTCCTTGCTGATAATGTCGATCGTCTGTTCGTAGGATCTCTTTATTTCGATGATCTTCTGCCGCAAAACGGGATTGGTGGCGATTGGTTTGGCAGCCTCGAAGAGCAGGGCGTCCGCAGCCGCCTTCACTTCCTGCTCCTCTGGCTCTGCCTTGCCAGTCACCTGCCGCGCAGCTTCGATCTGATTGTCCGGGTCGAGCGCCTCGACGAGTTTGCGAGTGATGTCAGCTATTGGCTTTCCGCCGTTCACTTCGGTCAAAAGTGCGCCGTCCTCATGGGTCAATTGATTGTTCAGGCGGGCGAGGCGTGAGGCAATTGAACTCAGGATTTCCTTGTCACGGCTACCGAATGCCACTGCCTCGAAAAGCTTCTCAAGGGCTACTGATTTCTTCCGCTCCAGAGGCTGGGTGTCGCTCATCTCCTCCTGGGAGAGACCAATGGCGTCCACGATCACGAAGTGCGTTTTGGCGTTCGCGTCCGGCGTGACAGCCTGCAATTCGGTCTCCGTTACCACACGCGCGCCGCGGCCTTTCATCTGCTCGAAAAGAAGCCGGCTGCGAACCTGGCGCATGAAGAAAACGATCTCCAATGGACGGATATCGGTGCCAGTCGCGATCATGTCAACTGTGACGGCGATACGGGGTTTGTAGCTATTACGAAACGAGGACAGCAGATCCTCCGCCTTGATGCCACCGTTTACCCACTCGATTTGCTCGGTTTCGCTTCCGTCGGCAGCTTTGACCTTCGTTACCTTGCGGGCTGTGCCGGTGCGGTAAGTGATCTTCTGGGCGAATTCGTTGCCTTTGCCGAACTCTTCACGGACGATTTGGACGATGTCGTCTGCGTGACTGTCATCTTTGGCAAAAATCAGCGTCTTGGGGACCTCGGTACGCCCGGGGAACATCTCGGTGAAGAGTCGCTCCTTGAACGTGCGGATGATGGTTCTGATCTGGTCCGGCGCGACCACGTCGCGGTCGAGTTGCGTGGCTCCGTAGCTGAGATCATCGTCCAGCTTCTCCCACCGGACCTTTCGGGTTTGCCGGTCCCGCTTGTCGATGTCGAACCCCGCGTTGACGGTCGAGCCGTGCTCGCTGATGAGGGTGCGGATGCGGTAGAGGTCGAAGTCCACATTCACCCGGTCGGCAACTGCCTGCTCGTGGTTGTATTCCATGACGAGGTTCTGCTTGAAGAAGCCGAGCGTCTGCTTTGAGGGGGTCGCCGTCAGCCCGATGAGGAAAGCATCGAAGTACTCCAATACTTGCCGCCAGAGGTTGTAAATCGAGCGATGGCACTCATCGGTAATGATGAAGTCGAAGGTCTCGATCGGCAGCTTGGGGTTGTACTCCACCGGCACGGGCTCGGCTTGCAGGCCAGCCATTGTGAACGCGGACTCTTCTTCGAGAGAGGGATCGAGCTGCTCTTCGCCCTTCAACATGGAATAGAGGCGCTGGATGGTCGTGATGCAGACTTTGCTGACATCATCCAGCTTGTTGGACTGCATGTGCTGGACGTTATAAAGCTCCGTGAATGGGCGGTTCTCTTCGGGCGTAACGAATGCCTGGAACTCCTTCAGAGTTTGGCGTCCGAGGTTGCTGCGGTCCACCAGGAACAGGATGCGACTGGCGCCGGCGTACTTAATGAGGCGGTATGCAGCATTGCAAGCGGTGTAGGTTTTGCCGCCTCCGCTGGCCATCTGGATGAGCGCCCGCGGGCGGTAGTCTGCGAGCGAGGCTTCGAGGTTCTTGATGGCCCTGATCTGCGCAGGGCGTAGACCCTCCTCAATCAGCGGTGGCATTCGGCGCAGCTTCGCACGCAGAGTTGAGCCTGGGTGCTTGAGTTCATCGTCGAGCCATTCCGCGAGAGTCTCGGGGCGATGGAACGCAAACACCTGACGGCTGCGCGCCTCAGGTTCAAGCAGGTTGAGTGAAACGGGTCTCAACCCCCGTGCTCTGATACAGGAATGGCAATGGTCGCCGGGGGGCAGGGACGCCGTCGGGAACGCCTTCGCTGTACTTTGCCGTCTGAATCTCTACTTGAGTAAGGGTCTCGCCTTCTTTCTTGGCTTCGATCGCACCGGCGGCGGCCCCATCGACAAAGAGCAGGTAATCGGCCTCACCATGCCCTTTCTTCATGGGGAATTCGCGGACGGCAACACCCCGGCCAGCAGTGATGTTGGCGGCATTGCGGTTCTGGACTATCCATCCAGCGGCGGCCAGAAGGTGGTCAATGTTTTGGCGCGCCCGATCATCAGGGGTGATGGGCATCGGAACAGAGAATTATAGTTGCGTGGTGGCCGCTCGCTGAACAGAAAATTAGTGTCGCGAGCCTTAGAAGCGACGGTCGGCAAACTCCAAGTACAGAGCAGAACCATTCCCGCAGACCGGAACGGCTTGCCCAATTGCCCTCAGAAATCGTAAACCCATGGGTTAAGACAAATCTGACAGTCGCCCGTTACTCACAGGCGGTGCAAGTCGAAAGTTCCCAGAAGAAGACTTCCGGGGAGTCAGGGGTTGCACTTCTACGAGTAGGGCGTTATACGTCAAGTTGAGATGACGCCGGCTTCACGCGAGCCAGTCTCGTGGCACGCCGTCACTCGTGATCTGAACAGATATCGGGTTGTGAGTGCTATGGCGATATTTCAACAACGACCCCAAATGTGGCTGGGAAAAGACCTGTTAGGAGACGCTTACTGCTCCGTGGAATCGAGAGCAACACGAAGCTGATTCTCGCTTGGCATTTGGGGCATCGCAGCGCACACGATGCGCGGTTCTTTGCGGAGAAACTGCGCATGCCACGCTTTTTGCAGACAGAACGACTCGCATGGGTTTTCGAGCTTGCAATTCCCATGAACTTCCATCATGATTTCGAGGTCACGCAGGAGCCAATGAATGACTACTTTCCGCAGAGACATCCAGATTGTAATGTTAACGATGGTTGCAGTTGTCTTGTTTGCCGGTGCAGCCCTTTGCCCAGCATCTGCACAAACCCGCTACGAGTCCGTTTACAACGGACATAGGATTATCTATCCGGAATCCAGCATCCCCCGGGCCGGTCGCCCTCACACGAACTATTTCTTCGTCGACTCGGACCAACCGCAAGCGAATCCCGACCCAGGTGATGAAACCCCAGGGTCAGTAGCCTGCGTATATAAGTTGGTGCCTGGACCGACCGGCTGCCCGATTGCCACGAGCACAACAGTGCCCACCGGTGGTATTGGCGCCATTGCCATCGTCGACGCCGGTTACTACCCGACCGCACAGTCTGACCTGGACGCTTTTGACTCCTACTTTGGTATTCCGGCTACGACCATTACGCAGGTCTGGCCCACCCCGATACGGCCACCCGTTTACGGGGACTGGGAGGTCGAGGAGGCATTAGATATCGAGTGGGCTCACGCCATGGCGCCGCAGGCCAAGCTGTTCCTGGTGGTATCGGCATTGTGTCAAGACCCGACATGCACGACCGATCCCACCTGGCAAGCAGTGCAGCTCGCCGGATATCTAGTGGCTCACAACGGCGGCGGCGTGGTCAGCATGAGCTTTGCCGATGCGGAGATTCCTCAGGAAACTGGCCTTGATCAATACTTCACTTCCCCGGGAGTCGTCTACTTTGCAGCCTCCGGCGATGGGGGACTTGGCCAGAGCGCCTATCCGGCAGCGTCACCGAACGTTGTGGCGGTTGGAGGAACCTATTTTAACCGCGACAGTAACGGAAATTTCACCTACGAGCAGTACTACACTGGCGGCGGAGGGGGCGACATTAGTCCATACGAGCCGCGTCCCAGCTATCAGAATGGCATTGCCAGCATCGTAGGAAACTTTCGCGGCTATCCTGATATCGCTTCGGACTTTTGCTGCACTGCCATTTACCTCGGAGGCTGGGGTTCGGTCGGAGGTACCAGTTGGTCGTCTCCTACCATGGCTGGTATCGTGAACGCGGCCGGCAGCCGACAACAGTCGTCCTTGGCGCAGCTCACCACCATGTACAACGAGCTGTTCAGTCCCATCAAGTACCATGCTGATTTCAACGACATCACGCAGGGTGATCCGCGCTGCAAAGTTGGTTGGGACCTGTGCACCGGCATTGGCTCCCCCAAGACTTACGCGGGTAAGTAACCAACCAGGCTCCCCGGATTGCCAGTCGATCTGGTCAAGACGCGGCCTTTGCCCGCGTCACCCTTTTACCTTGTCCAGGCAACTGGTAAGGCACCTGCCAGTTACGCCACGACGTTTCTTCCCCAAACTATGAAATCTTTACGCTGCTGAACTGCTTTTCTCTCGCACATCCTCTCGGCTCTCAGGCTCTCGTAACGGTATTGAGGCCCACCAATCTACCGGTCGCTTTCACCAATAAGGTCAATGCCCATAACGGGATGCTTCATTGCGGCGTGAGATTCATGCAAGTACTAACAACCATCAATTAGTTCTGGCTTCACAGTGGAATTCAACGTGAAGGGTAAAAGGCACAGAAGTGTGCATGATCAAGTCTGATCAGTCTTGGCGGGGCGCGCGCGATAGGATTGTCGGTAGCGTTCCGTTTTGGTCTCGATGATGTTTGCGCGCGATTTGTGAATCCTATGGACCCGATTGTTGAGCCCGGGAATTTCTGGAGAGGGTGGGGAGAGCGTCTCTCGGCACTGCGTCATGTGCCTCCCGTTCTCGCTATCGTATGGCGATCGGGTCCGCCGGTAGTCGCCCTTGGCCTCGTGTTCCGCCTTCTCGCTTCAACTTTGCCAATCGCGCTTCTATGGATTGCGAAGCTGATCATCGACAGCATTGTGCATGCCGTCTCTAACCATCAACCCGTTCAATCAGGTTTCTGGTGGCTGGTCGCAGCAGAGTTTGGCCTCGCCATCTGCGCCAGCGTTTTAGGGCGCACTATCGATTATCTCGACGCTCTGCTGGCTGATAAGTACACCCGCTACGTCAGTATCAAGGTCATAAAACATTCTGCTGAATTGGATTTGGCTGCATACGAGGACCCGGTCTTCTATGATCGCCTGGAACGCGCCCGCGTCCAGGCTACCGATCGCTTAGGAATGATTCAGTCCATTGGCAGGCTCGTACAGCAGGCAGTTACCGCTGTTTCCCTATCCGTCTCCATCCTTCTGTTTTCACCGTGGTTGCTGTTCCTGCTGGTACTCAGTGTGATTCCTGGTTTCCTGGGTGAGAGCCACTTCGCATTTCTTGGGTACGCAACAATTCATCGCCAGACTCCAATCCGTCGTCAACTCGATTACCTCCGGGTTTTGGGCGGAAGCAGGGAAGCCGCCAAGGAACTCAAGCTTTTTGGATTAAGAAGTTTCTCATTAAGCGGTTCACTAGCTTGTCGGACCAGATTTACCAGGAGAATGTCAGCTTGGCGCGCCGACGGCTGCTTGCTGGTGCGTTCTAGTCGATGGTCGGCACCGCGGGTTACTACTCCGCGTACGTGTTCATTGTCTGGCGAACTATTACCGGAGCTCTCAGCATCGGAGAATTGACATTTCTCTCCGGCGCGATCATGCAAGCGAGCTTCAACATCCAGCAGATCTTTTCGGCGCTTGCGAGTGTGGCGGATCAGGCGCTTTTCCTCACTGACCTGCTTGCCTTCCTGGAAATGCGCCCGACCATCTATTCCAAGCCCAACGCATTGCCGGCGCCGAGGCCGATGCAACGCGGGTTCGAATTCCGTAACGTTTCCTTCCGCTATCCGGGCAATCCCCGGATGGTTCTGGAAGGCCTGAATTTTAAGCTCACGCCCGGCGAACGAGTTGCTCTCGTAGGTGAAAACGGTCAGGGTAAAACCACCATCGTTAAGTTGCTGACCCGCCTTTACGACCCTCTGGAGGGCCAGATTATGCTGGACGGAGTGGATCTTCGTGAGTACGACCTGGAATATCTTTACCGCGAAATCGCAGTCATTTTTCAGGATTTCATGCGGTATGAAATGAGTGCGCGCGAAAACATAGCAGTCGGGGAGATCGACGACCTTTCCCACATGGACGCTCTCGAAATCGCTGCCCGAAAGAGCATGGCAGTAGATGTCATAAAGAGACTTCCCCATCGCTATGACCAGATGCTGGGAAGGCGCTTTGAAGGTGGTGTGGAGCTCTCTGGTGGGGAATGGCAAAAGGTTGCGTTGGCTCGGGCTTATCTTCGCGATGCGCAGCTACTCATTCTCGATGAACCAACTGCCGCCCTGGATGCGCGGAGTGAGTCTGAGGTGTTCCGGCGCTTCGCGGAACTTACCTGCGGTAAAACTGCACTTTTTATTTCACACCGTTTCTCGACAGTACGCATGGCAGATCGTGTTGTAGTGCTTCAAGACGGCAAGATTTCCGAAGACGGAAGTCACGATGAATTGGCCAGTCTAGGCGGACGCTATGCCGAAATGTTAGAAATGCAAGCTGTCCATTACCGCTGATGGTGGACGCTTGGACGCCACTGAATATGCCTATCGAGATGAGCAAGGAAGCTCAGGGTTTGCCAGAGCTGGCGCAAACGCTCCTCCCTGTACGTTCTCAAAATGACCGACTGGAGCGACGAGCAGGCGGGAGACGTGATTACGACTTCTCAAATAGTGAACCATCCGGTGGACCGGTCAAGCTGCCTACGAGCGGCAGCTTGACAAAATCATCGAATCGGAGCGTCAGAAACTTCACGCCACATCAGGTGCGTTACGCCAACGCGGAATTCTCACGCGCCTGGACGCGGTTCCCCGATCAACTAACAACGGTCCGCTCTCCAGCGGCCGAGGGCAAAACGCCTGTACTCGGCCGCTTATCGAAAGTCTTGTGGGGTTGACAACAAATGCCTTGGTTGCTGGCATCGAAATCTCACGGTATTTATGAAACGAGCTCCACTTTCGTTGATGGTTCCTTTAATCGGTATCGGAATGGCGTCGTGGTCGCTCTTCTTTCAGGCAAGTCAGGCCAAACGCGATAGGTTGCTGTCTACCGCATGCCATTTTCGGGGCCCGCCGAACTAGTCCGTACGTCTCAAGCCACGAGCCGTGACCACTCAAATGTTTCATCCGCTAGAATGGTCCTAGGAAGGCAACCAGGCTGGGAATCCTGCCCATTTGGGGAGTCGACCACGAAAACTCCAACCAAAAACCAACAGAACCCGATCGCGCTTAGTGATCTTGATGAGCCCATCCGCGCCGAACTGTTCAGCGTAGAACGGATTGAGCAGCACGCCGAGAGCCTCGCGGCGGCGCAGACGGTCACCAAGGAAGCCCGCCAGGGCCGTCCGCTAATTCCGCGGGTGGTAGAGAACGGCCGTGTGCTGCTGGATTCGTACCGGGCAATTTCCCGAGCGATTCAGGAGGAGCGCGCGATCACGCCTGCAGCTGAGTGGCTGGTCGACAACTTCCACATCGTCGAAGAACAGCTCCGCGAGATCCATGACGATCTGCCGGCTGGCTACTACCGCAAACTACCTAAACTCGCCTCAGGTTCAGCGCCGACATGGGGCGGGTGGTTGAAGGCTATGGGATCGTGCAACCGCGCATCACCCATTCGCTCGTCCCCGACCGCGAAAGATCACTGTTTCACATATTGTTTTCTGGTCCCAGCGGGGTCGATCCCTACGCGTCCGCGGTTTCGGACGTTTACCAGGATTTGTTCCAGGAAGGCTCTTTCACCGGGAAAGGAATCTACGATGTCGATGCCTTTGAGGCAGCCCTAGAGGGCAAAGTGCCAGACAACGCCCTGTTGAGCCACGATCTGTTTGAAGGAATCTTTGCCCGGGTTGCGCTGGCATCAGACATCGAGCTGTTCGAAGAATTCCCTTCGCACTATGAGGCAGCGGCGGCCCGGCAACATCGGTGGGTGCGCGGGGACTGGCAACTGCTGCCCTGGATTTTCGGGCGTGGGTGGGCACAATCGGGCGAGCGAGGTACTGCCGGTATTCCCACCATTGGCCGGTGGAAGATGTTCGATAACTTGCGCCGCTCTTTGTCAGCGCCGGCGATTTTTCTCACGCTGGTCGCTGCCTGCCTAGGTCTTGATCCTTGTGCCGCGCTGCAAACGGTGTTTGAGCTGCGTCCCGGTGAACGCACCGAAATCGTGTTCTTCCTGGGTCAGGGGAAAAACCAGGTAGAGGCGCAGGAGTTGATCGGTCGCTATCGCGCTGCAGACCTCGACCAGGTCTTGCAGGAGGTCACCCGGCAATGGGACGAGGTGCTCGGCACCGTACAGATCAACACTCCTGACCGGTCGATGGATATCCTGGTGAATCGCTGGCTGCTGTACCAAACGCTTTCCTGCCGGGTGTGGGCGCGCGCAGCCTTTTATCAGCCAAGCGGGGCCTATGGCTTCCGTGATCAGCTGCAGGATGTGATGGCGCTTGCCGTTGCCAAGCGCGACGTCTCGCGGCAGCATTTATTGCGTGCAGCTTCGCGCCAGTTCACTCAGGGTGATGTCCAGCACTGGTGGCATCCGCCGTCGGGACGCGGAGTGCGCACCCGCATTTCAGACGACCTGCTGTGGTTGCCTTACGCCGTTATCCATTACATGGAGGTGACGGGAGAGCTGGGCCTGCTCGATGAGGCGGTGCCGTTCCTAGAAGGGAACACGCTCGCGGAGGGGCAAATCGAATCCTACTTCCAACCGCGGGTCTCAGAGACTCGCGCAACCCTCTTTGAGCATTGCGCGCGGGCGCTGGACCGGAGCATTGCCGTCGGCAGCCATGGCCTTCCGCTGATCGGCACGGGCGACTGGAATGATGGTATGAACCGCGTCGGACAGGAGGGCAGGGGCGAGAGTGTTTGGCTGGGCTGGTTCCTGCACACGATTCTCTGGGAGTTCGCCAAGGTTGCGGACGCGCGCGGTGAGCACAAGCGCGCTGAAACCTGGCGGCTGCATGTCAGCGCGCTGAAGGCCGCGATCGAGCGCGAAGGTTGGGACGGGGAATGGTATCGCCGTGCTTACTTTGATGATGGCACGCCGCTTGGCTCCGCCTTGGACAAGGAGTGCCGCATAGACTCGATCGCTCAGTCATGGGGAGTCATCAGCGGCGCCGCCGAACCGGCCCGAGGAGCGCGTGCCATGGACGCGGTCGACCAGTATCTGGTCCGGCGACCGGAGGGACTGGTTAGTTCGGGTTTGTGAAGGTGCGCTATCGAGGCTTGAAAAAGAATGCCAACCGGCTGTTCGCTACCTGCGCCCTGGTCAACCTGTTCTTGGTACGCAAGAAGCTGTTGTACTCAGCGGCGTAGTGTCTTTCAACCATGCCCGACTACCGGAACGGGGTAGCCGAAGGGCTCACAGAACCAATGGGAATCAAGGCATCGACCTGAATCTCCTCTTTCAAGGCATTCCCGCTCGAAAGACAGGGGGTAGTTCAGAGGTTCCCTAGTACCTGAGAATCTGCTGATCAAGTGGCGAAGTCACGCTGGCTGCGGATTCAATCTGTCAACCATGTGTTTGCTCTGACACTTACGCTACATCGGTTCTTAAGGCGTGTGGGGAATCCGGTCGAAGATGAACGCGATTCCGTTGTGATCCCTAGAAGTGGTGTCGCGAGGGGTGTCGTCAATTCTGAAACATAGTCTCAGGTGCGTATTTGCCGTGGAACGCCAAGTTATGGCGGACGGAGTCCGCCGCGTAGGTCTTTGGGAACGGGTTGGGGCCCACTCCCAGGTCTGGTCGCTCAACCCATACCTTGTGGAACAGCGGGAAGCATGATTTTCAGGTGTGTGGAATCAGAGGTTTAAGGGGTGCCTGGCGGCACCCCTTTTGAGCCGACGATTAATTGAGCTGGTCAGGGTTGCTACGCGCGCTGGCTTGATTGGCGATGGCCATCAGCAAGTCCCAGGCCAGCTCGCCCCACGAGGGGTCGATCTGCTCTGGTACATAGCGCTTCAAGGTGTAGTCCATGCCGATGTTGCCATAGCGGTAGCTCAAGAGCGCGGCTAACAGCCGCCGGCCCAGTTCACGACGCGAGGCTTCTTGGTCCATAGCATTCCTCCTGTTTCAACAGGCGGCTGACGCTGGCCCGCGAGATCTGGAAGCTCTGGGCGATCTGGGAGAGGCTTTGGCCACGGGCGCGATGGCGCAGCACCGCATCCCGACCGATGTCCAGCGGTTTACGTCCGATGTGCCGGCCTTCCAGTTTGGCCCGGCGCATGCCGGCCCGGACCCGCTCCACGATGAGGTTGCGCTCCAGCTCGGCGATGGCGCCGATGATGATGACCACGGCCCGCCCCAGCGGGCCGCCGGTGTCGATGTTCTCGCGAAAGGAAACGTACTCGATGCCCAGATGATTCAGTTCATCGAGTACTTCCAGAAAATGGCGGACGGAGCGGGCCAGCCGGTCGCTGGCCCAGACCAGCACGACGTCGAAGCCGCCGCGGCGGGCACCGCGCAGAAGGTCATCCAGGCCAGGGCGCTTGGCCTTGGTCCCGGTGATGCGGTCGGTGTACTCGCCGACCAGATCGTAGCCCCGGTGCTGGGCCATGAGGCGCAGGTCGTGCAGCTGGGTTTCCGGGTGCTGGTCGACGCAGCTGACCCGCATATAAATGACACAGCGCTTCATCAGCAGGTCTCCAGGGTGCCGATTTCCTCCTGGCACTCAAGAATTCCCTGGCGCAGGAGGCGGAGATGAAGGGGGTTACGGTCGGGACGCCCGGCCTCCAGGAGCCACTCCAGCTGAAACAGCTGCAGGCGGTGGCGGAGGTGGCGGATCTGTTGCAGCAGCTGGGCGCGGGCGGGGCGGGGGCGAAGATGACGACGGCGACGGTTGAATTTCATAGGGATACCTCCTTAATCACTCAGATATATCTGAGATGTCAAGAGTGAAATTACCACCTCACCCCCTACTTGCCAAAGCTGACCCGTGAAAAGGCTCCGGTCTACACCCTGGGTTCGGCCGACGTGCGCTCGTTCTCCCGTAACCAGCGCGGCATCGCCGGCTCCCTCATCTGGGTCAACTTCGACCGCCATGCCCTACTGGACCTGGTCTACAAACTGCAAGGCCAGTTCATCGCCAACGTCGATTGACATCCGGGCCCAGTTCCGGACCACCGAGAATGCCTTCCTGTCCCAGAATGCCATCTTCGCCAGCACCCTGGTGCGGGATAGCGGCCAGGCGGCCTCGGCCACCATCGACCAGTTCAGCGGCATTCCTGTCTCGGCCGTTTCCGGCTTCAAGGAAGAAGCCAGTCCCTGGGTGTCGCGGAATCGCCCATTAAAACCCGAAAAAAGGTTGGTTTACACCTAGTGTTTCCGCGCGCGCTGCCGCCGAGCTTGCAATCTGCTGCCGTTCAGGAAGGTCTGAAATGCCGTCTCAGCCGCGGCTGGTGCGGCTGCCGAGACATTGAGGCTTGATCCGGAGATTTCCTTGGTTCCGGCTGTCCGGGCAGGTAGATGGGCAGCGGTCTTCCGGGGCAGCAGGCACGTGCGGTGTCTTGCAATCTGCTGCCGTAAACAGGGCTATGGCATGGAAGATTCTGAAATGCGGCCCCAGCCGATTGGAGGCGCCTGCCCGGAGATACCGAGGCCTCATGGTCCCTGAGATTCCGTGGGTCTGGCTGTATGGGGCAGGTAGCTGGGACAACGGCCAGACTGGGGCCGCACTTGCGGTGTTTTGCAGTCTGCTGCCGTAACACATGGCAAGTAATTGGCTTAAGTAGGCATTATGACTGGAGTTAGATACAGGTATGCAGGGTGGTCTTATCGCTGGGACCGGCAAGAACGGTAATGGCAGATTGGACTTGGGCTGGATCCGGCTGCAGGCTCACTTTGGTAGAGATTCGTGGCTGTGATATGCAGGTAGATGTATGTGATTGCTTTCTTTCCTTTGGCTGTTTTTTGTTTTAGGTGTTTTTCCGGCAGGTGGGTAGGTGATCGTCTTTTCGCCCCCGGCCGCCCATTCTCCGCCCTAATGGAACCACTTCACACGCTAGGGGTGTACCGCGTTTTCGTCTGTGGCTACATGGCGTTCCACGGGGATTAGCAGCCGCGACAATGTAACAGAACTGAGACCGCTCGGACCCGGGCGTGCCTGGATCAAAGCCTCAACGTAATGTTTTCAGCAGGCTCAACTGCACCGAAAAGGCAAGTAATATACTGGTTTATCCGTGGCCGATTTGGGTGCTGCGGGGTGCCCCTGATCGGGCTCGGCCGTGGTTGATCTCACATTAGTCCCGATCAATAAACAAAGGCTGGAGGTTGGTGGTGCCGCCTTATCTGGAGGAGCAGATCGCCGGCCGGTCTTGGGGCGTCGGTCGGTGCAATCCCGGTCAATCCCACTTCTCGGAATCCGTGAGAGCGGCGGGGCGCACGCTCATCCTTTCTGTTATTGCTGTGGCCTTGCTGGTGTCGCGGTCAACCGCAGTGTCGCCAATGAGGGAAGTCCGGCGCGTGCTCATTATTAACGACCTTGGCATTATCTCGTCACCCGGCTTCGCTGAAGTCGATCAGGCAGTCCTCACTGGTCTACAAAAATCTCCGTACCGGATCGAGCTCTATCAGGAGAGCCTGGATCTCACCCTGTTCCCAGACCGAGTTTCCCAAGACAGGTTTCGAGAAGAGATTATTCGAAAATACTCAGCCCGCAAGCCCGACGTGATCATTGCCGCCGGGCCAGGGTCCCTGAAGTTCGTCGCCGAGCTGTACGACAAGTTCCAGGGTACCCCAATTATCTTCTGCGCAATTTTGGGCGGAATTCCGGACCAGCTAAGGCACGGCGTGCCCTTTACTGGTGTTTTGGCCCAGTTACACCCCGAGGGAACCCTGAATGCGGCGTTGCACTTGCTGCCCAGCACCAAGCACGTGGTAGTCGTCGGTGGAGTGGGTAAGTTTGACGAAGGATTCGAAGCCATCGCTAAGCAGAGTTTCCACAACTACGAATCGAAGCTTGAATTCAAGTATCTTTTTGACTTGACCATGCCCGCACTGCTTGAGAGGCTCAAGCATCTACCCAGCGATACGATTGTTTATCACACTGCAATCTCGCAAGATGCAGCGGGAGACCTTCTTTATCGATTCAGCTCAATCGATACCGATGGTGGCCAGTGCAGCGAATGCTCCTGTCTTTGTAATGGACGATGTGGATCTTAGGGCAGGAACAGTGGGTGGCGATCTGGTGAACTGGGCCGACGACGGTCGCATCGCGGCAGAGATGGCTGTGCGGGTTCTCAACGGCGAGAAGCCCCAGGATATCCCCGTCGTCACCAGCAACCACGCCTACATGTTCGACTGGCGGGCGCTCAAGCGCTGGGGGATGAGCGAAGAGAACCTTCCCGCCGGCAGCATCGTGCTCCATCGGCAGCCGAGCTTCTGGGAGTTATATAAGCAGTACGTCTTCGCCGCCATTTTTCTTATATTGTTGCAGTCCGCGGCCATTCTTGGACTCCTCTGGCAACGAGCCCGACGAAGAAAAATAGAGGCAGAGCTTATAAGATCAGAGGAAAAATTCTCTAAATCCTTTCGACAGAGTCCTCTTGCCATCAGCATGGCCAGTACGAAGGATGGTTGCTACATTGACGTCAATGAGACTTTCGAACAGCAAACTGGCTGGCGCCGCGACGAAGTCATCGGCCGGAGCCCGTCGGATATCAACCTTTGGGTAGATCCCCATCAAGGATCGCTGTTCATTCAACAGCTTCTCGCTGAGGGCAACGTGCGAGACTTGGAGGTTCGGATTCGCAGAAAGGACGGTCAGATTCGGACAACTCTCGGTTCAGCAGAATTGATTGAGGTCAATGGTAAGCCGTGCGCTCTTTCCGTGATCGCTGACGTCACCGAGCGCAAGCAGGCAGAGGAGGCCCTTGCCAGTTTGAGCGGTCGTTTGATCGAAGCACAAGACGAAGAGCGCAAGCGAATCGCCCGTGAGATTCATGACGACTACAACCAACGGCTAGCGATGCTGGCGATTGACCTGGAACAGTTGGCTGAAAACGCCGGGGACTCTTCAGGCGAAACCAGCCAGAGAGTCCATGAACTTTTTGATCGCATCGGCGAACTCGGCGCAGATCTGCACTCCTTATCACACCGCTTGCATTCTTCTACTTTGGAGAGTCTAGGACTGCTCGTTGGCCTGGAAGCGTTCTGCAAGGAGTTCGCGGAACAACAGGGGATACAGGTCGATTTTGTGCATGAGAATGTTCCCCGTGGCGTCCCCGCAGACGCCGCGCTGTGTATGTTCCGCATCACCCAGGAGGCTTTGCGGAACATAAAGAGGCACAGCGGTGCCAACCGGGCCGAGGTTCGCCTGGAACAGCTGGACGGGAGGCTCCACTTGTCAGTTGACGATCGTGGAAGGGGCTTTAATTCGAACCAGCCGCCAGCCAAGCGCGGAATTGGTATTCGCAGCATGGAGGAACGCTTGCGACTTCTAGGTGGGAAATTGGAAATTCAATCGCGGCCCATGGAAGGGACTAGAATTGATGCATGGTTACCACTCAAGATGGCTAGCGCGGCGTGAGGGCCAGATCGAAAGCACGATGCACCTAACCTGGCAGAAGACGGCGGAAGCTCTCGAACGATCTACGACTCGTCCGCGTGTGCTTATCGCAGACGACCACAGCGTTGCAGCCGAAATGCTGCGTTCCTTGATAGAGAAGAGTTACGAAGTGATTAGAGTCGTCCAGGATGGTCGACAGCTACCAGCTGAAGCTGCCAAGCTCCAGCCAGACTGTCAGTTCGCTCCAAAGGGCCGCTTGATTCTTTCTTGAACTTTCCAATCCAGTTCTGCCCGCGTTGGCACGCTTATCTTCCCCCAAGGTAAAGTGACCACTAGGGAAATCCCTAGTGGTACCGCCTAACCCCTAGCTGTACCGTCAGGTTGGAGTAGTGCGTAAATTGGTTTCGCCTTCTCCCATGGAGGCTCACGATGAAACGAATGGCCCGCCTGATCATTCTCATCCTTTTCTCACTCGTCGTGGTGGAATTGGTTATTGCTCAAACGCAACCGACTCAGAAGAAGGCGGCCTCTCCCTCAAAGCCAAAAAGCGAAACGATTGAACTCGGCAAATCCTACGCTGCGTTGCGCCCTGAGCAAAAGCGTCTGGTAGACGAGTTCGTTCGCCGCTATAACGCCACCACCGGAAGCAGGCTTGTTCCTGAACAGGCCTACGACAATGCTCGACTGTCCGTCCGCACCACATTCGACGCCGTGACCCATGCTCTGCTGAACGCTAAGATCACGGACCCGCACGGTAAGAGTCTGGGTCAGGCGATTGACCTGGTGGACGCCGTTGACGAAGTGATGGGAGAGGAATCCGGTGTAGGCGGCGACCGCCAGTTCCGCCTTTACGTGTACCTGAAACCCAACGCGGTTGACATCCTCAGCCAGAGCCGGGAGTTCTTTCACGATCGCGACAACAGCGTTTATCACAAGGGCTTCCCCATTTGCTTCAGGCTGAAGGACGGGCCACCCTCGATTCAGTTCTCCATTTCGCGTGACAATAAGTTGGCGGACATCGATGTTGACTATCGCTCTTCCAGCTTCCCCAAGGGGCTAGTCAATGGGCACTTGACCGCGTCCAACTCGGACGTCCGCGCGGGAAACAACCTGGACCGCCATGACGGCCGTTGGTCGGGCCTCAACGGCTGGTGGCGCAACGTCTTTGGACAGCTCGGAGCTGGCGGAGCGCCGCCAAAGGAGAAGGCCACCCAGGGCCTTGGGCACATTCCCTTAAATCCCGGCGTGAAAGCCGATCAGGGCGTCGACAAGAGCGCGCACGATTTCCTGCAGAGCTGGGTTGTGGCAAAAGAACCGAACAAGTCGGTTGCCTACTTTTCACGTCGCAGTTATCCGTGTTTGGAGGCGATGCCACAGAACACCAGGCAATCCGTGTCGCAAGGCATGGTTCGGCTGCGAACACTGATGGCAATGCAGAAATTTAGCGACGGCAGTGGCCCGGTGAATTCGGTAGCCGACGTGTTCGAGCCTGCCGACAAATGGTCGCAAACGTTGAAGCCAGCAAAGAATGCGTATGAATCGGAATTCCGGCTGGTGAACGTGCCGCCGGACATGGCAGCGGACGAGGAATGCGTCGCCATAGCGAACGACGATTCGAGCAAACGGCCGAAAGAGAAGTACTTTGCCACGGCGTTTGGCGGGAAACAGGGAGCCAGCCGGAACAAGGTCATGTCCCTGCTTTGGGCTCAGGAGGGCGACTACTGGAAGATCGTTGCCATCCGCATCGAAGATGACAACGATGCAGGCGTCGTTCCAAAGAATGCTGCAGCTCAGGCCGAGCCTTCTGTGGAAGAACCGCTGAACATTGCCGGTGATCCTGCTGCCGTAAAAGACGTCACGCAGTTCTACCAGACCTGGATCGTGAAGCGGAATGTTACCGAGGCTTCCCGCTTTGCATCTCAGCGATCCTACCTGTGTCTCCCGGCGCCATCCGAAGAGCAAAAGAATTTGACACCTGACGCCAGAATGCAGTCGGGGCTGGAACAGCCGCTCACGAGAATCCCAACCGGCGCGAATCTATCGGACATGATGTCGAGTCTGCAGCCGCAAAACGATCTGCTGCGCCCAGTTCAGCAGGAAAACTCCAATGCTTTCGCGATGATGGCGGTGCCGAACCAGAAGGCCGATAGCTTTTTGTGTCAACATCGTCACTTGCCCGAAACTTCTCCGGAGTTGAATCCCGCCGATGCCAAATACGGAACATATTATTTGACCGCCAGTCGGTTGAATTATGGGGACGAACAATCTCCCGCTCTTCTACTGTTGTGGGCCAAAGAGCAAGCGGGATGGAAGGTTGTTGCCTGGGCCGTAGAGCTTCCGTAACTCTCGTCATAGCGCCAGACTTGATGGGAGTTCCTGCAGATCCCTCTTGAACGCTGCGTCAGCGCGTGACGAAAAGCAACCACGGCGTTCCGATCACCAGGAACACGAGCACACAGAAAGCGGTGGTCAGCAGGCCAAGCCGGTAGAGCTCACCCTGAGTGAGGTAGCCGCTTCCAACGAAGATGACGTTCTGGCTGCCTCCCTGCGGAGTGATCGTCGAGAAGTAGCTGCTGGCAAAGAGCAGCGCAAAAGCCATTAACGGTGCGGGAACGCCGGTCTTCACCCCGACGCTCAGGAAGACGTCGAAGAGCGCCAACACCTGTGCCGTCTGGCTGACGAACATGTAGTGCATCAATACATAGAGCACTAGGAGAACGACGTAAGCAATCGGCCAGGTGATGCCACCAAGCAGGGACGTCAGCCGCCCCCCGACGTAGCCCATGAAGCCGAGCTCGTTCAACTGGCCGCTCAATGCAAAAAGCACCGCGAGCCAGATAAAGGTGACCAGGGTCCCTCCCTGCAGATTAATGTCTTCGAGCGTGAGGACATTCGTTGCCAGGAGCACACCGAGACCGGCGAAGGCGACAGCAGCCAGGCTCAAGTTCAGCGTCCCCGCCATAATCCATCCTGTCACCATGAATGCAAAAGCCACTGCGACGATCCACTCGTCCCGTGTGAGCCGTCCCATGCTGTGCAGGGCGGCGCGTGCCGCCTTCGGCGCATCCTGGGTCTTGCTCACGCCGGGTGGGAACAATTTATAAAGGACCAGGGGAAGCAAGGCGATCATCGTCAATATTGGAATCGACGACGCAACGATCCACGATCCGAAGTTGATCTTCACACCATAGTGCTCCGCCAAACCAACCGCGATTGGATTGGCGGAGGTGGCGGTGAGCCAGAGGGCTGACGAGACGCTGAGGCTGGCGATCCCGCAGAACATGAGGTAGCCGCCCATCCGGCGGTTCTTCTCTTGGTCCGGCATGGAACCGGAATCTTGGGCCAGGGAAAGAATGATAGGGTAGAGCACGCCACCGCGTGCCGTATTGCTCGGGAATGCGGGTGCGATCACAGCATCGGTGAGAAAAATGCTGTAGCCCAACCCGAGCGTGGATCCCCCGAATACACTCACAACAAGCAGGCTTATGCGCCGTCCGAGTCCCGACTTTACCACCGCGTTGGCGACGAGAAAGGCGACGACAACGAGCAGCACACTCGCGTTGGCGAAACCAGCAAAGGCCTTCCCGGGATCGACGGTGCGAGTAAGCACCGCAGCCGATACCGCCAACAGCGAGGCCGTCAGGAGTGGAAACGCGTTCAGAATGACGGAGAAGATAGCGGCCGCGAACACGGCAAAGAGATGCCAACTCTCTTTCGTCAGCCCGGCTGGTATCGGCGAGAACCAAATGCCGAACGCCACGCCGAAAGACAGGACTTGCTTGAGCAGACTGCGTAAGCGGGTGGCTGTGATCATTGGCTGTGTTCTCCGCTGGGCGCTGCAGCCGCCGAGCCTAACAGCGCCCGGCCCTTAAGGTCGACTGCGCGCCCGCTAACGCTGCCCTCGTCGGACTCAACCACGTATTCCCATTGGAAGGAGTACTCCCCGGTCACGCCGGCGTAGCGGCCCGTGCCTCCCAGGAACGTTCCCACGATGTGCTTCCCGGTGGCCACAAATTCACCTTGCAACTGGCTATAGATCTTGTCGCCGTGCTCGTCAGTCCAGACACACCGGCCCTGCATGCCGGTGAGACTGTCACTAAAGCCTATGGCCTCCGCTCGAAAGCCGACTCCCAGCCGACCGTTCCCAATGAGGAGTAGCGACCCGGTCAGATCGAAGATCGAGGCGCTATGATCCGTCCCCAGTGCGAGCGCGTGGCGCGTACCTGAGGCGGTCCAAGTGCCTTCGAACGTTCGCCACTCGCCTGTGGGCGAAGTCCCCGGGGCCAGAAACGTCGGTTGGCTGCAGGCGGTCGCGAATAATAGTGCAGCGAGTGTCACCCACCGTCGTCCGAGCCAGACCACCGAGCCTCCTCGAGAAAACACTTCTGCAGCTCCTTGGAATGGAACCATGGCTCTGGAGATCCCACATCGTGTGATTCCGCGTAGCATCGCCGAATGTTTCTCGAACAGCTTAGCCAACCACGACTAAGAAGACTGAAACGAAACGCGAACTGATGTTTTCGATGTCGCTTCGCGTTTAACGCTTTTTAGTCGCAGACTTCTCCTGCTTCTTTGCTTTCTGTGCGTGCTTCTGTGCTTCGTACGCATCGCGATATCCGCGTGCGATTGCCCGAACTCCACGCCCGATTTCCTCATACGCATCGTCGCCCAGATTCGCCAGGGAGACGCGCAACGACCAATCCGGTGCATCGAAGCCGCCACCGTTTAGAAGCACGATTCCGTGGTCCTCAGCTAAGCGGAAGGCAAGATCAAGCGGATGAACATGTTTCTTTAAGTACTCCACCGCCTCCTTGCCGATGTTCTTGTTCGCCCAGAACTCGAAATCGATCAAACCGTAGTAAGCGTCGTAGAGCGGATTGGGTGGCAATTCCAAGCCAAGTCCGTCGAGCAAATCATGAATGCGGCGATAGACGATTTCCTTGCAGGCAGCCTGGTAGTGTTTCTTGCTATCCATCAGTTCGACCAAAGAAAACATGCTCATCATGACCTGCTGCGGCAGTGAGAGCCCTGCCGTGTGGTTCAGAGCGACGTCACGGCTATCAGCAACAATACGATCGATGAACTTGACTTTGCGCGGTTCGAGCGTCAAAGCGCCATAGCGTTTGTCGAGCGCCTTCAGGTCCGCATCGCGATGTTTCGCGATCATCTTGTCGTAAATATTGTCTTCATGGACTGCGATGACGCCGAGCCGCCATCCGGTGCAGCCGAAGTACTTCGAGTAGGAGTACACACCGATGGTGTTGTGCGGCAGTTCGCCGAGCAAGGACCGGAACTCAGGCACGAAGGTTCCGTAAACATCGTCAGTCAATAGCATCAAATCTGGACGCTTTGTCTTTACAAGCTTTGCGATCTTGCTGATCGTCTCCTTGCTGAGCGCAACCCCTGTCGGATTGCCTGGATTCACGACGAAGAATGCCTTGATCTTGGGATCTTCAAGCTTCTTGAGCTCGGCGTCAGTGAACTGGAACCGGTTCTCCTGGGGCGCCGCGATGTTGACCACGTTCAGGGCGTAATCTTCGAGATGCGTCATCTCGATGTAAGGCGTGAAGATCGGTGTGCCCAGAGCGATGGTGTCGCCGGGATGGAGCAGCCGGTTCGCTTTCAGCGACTTGAAGATGTAGCACATGGCCGCCGTTCCGCCTTCGACTGCGTACAGGTCGAACTTGCCGGCGGGCTTCGGATCGCCGCACATGGCCCACATCAAGTACTCGTGCGTGATGCGCTCGTTATGGACAAGCATGCGATCGGGTACCGGATAGTTGTCACCGATGATGGAGTCCACAAGCTCGTGGACGAAGGCGTCGGGGTCGAATCCGAATGTTTTCACCG
The DNA here is from genome assembly GCA_963760415.1 of uncultured Acidobacteriaceae bacterium. Lineage (GTDB taxonomy): Bacteria > Acidobacteriota > Terriglobia > Terriglobales > Acidobacteriaceae > Bog-257. Next base: position 7,349 of record CAVXDA010000009.1, on the reverse strand, counting down.
CGAAGGGCACCATCTCCGCCAGAAAGGATGCGCCGGGCATGTCGGCGTGCTTGGCGAGCCACGCCTCCAGGCGCGCTGCGACACCCTGCGCCTGTGGCATCCCGCCGAGACCTGCGGGATGCTCCATCACACGCTTGCTCTCGCCGATCGCGAACTGGCCGAGGAGGAAGTAGCCTTCGCGCGGGGTGGTGGCGATCCAGTTGGGGTTGCCACGGCCAGCGTTAAGAAAGGCCGATTGCGTCGTCCTTGAGGTTTTCTTAGCCAGATGAATCAGTTCATCCTTGATCTCGAAAGGGCTCAGCGTCTCAAAACTTTGAAGGTTCATAACGTCCATGATGTATCTCCCTAGTCGGTAAAAGAGTTAACTCAGAAGCATGATGATGACCATGCCCCAGATCGTAAGGAATGTGTTACCAACGGCATAGGTTACGGTGTAGCCGAGGGCAGGAACCTGGCTCTTGGCGCGGTCGCAAACCAGCCCGAGCGAAGCTGTCGTGGTGCGAGCACCGGAAACGATGCCGAGCGTCAGGGCATCGTGGAAGCGGAAGATATACTTGGCTACGAGCATGCCGAGAATAAGCGGCACAGTTGTCGCCAGAGCTCCCCATAAGAACAGTCCTACGCCCTGTGTCTTCAAACCGTTCACGAAACCCGGGCCGGCCGAGATGCCGACTACAGCGATGAAAATGTTGAGTCCGACCGAATTCATGAACCAGACGGTCGATGTTGGAATGCGGCCAAAAGTGGGATGCACCGATCGCAACCATCCGGCGACAAGCCCAGCGATGAGGGCGCCGCCAGCTGTCGACAGGGTCAACGGCACTCCGGCCACCTTCCATACCAGCGCGCCGATCAGTGCGCCGATCGTGATGCTGGCACCGATAAATGCGACGTCAGCAACATCGCTTGGACGATCCGGGACGCCAAGCAGCTTGGTTACGGCAGCGGTGTCCTCCGTCCGCCCGACAACGTCGAGAATGTCGCCGCGATAGACCTTCGTATTGGGGAGAATCGGGATGGAGGTCGCAACGGCGCCGCGTGTGATTTTCCTCAGGAAGACGCCACGTGCAGCAGGCAGCTGCGCCAGTTCAGCAAGCGTCTTGCCGTCTACTTCCTTATTGGTGACGTAAATGTCGATGCCTTCGATCGGCATATGCAGCAATTCAGGATCGTCAACTTCTTTCGGTGCTTCGACGGCAACGGCACCTGCGGCTGCTGCTTTAGCCCTACTAAGAGCGTTGACAAGTACCTCGCGAGCACCGGCGAGGGCCACCACGTCTCCTTCGCGTAGCACGGTATCGGCAGTTGCGTCCTCAATCACACCGTTGCGACGCAAGCGCAGCACAAAAATTCGTGCGTCTGGGATCAGCGCCTCAACCTCGATGGCTCGAAGACCACTGACCATGCTTCCAGGCTTCACCTGGAAAGCGCGCACTTCCCAGCGGTGCCACGCCGAACCGGCCCCGCCGAGTGCCTTGGTACCGCCTTGCTTCTCTTCATAGTCCTTGCAGGCGGCGACGAGATCCATGCGGAGCAGTGCCGGCCCGAATAGCGCAATGACAATCGCCGATCCCACCGTGCCGAACATATACGACACGGCGTAGGCCACCGGCATTGAGTCCAGTAGGCGCTTGGCTTCTTCCACCGGAAGCCCGAGTCGATTGATAGCGTCGGTGGAGAGGCCCATGGCCGCCGAAATTGTTTGTGACCCGGAGTAGAGACCCGCGGCGTACCCCATGTCATACCCGGCCACCTTGGCGATCACCACAGGCACGGCAAGACAGAAAATGCATTGGACTGCCGAAAAGATGGCCTGCGGCAGGCCGTCTTTCGCCACCCCTCGCACGAACTGTGGCCCGACGCCGTATCCCACAGCAAATAAGAACAGGAGAAATACGGTCGCCTTGAGGGGCGTCCCGATCGTGATACCCAGTTGGCCGACAAGGACGCCGGCCAGCAGGGTGGCGGTGACCGATCCCAGTCCGATGCCGCGGAAAGTAAACTTGCCGAAATAGTAGCCGAGACCAAGCACCAGAAAGATCGCGATCTCAGGGTATTGCCGGAGCGTGTCTGCGAACCATGTGAACATTGCCTTCTCCGCTCTCTGTCAATTGGAGTAATAGTTTCTTAGCCGCACAAGCAGCGACCCTCATGCGTGCGTTAGTTCGAGTTTCGCCTTCTTTCCCCTGCCGTTTGAGGGACTCTTCTTCAACGACTCGACGAACGACGGCTTCAGGAGCTTCAATCCCAGCGATGCATTGAACCCATGGATCTCCTTCACATCCAGCTTGCGCATGAATTCGAGCGTCTCAGTGTTGATGACCTGGCCGGGAACCATGATGGGGAAGCCCGGCGGATACGGAATGACGAAGTTTGCCGATACCAGCTCGGGGCCGTTCTTAAGCCGCTTGTCGAGCTCGGGGCTGTTCAGCTTAATGTGCTCGCACTGGTCTTCGCGGTAGGCGCCGAAAAAGGCGGTGCGGATATCGCCTTCGCTGGTATGACTCGAGGCATCCTCGCGGAAGCTGTTGTGGAAGCAACTGAAGTCAGGAAGATCGGGCACGTCGTGCATCAGTGACTTCACGCGAGCAGCGAATGCCTCCTGTTCCCGTTTGCCGCCTTGCGCCAGTCTCTTCTCGATCTTCTGCGAGATCTCAACCAAGACCTTCATCAGGTGAGCGATATCACTTCGCGTGTTGTTGATGTTGGTCTGAAGTAGAACACTGTTACGTGAGGTCTTGTTAAGTTGGATGTCGTACTCCGCCGCCAGCAGGTTCTTGAATTGGGTTCCGTCGAATCCGGCCGAGCCGCATACGAGCGTCAGGCGAGTTACATCCAGCGCGAATTCATCTTCGCGCAGCGCCTGAATAGCCGTGCCCCAATTAGCCCCGGGAGTCAAATAGTCAACGAACCCTGAGTTCCTGAACTCCGCCGGAATCAGCTCGTCAGCCCCGAGAATCCGGAAATATTTCGAGACCAGCGGATGAGTGTTTACTTCACGCCGCAGGTCCAGGGCCAACTGGATGGCACGATTCACCAGTTCGTAGCCCTTCAAGCTCCATCTGACGTCGCGCCACGTCGATCGAGGCAATGATCTGAAGGTTAGGAGAGGTGGAGGCGTGAGTGAACACCGCTTCATGGAACTGCTCTTCCACCGTGTGGTAATCCTGGTCCTTCACCAACACCATGGATCCCTGCCGCAAGCAGGACATGGATTTATGGGTCGAGTTGGTTTGGTATACCCGCAGATGGACCTTGTCCGGATTCGCCAGCAACCGGGTATCGAGTAGGGCCTTTTGGCTCGGATCTTTGCCGAGTTTCTTTGCCTGCTCCTGGTAAGCCGCACGGTATGCGGGGTCCTGGAATCTCTTTTCGAGGGTTGCCGCAGCACCCATTGCGGTCCGGCGGCGGTAGAAAGGAGTGAAGCGCGCGAATCCAAACCATGCCTCGTCCCAAAGAAAGATGAGATCGGGCTTGATCGCCAAGCATTCTTCCATCACTCGCTCAACGTTGTAGATATGGCCGTCGAACGTGCAATTTGTGAGCACGAGCATGCGCGCCCGATCAAGCTTCCCTTCGGCTTTAAGATCGAGTAGGGCTTTCTTGATGGTGCGCAGAGGAACCGCTCCATACATTGAATACTGAGTGAGGGGGTATGCCTCGACGTAAAGCGGCAGGGCTCCCGAAAGCACCGCGCCATAGTGGTGAGACTTGTGACAGTTGCGGTCTACCAGCATGATGTCGCCGGGTGCCAGCAACGCCTGTTCCACCATCTTGTTCGAGGTTGAGGTCCCATTTGTTACAAAGAAGACATGGTCCGCCCCGAATGCCCGAGCCGCGTAGTCCTGCGCGACTTTGATGTTGCCCGTTGGCTCCAGCAGGCTGTCCAATCCGCCGGTGGTCGCCGATGATTCGGCGAGGAACAGGTTGAGCCCGTAGAACTCGCCCATATCGCGAATCCAATTCGACTTGAAGATCGATTTGCCGCGCGCCACCGGCAGGGCATGGAATGTTCCGATGGGTCTCTGTGCGTATTTCTGGAGGTTATCGAAGTACGGAGTGGAGTATCGGTCGGAAACACCGTCGAGGACACTCAGGTGCAACTCCAGAGGCTCCTCGACCTGGTAGAAAATGCGCCGCACAGACGCTGCCTCAGGACTGCCTGCGGCTTTCTCGACTTCGCGATCTGACAGCAGGTAGACGTCGAGTTCCGGCCGTACGAGTTTGAGCGCTTGTGCCAGCGTAAGGCCGTGTTGCAAGGACTCTGCATCGATACCGCTCGCGTTGAAATACGCATTCAGGAACTCCCGCAAGACTGGACTGTTGTGGACGGAGGCGACCGGCACATCGTCATAAATGACAACCGCCTCGAAGCTGCCGTTCAGGATTACGGCGAGGATGGCGTCCTCGAAGCTTCCGACGAACACCGACTCATAGGCGAACTTGTCTTGCGGCCTGCGGAGTTTACGAAGCTCGTGCCCCAGATCGGCCCACATCGACTGACGAGCAGGACTGACAAACAGCACTTCAAAATATGGCCGATATGCTGTTCTTTGCTCGCTGCTCAGCGGCAGACGATCGGCCAGATTACCCACACTGTCTTCTTCCCTTTCCCACTCGTCAAGACTCGTGCGATAAGAATGGGTCACGATTGCAGTACTAATGGCCCGCGCCAGCCGGGTAGTTCCAACGGCATCACCTGAGGTGATTCGGTCTTTGAGCGTGGCGAGCAGGTTCAAACCGGGATATGCGAAATAGTCTTCCCATTGGCGGAGTTCCTCCAAGGTATCCAGGACTTGCGACTGATCGCTCTTCGCCTCAGCCCCCTGTTTGGTGATTGACGACTCCCACTGCCGCGATTGCCGCAAGAGAGTGCGCCACCGGTCATGCCTGGCTTCTGCTCCGGTGAAGAATTGGTCAACTCGTGGTTGTTGTTTCAGGTCCGTGCTCATATCCAGTTACTTCCTTCCTGCTTTCGAAGCTGTTCCGGAATTCATGTGTTTCTCTTAATTGTTTAGTCGCCGGCTAGCTCGGTTCTTACGAAGTTATTGGTCTTGTATCTCACGAGAGAGTGCCTCTGCACGAATTGGTCTTCTATTTGACAATCGGAATGTTTGCGGCAAACTGCAGATCGAGCAGCAGATTGATGCGCTTGTCCAATTGGAAGAACAACGCAGTCTGTTTTCCGGTAAGTACACTCCGGAATTTCGGCATCCACTGCTGACGCAGGGTCGCAGTTTGCACGTCCAACGCCGCCATTTTCTTGACGAGGCTGTCGGCTTCAGCGTCCGTCATGTTCACGTAGGCCTGCGCGTATTCCTTAACGAGAGCATAACGGGCGTCCCCAAGCTTCGTGGTCTCTTGCGTATACGCATCGTAAACCGGCCAAAACTTTTCGGCTTGGGCATCGGTCAGCTTCATGTTTTCCGCGATGATTTGTTTCTTCGCGGAGCGTATGTCGGATCGCAACAGCTCTATGTCTTGCTCACTAACTGTCGGTCCCGATGCCGGCGTTTCGGATTTCTGAGCGAACGCCGTACTCTGGAACAACAGGAGTGACGTCCCCATAACAAGGGCTATCGCTAACGTCTTCATTATTCCCTCCGGTAAATCGTTCAAATTGACGACCAAGGCAGCCAACTTCGCTGAATCACCTTTCCAGCGCAATTATTCTCCGGCGTAACTGTTGCACCTTCGGCGATGGGTCATCAGTGACCTCTGCAGCAATTGGTGCGGACCCGACGTATCAAACCAGTTTGGAAGTGATCGTGACCGAGGAGTCGCCCTCCAGGAAGCGGGGCAACTCCTGTCAAGTGCGGTCGACGATCATGAACCCGAGCGGTTCTTCCGCTTCAAATACCACCAGATGATGACCGCCAACACCAGAAGAACCAGCAGCCAGGTCAGCCACGTCGGCAAGCCACTCGCGGCCTCTGGCGCTGCTGGTGCTGTAGCTGGTTCTGCTGCTGGAGTCGGCACCGCTTCTTCGCCCCCCACCGCGACCAGGATCGGTACACCTGCGGGCGGTGGCGCAGTCCCCGTCACAGTTTTCTCTTGCGTGGTTTCAACGAGGGGCTGCTCCACGATCTTGGTGGCGGTGATGGTCATCCCCTTGCGCACGCCCCAGGCATCCACCATCTGTCCATCTACGTCAAATTTTTGGTCCTCGGGAATCTTGAACTGCTGGTTCTTGCCGTCTTCCAGGGTCAGGATTATGCTCAGCGGCGGCTGGATTGCCCAAACCTTTCCCTTAACCGTCTGTACGGTCGTGATGGTCATGGGAGTTGTGGTGGTGGTGATGGTCCGCTGGAGTTTCATGCCTGGCTTCAGATCGTGAATGCCGAGCTGTTTGCCATCTACCGTTACTCTGGCGGTATCGGGCAAGTTTTCAAAATTGCGGATAGTGCCATCCGCCATCTTGACGACTAAGTCGTTGCCCGCGACGGTCACGACTTCACCACGTTCGACCTTGGTGACGACATTAGGTTGCCCTGTCGCTGTCGTAGTTGTTGTCTGTACCTGCGCGCTCAGGCTCAGGGTAAAGGCCAAGCAAGTCATGGTCGTTGCAACTACCGGCCATGCAAGTTTCCAACCTGCTATGTTCATTGCCAGTTCTCCTTTCAGTTAACAATGCAGACGGCTCTCAACCGCAAAGCAGACTCCTTCCCGCTGGCGATTTAGTGCTTTTGCCGTGAGAGCACGCTCCAATTGAAATCAGCGCGCCAAGCTTTCAATTCAGGTCGTCGTCTTTGTAGTACTTGGTGCCCTTGGCGGTGATCTCGAGCGCCACGCCCTTGTCCGTCATTTGATACATCCAGACACCGGGCGAGACCGAAGCCGCTCCGGCCAGGGCTCCACCCTTCTCCCCGGTTGTGGCAGCGGCTGTAGTTTGTCCGCCGAATTCCCAGCCGGAGTTGACAAAGTTGTTCAACGCCGCTTCGTTGTCGAAGACGAAGATCACACTAAATTTCTTCACCCCGAAACCGAGGCCAGCCTGGAGCTCAACCACCTTCATGAACGTCTCCTGCTTGCTCTTGTTGTTCACGGCGATGCCCTCGCCCTTGCCGGATCCAAACAGGAAGATCTTCATGCCCGCATTGCTGAACACTGCATACCCTGCTGCTGCCTCGACTGCGCCTTTAACTTCCGGCTTGGCCTTATAAAGACGTTGCAGGGTATCGTGGGCCATTTTCCGGACCTCCTTCTGCTCCTCTGCTTTCTTGTCGTCGGCTGCGTGCGCCACAATCGCCAGTGAGCAAGCCAGCGTGAGGAAGATGACCGTCAGAATCGCGGTACGTTTACTTGTTGTGATTGTCATAACTTTGTGCCTCCTTGTTGTTGAAGTGTTT
>CAVXDA010000008.1:0-118732 GCA_963760415.1 uncultured Acidobacteriaceae bacterium | reverse complement strand
GCGCGCGAACCTGGTGAACGCAGCTTCCCTGGCTGAGGAGCGTGGCATCCGCCTCACCGAGCGCAAGAAGCCCCGCGACTCCGGTACCGTCGCCACAAATCTGCTGCGCATGACCTTCAAGAGTGGTCCGCAGGAAAACACGGTGGCTGGTTGCGTTCAACCCGGCGGCCTGCCGAGGTTGCTGGAAATTGACGGCATTCATGTGGAAGCGCCGTTGGAAGGCAACGTCATTTACCTGCGCAATCTGGACGTGCCCGGTGTGGTGGGCCGCGTCGGGACGGTGCTGGGCCAGCACAACATCAACATCGCGAACTTCTCGCTGGGCCGCGCGGTCCAGGGACGCGAGAGCTCAGCCGTTGCCGTCGTGCAGGTGGACGGCGAGATCAACGACAAGGTGCTCGAAGCCTTGCGCTGCATCGAAACCATTCTTCTGGCCAAGGCGGTCCGCTTCACCACGCCGCAGCCGAAGAAAGTGGAAGTAGCGCAATAGACGAGTGCAGCCACGGATGAACCCGGATTGCTGACTGTGCTGTAACTTGACAGAAACGAAAGCGGTCTCCTGATCGCACAGTCTTAAGTGCTATCCGGCATGAGTCCGTGGTTGCGCTGCTTCAGGTTAGTGCGAGGCTGTGACGTGACCCGCGCGGGCGGCGACTTCCAGGCGAACCTCGGCGCGGCGTTGCGCGTAAAGCGTGGCCTCGAAGTCGAGGTCGGCGGCAGCGCGCTTTAAGGCCTCTTCGGCTCGGGCCTTGGCCTCCTGGGCGCGCTTCACGTCAATCTCTTCGGCGCGTTCGGCAGTGTCGGCAAGAATCGTGACCTTGTTGGGCAGCACTTCGGCGAATCCCCACGCAACGGCAAGATACAGCGTATTTGTACCTTGACGGTAGCTGATTTCGCCGATGGTCAACGTGGTGATCAGCGGCGCGTGGCCGGGCAGAATGCCGAGCTCCCCGTTCTTGCCGGGAATCTGCACCTGCTCGACGCGCTCCCGCACCAGCAGCTTGTCGGGCGTTACGATTTCGAGTTCCAGCGTGTCAGCCATTGTTTACGCTTGTGCCGCTTTCATCTTCTCGGCTTCTTCCAGCACTTCGTCGATGGAGCCCTTCATGTAGAAGGCCTGCTCCGGAATGTCGTCCATCTTGCCGTCCACGATCTCCTGGAAGCTGCGCACCGTGTCTTCGACCTTAACGTAGCGTCCTTGCAAGCCGGTGAACTGCTCGGCCACGTGGAACGGCTGTGACAGGAACTTCTGGATCTTGCGGGCTCGCGACACCGTGAGCTTCTGGTCTTCGCTGAGCTCGTCGATGCCGAGAATCGCGATGATGTCCTGCAGGTCTTTGTAGCTCTGCAACACGCGCTTGACCGCCTGCGCCGTGTTGTAGTGCTGCTCGCCCACCACGCGCGGATCGAGAATGCGCGAAGTGGAAGCCAGCGGATCGACCGCGGGATAAATGCCCAGCTCGGAAATCTGGCGCGAGAGCACGGTGGTTGCATCGAGGTGAGCGAACGTCGTGGCCGGTGCCGGATCGGTCAGGTCGTCAGCAGGCACGTAGATGGCCTGCACCGAAGTCACCGAACCTTTCTTGGTCGAGGTGATGCGCTCCTGCAACTCGCCCATTTCAGTGGCGAGGTTGGGCTGGTAGCCCACAGCCGAAGGCATGCGGCCCAGCAGCGTCGATACCTCCGAGCCTGCTTGCGTGAAGCGGAATATGTTGTCAATGAACAGCAGCGTGTCGGAGCCTTCCTCATCACGGAAATACTCGGCGACCGTCAGCGCGGTCAGCGCCACGCGCAGGCGCGCTCCGGGCGGCTCGGTCATCTGGCCGTAAATCAATGCGGCCTTCGACTTCGCAGGGTCTTTGATGTTCACGACTCCCGACTCCTGCATCTCGAGCCAGAGGTCGTTGCCTTCACGCGTGCGCTCGCCGACTCCGGCAAACACCGAGAAGCCGCCGTGCTTGAGCGCCACGTTGTTAATGAGCTCCATGATGACGACGGTCTTGCCTACGCCCGCGCCGCCAAACAGCCCAATCTTGCCGCCCTTCAAGAACGGCTGGATCAGGTCAATGACCTTCACGCCAGTCTCGAACATCTCCATCGAGGTAGACTGCTCGTCGAATGCCGGCGCTAGGCGGTGAATGGGCATACGCTTAGTGGCATTCACCGGGCCAAGCTTGTCCACCGGTTCACCAATAACGTTGAGCACGCGGCCCAGGGTCTCGCGACCGACGGGCACCGTGATCGGCCCGCCGAGGTCGATGGCCTTCATGCCGCGGACCATGCCGTCGGTGGGCTGCATGGCGACGCAGCGCACGCGCGCTTCGCCCAGCTGCTGCTCGACTTCGAGGATGACGTCGATGGGCGCGGGAACGTTGAAGCCTTCGCTAGTGACGCGCAGCGCACTGTAGATGGGAGGCAATGCGCTCTCGGAAAACTGCACGTCCACCGCGGGACCTGCGATCTGAATGATGTGTCCGACATTTTCTGGCATATATGAATCCGCTCTTCGCTGTTAGCCCTTATGACTTATCAGTCTTGGGCATCTGGTACGAATCTTGAAAAACTCGAAACTTGAAACCACAAACTCGAAACTGCCTACAACGCTGCTGCGCCGCTGACGATCTCGATAATCTCCTTGGTAATCGCCGCTTGGCGGGCGCGGTTCATGGTCAGGGTAAGCGAGTCGATCACGTCATTGGCGTTGTTGGTCGCCGAATCCATCGCGGTCATGCGGGCCGCTTGTTCGGCCGCCACCGACTCCAGCATCGCCTGAAACAGCTGCATCACAACGTAGCGCGGCACCATGTCATGGAAAATCTCTTCCGCCGGCTGCTCATAGATGTAATCCACATCGGGCGCGGGAAATTCCTTGGCGCGGCGCTCCGCCTCGCTTTCCTCGGGCTCCTTCAAGCTGATGCCGGCAGCACGCGCGGCCTCGCCCATGCGTTCACGCTGCTCCAACGTGAACTCTTCAGCCAGAGCGACCTCGCGGCGGCCAATTTCCTGCACCGGCAAAATACGCTGTGCGATCAGGCGCTGCGAGATTACGGACTTGAACTCGTTATAGAGCACGTAGACCGAATCGATCTCGCCGTGGTCGTAGGCCTGGATCACTCGCTCGACGATCTCAGCCACGGCCTCATACTCGAGCTTGGCCAACAGGTTCAAGTGTTCGCCAACAATCTGAATCTGGCCGGCGCGGGTTGTGCTTCCCGGGGTCGCAACGGGATAGCGCCGGCGCATGTAGTCGCGGCCTTTGCGACCCACGGTAGCGATGCTGATGTTCTTGCCCTTGAAGAATTCCAGGAACTTGGCTGCTGCCTTCAGCACGTTCGAGTTGAAGGCGCCGGCTAATCCGCGATCGCCGGTGACCAGCACCAGCAGAATGTTCTGCTCCGGCCGTTGCGCCAGCAAAGGATGCTTGGGCTCACCTGTCTTCGGGTCAACCAGATCAGTGCGGCCGACCAGCGAGTGCAAGACGTTGGTCATCATCAGCGCATAAGGACGCGCCGCCAGGGCGCGCTCCTGCGCGCGGCGCAGCTTGGCCGCCGAAACCATCTTCATGGCTTTGGTGATCTGGCGCGTGTTCTTCACGCTGCGTATGCGCCGCCGGATGTCGCGAACGTTCGCCATAGATTTCTTACACGCTTGCCTTGGCTGCCGCTTGGTGCTCGCTGGCAAAGCGCTCCTTGTATTCCCTGATGACCTTCGTCATCGCAGCCTTCAAATCGTCATCGAGGACTTTCTTTTCCTCGATGGCCGACAGAATGCCGGGATTCGAAGTCTCCACGTAAGCATTCAGACCCTTCTCAAAATCGCGCAATTGCTCGATGGGCATTTCGTCCAGCAGGCCTTGCGTACCCGCGAAGATGATGAGAATCTGCTTGGAGAACGGCAGCGGCTGGTATTGCCCCTGCTTCAGGATTTCGGTCAGACGGGCTCCACGAGCAAGCTGCGCCTGCGTAGCCTTATCGAGGTCGCTCCCGAACTGCGAAAACGCCGCCAACTCGCGATACTGAGCGAGGTCGAGACGCAGCGTACCGGCAACCTGCCGCATGGCCTTGATCTGAGCGTTACCGCCGACGCGGCTGACCGACAGCCCGACGTTTACCGCTGGACGCACGCCGGAGTTGAACAGGTCGGTCTCTAGGTAAATCTGGCCGTCGGTAATCGAAATTACGTTGGTCGGAATGTAGGCCGAAACGTCGCCCGCCTGGGTCTCAATGATGGGCAAGGCAGTCAGCGAACCGCCGCCGAGCTCGTTGTTGAGCTTGGCGGCGCGCTCCAGCAGTCGTGAGTGAAGATAGAAAACGTCTCCGGGATAGGCTTCGCGTCCCGGTGGGCGACGCAGCAACAGCGAAATCTCGCGATACGCAACCGCATGCTTGGAAAGGTCGTCGTAGATGCAGAGCGCGTGACGCTTGGTGTCACGGAAATACTCGCCCATGGCGCACGCGGCATAGGGAGCGATGTACTGCATCGGAGCCGGATCGGAAGCCGACGCCGACACGACGATCGTGTAATCCATTGCGCCGTAGTCTTCCAGCGTCTTCACCACTTGCGCCACCGACGAGCGCTTCTGCCCGATGGCGCAATAGATACAGATCAGGTCGCGTCCCTTGCTGTTGATAATGGTGTCAAGCGCCACCGCGGTCTTGCCGGTCTGACGGTCGCCGATGATGAGCTCGCGCTGGCCGCGACCGATGGGAATCATGGAGTCGATGGCCTTCAGTCCGGTGGCCATGGGCTCCTTCACCGGCTGGCGATCGATGACGCCCGGCGCCAGGCGCTCGAGGGGAATGTATTTGTCGGTATTGACCGGCCCTTTGTCGTCGATGGGCAGGCCGAGCGAATTGACCACTCGTCCAATCATCGCATCGCCTACGGGCACACTCATGATGCGCCCGGTGCGCTTGACCTCGTCGCCTTCTTCGACTTCCGTGTACTCGCCCAGCAGCACCACGCCAACCTGGTCTTCTTCCAGGTTCATGGCGAGGCCCGCCACATTATGCGGGAACGAGAGCAGTTCGCCCGCCATCACCTTGTCGAGTCCATAAACCCGGGCGATGCCGTCGCCGATAGACATCACGCTGCCGACTTCGTCCACAGCGATCTTGGTCTCGTAGTTATCGATCTGCTCGCGGATGAGCTTCGTAATCTCGTCTGCTTTGATCTGCGCCATAAGATTTATTCCGTATTATGCAAGAACTCTCGACTCGGGTGGAGCAGCGCTCTAACGCTGCATTAGAAGGGTCTATAGAACCGGCTTTAGCCGCTGAGGCAACAGGAAAACAATTACCTCCAGCCTAAAGCGCAAGCCTAACCATCTTCATTTGCACGCCTGAAGGCGTGCTCCACCGTAGTTCCTTCGCTAACTGACGCTCAACTGCTCCCTCATCTTCTCCAACCGCCCGCGCACCGAGCCGTCATAAATCGTGCTGCCGACGCGGACCATAACTCCGCCCAGCAGGGCGGGATCGGAAGCGTAGTGCGCCCGCACCTTCTTGCTGGTCAAGCGCTCGACCTGGGACTCCAATTCCCGTTTCTCTTCCGGCAAAAGTTCGCGTGCGCTGGAAATTTGGGCCTCCACGAATCCCAATTGCGCGTCGAGTTCAACCGCGAACTGGCGCGCAATTTCATCCAGCATCGGAATTCGCCGGTGGTCAATGATCACCGCCATGAAATTCCTGATCGCCTTGAAGGCGTTCATCTGGGCGATGATGCCGTCCAGCACAGCGCGCTTCTGTTCTGCAGGAACCGCCGGCGACTCCCACACTCGACGCAAGTCAACGTTTTCGCGAGCCGCCTCCGCAATGGAGTTCAACTGCTGCCGGGCCTCATCGGCATTGAGCTTCTGCTCGAGGACCACCTCAACCAGAGCGCGGGCATAACGGCTGGAAACGGCGGCCATTACTTTCCGTCCCCTCCAAGCTGGTCAACAAACTCACGCACCAGAGCGTGATCGGTGGGCTCATCCACGCGGATTTTGCGGGACGCCATATCGACGGCCAGGGATGCCGCGTAACTCTTCAATTCGCGGCGGGCATTGCGCGCGATGGCAGCAATCTCCGCTTCGGCGGCCTGAACCACCTTGCCTTTGTCTTCCTCGGCTCCCTGCCGGATTCGCGCTTCCTCTGCAACGGCCTCGCCCTCGGCCGACGCACGAATCTCCGCAACCTCGGTGTCCAGCTTCGCTAATCGTTCTTCGATATCGTGCAGGCGTCGCGATGCTTCGGCGCTGGCGGCCTGCGCTTCCCGGATTCCCTTTTGAATCATCGCCGTCCGGTCGCGGAACATCTGCGGCACTTTTGCCTTCAACATCACCCAGAAGAACCCGACCAGAATTCCGAAGTTGATCAGCAGCGAAAGTAGATACGCGCGCTCCGGGCTGATCCTGATCATGCGCCCAATCCACCGCACTACCGGGGAGTGCTCCGCCCTTAGTTCCATTTCCAGCTTCGCATCTTTCTTGCCGGCTTCCCCGGCGGCGGCTTCCGACGTTTTAGCGAGCTGCTGACTGAACTCGGCATTCGGATTCTGCGGTGGATTCTGCTGGGCAGCCGTGGACGCCTGGTCTGACTGCGGGGCGGAAGAAGAAGTGGAGGCCCCCTGTTCCTGCCCGGCAAGCGTGCCGAAGACCAGGCAAATCCAAAGAAGGCCTAGAAGCAAGCGGCACGGCTTCATTCGGGTCACGGTTGACCGCCAATTGCGGAAGCCGCTCCCGCTGGCCTCAGAATGGTGCGTATGATTTCGGCGGCCAGCCTGTCGACCTCGGCTTGCAACCCGCTGCGCGCCGCCGCCATGTCCTGCTCCATGGCAGCGCGAGCTTCGTGAATCTGCTGCTGGGCGCGGGTACGAGCTTCGGCCAGGGCTTCGGCTCGGGCCTGTTGCGCCTTCAGACGGCGGGCTTCCTGCGACTTATAGACCGCTAGCCGGGCCTCACGCAGGCGCTCCTCGTAGTCTTGAGTCTTGGCTTCGGCGGCGGCCACGTCGGCCCGGGCCTTCAGTACTGCCCCTTCCGTCCGTTCGCGGCGCTCATCCAAAGTCCGCATCAGGGGCTTGCGCACCAGCAAGGTATAAATGGCGTAGAGCAACAGCAGAAGAACTATGGTCGGAATCGCTCCGAGCAGTAATTCGCCTACTTGCCTGAGAGTGGTATCCATTTGTTTGTTCGTGAGTGCCTATTACTGAAGACACACTGCGGGGCGCAGGACTGATACTGGAACTACTAAAGCTAACAGGCATCAAGGCTGAGTGTCAACGAATTGGGTGCTGGGTACGGTCCCTGTCTTCGACCCTCGGAAAGACAGTTACAACCGCGTTCAGAGCGTCCTGCGCGCGGTAGTAATGCCAGTCGTAAGACCCGGACGCTTCCAGATCACTTCGTGCCGCAGAACGGTGAAACCCAACGCCTGCAATCGGTCTCTTAACTCTTCGGGCCTGTGATTCTGCGCAATCTCGGTTTCATCGTGCCATTTCACGGCGACACGCTGCACCGGCTGCCACAGCTCGGCTCGCGTATCGAGCACAAACGGATACTCGGCGCCTTCCATATTTACCTTGAGTAGGTCCACTCGCGGGAACCGGGTCAAAACAGCCTCAGGCGATATTACCGGGCAGGAAATCGTGCGCACGGTTTCGTCGGAGAGAAACACGGAGGCGCCAAGAGAGTCGTTCGACAAGTGCAGGTGCCCGTCACCACCGATCGAAGCCCGCAAAACCGTGACATTGTGAAGCGTTGCGCAATTTTGCCGGAGAAGGTTTTCGCAGTCAGGATTCGGCTCAACCGCCAGCACTGCGCCGTCGGGCACAAGTTTGGCCCCGGCGTAGAGCGCAAAGATGCCTACGTTGGCACCCAGATCGATCACCGTACCGTTCCGGGGAATGTCGGCGAAGTCCCGGTCGTAACACCGCTCCTGCCAGATCGAGTGATAGGCCCATATCTCTGCCTTGGGATCAAGCAGACGGAGAGCGTGGCCTCCTCTCAACTTCAAGACATGGAACGGCAGACCAGTGGCCCTCGAAAAACAAATCGCTGGCCAGTTGGAGAGAGTTTCGCGGTAGAAGGCAATTGTTGGATTCACTGCGGTCGCTCGCAAGCAATCCCATGCTATCGTGCGCAAGACACCCACAGCAAATTAGCACTGCCCCGGCTCTCAGAATTCGCGAGCGGCTTGTTACACGCGACAGCGCTTCGATACCGCTCCGCGAGAAGAGGAGCAGGAGTTCGCCGCAGTCGATCTTGCGCCCTTGATCAGCGATGCACCTGTTGGCGAATGTCGACTACTTCGCCTGGATCGAAGCCAGATACTTCGTCAGATTGCGAATCCGTAGTTGCACCTGCGCCGTATCGTGCCCGCCCATCTGCAGGAACACCGGTCCCCAAACCGGCATATCTTTGTTGCCGTGTGCCGCGGTCATGGAGTCGCCTTTAATGACCTGCATGATTTGCGCATCCGGGAAGGTGCCGCCATTCTTAGCTGCGATCTGAGTCAGATTGGTCGCTGGCGTCTTCAACGCCGGCGCCGCCGGGCCATTGCCCTTGCCGTCGGCCCCGTGACACGAGGCGCAGTACGCCATGTACATCTCTTTCCCAGACGACGGATCGGTGTAGGCCGGGGCAACTTTCCTGACCTCGGGCTTGCTAGCCTGTGGCGAAGCGGATGATTGCGAGTTGGCAGTTGTCTGTGCAGCGACAGTAAGCGAAAACCCGAGCACCAGAACCGCCAGACACACGTTGAGTAAGCGCATAATAGCCTTCTTTCAATTTGCGTGATCGCTTGCGACCACAGATCACTATGGGCTTGCTTGGCGGGTCTGGTCAGCGACGTGCGTCACAGAGCGAGTGTGCGCTTCGGCACTTGATTCCCAATTTGGGAATAGAGCGCAGTCCCTATGAGGTCATGGGTTTCAGTTCGGGACTGACGATTAGCGGCGCTTCCGTCACCCGCTGCACGTCGTCGGGCGTGAGTTCGGGCGCGATCTCCTCCAGCACCAATCCGCTCTGGGTTACGCGAATCCATGCCATTTCGGTCGCGATGGTGTGCACCACGCGCAGCCCGGTAATCGGCAAAGTGCAACGCTTCAGGATTTTTGGCGAGCCGTCCCTTGTCGTATGCTCCATCGCCACGATGACTCGCCGCGCGCTGGCCACCAGGTCCATGGCGCCGCCCATGCCTTTCACCATCTTGCCCGGAATCATCCAGTTGGCGAGGTTACCCTCTTCGTCCACTTCCATGGCGCCCAACACACTGAGGTCAACATGGCCGCCGCGAATCATGGCGAACGATTCCGCGCTGGAGAAAAACGCTGTGCCGGGAATCTCGGTGACGGTTTCTTTTCCGGCATTGATCAGGTCGGCGTCCTCCGTGCCTTGCAGAGGATACGGCCCAACGCCCAGCATGCCGTTCTCGCTTTGCAGTACGACTTCCATGCCCGGCGGGACGCAGTTTGCCACCAGCGTTGGCATGCCGATGCCGAGGTTCACATAAAATCCGTCGCGCAGCTCACGAGCCACGCGCCGCACAATGCGGTCACGCTTTTCTGTGTCCTTCTGCTTTTCGATTCTTGGAGGAGTTGCCATAGGCCTTCTGACCTCTTCAACCCGGGTTATGCCTTGCGCACGGTTCGCCGCTCGATTCGTCTTCTCGTAATCCGTGCCCTGGAAGATGCGATGCACGTAAACGCTGGGCGTGTGCACCTGGTCGGGATCGATCTCGCCCGGCTCGACCAGATGCTCCACTTCAGCGATGGTGATTTTCGCAGCCGTGGCCATCATGGGATTGAAATTTCGCGCCGTCTTGCGATAGACGAGGTTGCCCCAGCGGTCGCCCTTCCACGCTTTGATGAGCGCAAAGTCCGCAATCAGCGCACGTTCCAGCACATACGGACGCCCTCCAAACTCGCGCGTCTCCTTGCCTTCTGCTACGACTGTGCCAAATCCTGCCGGCGTGTAAAACGCCGGGATGCCTGCCCCGCCGGCGCGGATGCGTTCGGCCAGTGTGCCCTGCGGGATGAGTTCCAGATCGATGCGGCCGGTCAGCACCATCTCTTCCAGCAACCGGTTCTCGCCAACGTAGCTTCCCTTGTGCGACTTGATTTGCCCGGCGCCGAGCATCAGCCCCAAGCCGGCGCCGTCAATTCCCACATTGTTGCTGATGGTGTGCAGGTCTTTTACGCCCTTCTTGACCAGGGCCCGGATGAGGTTTTCCGGAATGCCGCACAGGCCGAAGCCCCCAAGCATCAGAGTGTCGCCATCCCTGATGTCGTGTATGGCCTCGTCGGCGTTCGCAAGCACTTTGTTCATTGCCATAAGTTTCGGTTCCGACCCGCGATTGTACCGACTGCATTGTCTTGGCGCAAAAAGAACCTTCCTTCAGTCTGCGGCGGCGAAAATCCGATTCGTCCGATCACCGACGACTGGCTACTGACTACTGGCTACTGTTCTTTTCGAACTTGTTGGCGCTCTCGAACAGTTCGCGCAACGCTGGCCCGCGCAGGTTCTCCCGAAGGTGCGCCAGTTGCTGCTCGAAGCGCAGCAGGGCTTCTTCCAGGTTCTGGCTGTTGGTCAGCGCAATGTCCCGCCACATCGAATACGGACTATGCGCAATGCGCGTCATCTCGTGTAGTGCCCGGCCGCCGACTTGCGTGGCTCGTTCGTCGTCGCCAAACTCTTCGCGCAGCAACGAAGCCAGTGCCGTCGAAATCATCTGCGGCAGATGGCTGACCCAGGCGCACAGCCGGTCATGCTGATCAGGTTCAATCGGAACAACGCGCGCTCCAACAAACCTGAGCAGATCCAGATATTCCAACTGCTGTGCCGTATAGGGCTGGCTTGGGTCGATGGGCGTGACCAACCATGTGGCGTTGTCAAACAGTCCCGGTTCGGCATTCTCGATCCCGCCGTGTTCTTTGCCGGCCATGGGATGCCCGGGAGCACCCGCTGTCCGGCGGCCGCGCCAAAGATCAAGCGCGCACGCTCGACAAATTCCCGCTTGGTACTGCCGGTGTCGGTGATAAGCGTGTCAGGGGGAAGGGTCGGCGCGAGTTTTTCGAACAGCGAGAGGATGGCGCCAACCGGCGTTGCGAACATAACAACGTCACTGTGCAGAACAGCTTCCTTGATGTCGGTGCCGCCGCGATCGATCGCGCCTCGCGTTACGGCGGCCTCCAGCACCTCGGGCTTATCGCAGCCGACAATCGTTCCCCCGAACCCACGCCGGCGAAGGGCCATCCCGAATGAGCCACCGATCAGGCCCGTTCCAACAATCGTGATCTGCTGAATCGTCATGGTAGAGGAATATGGGAAGCTATCCAATCGTCCTTCCCACTGCGGGAGCAATCATGCGCAACTGCTCCATTAACTCGGAGAACTGCTGCGGAAACAGCGACTGTGCGCCGTCCGACAGCGCGTTGTCGGGTGAAGGATGCACTTCGATCAGCAATGCATCGGCTCCGGCGGCAATCGAGGCGCATGCCATCGGGGCGACTTTGTCGCGCAAGCCGGTGCCGTGCGAAGGGTCCGAGGTGATGGGCAGATGCGACAGCTTGTGCACGATGGGAATCGCCGAAATATCGAGCGTGTTGCGCGTGTAAGTTTCGAAGGTGCGAATGCCGCGTTCGCACAGGATGACCTGGTAGTTGCCGCCGGACATGATGTACTCCGCCGAAAGCAGCATCTCTTCGATGGTGGCCGCGATTCCCCGCTTCATCAGCACCGGCTTGCGCACCTTGCCCAGCTCGCGCAGCAGGTTGAAGTTCTGCATGTTACGCGCGCCCACCTGGAAGATGTCAATGTACGGCAACATGAGCTCGATCTGCGAAATCTCCATGACCTCGCTGATCACCATCAGCCCATAGCGGTCGCCGGCTTCGCGCAGCAGCTTCAACCCATCCAAGCCCAGTCCCTGAAATGTGTAAGGCGAACTGCGCGGCTTGAAAGCGCCGCCCCGCAAGACCTTCGCGCCTGCCTTGCTGACCGATTCGGCGGCGGTAAAGATTTGTTCCTGCGATTCGACCGAGCACGGACCGGCCATCACCACGACTTCCTTGCCGCCGATCTCCACTCCGTTGGCCAGTTTTACCACGGTGCCGTCAGGACGAAAGTTGCGACCCACCAGCTTGTAGGGCGAACTGATGCGGTGTACATGATGTACGCCGGAAAGCACTTCGATGTCGCGGATGTCGAAGTCAATGCGACGGCCCACCGCTCCCAGCACAGTCTGCCGCGCACCGGTGCTGCGGTGTACCTCGAAGCCCATCTTCACCAGGTGGTCGATCACCCCCTGGATCTGGTCTTCGCCCGCGCTTTCCAACATCGCAACGATCATGGTTGGCTCTTCGCTCTTCGCTCTTCGCTCTTCGTCAGTTGCTCTTCATCCGATCGGCTTTGAACCGACGTCCATCTAGCAGGCGGATCGCCAACAACTTGCGACCGACCCTACTTCCACAACTGGCAACTGACCACTGGCTACTGACCACTGCTTTCAATCGTTCGGCTCCAGCTCGGTGCCTTCTCCCTCGTTCGCCGGCTCGGGCGCCATCTCTTCGCGCTGGATTTGCCGCATCACGTCCACCAACCGCTCATACACCATGCGCAATTGCATCTCCGACAGCGGCCCCTGATTGTTTCGCTTAATGTTCTCGAGGATGACCTTCTCGCGGTCCGGCTCATAGATCGGCATTCCCGAGTTGCGCTTCAGCTTGCCAATCTCGTGGGCGCATTGGGCGCGCTCGTTCAGCAACTCCACGAGCCTGCGATCCAAATCGTCGATCTTCTTGCGCCAGTCCGCGATGTCCATTCCGCTTCTGCCTTGTGAGCGTCTTCCATCCCGTGAACCTAAGCGCCGGCCCGGGCCGGCTCCGCCGTTGCTGTCAGGGAAGACAAGAATTCTGCCACGGCCGCTGCCTCACGGCCTCGATTTTCCTCGATCCTTTGTACGATCGCGCTGCCAACCACTGCCGCGTCCGCGAAGCTGCCGACCTCGGCGAACTGCTCTGGAGTCGAGACGCCGAAGCCGACCGCAATCGGCAGTTTGGTATGCGCGCGTAAACGCTCCACCAGCGAGCGTGCATCGCCTGCCAGCTCCTGACGCGCGCCCGTAATTCCGGTGCGCGAGATCGCATACACGAAGCCTCGCGAATGTTTTCCGACGTCCCGCAGGCGCTGCTCAGTGCTGGTGGGCGCAGCCAGAAACACCGGCGCGAGTTTGTGGGCCTTCATCGCCTTTAGGTATTCGCCAGCCTCTTCGACAGGAAGATCAGTCACCAGCGCGCCGTCAACGCCTGCCTCGGCGGCGGCTGCACAGAACTCTTTCCAGCCCAAACTGCAGGATGGGATTCAGATACGAAAAGATGATGAGTCCAGCCTTCGATTGCTCACGAACCTGCTTCGCGACAGCGAGAACTCCGCTCAGGTTCGTCCCATGCTTAAGCGCACGTTCACTGGCGCGCTGGATCACGGGCCCATCCGCGACCGGATCGCTGAAGGGCACGCCGAGCTCGATGACTTCAGCTCCAGCCTGAATGGCCGCCAGCGCAACCTCACGCGAAGTGTCGAGGTCGGGATCGCCGCAAGTAATGTAGGCCACAAGACCAGGTCGCTTTTTGAAGACGATTGCCAACTTGCTCCCTTTTCCGGCAGACTTACGTTCTATTTCGGTCACGTCGGATACCGACTTACACCCCTCCCGACACCCAACGAAGAATCAACAACTTAGCTCACATTTGATGTGCAAAGTATTCTAAACAAATGACTTATACGTAAATTATTCATGATAAAGGAGTTGGCAGCACGAACACGGCCTCTTACAGCGCCAGATTCTCCCGCAAGATTCCTATGTCCTTATCACCACGGCCCGACACATTGACGATCATCAGGTCCGATTTCGCCATCTTTGGGGCGCGCTTCATCACTTCGGCGACGGCATGGGCCGACTCCAGCGCCGGAATGATTCCTTCCATCCGAGCCAAGGCGCAGCAGGCGTCGAGTGCTTCCTGGTCGCTAGCCGAAACATACTCGGCGCGCCCCTGATCGTGCAGCCACGCATGCTCCGGCCCGATCGCCGGGTAATCCAGTCCTGCCGAAACGGAGTGCGTCAGGGCAATCTGTCCCGCCTGGTCCTGCAGGACGTAGGAATAGGTTCCCTGCAAAACGCCCGGGCCGCCACCGTCGAAGCGCGCCGCGTGCTCGCCTAGGGAGTGGCCGCGTCCACCCGCCTCGACGCCAATCAGCTTCACCTCGGGGTCCTTGATGAACTCGTAGAACACACCAATTGCATTCGATCCGCCGCCGACACAGGCGATCACCGCAGTGGGCAAACGCCCTTCCGCCTTGAGGATCTGCTTGCGGGCCTCCTGGCCGATGACGCGATGGAAGTCGCGCACCATCGTCGGGTAAGGATGCGCACCCAGCACGCTGCCCAGCAGGTAGTGCGTGGTGCGGACATTGGTCACCCAGTCGCGCATGGCTTCGTTGATGGCGTCCTTGAGCGTGCGCGAACCCGACTCCACGCCGCGAACCTCAGCGCCCAGCAATCGCATGCGGAAGACGTTCAGCTCCTGCCGCCGCATGTCCTCGGTGCCCATGTACACGACACATTCCATGCCGAACAAAGCGCAGACAGTCGCCGTTGCGACGCCGTGCTGGCCGGCGCCGGTCTCGGCAATGATGCGATGCTTGCCCATGCGGCGGGCCAGCAGCGCCTGTCCAATGCAGTTGTTGATCTTGTGCGCGCCGGTGTGCAGCAGGTCTTCGCGCTTCAGGTAGATCTTC
The DNA here is from genome assembly GCA_963760415.1 of uncultured Acidobacteriaceae bacterium. GTDB lineage: Bacteria > Acidobacteriota > Terriglobia > Terriglobales > Acidobacteriaceae > Bog-257. The sequence continues at coordinate 103,959 of CAVXDA010000008.1, read as the reverse complement.
GCGCCACCCAGTTCTTTGGTGAGTCGCTCAGCCAGGAACAACGGCGTCGGGCGGCCGGCAAAGTCGGCCAGCAGGCGCTGATATTCGGTGCGGAAGGATTTGTCCTTGCGCGCCTGCGCGTAGGCGGATTCGAGTTCCTGCAACGCCGCCATCAGTGTCTCCGGCACGTACCGGCCGCCATAGGAGCCGAAGCGGCCCGGAACCGAACGTGCGGGCTTTGGCGGCTTGACCGCAGTTTCGGGAATCGCCGGGCTCTGCAATTCGCTGGTCGTCTCTTCCATGGTTCCCTTTACCCTGCTTTCATTGCCGATTCAGTTTGCCGGGCTGCCGCCACGAAGCCCCGCAGCTTGGCTTCGTCCTTCCTCCCCGCTTCGGACTCCACGCCGGAAACGACATCCACGCCCCAAGGATCGAACAGGCGGATCGCCTGAACTACATTGCCAGCGGTCAGGCCGCCAGCGATGATCACCGGCAACACGGCCTTGATTCTCTTCACCAGCGGCAGCGCGGCTTCCCAGTCGAACGGCACTCCCGTTCCTCCGCGTTTGCTCGGCACACCCGAATCGAGCAGGATGGCGTCAAGACTTTCTGACTTGGCCAGGTACCTTTGCAGGACCTGACCGCCGGCCTCTGCCAGCAACTCGCGTGCTTGCAGCGTCTTGATAAGCCTGCGTCCACCCACTGCCTGCCGATACGCAGCCAGTTGCGCGGCCGGTTCGTCGCCGTGCAACTGCACACCGGTCAGCCCGGCCCGCTCTGCGATCGCGGCTACGCGCTCCGGTGTTTCGTTGACGAACACGCCTATCTTCTCGATCTCGGCGGGAAGCGCGGCGATGATCTCCGCCGCCGTTTGGACCTCGATCCGGCGCGTGCTCGGGGCAAAAATGAATCCCAACGCATTGGCTCCGGCAGCCACGCTGGCCTGCGCATCGCGCAGGTTGGTGGTGGCGCAAATCTTGACCCAGGTCATCGGCTCATCTCGAGTTGTACCGCCCCTGCCGGGGCTCCGGTCAATTTTTACGCTTCACCCAGCACTCCGCCTGCGGCTCCGTGCTGGGCTAGACTGAGTCGCCCCTACGGGGCTGGCATTGCCGCAGGTTTTGGACTCTTCTCTCGCGCGGATTTCTCGATCGATTCTCTCCCTGACTCTGAAGCACTGGACTAGGCTCTTCCGCCCGTCCTAGCGGGCTCGGCTTTGCTCCTGTCGAACGCATTTGCCCCGTTGAGTAACTTTCGCAGCGCAGCGCCGGGGCGCGGCGCGCGCATCAGAGACTCGCCCACCAGGAACGCGTCGAATCCCGCTTGCCGCAGCCGGGCAATGTCGTCGCCGCTCTCAATGCCGCTTTCGGCCACCTTTACAACTCCAGGCGGGATCAACCCGGCGAGTTCCAGCGACGTATTTAGATCAACCCGGAAGGTATGCAGGTTGCGATTGTTAACTCCGATGGTTTCACAGCCGGCATCGAGGGCGCGCTGCAGCTCCGTGCCGTCATGCACTTCGCAAAGAACATCGAGCTCCAGTTCGCGGGCCCGGCGGTTCAGGCTGTTCAACTCCGCCTGCGCGAGCGCCGCGACAATCAGCAGCACAGCATCGGCCCGGTGCGCCCGAGCTTCCAACAATTGGAACTCGTCAACGATGAAGTCCTTGCGCAGGCACGGGATGCGGGTAGCTTCAGACGCAATCTCCAAATTCTCCAGCGACCCCCGGAAAAATTGCTCATCGGTCAGGACCGACAGCGCGGTTGCACCAGCTTCTTCCAGTTCGACGGCCAGCGCCGCCGCATCGAAGTCCGGGCGAATCAACCCTTTCGATGGCGACGCCTTCTTCAACTCGGCGATCACTGCGATACCCGACTCCGCCCCTCGCCGCACGGCTTCACGAAACCCTCGAGGCTGGTGCCGGTCTGCCGCCACGGCCAGTGTCCGCACGTCGGCAGACGCCTTGGCGGCCGCGACTCGCTCGCGGGTGGCGGCAATAATGTCCTGGAGTCTGCTGGGCATTGGTTTCACCAGAATATACCCAAACGCTCGCGCTTGACTTCGTCTGCAGGTTCACATACTGTCCGGCTTACTTGAGCCACGGAGGAGAATCGACATGCGCCCAACGGGAATAGTACTGATCGCGATCTACCATTTTCTGGCGGCGGCTTTTCTGGGGCTGATTGCGATTACGCTCGCGGTTGGAGGCACCATTCTGGGCGCCATGTTCAGCGCGGGCTACGGCAACCTTCTTGGTGGCATGGGTCTTTTCGTAGGAATGCTGGGCGCCGCCTTCACTCTCTGTTTTGCGGTGGTCGCCGCACTGGCCGGGTATGGCGTGTGGACGCTTCGCGAGTGGGGACGAATCCTGTGCATCGTGCTGGCGGGCATCACCGTCCTGGTATCGCTTCCCGGGTTGTTGTTCATGGGCCTTCACTTCGGGTTCTTCCTGGGCGGCTACCGTCTGATCAAGTTAGCCATCAACATTCTGATCATCTGGTATCTTGTGCAGCCCCAGATCAGCTCCCTTTTCCAACGCAGCAGGCCCGCGCTTCCGCGACCTTGAAAGTGGCATATCGGTTTCTGCTGATTTCAGGGGGACACGCCCACCAATTAGAAGGGTTCCAGGGTTGACGTACCTGGTAGAGGGCCTTCAGAGACTGTGTCGCAACTGGCATGCAAATCGGTGGCGGAACAAGAATCCGAAGAAGCGCAAGAATGAGCCGCGTAGCGGCGGCGTTGAAGTGAGCCGGGGCGCAAGCCCCGGCGTGACTGATCTCCGCACTCGTGGAGAATCAGTGTCTACTTTACCGCGTCAGCGGTCTTGTCAGCCCCGGTCTTGACGGCGTTGCCGGTGGCCTTGGCACCCTTGTCCACGGCTTTGCCGGTCGTCTTAGCAGCAGTCTTGGTCCCCTTCCCGACGGCCTTGCCGGTGTCCTTGCTTACATCGGCGGTCTTATCGGCGGCCTTTACCGTCCCGTGCGCCACATCCTTACTGGTGTCCTTGGTGACGTCAGCGGTCTTGTCGGCGGCCTTTTTGGTATCCTTTACCAGATCCTGGGCATAGACGGCGGGGGCAACCGCCAGGACGGCTGCAACTACGGTTATCAACCTTGCGTTCATTCTTTCTCCTCGGCACAAAGCCAGTGCTCGATAGCAAATAATCCCCCGGTCAGAGAACAGGTAGGCGTAGTCAGAGAGTCCCAGAAATCCCGTCGTCGTGCCTGAGGCTATGTAGAAGATTATCACGGGCATCGCAGACGCCCAGCCTGGAGAGCCAGCTTTGAAGAGCCTAGCGCTCGCCGATACTTCGCGGAGAACTACGCAGCCGCGATGCGGCGAATAAGGTCGTTCTGCTCGGCTTTGTTTTCGGCGCCGATGGTGAATGCGTCCAGCAGATTCAGGGACAGGGCGTAGCGCAACGCGTCATCAGGTCGCGAACGCATGTCCCCCTGGCCGAGAATCTTCATACCGATGATGCCCTTGCCGGCGGCACGCATCTCTCGCAGCACGCCAACAACGGTTGCAGGTCCGGCATCCATGTGCGAGCCGATGGGATTAATGCGGGCCAGGTCCACTTCCACCCACGGCGACTTGGCAGCGGCCCGCAGCGCTTCGAGGCTATGGCACGAGCAGCCGTGTGCCCTGATGATGCCCTTCTGTTTGGCTTCGGACAGGACGTCCATCGCTCCTCTGTAGCGCTCGGTCCAGTCTGCTTCGGTAACGCAGTGCAGGAGCACGATGTCGATGTAGTCCGTCCCCAGCTCGCGGCGGTAGCGGTCGAGATCGGCCCGCACTCCTGCTGCATCGCGCGAATCGGTCTTGGTGAGCACGGTAACCTTGTCGCGCGGGATGTGCTTAAGGGCCCCGGCAACGTGAGGATGGCTGCCATAGGCGTCGGCGGTGTCAAACAGGCGTAACCCGTTGTCGTGGCCGTTCAGCAGCAGATTAACAAGGTCCTTGCTCCCCAGCGCGGTCTGCTTGGAGCCGCCGCCAAACCCGAAGGTCCCGGTTCCCATGGCAAGCCGGCTGGTCTTGATGCCGGTCTTGCCGATCTCGACCGTGTCGCTGGCGTTGAACTTGGAGGTTACGGCCGGCGCGAGGCCCAGCGCGAAAGAGTTGCGGGCGACCAGGGTCACCCCCACTCCGCAGGCCGTACGAAGGATGAACTCCCGGCGATTCATCACCTTGGTTGCCTGTCATCATGATATGCCGATGGACAACCCGGATGGGGCCCATTCATCGCTAAAAGCAAGCGACTCAAGCATGAAGTTGAGCCAAGTGTCCCAAGACCTGGCTGACATGGCCCAATGCGCAAGATGAATCGGGCTGCGCCCTAATCGTCTTCGGCAGTATCGCCCTGGTCCGCCGGCGTTTTGTTTCCTATCGATCCTGATTGATACTTACGGCGAAAGTCTTCTTCATGAGGAGGTGAAGGCACCATGCCAGCTTCAAAACAAGACGGACTGAAAGAACGCCTCGCCCGATACCGGCAAATCAGAATCAGCGTGATCGGCAGAAAGTCGGGGCAACTCATCTCGGTGCCCGTGTGGTTCGCGCTGAAGGGTAGCGGCGAGCTCTACCTGCTGCCGGTGCAAGGTTCCGACACCCAGTGGTACAGGAATGTCCTGCACAACCCGAAGATTCGGATCTCAGCGCGAGGAGAAGAGACGGAGTTCCGGGCAAAGCCGATCACGGACTCGAAGGTTGTGAAATCGGTAGTCGAGGCGTTCCGCGCTAAGTACGGCGCAGAAGATGTGAAGAAATACTATTCGAAGTTTGATGCGGCGGTTCAGGTCGATCTATAGCGCTAGGGCGTCTGCGATGTCTGCGTAGTGAAGAGCCTTACAGGCCGATTGCCTGCTGGAGGGCGTTTGCGATGGCATCAGTGTGGCGGCGCATCAATGCTTCCGTTTCGGCTTCGATCATCACCCGTGCCAGCTTCTCCGTTCCCGAATAGCGAACCACCACGCGGCCGTTGCCGTCGAGGTCACGCTCGGCGTCGCGGATGGCGTCCATGACCGAAGGTAGTTGCTCCAGCGGCAGTTTCTCGCGCACCTTCACGTTCCTGATTTCCTGCGGGAAGACGTTCATGTCGGCGATCAATTCGGCCAGCGGCTGGCCGGTGCGAGCAATCACGTCCAGCACACGCAGCGCAGTAAGCAGCCCATCGCCGGTCGTAATGTCCATGTCGCGGAACAGGATGTGACCTGACTGCTCACCGCCCAGTGTGGCGCCGGTCTTGAGCATCTCCTCAAGCACATATTTGTCGCCCACAGGCGCGCGCAACATACGGATACCACTGCACCGAAGTGCGGCTTCCAGTCCCATGTTCGACATCGTTGTCGCCACCACGGTGTCGTTGTGCAGCCGGACGTGGGTCTTCATATCGCGCGCGGCCAGGAGTAGCACGCCATCGCCGTTCACAATTCGCCCCTGGGCGCAGGAAAACATGGCGCGGTCAGCGTCACCATCGAAGGTAATGCCCAGGTCATACTTCCCGTCCGCCGCGGCCACTGCCTGAGCGACGTTCTCCGGGTGCAGCGCCCCGCAACCGGCGTTGATGTTTCGCCCGTCCGGCTCGATGTGAAGAAAGTCGGCAGAAATCCCGCAGTCGCGAAATACCAGGGGAGCAATTGAGCTGGCGGCGCCATTGGCGCAATCCACCAGCACGCGCACTCCGCCAAGGTCAGTGTCGCCGATCAGGGTAGCCAGCCACTCGGCGTATTGTTCCCGCAGCTTTTGATCGCCCGGCAGCATGTCGCGAGCGGATGCGGCAGCCTCCGAAGCTCCCTCCGCCAACTGCTCCAGGTGCGCGAAGATGTCGGCCTCGATTTCGTGTTCAAGTTGGTCAGAGAGCTTGTAGCCGTCGGCGCCAAAGATCTTAATGCCGTTGTCTTGCCAGGGATTATGCGAGGCCGAGACGACAATTCCTGCGGCGAATTGATTGGCGCGCGTAAGGTACGCCACTCCCGGCGTAGTGATTACACCGGCGCTGATCGCATGCGTGCGCGAAGCCTCCAGGCCGGCAGCCAGGACCGAACTGATCCAGGCGCTTGACTCGCGCGTGTCCTGCCCGATGACGACTTGGGCGGATGTTTCACGCGCGGCCAATCGCTGGCCGAGCGCGCGTCCGATGGCATACACGGTCCGCCGGTCGAGCGGATACTCGCCGGCCACGCCTCGAATTCCGTCAGTTCCAAATAGCTGTCGCATTAGTTTGAGGAGGGCGAAGCCCTCCTTACGGTTCAACGCTTGCCTGCGCCCCCAGAAATTCTTTCCGTGGTCACGGTCACATGGATGGGTCCCGGGGTCTGGACACGTACCAGGGGATCGGCCACGTAGGCATGGGTGGTGAATGTTGCACTGCCGACCACACCCGTCGCATCCACAGGGTCAGTGATCACACTTTCAATGGTATTGACGCGCCGTTCCGGTCCAACAATCGTGACCACTGACGGTTGAGCTACCGGCTTTCCCATTTCATATCCGCCTAACAGAGTACCGATCACACGCGGCTGAACCGGCACGGTTCGCGTAGCGCTGGGATCGAAGCTGATACGAAACTGAGCGGGAACGACCTGCACCACTTTGACGTTATGCGGCACTTGAACTTGACTCGTACCGAGATCATAGGTCCGCTCGCCCGGTTCGGCCCCTTCAAGGTCCAGAATGGCATGCACCTGCGAGGGCCTGACCTCTTGCATCAAGTGTTCCGGCCCGCGGAGAGTGATTTGCGCCTGAAAAGGATACTCGGAGTTGATGAGGAGGTGGCTGGGTGCATGCTGAAATTCCAACGGAACCGTCATCGGGACCTCAATGGCGGAATCCCTCCCGACGGCCCACCATAGCATGATGGCAATGGCCAGTGAGACCAGCTTAAAAGGCAGGTTGTTGAGCACGTACTTACGGAAGAAATTGAGGAGCGACTTGAGCATGGCCTAGCGTTCCGCTCCATCCGCCAGATCTTTCTCGTGGCTGAAGCGCTGCATCTCTCGCCCCTCAGCCAAATCGCCGTCGGTGACCGTGGTGGGCAAGGAGGCCGCGGGCACGTAGCGCCGCAGCACTTCACTCAAGCGCTCACGCAAATACTCGACCGTGATATCACGTTCAATGGCGCCCCCGACCGCGATGCTGATAGCGCCGGTCTCCTCGGAAACTACCACTGACACTGCGTCCGTCTCCTCGGTAATACCGATGGCGGCCCGATGCCGGGTGCCGAACTGCGTCGAGAGCACGGGGTTCATGGACAGCGGCAGGAAGCAGGCGGCAGCGGCAATCCGGCCCTTCTGCACGATCACTGCCCCGTCGTGCAACGGGGCGCTAGGACGAAAGATGGTAATCAGCAGGTCGTAGGAAAGATTGGCGTCGAGCGGAACGCCGCTCTCGATGAAGGTGCGCAAGCCAATCTCGCGCTCGATGACGATCAGCGCTCCCGTTACCGTCTGGGAGAGGTGATTGGCGGCCAGCACAATGTCTTCATAGCTATCTGCCTCGTTGAACACGCCTCCCCGCCCGGCAGACAAACGCCTTCCCAGCCGCGCCAAGGCGTGCCGGATTTCCGCGCCGAACACCACGATCAACGCGAAGATTGCATATGGCAGGATGTTGGTGATGATCCAGTCAATCGTCTTGAGCTCTTCCAGGTGCGCAAGCCAGAAGGCTGCGGCCAGAATCACCACAGCGATCAGCATGGGGATCGCGCGCGTTCCCTTGACGAGCTTGAGAAACTCGTAGATGACGAACGCCACTACCAGAATGTCGATGATGGAGAGCACCGACACCTGCGGCATGTGGCTGAACGTCTGAAGCATCATGGTTCCTAGGGTGGCGAGAGCACAGCGCCATGTTCTTTTATTCTAAATCAGTGGAGAGCGCCTAGTCAGTGGATAGTGAATCGTTGTATAGTGTCGGGCTATTGGGAGCTAAAACGGAAATCCCCGTTACAGGTTTCGATTCTCTTGGCAAATCGTTGATGATGTCGAGGATTTCCTTTTAATCGAGGTGTCAAGGGTGAGCTTGAGTACCCCCGAGACCGCGCCATAGACTGGCTAACCCGCTAGGAGAGATTTCTGTCATGCCAACCAACCACATCGGCAACACGCAGAACGGCAATGCGCTCAAGGGGCTGGCCTCGGCGGGCCACACGCTGACAGGCCGCCTTACCCCCCATCTGCCGATTTACGAAATCCGATATTTCACACTGGCTAATAGTCCACTGAGCGGGGAAAATGGAAATCTCACTACAATCATCGGTTCGATCAAACGGGATGACACTAGGGATATGGAAAACGGTTATCGCCAGCCAACTGATCATGGCGACACCCTCGGCAATCTGCCGGTCGCCCCGGGCGGAAAGGTGGTCTATCGCGAGTATTTCCTGCCGGGGAATAAGTTCACATGGCCAGGCTTCGTTCGCATCGTCGCGGACCTCGGCACCAAGCGCCTTTTCATCACGCCGACTCATTACGACGTCTGGCTGCTCGCGCACCATGAGGCCGCCCACGCGGATGTCGCCCATTTGATCGCACCTGCCACACCTGGCGCCCACAATCCATTCTTTCTGGTCAGCGGCGCTGGCGCCGTAAATGACGTATTCGCCTGATCCGTTCTTAAGATTAGCGACGTTGCCAAGCGATCTTCGGCTGTGGCGGTCAAATCTTAACTTGCATTGCCTTGTTGAAGTTCGTGCAGGTGGCCGTAGTACTCAGACAGGAACCACTCAAAGCCATCACTGCGAAGCGAATAACGGCCAAAAGCGGTGAATAGTGGGATAGTCTTGCGACACGAGAATTTCCCGCGAAGTTAGCGAATCTCTTCCCCGTCTCAGTTAGACCTCCTGAGCCTATCCACTATCTACTATCCACTATTCAATACCCACTATTCACTGGTCCTTGACCCGGTCAACCCTGGATGTGAATTCACCCCGGCCGAGCTGGGTGCGAACCTGGTCGCCGCCGGTAAGCTGGCCCGCTTGTTTCACCAGCCGCCCGCCGGCATCGAAAACCAGGGCGTAACCGCGGGCAAGGATCGCCTTGGGCGACAGAGCCAGCAAGCTGCTATGCATCCGCTCCCAACGGGAACGGCGGCGCAGCAGGACCGTTTCGCTGGCGCGACCCAGGGCGACGGCCAGCCGGTCGAGTTCAGTGCGCCGTCCGCCTAGCAGACGTGTGAGGGCCGCTCGCAGCTCGGAGGTCCGCGAGTCGAGCTGACGGCGCATGGCTCCCGCGCGCACTCGAAGATCGTGATGGCGGAGTTGCGCTTCGTACCCTGTCAGCCGACGGTCCAGGCTCTTCAGAATGTGCGATTGCGCTTGTGCCATGCGGAAGACAAGGTCATCCATGCGCTGCTGGCGTCGCGCGATGGAGTCCTGCATGCGAGCGAATACGGCACTCTGCGCCAATTGCGACAGCGTGTTATGGGCGCGCAGCAGCTTGTAGTTGATGGATTGTGCTATACGTTTGCGCAGCGCCAACAGCTTTTCGGCTAATTCCTGTTTCGAGCGAATCACCAACTCGGCTGCTGCCGAAGGAGTCGGCGCCCGTAGATCGGCGACGAAATCGCAGATGGTGAAATCGGTCTCGTGGCCGACGGCCGAGATGACCGGAACCTCCGACGCGGCGATCACGCGCGCCAGGCCTTCATCGTTGAAGGCGAAGAGGTCCTCGAAGGAGCCGCCGCCGCGTGCAATGACGATGACATCGACCTTGCCGTGCCGATTGAAATAACGGACGCCTGCCGTTACTTCCGAAGCCGCCGCCTCACCCTGCACCTGCGCCGGGTAGATGAGGACATTGACCGAGTCGTGACGGCGACTGAGAACGTTCAGCATGTCCTGAATGGCCGCTCCGCGCGGCGAGGTCACCACGCCGATTCGCCCAGGCCATGCCGGGACTGGCTTCTTGCGTTGGGAATCGAACAGCCCCTCCGCAGCTAACTTGTTCTTGAGCTGTTCGAAGGCGATCTGCAGCGCACCCGCCCCTTTGGGCTCAAGGTGCTCGGCCTGGAACTGCAGGTCGCCGCGCTCGTCGTAGACCGTCACCCGGCCGCGGGCGATCACTTGCAGTCCGTTGTCGGGCTTGAATCGCAGGAGTCGCGCCTGCGTGCGCCACATGACCACGCGCAACTGGGCCGAACCATCCTTGAGCGTGAAGTAGAGATGGCCAGAACCGGCGGGCCGGTAATTGGAAATTTCACCTTCCACATAAACATCGGTGAAGGTGCGCTCTACCTGAGTGCGCACGGCGGCCACCAATTCGCCCACCGGATAGACCTTGCGCGGCGGCGCCTGGAAGGCCAGCCCGAGTTGTTGCGTCTCGGCCATGGGGATGATGCGAGTGTAACGCACAAGGCGGCACGCTCTTCGCTTTTCGCTTTTCGCTTCTTGCTGCCGGTGTCAAAGCTCACGTGCAAGAAGGGCTAACGGTCCCTCTGCATGGTCTACTCTGAGGCTCCGAGAGCACCGGAAATCCAGCGAAAGGCGAATAGCGAATAGCGACTTTACCGATGCATCCGATTCACCACGTAAAGCACCAGCGACAGAATCACGCTCAGCAGAATCGAGGTCATCAGCGGAAAGTAGAAGGTGGTGTTCTTGCCGCGGTACACGATGTCGCCGGGCAGGCGGCCGATCGGGAGATTCACCTTGCCCGCGAGGATCAGAACCAGCCCGAAGACGAGCAGCAGCCCACCAACGAAAACCAGCACGCGTCCCAAGTCGCCCATGGCTCTAGAATAAATCAGGTGACAGCGGATTAGGCAGGCAGAGGCATCCGGCAATAACGCTCCGGTCTGATGGGTGGCTTTATGGCGCCTGCTCGACCTGATCGAAGAGTTCTCTAAGCACCAGTCGAATCGGCGTATCAGGTACGACGAGGACTCCATACTCGGGCTCTTGGAACGCCGTCGAGGTGCACACATACGCGCGCTTGCTGGCCGGATCGACGATCCAAACGTGCCGCACTCCAAAATTCAAGTAATCATCGACCCGTTCGCGCATGCTCCGCAGCGTATCGTCCTTCGACAGAACTTCAATGAGAACCAAGGGCGGAACCGTGATGATCGGTTCGCGGGCTTGATCAGGGCGCAAAACCGTCACGTCGGGAATTCGAAACCGAGTCCGTGCAACCTGGACCCGTTGCTCCACCAGCGGCAAGATGTTCCATTCTTTTCTGTGGGTCCAAAACCATACGAGAATGGCGCTTTGCAAACGGCTATGTTCAAGCTCTCCCAAGTTCCTCTCCTGCAACTTTCCGTCGAGGAAGTCACGGTCTGGGCGGTAACTGGTCGCAAGATAATCCTCCACCGAGACTAGGGTCGTGCTCGACATAGACAATCGCTTTCCTGCAGCTATTATGCTCTCCTTCTAATGCGCGGCCAAATCATTTCGAGAGCGCCCGACAAGCTTCCCTGAGGTTCCCTAGAGGGACAACGTCAATACCCTACTGCGTAATCGCCCCACAGGCGATGCGGTCCCCGGAGTTGCCGGACGGATCGGTCTTCATGTCGTCCGCCTTGGCGTGAATCATGATGGAGGTACCGCCGTTGGCAAACAGGGAGTTGGCCTCGCTGCCCGTGCCGAGGACTACGTCCTCATCCTTCACGGTTGCCTTCGCCGTGCCATTCGCCTTGACGGTGAAATTGGGCATGTCTCCAGCGTGGTGGCCGTTGGGGTTATCGAACCCGTGCTGCTTGCTGGTGGGATTGAAGTGCCCGCCGGCCGATTTGAAGTCGGGCGGATCGCACATCGGTTTCTGGTGGAAGTGCACCGCGTGTTCACCGGGCGGCAGGTCCTTGAGCGCCAGCTTCACTTCCACACCTTTTCCCTTGGAGACAATGGTTGCGGTGCCGACGCTGTTACCTTTGGCGTCTTTCAACTCGACGGTTTTCTTGGTGACAGGCTTTGCCTGCGCGAGGCTCGTCGCAGCGCAAAGAGTAAGGGTTGCAACAACCGCGAGGGCGCGAACTACAAGGTTGGGTTTCATAACCGGAACGTTGTACCACGAAAAAGGCGGTTACCAACGACAAAATCTGGCATCTCCGCACTCACCCAACGGTTGCTATCGCTCACTTCTCGTCACGCTCGGCGCGTACCACCACCCACGCCGGCTCCGGCAAATTAACGGGCTGGCGCCGCCGCATGCGCTTCTGCAACTCGTTCAGCGTGGGACGCTCTGCAATCTCGCGGATCTCGGCCAGCAAGTAGCCCGACAGCGACATGCCCGCCATGGCCGCGCGGGCCTTCAAAGTGCGGTGCAGAGCGTCGGGAACGTTTCGTAGCTGGATTACGCGAGACATGCGTCCACAGTATTTTACATCTGTGTCCCATCCCAGCCTGGGGCAGAAGTGGGACGTGGGCTCAGCCCACTACTCAGAAGTGACTTGTCCGTCTGGCCCGCCACCCTTCTGATATGCTTTCTGGTTTGTCTTCCGGAAAGCACACCGCAAAAGAAAGGTCTGCCATTGCCTGTCGATCCCGTATTGCTGGTCCATGGAGGAGCCTGGGCAATTCCCAGCCGCGACGTCGAGGCGCACGTTCGCGGGGTGGAAGCTGCCTGTGCGCGAGGCTGGGAGGTGTTACAGAGCGGCGGCAGTTGCCTCGACGCGGTGGAGGCGGCCGTAGTCGCAATGGAAGAGGACGAAGCCTTCGACGCCGGCCGCGGCTCGTTCCTCAACATGGATGGCCGAGTGCAACTTGACGCGCTGATGATGGACGGCGCCACGTTGCGCGCCGGAGGCGTGGGTTGCGTCGAGCATATCCGCAATCCCATCCGCGCCGCCAAAAAGATACTGACCGAAAGCCCGCATGTGTATTTCGTCGGCAAGGGCGCTGAGCGTTTTGCCCAGGAGCACGGCATCGACCTTTGTTCCAACGACGACTTGATCATCGAACGTGAGGTCGAGCGCCTGCGCGAAGCCAAGAAACAGGGCTACTTGAAAATGCCGGACGAGTTTGGCCCCACGCGTTCCAGCGACACGGTCGGCGCCGTGGCCCTCGATCGACAGGGCAACATAGCGGCCGGCACCTCAACCGGAGGCACGCTGAACAAAGCGCCGGGCCGCGTGGGCGATTCGTCCCTGATCGGTTGCGGATGCTACGCCGACAATCGCAGCGCTGCGGTTTCTACCACCGGCTGGGGCGAACCCATGATGAAGCTGGTCCTGAGCAAGTGGGCGGCGGACTGCGTGGAAGATGGACTTCGCTCCGCAAGACGCAGCGCAACGCGCGCTCTACTATCTGAAAGCCCGTCTCAACGGCCACGGCGGAATCATCATCGTGGACGCCAGAGGGAGAATCGGCTTGGCCCACAACACCCCTCGTATGGCATGGTCCTTGACCACCAAACACGGTGCTTCCTCGGGCATTGACGTGAGGATTACGAGTTCTTAACCCCTACTCCCTTCATTTTGCTTGCTTTATTGTCCGCTAGTGATATAACTCCGAAATCCACCGAGGATGATTCCCACGGCCCGAATGAAGCCGTTCATTTCCAATGCGCTGCGTATTGCCGTCCGGCTTGGCTGCGCGACCTGTGTCACCACCCAAATCAGCGGTTATTCCGAATTCTCACTCGAGGGGACCTTCCATGACGATGTTGCGGAAACTGTTGTGGTTGTTTGCCACGATTGCGTGTCTGGCAGCTTGCGCCATCGCGCAAGTACAAAGTGCGGAACTGCACGTTACGGTGAAGGACGCGCACGGGGCGGTTGTGCGCAATGCGACGATCACGGTAACCGATCAAGCCCGCGGATTGACGCGTACCACTCGAACCAATACCGACGGCGAATACGTCTTCCTGTCGCTGACGCCAGGAGTGTACGCAGTTACCGTCGAAGCGCCCGGATTCGCCAAGCTGGTGAATCAAAGTGTGCGCCTGCAGATTGGGCACATCGAACAATTGCCAGTCTCATTGGAAGTCGCCGCTGCAGCGGAAACCGTGAACGTCAGTTCTGAAGCAGAACTGGTCGAGACCCAGCAAAGCCAGTCCGGCACCACCATTAGCACGACTCGAATCGAGAACCTCCCCATCAACGGGCGCAACTACATCAACTTCGCATTGACCGACTCGCAACTCAGTCGCGATGACACGCCCAGCATCGGCGCCGCCCCGACCTCGGGGTTGAACGTCGGCGGCCAGCGCGGCCGCAACAATTACGTCAGCGTGGACGGAGCCAACTCCAACGATAATTCCGTCAACGGAGTTCGCTCCACCATCTCGCAGGACGCGGTGCAGGAGTTCCAGATCATCACCAATGGCTACTCCGCCGAATACGGGCAGGCCGCGGCCGGCGTCATCAACATTGTCTCCAAGTCGGGTACCAACAACTTCCACGGTAGCGCCTTCGGATACCTGCGCAATCGTTACATCCAGGCCACCAATCCCTTCAGCAACGTGGATCAACCTGCCTACACGCGAGCGCAATACGGCCTGACGGTCGGCGGTCCCATTAAGAAGGACAAGACCTTCTTCTTCTTCTCCTACGAGGGCACCGATCGCCACGAGACGGGATTCAACGACATCGGCGCTCCCAACGGCAGCTTCGGCTTGACTTCGAACGTTGACATCTCGCGCTTTGTCTCGGCGGCGCTGATGGTTCCCTTGCCGCCGGGCACGGTAGTCGTTCCGGTAACTGCGGACCAGGCGAAGTTCATTTCCTCGGTGCCGGTGAATCAGCAAACCATTGGCTATGCTCTCGCCGTCGGCACCAGCGGGCCAGTGGCGATCACCGGGAACAATCCCCTGACCGCCCTGATCCCGGGACTGGGGCCTCATTTCTTTGCGCCAACCACCAGCGGCTTCGATCCCTTGCCGGCCTCGTTTGTGCCGTTAGGCTCCACGGTTGGCAACTTCCCTCTCTCCGAGCTGACCAATATTTACTCTTTGCGCCTCGATCATCAACTCACCAACAACCAGCAGCTCATGCTGCGGGCCGGGGTAAGCTCCAAGCATCGTCGATGGCATCGAGGTCAATGCCCAGGGTCCGCAGAACTTCGGCCAGAACTCGTGGTCTCGGACCTCCAACCAGAACTTCCACGACTTCAGCATCCTGGGTCAGGACACCTGGACCATCGGCAACAACAAAGTGAACCAGTTCTTGTTCCAATATGCCCGGCGCAGTCTCAACTACTCGTACTCGAACGCCCCCGGCGGCAGCAGTGTCGGGATCAACATTCCCGGCTACGCCTTTATCGGCCGCGAGCCGTTCTCCTACGTGCAGCGTGTCGAGAACCGCTGGGAGACGGCGGATAACTTCTCCATCACCCGCGGTACGCACAACATCAAGTTCGGCGCCGACAACAACTACATTCCTCTGACCGCCAACTTTACCGTGAACTTCGGCGGCGTCTATGACTTTGGCAGCATCAGCCTGGCCAATGGCACGCCGGCCCTCAGTCCCATCCAGGCCTACGGCGTGGGAATCCCGCAGTATCTGGTGCAGGGCGTGGGCAATCCGCACGATTCCTTCAGCAACGATGCTCTCGGACTCTACGTACAAGACTCCTGGCGCATGAAGCCGAACTTCACCCTCAACTACGGACTGCGTTACGACGTCGAGTTCACCCCCACTTTCCCCGCCTCGACTCCGATCGCGGCGGCGGCGGAAAAGGCGCTGGGCATCGTGCAGGGCATTCCGCGCTCATACACGAACTTTGCGCCACGAATCGGCGCAGCATGGGACCTGAACGGCGACGGCACGACGGTGTTGCGGGCCTCCTATGGAATCTTCTTCGATCACCCGCTGATGGCGCTCGCCTTCGACTCCGACGTCGCCGACGGCACCCAGGCGCCACAACTTCTGCTCTTCGGCGGAGGTCTCACCGGCTGCAATCTCAACGATCCGCTCGGCACCTTGACGGCGTCCAACGCATTTGTTGGCCGGCTGAGCTGCCTGCCACCCTCATTTACCTACCTGCCTGGGCAGCAGCGTTTCAATGCAACACCCAACACGCCGTCGATCTGGGTCAATCAGAATTACCTTGCCGCCGGAATCCCACTGGGAGCGCTCCCCTTTGGTTTTCCAACGGGAGCCAACTTCAAGTATGGCTACTCTAACCAGGCCGGCTTCGCCATCGAGCACCAATTCGGCTCCAACATGGCGCTTACGGTGCAGTACAACTTCAACGGAGGACGCCGGCTGTATCGGCCCATCAACGTGAACGCTGCGCACGGAAACCTGATCGTGCAGAACTGGCTGAACGCCTATGCGGCAGGTGATCCGGGCGCGCTCACCGGCAACCCGCTGAGCGTCGGGACCTCGGGCGCACCCTGCGGCCTCAGTCCGACTGGACAACCCTGGGTGTCGCCCGGCGATTGTCAACTTCTTCCGCCGCTCCGGCGTGAATCCGACTTTCTCGCCATTGCTGGCCCCCGGAGGCCCGCTGGCCGGCTGCTCGCCGTTAGTGAACGCTGTGCTGAGCGCGACTGGCCTTGGCGTGGGCGTCCCCGTTCCCTTTGGCGACGAGATCGCAAACCTTTCCAACGGGACCTCCAATTACAACGCCCTCACCATCAATTTCCAGCGGCGTTTCAACGGGCATTATGAGTTCCTGGCCTCCTACACCTGGTCACACTCGATTGACGACTCCATTGACCTGGAATCCACCGTGGCACCGCAGAACAACTACGACCCCAACGCCGACCGCTCGACGTCGCTCTTCAACCAGACGCAGCGGTTCGTTTTCAGCGGCGTGTATCAGAGCGGAAACCAGGGCAGCGGCTTCAAGGGAGCCATGCTGAGCAACTGGACCGTCGCGCCCATCCTGGAGTGGGGCAGCGGGCGGCCGTTCAACATCGTGAGCGGCTTTGACCAGAACTTCGACTTCGGCGCGACCACCGATCGCCCCATGACCGCCCATCAGGGCCAGGTGGACGCTTGCGGCGATGTGGCAGCGCCGTCGAAGTACTCTCCCACCGGCTATCTGATTCCGACCTGCTTCGCGAACGGGCTGATCACCGGCACGGTCCCGCAGTTGAACGGCAATCTCGCGCGTAATGCCGGCACCCAGCCGTACACCTTCTTTAACGATCTGCGCATTGCCCGCACCTTCATGATCCGTGAAAAATTGCAGCTGCAGGGGATCATGGACTTGTTCAACGTGGTCAACAAGTTCAACGTGCAGGGCGTGAACCCCATCTGGAATTCCGCGGGCGTGCCGACGGCGGCCTACGAACCGCGCCAGTTCCAGTTCGCTTTGCGGCTGACCTGGTAAGACCGGGGAGGACCGGCTGCAGCCGCGCCGCAAGTCGGATCAAGATTGTCATCCCGACCGAGGACTACTAGCGTCCGAGCGGAAGGAGAGTCGACTGCTTTTCTGCACGGGACTCGGGTTCCGCTTCGCTCCGGTCGAGATGACAAACCGAGCTTACTGCGGTACATACTTCTATGTATTCTATGACTTGATCGAGGGCTTTGTCGGCCATTTTTTGCTAGTAAGTCGTTCTGAATCTTAATTTTACAAATAAGTCCCACGAAATCTATAGTTTGCGAGTGGTTCGAAGCGTAAGTTGTTGATTATACGTAAAATCCGAGGCGGGGACGTAGCAAGCTGATTGCACCTCTGAAGAATCCGTGTTCGTCCGTGAAATCCGCGGTTGCTTGAGGCCTGAAAAGCGGATCCCTCGCTGCGCTCGTGATGACAACTATAGACGTGAGTCCTCGGTGGATGACAACGCAGTGGATAGTGGATGAAAAGCAGGTCCCTCGACTCGGGCGGGTCTCGCTCGGGCTGACAAGCTCATCGACTAAGTCTCGCTCCGCACAAACGTCGAGGATCGAAAGCGAAAAGCGAATAGCGAACAGCGAGTTCTCACTCGCTTCGCAAGGCTTGCATGGGTTCGATCGAAGCAGCGCGGAAAGCCGGAATGTAGGCCGCGATCAGGCCCGCAATTGCTACCGTGATGCACACCAGCACCAACACCAGCGGATTGCGCGGACCGGTTCCGTACAACATGCTTCGCAGCACGGAAGCGGAAATCGAGCGAAGCAGCGATGCCAACGGCAACGCCAATCGCGAGCAAGATGGCAGCGTCGCGCAGCACCATCTTCAGCACGTTGCCGCGTCGTGCGCCCAAAGCCATCCGCACGCCGATCTCCCGCGTGCGCCGCGCGACCGAGTACGTCATGACGCCATAAAGTCCGACAACGGTGAGCACGATCGCCAGTCCCGCGAACGTGCCGAGCAGCACCATCGCAAAACGAGGCTGCGAAAACTGAATCGACATCAGCTCCTGCATGGTGTGGACCTGCGTTACCGGAACGTCCGCATCGAGAGACGAAACGAGCTGGCGCATGGTTGGCTCAAGGCTGCGCGGCTCGACCGACGAGCGCACTACGGTGTAAAGGCAACACCAGGTGTTCATCTGCGCTGCCGGCAGGTACATCGCAGGCTTCAGTTCCCGCTGCGTCGCCTGCAGCCGGATGTTGCCGACGACGCCCACAATCTCACGCCACGGCGGACCGCCCTTGACGCCGTTGCCCGCGCCCGGCTTGAGCTTCTTGCCGATCACACTCTCTCCGGGAAAGAACTTCTGCGCGAAGGCCTGGTTCACGATCATCACTGGCTGCCCCTTCTCGTCATCGCGCTCGGAGAAGTCGCGCCCTTCCAGCAAGGGAACCTGCATGGTGCTGAAGAATCCAGGCGAGACCGGCGTAAGATCGGCAAACGGCTGGAGCGCTTCCGGCACAGGATGCTCCGGATCCTCGAAGGTGATGATCACCCGGTCGTAGGTCATGGGCAGGACCATGATGCCGCCTGCCGATTGCACGCCCGGGATCGCGCGCACCTTCTCGAAGTAGTTGCGATAGAACTCCGGACGCGTCTGCTTGTACTGCGAATCGGGCAGCTCGAAGTAGAACGTCAGCAGATGGTCGGGATTGAAGCCTTCGTTGGTGTGCAGCAGGTGCACGAAGCTGGCGATCAGCAAGCCCGCGCCGGCGGTGAGGACCAGGCCCAGCGCGACCTGTCCCACGATCAGAGAAGACCGCAGCCAATCGCGATGCGAAACTTCGGTGCGTCCGCTCTCCTTCAACGTGGTAACCAGGTCGGTCTTCGAGGCGGTGATCGCGGGGACGATCCCAAAGATGAGCCCGGCGAGGAACGACAGCAGCACCGCGAACGCAAGCACACGCAGGTCAACTCCGGCATTGGCGGCGCGCGGAACACTGTCGCCGATGAGCGACAGCATGGCAGGCGTAGCGGCAAAAGCCAGGCCGCATCCGGCCAGCCCGCCGACCGTGCTCAGCACCAGGCTCTCCACCAGCAGTTGCCGGATGATGCGCTTGCGATTGGCGCCCAGGGCTGCGCGCATCGCGATCTCACGCTGCCGCTCGCGCATGCGCGCCAGCAGAAGGTTGGCGATGTTGGCGCAGGCAATCAGCAGCACCATCGCCACCGCACCCAGCACGACCATGAGCGCGGTTCGTGTGTCGCCGATCAGCGCCGCAAGTTCGGTCA
Organism: uncultured Acidobacteriaceae bacterium; assembly: GCA_963760415.1. Lineage (GTDB taxonomy): Bacteria > Acidobacteriota > Terriglobia > Terriglobales > Acidobacteriaceae > Bog-257. The sequence continues at coordinate 84,524 of CAVXDA010000008.1, read as the reverse complement.
CCACCCTCGCTGAGTCGTGACGCGCGTTCGAGTTGGGATACTGCTTCGCCAGGTTGTTGGCAATGTGCTTGAGGTCCTGGTCCACCTGCGCGACCGTGACACCGGGTCTTCATTCGCCCGATCGTGCTGAGGAAGTGAGCGCCCCGCTGACTCGTGATTGGCCTGGTATCAGTCGGATCGTTATCCACCGCCAGCGTGGTCCAGACAGCGTTCTGCGGCGAAGTCACAGGAAAACGGAACGAAGGCGGCATCACACCGATGATGGTGTATGGATTGCCGCTGAGATTTACGCTGCGGCCCAGGATGGACTTGTCCGCGGCGAACTGCTCAACCCACAAGGCGTGGCTGATCAGCACGACTTTGGTCCCTTGCTTCTCCTCGTCTGCGGTGAAGCCGCGGCCCAGTTCCGGATTTACGCCCAGGGTTGGCAGCAGGTCCCAGGAGACGATCTCGCCATCCACATGCAGCGGCCGCGCCACTCCGGTCAGCGTGAAACGAGTTGTCGTGGTAGGAAACCAGATGGTCGAGGGTGCGATTCTGGGCGCGCCAATCGAAGAAGTCGGGATACGAGACCGAACTCGCCTGCGGATTCTGCGTTCCCGCCGATTGCGCGTCGATCAGGGTCTCCGGTCTGTCGTAAGGCAGCGGGCGCAGCATCACCGCGTCAATCACGCTGAAGACGGCGGTGTTGGCGCCAATGCCAAGAGCCAACGTGATGATGGCGACCGCGGCAAATCCGGGCGACTTCATCATCTGGCGGAAGGCGTAACGGAGATCATCCACGAAGCTGCGCATCTTGCCCTCAAGCGGAAGGTTCTAAGAATAGGATTGGCAATCCTCTGGCCAAGCAAAGATCGGCGTAAGCCATTTATTGGTAGTCACTTAGGATGTAGCAACACCGGGGAACCGAGAGTCGAAGTGTTCGTCGCCGGACGCCCCTGTTCGGGCGCGAACAAAGGTCTCCACGTCAGCGCCTTGAGGTCGGCTGAATCCTGGCCGCCTCCTGATGGTACAATCTCGCCGCATCCTCCCGCTGCGATTGATTTTCTGGATCAAGGAGATCCCATGAGTTCTGCTGCTTCTTCCCCGCTACTCGAACAGCCGCCGCTGTCAGAAACCGAGCGCGTCGTTGATACCTTTATTGCCCCGCGCAAGACCTTCACCGACATCCGTCGCAGCGCCAGTTGGTGGCTGCCGTTTGTCTTGATGGCGATCTCCAGTTTCGCGCTGGTGTATGTGGTTGACAAGAAGCTCGGCATGGAAAAGGTGGTCGAGAACCAGATGGCGCTCTCTCCCAAACAGGCCGCCAAGCTGGACCAGCTGTCGCCCGATCAGCGGGCCGCGCAAATGGAGGCCATCGTCAAGTTCAATCGCACATTTTCTTACGCCTATCCGGTTCTAGCCCTGGTATTTGCGGTCATCATTGCCGCGATACTGCTGGGGACCTTCAACTTCGGCTTTGGGGCCGAGCTCAAGTTCAAGCAGTGCCTGGCGGTCACTCTCTACTCGTGGCTGCCCGGAATCTTAAAAGCGCTCATCGCCATTCTTGCCGTGAGCGTCGGCGGAGCCGAGGGCTTCACCTTCCAGAACCCTGTAGCGAGCAACCCCGGCGCGTTAGTAGACCCTAATTCGCATTTTCTCTATGCGGTTGCCATCTCGCTTGACCTGTTTACGATATGGACGCTGGTGCTGGCCGGAATCGGCTATTCGTGTTTGACGAAGGTCAAACTGGGCACCTGCATGGCCGTCGTTTTTGGCTGGTGGGTGATCTTTGTTCTAGTCACCTCTGCCCTTGGCGCCATGTTTGCTTGAAACGTCTCGCAAGCAAGTTGGGGAGGTCGCAGAGCCGCCTCGGTTCGTGCCGCCGGGTTTCGCTGCCCACATCGGACCTCCCCCACCACTTCACGCCGCAAGGAGCCGAAGCGGACGCAAGAAACTGGTATATACTTCGGGTGAGTAAAGCTTCATAGTTCCGCCCGGTTTGGCGGACCGGGGCGCGATCATTTAATAGGCCCCGAATAGTTACTGATAGAGGTTGAGAGAAAGCGAACGAGTCAAGGCCCGCCCGTGCGTCTTTGGGATCGGGAATGAATCGCCGGCATAATCTTCATATCCCCGGCGCTCGTTGAATCCGGCCGTAGACGCCAGGACAGGCATGGGAGGTGTCGCTTGGACCTGGTTCTTATACGTATCTTATTTGTCTTCATTACAGCACTTGCCAGCTACGAATTACAGCCCCTTGGGTTAGAGCGCTGGCCTTCCGCTGGCGTAGGAGTGCTCTTCGGCCTGGCGGTCATTCTGTTCGAAATGCGCTTGCGGCAGGTCAGCCTCAAGCGGCTGATCGGCGCGGTCATTGGCAGCATCTCCGGCATCATTGGCGCTTACCTCTTCAGTCTGGTCATTCGCAACAGTATCCGCCCCGGACCCACCCAGAGCTTCCTGCAACTCTTTGTAATGCTGATCATGGCATACTGTGGCCTAATCGTTGGCGCCGGCAAGGGCGACCTGCTCAACCTGGCTGCGCTGGGAGGACTCTTCGGCGGCGAGAAGCAGTCCAAGAGGAGCTACAAGATCCTCGATACCAGCGTCATCATCGACGGCCGCATTGCCGACATCGCCGAAACCGGCTTCCTCGACGGCGTGCTCGTGATTCCCCAGTTCGTGTTGCGCGAGCTGCAGTTGGTGGCCGACTCCGCCGACTCCATGAAGCGTAATCGCGGACGCCGCGGCCTCGATATCCTGCAGCGCATCCAGAAGATCGCCACCCTGCACATCCAGATCGTGGAAGACGATTTTCCGGCGGTGCGCGAAGTAGACCTGAAGCTGATCGAACTGGCCAAGGTGTACGAAGGCAAGATCGTCACCAACGATTTCAACCTCAACAAGGTGGCCCAACTGCAAGGCGTCGAGGTGCTGAACATCAACGAGCTGGCCAACTCGCTGAAGCCGATTGTGCTGCCCGGCGAGATCATGAAGGTCTTCATCCTGAAGGAAGGCAAGGAATACAACCAGGGTGTGGCCTACCTCGACGACGGCACCATGGTGGTCGTGGACAATGCTCGCAAGATGATCGGCAAGAACGTCGAGATTTCCGTGACTTCGGTGCTGCAGACGACCGCGGGCAAAATGATTTTCGGCAAGTTTGACGAGCGGGGGATGTATCCGCCGCGTTCTAGCGAGTCACGGTCGGACTTTCGCAAGCCGGTAATTCCGCCGCCGGCGGCGCCACCGCCAGTGACGCTGGTTCCCGAAGCGACGAAGCCGGAATAGCTACAGGGTGACCATTCTGCCCGGCGGTCGGTAGACTCGCGATTTGAATTGCACGCCTGGTGGCGTTTATACTGCGCTCCCCATCATGAAGGTCATCGTCGTCATTCCCGCCGCCGGATTGGGTACGCGCATGTCTGCGGCACGCGGCGCTCCCAACAGCAAGAGCAAACAGTTCTTTGAGCTGCAGGGGACTCCAATTCTCGTCCATACGCTGCGCAAGTTTGCGCAATGCGAGGCCGTGAGCGAGATCGTAGTCGCCTTACGCAAGAACGAGGCAGCCGACTTTCACCAGCAGATCGGGGCAGAAGGCTTCAAGAAGCCGATTCGAATTGTGGAAGGTGGCGAGCACCGGCAGAATTCGGTGGCCAACGCGCTGGCCGCGATTCACGCCGCCGACGATGATATCGTTCTGGTACACGACGCGGTGCGGCCCTTCGTGGACCAGGACACAATCCTGGGCGTGATCGAGGCGGTGAAGAAATATGACGCCGCCATTGCCGGTGTTCCTGCGGTTGATACGGTGAAACAGGTGGACCGAACCGCGGACGGCGCGGTCGTGATTGCCACCGTTCCGCGCGAGCGCATGGTGCTGGCGCAGACGCCGCAAGGCTTTCGCTTTGGCCTGCTGAAGAAGGCTTTCGATGAAGCGATGGCGGACGGTTTCATGGGAACGGATGAGGCGTCGCTGATCGAGCGCAATGGTGGGACCGTCCATGTTGTTATGGGCTCGCCCCGCAACATGAAGATCACGACGCCCGCCGACATGGAGCTGGCGGAATTCTTCCTGTCACAGGAGAACCGTCGCAAGGCGAGCCTGGGCGGATGAGATAGAAAGGCCCGTTGTAGCTCCGCGAAATAAGGATTTATAGTGTCACCCTGAGCGAGCGGCCGCGTTTGCCGCGAGTCGAAGGGCCCCTATGGTTGCCTATAAGTTGTGGATCCAACAGGGGTGCTTCGACTCGCGCGGCCAAACCCGCCGCGCTTGCTCAGCATGGCAGGCTCTCCGCGATCATTGCGTTTGCAATTACTCCATAGGCGAGGAATCTTGTCTAATCCACAACACATCCCGCGCATTGGCTTCGGCTGGGACTCCCACGAGTTCAAGCCTGGCGTCCCGCTAAAAATCGGTGGCGTCCTGATCCCCCACCACAGCGGTCTCGCCGGCCACTCCGACGGCGACGTTTTGCTGCATGCTCTGACCGATGCGCTGCTCGGCGCCATCGGCGCCGGAGACATCGGCACATTCTTTCCGCCGACCGATCCGAAGTGGAAGGGTGCAGACTCGGTTCTGTTCGTCCAGGAGGCGCTGCGGCAGATCGAGGAAGCCCGTTACGTGGTGGGCAACGTGGACAGCACCCTCATTCTGGCTGCGCCCAAGATCGGGCCGCACGCCAAAACGATTCAGCAGCGTGTCGCCGAGCTGCTGAGTATTGACCCTTCGTGTGTCGGCATTAAGGCGAAAACCCCGGAAGGCATGGGCACCGACAACGCAGCCATTGCCCAGGTAGCCGTGCTCCTCAGTGAGATTTCCTGGCCGTAGCCGTCGCGGCTCATTTTTCCCACCCTGCCGCGTAAAATACAAGATTCGGCCAATTGCGGATCTGGCTTACCTTCGCCAATCGCAGCTCGGCCAAAGGAATCTATGCCTACTCCCGACCGCGATGTGACAACCGCTCCCACACCCGACACCGCTGAGCCGTCACCGCGGCCATCCAACTTTGTCCGAGACATCATCCTCGATGACCTGAAAACCAACAAATACAACGGCCGGGTGCAGACACGCTTTCCACCCGAGCCCAACGGGTATCTGCACATCGGTCACGCCAAGTCTATTTGTCTCAACTTCGGGCTGGCGGCGGAGTTCGGCGGCAAGACCAACCTGCGCTTTGACGACACCAATCCCGAGAAAGAAGAGCAGGAGTACGTTGATTCGATCATCGCCGACGTTCGCTGGCTCGGCGCCGATTGGGAAGACCGGCTGTTCTACGCTTCCGACTACTTTGGCCAGCTGCACGAGTGGGCTGTGCAGCTCATCAAGGCCGGCAAGGCCTACGTTTGTGACTTGAGCGCGGAGGAAGTTCGGCAGTATCGCGGGACCCTGAACGAGCCGGGCAGAAACAGTCCATATCGCAATCGCTCGGTGGAAGAGAACCTGGCGCTGTTTGAGCGGATGCGCGCAGGCGAATTCCCCGACGGAGCACGCACCTTGCGCGCCAAGATCGACATGGCCTCGCACAACTTGAATCTGCGCGATCCGGTGATGTACCGCATTCTTCATGCCGAGCACCATCGCACCGGGAACGACTGGTGCATCTACCCGATGTACGATTTTGCGCACGGACAGTCCGACTCGATCGAGCAAGTCACGCACTCGATCTGCACCCTCGAGTTCGAAGACCATCGGCCGCTCTACAACTGGTTCATTGAGCAACTGGGCATCTTCCCGTCACAGCAAATTGAGTTCGACCGGCTCAACCTGACCTACACGCTGCTGAGCAAACGCAAGCTGCTGCAGTTGGTGCGAGACGGACATGTGCGTGGCTGGGACGATCCGCGCATGCCGACACTGTCCGGCATCCGGCGGCGCGGCTATACGCCGGAAGCGATTCGCAACTTCTGTGCCGCTATCGGTGTCTCCAAAACCAACGGCGTCATTGAGCTCGCGATGCTGGAGCACTTCCTGCGCGAAGACCTGAACAAACGCGCCCTGCGGGCCCTGGCGGTTCTGCATCCGTTACGGGTCGTGATCGATAACTACCCCGAAGATCAAGTCGAAGAAGTGGAGGCGGTGAATAATCCCGAGGACCCCAGCGCGGGTACACGGAAGGTCCCGTTCTCGCGCGTGCTCTATATCGAGCAGGATGACTTTCGCGAGGACCCGCCGAAGCAGTTTTTCCGTTTGTCACCCGGACGCGAAGTCAGATTGCGCGGCGGATATTTCATCAAATGCACTGGCGTGGTCAAGGACGAGAGAACCGGCGAGGTCGTCGAAGTCCATTGCACCTACGATCCAGCGACGCGCAGCGGCAATGCGCCCGACGGACGAAAGGTAAAAGGAACCATCCATTGGGTGTCGGCGGAACACGCCATCGACGCTGAAGTGCGGCTGTACGAAAACCTGTTCACCAGAGAAGACCCGAACGATGTGCTCGAGGGACAGGAGTTCACCGCCAATCTCAATCCGGGCTCGCTTGAGGTGTTGACCAGTGCCAAGCTGGAACCGTCGTTGGCAGGCGCGAAGCCCGGCGATCGCTACCAGTTCGAGCGGCTGGGATATTTCTGCGTCGATCCCGACTCGAAGCCCGGCGCGCCGGTGTTCAACCGTACTGTGCCGCTGCGCGATACATGGGCGAAGATCGAGAAGCGAGATAGAGAAAAAACCAAGCGGTGATTACAACCCAACAGCCGCCCATCTGTTGGTTTAGAGCTATATAGCTAATATAGTTGTATATATAGCGCCATAATAGTAGAATGTAGCCATGAAGACGGTCAATATTGCCGATTTAAAGAACCAGCTCAGCGCCTATATCCAATTGGTACGCAATGGCGAAGAGGTCATCGTTAGGGACCGCAATTTGCCTGTGGCGCGCATTTCACCGTATGCGCTCAAGGATATATCCGAGGATGAACGCCAACTGGTTGCTTCCGGGGCGATGAAGCTACCCGAAAAAGGAATTATGAATTGGGATGAGTTCTGGGCATCGCCAAGCGCCAATCTGAACGAAGAAGCCGCTATGACCGCCGTTCTCGAGGAACGCGCGGAGGGCCGTTAATGGAAGCTGCTTTTTGGGACACAAGCGCGCTCGTTCCACTTTGTGTTCAGCAGCAAGGCACTCCCAGGCTGCGGCAGCTTGTCCGCCAGTACGCCTTGGTGGTTTGGTGGGCCACTTCCGTAGAAGCGCGGAGCGCCTTTGCTCGAGACTTGCGGTCGGGGATCTTGACAGACGTCGAGAATGCGCAGGCACAGCAACGGCTGGAAGCCTTGAGAAGCGTTTGGCGGGAAGTCCAGCCCACCGAACCGCTGCGCAGTCTCGCCGAATCGCTGCTCGACAGCTACCAACTCCGGGCCGCAGGTGCTTTGCAACTCGCAGCCGCCTACACTTGGAGCCTAAATCGTCCCTTTAACCGCCACCTCATCTCCGGCGATAAGCGACTGCTCCAAGCGGCCAGAGAAGTAGGATTTCGTGTCATTCCGCTTCCCTGAGGCTTACATGACCACTGTGATGTATGGTCGTACTTCGACACTCCTACGATGAGCGATCGTTTGTCTGCCGTTACTCCTCCCCGTTTGCGTTTCGCGCCTTCGCCGACCGGCTATCTGCACGTCGGCGGCGCGCGAACGGCGCTGTTCAACTGGCTTTTCGCGCGGCATTTCGGCGGAACGCTGGTCCTTCGCATCGAAGACACGGACTTTGAGCGCTCTACGCCGGAGATGGTCGAGGGCATCCTCGAGGGACTGCGCTGGCTCGGCATTGATTGGGATGAAGGGCCGTATTTCCAGTCGCAACGCATGGAGCTTTACCAGTCTGCGGCGCAGCGCCTGGTTGAAGCCGGCGCGGCCTATTACTGCTTCTGCACCCGGGAAGAACTGGAACAGCGCCGCGCGCAGGCGCAAGCAGAAGGCAGCGATCCGCAATACGACGGAAAGTGCCGCACGCTCACCGCTGCCGAAGCAACAGCCCGCCGCAAGGGTGGAGAAAGCTGCGCCATACGCTTTGCGGTGCCGGAGAGCGGAAGCACATCGTTCGACGATGCGGTGTTCGGTCGAGTCGAATTCGCCAACAGCGAGCTCGAAGATTTCGTTCTGCTGCGTTCGGATGGCGTTCCGACCTACCATCTCAGCGTAGTGGTGGACGACCTCGAGATGCGCATGACCCATATGTGCGCGGCGCTGACCATCTCTCCAATACGCCGAAGCAGATCATGCTGTACAACGCCATAGGAGTGCCGCCGCCCGTCTTTGCACACGTGCCGCTTATCCTGGGGCCGGACAAAACCCGCCTCAGCAAACGCCACGGCGCCACCAGCGTGATTGCCTACAAACAGGACGGAATCGTCCCCGGGGCATTCCGCAATTTTCTGGCACTGCTGGGATGGACGCCGCCAAACTCCTCGCGCGAGATCATGACCGACCGTGAGTTGATCGACCTGTTCGACCTCAGCGGCATTCAGAAATCGAATGCAGTCTTCGACCGCGGCAAGCTGGACTGGTTCAACACCGAGTACATCCGTGCCTATCCGACTACGCTGCTGTTGCCGTTGATCGAAGAAGAGTGGAAGAAGGTTGGGCTCATCCCGTTTCAGACCAGTCGCGAGGCCATGGAAGCCACCGTAGATCTGGTGAAGCCTCGAGCGCGCAACCTGAAAGACTTTGCCACGTTGTTTCGCGGCTACTTCAGCGACGAGTACAAAACCGATCCTGCAGCGGTGCAGAGATTCTTAAAAGATGCTTCAGTTCGAGAGCTGCTGGTAAAACTGGCCTCGCGTTACGAGCAGGAAGCCGTGTTCTCCGAGGAGAGCACCGAAAAGGTGCTCCGTGATTTTGCCGCAGAGAAGAATATGAAGGCCGGTGCCTTGATCAACGGAGCGCGCGTCGGGCTCACAGGACAAGGCGTTGCACCAAGCCTGTTTGCAGTGATGGCCAACTTGGGACAGGAGCGCACTGTGGCGCGGTTGCGGAGAGCAACAGATTTGTGAAGGCGATTACTTCTTCACGACGGTGACCTGGAACTGCACCGGAATGCTGCGCGGAGGATAGCACGCGCTGCGATCGCAAGCCTGAAAGCGCAGCTCACCTTTCACCGGATATGTTCCCGCCGCCGCATTGGCGGGAGCGTTCAGGATGGTATTAATGCTGAAGTCACCGCTGTAAACACTGAGCTTCTCGTTGGGCGAAAAGGCGAACGACATATCTTCCCCGGCGGGGTACTTTACGTCAGCAATCGTAACCGGTGCTGGAGGATTCAGCTTGAGGATGGTCGGAATCAGGTACTCGGCCCGCGGTTTGTTGGAGTTGATATGAAAATCTGGGCCGATCCGGAAATCGAGCACGAGGTTAGCGCTGCCGCCCGCAGGCAACTGCACGTTCTCGACCGGCGCCACGATTACGGAGGGCAGCTTATCGCCTGGCGTCTGCGCCAACGCAAAACCTATGAGTAGGAACGCGGCCAGTGCGAAAATGAACTGCCGCTTCACCGGATCGGTTTCCTTGTCAGAACTGACTGCACTTTCACTTCCGCGCGGGTGTGCGGTGAAGCGGGTTTGTAGGCTGCACTCAAAGCCTTCTTGACGTCGTTCTCGATCTCCTGGCGGCCCAGTAGTCCGACGGCCTTGCTTACGATGTTCCCATTGCGATCGATGTAGAACGTGGTTGGCAACGAGCGAACGTCGCCGTAGTCGTCCGAAACCTCGTCGGTGCCTAGCAGCACCGGATAATTCACGCCCATCTCACTGGCGAACGCGGCAATCTTCGCAGACTCCGTATCATCCATGGCAACGCCCAACACCACCAAGCCGTCCTTGCCATATTGCTTTTGTATATCCACAAACCACGGCATCTCAATCTTGCAGGGCGAACACCAGGTTGCCCAGAAGTTCAGCAGCACGGCTTGGCCACGAAAGTCCGAAAGCTTCAACTTCCGGCCATCCAGCGTGGGCAACTCGAAGTCAGGCGCCGGCACGTTACGCACATCGCCGGCCAATCTGATAGGGCCGTGTTTTCGGCTGCGATCCAGGTATTTGCCGACGGCCAGCATCCCCATGATGACCACCACGAGCATTACGAAAACAAAGGCGTTACGTTTCAACAAGACGTCCCTCTAAAGCGCGAACCGGTTCAGAAACGACAGATAGCCAGAAAGCAGTTTCAGGTTATTAAGAAATATCAGCACGCCAATCGCAATCAAAAACACGCCGCTGACCACTTCAACGGTGTGCAGATGGCGGCGAAACCGGCCGTAGAACGCCAGGAAGCGATCCACCCCCAACGAGGTGAGCAGGAAAGGCACGGCCAGTCCAAGGGAATAGATCGCCAAAAGCACGATTCCCTTGAACACCGTTTCCTGGGCCCCAGCAAAAACCAGAATCGTGGCTAATATTGGACCAATGCAGGGTGTCCATCCGAAAGCGAAGGCGAAACCTACCGCAAATGATCCCAACGCACTTGCGCCTCCTTTGACGTCATGGAGGCGCTTGTCGGCGTAAAGTGCGTTGATCTTCCAAATGCCGGTTAAGTGCAGGCCGAAAATAATGACGACGATACCGGCGATGCGCGACAACCAACGGTGGTACTCCGCAGCAAATTGCCCAATGCTGGTCGCGGCCGCCCCGAGCGCAATAAAAACGACGCTAAACCCTAGTACAAACGTGAGCGAATGCAGCATCACGGTGCGCAACATTCGATGTTCCGGTGTCTGCAGGTCTTCAACGCTGGTCCCGGAGATCAGAGACACATAGCCTGGCACGAGCGGAAGCACGCAAGGCGACAAAAACGAGAGAAGTCCCGCAACGAAGGCGGCGATTGGTAACGGCAGGCTATGCATCAGAGTCTATTGTAACAATGTTCCGAAAGAGTGGTGGCAGTGACAAATGTCAATATTCAGACACATCCTCCGCTTAGCGTGCGAACCGGCTCTGAAGAACTACACCAACGAGCGGGAGGCGGCGTCATTCCTGGGCTGCAGCCTGATGGGGGACTTACGAAGTCCAGACCAGGTTTCCGAAATAACGATGGAATCTCCTGGATTGTGGGGGTCGTACTTCACGGACGCCGGCAAGCCCAAACGGCACGAGTAAAGGTCAATGAACTGACGCAAGTGGGTTACATCCTGAGATGCTTCGTAAGTTACCCCGGCAACGTCATAGGTGTAGATCAGCAGGATCATCTGCCGGCTGGATTCATCGTCCTCCAGTTCCAGTACGTCCATCACGTTGCCATCAATAATGCGGCCGCCCAGCGTGAGCTGCGCTCGCCGTTCGCGTTCAAGCTGCTCGTCTGGCTTCTTGTTCTTGCGCGAGAGCAGAGCATAACCAATGATGGCTGCGACGGCCCCAAAGGCGAGAACGGGATACAGGCGAACTGAGTTCATGCGAGGACCAATACTTGTGCTGGCTTAGATGCCGGTCAGTCAATGTTCACCACAGAATTTTTGAGGGTACCGACTCCCTCCACTGTAACCTCGACCGTGTCGCCTGGCTGTAGCGGCCCGACACCGGCGGGGGTCCCCGTCGCGATCAAATCCCCAGGCTCCAGGGTCATCACCTGCGAGATAAATCGGATAAGCACGTCGAGGGGGAAGAGAAAATCGACCGTCGTCCCATCTTGCCGCAAGTGGCCATTGACGCGGGTTTGTACCCTCACTCCCTTCCACGGATCGAGCTGCTCGGCAACAACGGGCCCCACCGGGCAGAAGCTGTCGAAGCCTTTCGCTCGCGTCCACTGTCCGTCTTTCTCCTGCAAGTCCCGGGCAGTGACGTCATTGATACATGTGTAACCCAGAAGGTACGGCCGCACATCGTCGCGTTCCCGTAGACGATAGCAGCGCTTGCCAATTACAACCCCTAGTTCGCCCTCGTGGTCCACCCGTTGCGAAAGCACATTAGGGCGTCGAATCTGGTCTCCGGCGCCAATCACCGAAGAGGGCGGCTTCAAGAAGAAGAGCGGCTCGGTCGGGATAGGATGGTTCAATTCCTTCGCGTGTTCGCGGTAGTTCCGGCCTATGCAGACGATCTTCGAAGGTTCCGAGGGGGCCAGCAGACGAACCGCGCTCAAGGCGATCTCCGCCTTGTTCCCACCTTCGAAATCAGCGAAAGAACTCGGGGCTTTCTCCAGTGTCCGGGTGATGGTTGCATCGCCGCGGACATCCTCGATTAGCCCATAACCGCTGCCACTCTGATGTTGAAATCGGCAATATGACATAGGAAGGACCCCTCGCTGAAGAAGTTACCACTTGTCGGGCACGGTTTCTCCAGCTCCGGCGGAATGGGGGCTTTCATTGCCACGCAAATCCACCGCGACAATGAAGTACATGTATTTTTGGCCCGGCTTAACGTTCTCGTCGCGAAACGACGGAACCTGGACTAATTGCTGGTTGAGTTTCTCCGGAGTGCCACCTTCCACACGCCGCAACACGTTGTAGCCCGCCAGATCATTCTCAACGTTCGGGGCCCACGTCAGATCCACAAACGGCTTTTGTCCTATGCTCGAGAAAACCGCTTGCAGCCCCACTGGCTTGGCCGGAGGATAGATGTCACGCGTGAGTACCTCGACAGGCTTCGAGCCGTCGCCTGGAACCGACGCGCTCAACCCCTGTGACCGAACTTCGGTCAACGTGGCAACGCGATACTCATACTTGGTTTCCCATGCGAACGTCTTATCCAGATAAGATCCTTGAGCCGAGGGTCCCACTTCACCCACCACGATATACGCAGGACTGCCAACCGGACGGCGTTCGATTTGATATCGATAGGTCAGAGCCTTGGGCGCTGCGGCAGGGGCAGGGCCGGACCAGGATATCGTTACTCCTTCTCCGCCGACCTGGGCCGATATTTCTTCCGGCGCCGGTAAGGTCGGCGCCACCGCAACAGGCACCTGGTTGGAGAGCCCGGCACTGCGTCCCTTGGAATTCATTTCCTCGACCGCGTAAGTGACGAAACCCGCGGGATGCTCCAACCCCAATTGCGGCGGCAGAATGTCCACGTACTGCATACGAACAGCTTCTGGCTGCTGCTCTCCCTTTTGCTTTGGCTGCGGTTGAGCCTTAGGAGTTGGAACTTCGGCCACAACAGTGCACGTACTCATCAGCGTAACCCCCTCGCGTCGGCAAATGCGAGTCTCAGGGATGCGCTTGACCAGAGTACGGTCGGTGTTCTTGCGGGGAAGAGTCCAATCCAGCTCCACCCGGTTGCCCACCCGAGTTGCAGTCAAGTCCTCGACCGGACGCGCCAGTTGCAGGGACGGTAATTGCGGGGCCCCGGGAGTGCCGCACCCGCAGAGCCCAGCAACGGCCATCAAACTCCCTGTCAGGCAGAGGCGCAGTCTCATGGGAACTAACAGGGTAACAAACTCCAAGGGACGACGACCCCAGGACCGATTCCACTCACGCTGGTCGGCCGCCCTGGGTGTGAGGATTCGCAACCAATCGATAGCGGGCGGATCGGGGGAACTCACAGATCTCGTGTCACAATCTAAATATGTTCGCGCGCAAGATAAAAGTGGAATACGAGGATGCCGGGCAGCGGCTGGCCTGCCCGTTGAAATGGCTGGATAGCTTCAGCATGCGCAATTTCACCAACGACCAGGTCTTTGACGACACTATCCCCACCGGCGACGGCCAGATGGAGGTCGGCGCGCGTGTGCCTCTGGAGCGTCTGCGTAGCTCCATGGAGAACTGGTTCAAACGCAAAGGGTACCTGCCGAAACATGCGACCCTGGTTGTGGAAGAGCAGCACTATGGCCGCTGACTTCTCGGAGTGGCACACCAAGATCATCGAAGCCGGCAATCGAATCTACGAACTCGCACAACTCACTCCGGTCGCGATGATTGAGGACGATCCGCGCCTGGGCCGGGCGCGGGCTTTTCTCAAGTTGGAGCACCTTCAGAAGACAGGCTCGTTTAAGTTGCGGGGAGCGGCCAACAAAGTCTTGAGTCTCTCACCCGAAGAGGCGAGCAAGGGCGTGATTACTTCGTCGACTGGCAATCACGCTCTGGGAGTTGCCACGGCTGCCCGCTACCGCGGAATCGGCGCTGAGGTTTTCGTGTGCTCGCAGGTGTCACCGGAGAAATTGCATCTCATCGCAGGCTGTGGTGCCTTCGTTCGCTCCTCAGGAGATACCCCTCTCGAGGCAGAGCTTGCTGCCCGCGCCGCGGCAGCCGCTTCCGGAAAAGCCTACATCTCTCCCTACAACGATCGCGACGTTGTAGCTGGACAAGGGACAATTGGTATCGAAATTGTAGAGCAGGTCGATTCCATCGATGCACTCTACGTTGCCGTGGGAGGCGGCGGCCTGATAGGAGGCGTCGGCGCCTACATCAAGTCGGTTTCACCGCAAACGGAGGTTGTTGGTTGCTGGCCGCAGAACTCTCGCGTGATGTACGAGTGCCTGCGCGCAGGCCGGCTGATCGACTTCCCCGAGCAGCCCACATTGTCTGAGAGCACGGCGGGCGGCGTCGAACCGGGCTCGATCACGTTTGAGTTATGTCAACGCGTCATTGATCGCTTTGTGCTCGTGTCGGAGCCGGAAATCCTTGAGGCAATGCGCTGGGCCCATCAACGCGGATGGAAGGTTGAGGGCGCGGCGGGCGTGGCCATCGCAGCATTCTTCAAGGACGCATCACAACAAATAGCCAAGACCGCAGTCATCATTTCCTGCGGTGGGAATACGTCGCCGGAGGTACTCAGCCGGCTGAACCATCCGACGGCGGACTAGAGTCTGTCCGCCTCTTCCTGAATCCTATGCCACGCCCGCTCGACGTGACGTTGTGTCGTATTGGTCTGGCCGACGCAGAGGCGCAAAGTGAGACGGTCGTTGAGGCGGGTGTGCGTCAGATACAGATCACCGCTCTGGTTGAGACGATCCATTAGGCGCTGATTGTTCTCGTCTCCGCCACGATGACGGAAGCATACCAGGTTGAGCGGGGCCGGCGCGGCCAGCTCGAAGCGATCGTCCTGCTTCACCCATTCGGCAAATTGCTGTGCCACCTCGATGTGCTTGCGGACGTGGTATTGAAGTCCCTCGACGCCATAGTGGCGAATGACGAACCATAGCTTGAGCGAACGAAAACGCCGCCCCAGAGGGATATGCCAGTCGCGGTAGTCGAAAACTGTGCCGGATTCTGTCGCCGTGTTGCGCAGGTACTCAGGCAGGATGCTCAATGTGTCGATCAGCGCTTTCCGATCGGCAACATAGAAACAGTTGCAATCGAAGTTGGTGAACATCCACTTATGGGGATTGAAAGTATAGCTGTCGGCAAACTCAACTCCATCCTGAATATGCCGGAATTCTGGACACAGAGCAGCCGTGCCTGACATGGCTGCGTCCACATGAAACCACAGATCCTCTTCACGGCATATCGCTCCGATGGCAGGTAAAGGATCCAGTCCGTTAGAGGAAGTAGTTCCGACGGTGGCAGAGACGAAGAATGGAACCAGACCAGCTTGGCGGTCCTCGCGAATCTGGCTTCTCAGCACATCGCTGCGCATGGCAAACTGCTCGTCAACTTCAACCAGCCGAAGGTTGTCCATACCAATTCCCGCAACCATCGCCGCCTTTTCGAGCGAGGAATGTGCCTGGTTCGAGGTGTAGGCCACCAGACGTCCGTCACACCCACGCCGGTTGCTGACATAGTTTGTAGCGCGCTCACGCGCCGCCAGCATTGCGCATAGGGATGAGCTCGACGCCGTATCCTGAATTACACCCCCTCCAGAACTGGTAGACAAGAACTTCCCCGGCAGACCCAACATGGCCACCAGCCAGTCCAACACACACGTCTCAAGCTCCGTAGCGGATGGACAGGTCGCCCACAACATGCCTTGTACGCCCAACGCGGATGAGAGCAGGTCGCCGAGAATCGCGGGGCCAGAAGCGTTGGCTGGGAAATAGGCAAAGAAATTCGGGGATTGCCAATGGGTTATCCCCGGCAGGATGATGGTATTGATATCTTGCATCATGCTTTCGAAAGCTTCGCCGGTTGGGGGGGCTTCTGCAGGGAGTGCCTTTCGGATGGTGCCTGGCTTCACCTGCGAGAGAACCGGAAAAGTCTCAATACGTTGATAGTAATTAGCGATCCAGTCAACCAGGGAGTAACCATAGTTCCGGAACTGCTCCGGACTCATGTGATAGGTCTTTTCTGGCAGCAAGAGTTCCCCCATTCCGTCAAGTCGCAGTACCTTGTCCCTGTAATCGAACGACTCAGACTAGCGTTACCGACGTCGACCCGTGCTTCGGAGATAGCGCAAGCCATCAAAGTGGTGCCTTATTTGGCTAGTCTTGGTCTGACTTAGGTGCCATTGTAGCCTGCCGCTTCGTGACTGCTATTAAATCTTACTCGATCCAACCCGTAATTATAGACTTAGCATCACCCTTAACTTACTGTTACACTACCGATGGCTTGCAACCTCGAAAGGAGAAGCATGGACATTCAAAACATACTAGGCGACCTTAAGAAAGAACGTGAGCGCATCGACCGAGCTATTTCTGCGCTGGAAGGGCTTGGCTCGGGGCGCCGTCGCGGAAGACCGATTGGCAGTCATTCTGCAGCTAAGCGGCCTCGCCGGCACATGAGCGCGGCCTCGCGCAAGCGTATCTCCGAAATGATGAAACAGCGATGGGCTGAGCGCAAGAAGAAGGCGAAATCCTCGTAAGATCGCTTATGATCGAGCGGGGACGATCCGCCCTAGTCGAGATGCCACTCGTGCAGAGTGGCATTTCTATTAGCATTGTCAATTTTCGTTCGGCTCCCGACCTCCCCAAAATAGTACGGATCCTGCTCCAAGCGCCCCGAGGAAATGTACAATTTGTAGTGTCCTCCAGACCGGTACCAAAGGATGGGGCAAATCGTGAAGACCCCGGTTCGCAAGAGTCCGGCAAATCTCATCGCCGAGGATGCCGCGAACATCGACAACATGCTTGACGCGATGTTCGAGGGAGTTTACTTCGTTGACCGGGAACGAAGGATCCAGAAGTGGAATCCCGGCGCAGTCTCTTTGACCGGCTATACCTCTGAAGAGCTCTTGCATCGCTCCTGCGCCGACAACATTCTTCTCCATGTGGACGACAAGGGAACAGAGCTGTGTAAGTCGGGCTGCCCTTTGCAAAAAACCTTGGAGGATGCGAAGTCGCGGCAGGCGACCGTGTACTTGCGGCACAAACTTGGGTACCGGGTGCCTGTCCTCGTTCGCACTGCTGCGATCCGTGACGCCGGCGGGAAAGTCGTCGGTGCGGTGGAGACTTTTCGGGAACTCGACGAGCCGGAGCAGTGGAAGGCCCGAATTACTGAACTGGAACAGGTGGCCTTTGTGGACCCGGTTACCGGTATCGGCAATCGGCATTTTCTTGAGACCCAATTGAACCGGCTACTTCACGAATTTCACTCGGTTGCCGAACCCTTTACGATGTGCATGCTCGACGTCGATCACTTCAAGTCGGCGAACGACGAGTTCGGGCACGAATTCGGCGATCGGGTATTGCAAACGCTCGCGCAGACTCTGCTGAACTCCTTGCGGAGTACCGATATGGTGGGGCGATGGGGAGGCGATGAATTTGTCCTGCTGCTCCCGAAGGCGGGTCTCGAACGCGCTAAGCAAGTCGTCGAGCGTTCCCGAGTCCTGATCGCCGAAACCGGAACACCAACCAGCACGGGATTCCTGAAGGTGACGGTTTCCATTGGCGGGGTCGTAGCCACCGCGAACGACGACCGCGCTACTCTCGTCCATCGAGTCGACCAGCAGCTCTACCTGGCCAAAGCGCAAGGACGAAACTGCTGCTCCGTCGCCTAGCCGCATCGGCCAATGGCGCTGGATTCCCAGTTGTACTCAAGCCCTACGAAGCGAGTTGGCGTGGAATGGCGTAGCGTTTTGGGCCGCGCTTACGCACCAGCAACACACGGATGCGCTCCAGCAACTCCATGGGAGCGAACTCGCCCTTGGGTAGCCAGCAATCGGCGCGGTGCTCTTCCGGGCAGACCGTAACGGAACCGGAAAACAGCAAGGTCGGCGTGTATGGCGAAATGGCTTTCAGCCCGTCAATCAGTTTGGCTCCGCTCATTTTAGGCATTATCAAGTCGGTGAGCACGAGATCGATTCCTCCGCACTTCACAAACTCGATGGCACGTTCGGGGTCGGAGCAAGTAAGGACGCGGTACCCCCGCGTCTCAAGGATTACTTTCCGGATGGAGAGAGAGCGTTCGTCATCATCAACGCAAAGGATGGTGCGTTTGGGTTTCATGGACCTTCCCACAGACCTTCTCGGACGTGCCTGCGCAGACGCGGCTGAGCAAACCTGTTAAGCCAGACGCGTCGGCAGTCACTGAGCGATGCCGATTGAATTTTTGTCCGCCAGAGCGATTAGCGTATCCGGATAGTACGTCGGCATCATGGGTTTGCCAAGTACCGCAATGGTCAAATCTGCGGAAAAGTTTCGGACGGTGCAGAGCAACGAAATAGCACCGGCAGCAGTGAACCAGACTTCTCGTGATCGCTGAAAACCAGCTACTGGCAAGGGGTTGGGGCGTGCACAAGATATCCGCAGAAAATTCACATCGTAACTTCGCCGTCAATCACCTGCACTACGTTACCGCCGACGCGCACGTTGGTGACGGAGTCGCCTGATTTCGCGGCACGGATGTAGAGCCAGCTCGGCCGCCGCGTTTCGATTCCCTGTTCGACCAATCCCTGCTGCTCTGGCGCGAGCACTCCATGCTTCACGGCCCAAGCCGCGCAGCATCCCGCCGCCGACCCCGTGGCAGGATCTTCGCCATTGTAGAAGATCATGCGCGCATGCAGAGTCGCCTCTTGGATCCACGGTTTCACGGCAGACGAAGTAAAAGAAGCCACCCGTGCCCACGGTAGACAGAGTACGGCGCGAACTGGTGCCAGCCAACCTTGAGATTCTGTAGCGCGGCCAGGGAGCGGAACGGCACCATGGTGAACGCCATCCCAGTCGAGACTGTTTGGATGGGCAGCCTCTCGTCAAGCTCAGAAACGGATACACTGAGCGCCTGCGCAACTTCGGAGTGAGAGTGTACGGGCCCGAACTGCGGCTCGGCTTGGCGCATCTCGCCGAACAAGAGGCCGTCGCGCTGCTCAAATCGTACCGGGATCTTGCCGACCTTTAAGTCCAGCACGATCTCATCCTCGCCCAGGCGCTGACGCAAGTACCAGGCGGTGCCAAGCGTGGGATGTCCCGCGAAGGGCAGTTCCTCATTCACCGTGAAGATGCGCACCTTGTGCCCTTCCTGGCGTTCGACGACCTGCTCGCGTGGCAGAATGAAAGTGGTTTCCGACAGGTTGGTTTCGCGCGCGAGCTTTTGCATCTCGTCATCGCTCAATCCTCGCCCGTCAGCGAACACTGCGAGTTGATTGCCTTCCAGCGGCCGGCTAGTAAAGACATCGACCTGTACAAACTTAAAGTTACGAGTGGGCATGTTGGCACTCTCTCCCGATGGATGTTTAATGCGAGACTACCGGAAGTTCTCCCCGGGCCGTACAATCTAGCAGATTGCTGGCCGGCTTCTACGGTTGCGGATTTCCGTCCAGCTTCCGAAAAAAACTTACCGTGAGTTTTGGTCTCGAGCTTCCTGGAGAAGCGACTGGACAACCGTGAGCGACGCCGGAATGCCCAGCCTTAAGGGACTGGCTGGCGCTTCGGCCCGCCCACTGGGGAAGCGAAGGGGGTCCGGTGACCCTCCCGGTCTTCAAAACCGGCGATTGGCGCCTTGCGGTGTCAATGGTGCGTTCGACTCGCACACGCTTCCGCCAATATTCTTAGACGCCTGGCATCCGCCCACAGTTACGGCGCCGATGTTGGGCTTGGTGGATCGCCCGCTTTTGCATCTGGACGTCCGGGCGCGCACCCGCTATCGTTACACGTTATGGACAGACGAACTTTCCTCCAGGGTGCAGCTCTCAGCGCCGCAGCGGCTGCTCTGCCGGGTCTCTCGACAGCCGAACAGTCGGACCTGAACGACATTCATGCCGAGATTGCGAAGCAACACAGCCAATCGGTCAAGCGCTTGCAAGATTGGATTCACCAGCCCTCGATCGCCGCCGAGAACCGCGGCATGGCCGAAGGCTGCGACATGATGATGAACCTGCTGCGCGACGCGGGATTTACCACCGTCACCAAGGTTCCAACCGACGGACAGCCTGGCGTATTTGCCACCCTCGACGCCGGAGCGCCGCGAACCCTCGGGCTCTACTTCATGTACGACGTCAAGCAGGTGGATCCTGCGGAATGGTCTTCGCCGCCGTGGGACGCTGCTCTGGTGAACAAGCCCGGACTAGGCCAGATCGTGGTCGGCCGGGGCGCGGTCAACCAGAAAGGCCCCGAGGCCGCGTTTCTTGCGGCGCTCCACGCCATTCGCGGCGCCGGCAAGAAAATGCCCGTTAATCTTGTCTTCGTGGCGGAAGGTGAAGAGGAAATTGGATCGCCACACTTCCCGCAAATCGTTCGCCGTCCCGAAGTGACCACCGCCCTGAAACGCTGCGAGGGAATCTTCATGCCGTCGGCCTTGCAGGGACTCGATGGCCTGGTAACTATGACTCTCGGGCGCCAAAGGCGTGATCGAACTTGAACTGGTCTCCAGCGGAGAGCGTTGGGGACGCGGCCCGCGCAAAGACATCCATTCCAGCAACAAGGCGCGGGTTGACAGTCCGGCATGGCATTTGGTGCTGGCGCTGGCTACGCTGGTTTCGCCCGACGGCAACACGCCGGCCATCGCAGGTTTCGCCGACAAGGCGCAGCCGCTTTCCGATGCCCAGAAAGCGATGGTCGCCGAAGCCGCAAAACGGCTTAACGAGAGCGTCGCGATGCAGCAACTCGGCGTGACCCATTGGATCCACGACGCCGACTGGCAACAGGCCCTGGAAATGTTGGTGGCCAATCCCACGGTGAACATCGAGGGTTTGGTAGGAGGCTACACCGGGCCGGGCGGTAAGACCATCCTTCCCCACAAGGCCGTCGCCAAGATGGATCTGCGGCTCGTGCCCGACATGACGGCCGCGGACGTGCTGGCCGCGCTCAAGGCTCACCTCGCCAACAAAGGCTTCGGCGACATCGAGGTCAACATGACCGGCGGATACGACCCCACCAGTACGTCACCCGACACCACGCTCATTCGCTCACAGGTTGCCGTCTACCATCAGAACAGCATCGATCCTGTTATATTGCCGCGCAACGCAGGGTCGTGGCCAGGATATGTCTTCACCGGCGAACCACTGCGGCTGCCGGCAGGACACTTCGGATTAGGACACGGCAGTGGTGCTCACGCACCCGACGAATACTATGTCATCGATTCTTCAAACCCGAAGGTGCAGGGCATCGACGGAGCGGCCCGATCGTTTGTCGAGTATCTATACGCTATGGGCGCGTAAAGGCTTACCCTGTTCGAGTATTACAAACTGCGTGTGTGATCGGAGGAATCGCGAGACCCTTTGGCGCGCGGTTGCAGAGCAGATTGCCGGAGCAGTATTAAAGGCCCCGCTCCGGCCCATCGGGCCGAAACGGGGCACTCTTCTCCGAAAGAAGATCAAAGCGGGGACAGCCAGCGCGCAGCCGCGCGGCCAGCCAATTACATCTTCTTGCCCGCCTTGCTATCGAGCAGGGTAACCAGTTGCTGGCCAGCGGGCGTCGCCTTACCCCCCATGCCTTCAACGATATCGCGTGCGCTGACCGTTTTGCCGTACAGGCGCTGGTTGGCGTCGCTGTCAGGGTCGAGCGAGGAGCCGTCGAGTGATACGCCGGCGAAAACTCCCGAAGTGCGGGAATAGGTCAGCATGTCAGTCGTACTCGTGCTCGCGCTGGCTCCGGAACCGGCCGCTGCGGTCGCGTCGCTGCCGACTTTGACTTTGCCGTCCAGCACCTTGTTCGCCGCCGACGCTGTCATAACGAGGATGACGAAATCCTTGGCCGTACCTCCGACCTGAAAACCGGCACTGGCGCCGCCAATGCTGTACATCGCGGGCGGCGACCATTTGCCGGTAAAGTCCTTGCCCTCGCGGCAAGTCATCGGGCCACGGCCGCCGGTACCGCCAATGCCGATGGCGAACTTTTTCACGCTGGGCAGAATGATGATGCAATCGGCCTTCGCTACTGTGCTGGCTGAAATATCCTTGCTGCCGACCATCGCCTGTAGCACCGTGGTCGCATTTCTAATGGTTTCTTCGTCTTTAGTCTTGTCGGCGCCCCACACGGGCAGGGTCAAGATCAGAAGCAGGGATGTGAGCAAACAACAAATAGCGGTCTTGGTTTTTGGCATGGGCATCAAGCCCCCCTTTCTTGAATAGCATAACAGGTGAATAGCATAACAGGCGGACGACCGACGGGGGGTATTTTAACACCAAAGACGTCGATTTCTCACATCTTTAATCCGGTTAAGGACCAGGTCTGGCGCGCGCATGTTACCGAAACTTGGAGAAGTCCGGCTTACGCTTCTCCAGAAAGGCGATGAGGGCTTCCTTGGTTTCGGGCGAATCGAGCCGGTCTTTGATTTCATTCACTTCTTCCCTCAGGGCCCGACTTACCGCCGCATGGTTCGCCTGCTTCAATAGCCGCTTACACGCAAGCAGCGCTCCAAATGGCTTTTCCGTGAGCTTCTTCGCGCTCTGCAGGGCGGTGGCGAACAGCGCGTCAGGAGCGACAACGGCATTGACCAATCCCAGTTCATAGGCGCGCTGGGCGGCGAGCGGAGCGCCCAGCATCAGCAACTCGGCCGCTCGTTGATGTCCCATCAGGGCGGGCAACAGCACGGTCGAAGCAGCCTCAGGAACGATGCCGAGATCGATGAACGGCATCATGAACTTCGCCCCCTCGGCCGCATACACCAGATCGCAGTGCAGCAGAATCGTCACGCCCACCCCCACCGCGAGCCCCCGCACCGCGGCCACGACGGGCTTCTTCGCCTGGGCCACCGCATGAATGAAGCGAACGGCGGGCGGTATTTCCTGTCCCGCCCAGGGCTTCTGCAGAAAATCAGCCAGATCGTTGCCAGCCGTAAACGCTTCCCCGGTGGCATGCAGCAGCATCACGCGCACGGCGGGATCGGCCTCGCCCCGCTCCACCGCCTCGGCCAGCGCGTCGTACATCTCGGCCGTGAGCGCGTTCTTCTTCTCTGGGCGGTTAATGGCGATGCACTGCACCGCGCCATCGCGATCGCATAGAACATGTTCCATCATTTCGTCCTTTGTTCTGGGCACGCTTTATCGAACTGCCACGGCTCCCACGGAATCCCCACGGCGCAGCTTGGCCGCCTTCACTGTGTTGCTCATCAGCATGGCAATAGTCAACGGCCCCACTCCGCCCGGCACCGGGGTTATCGCTCCGGCGACCTCGGCGACCCTCGGATCCACGTCGCCCATAAGAGTCGAGCCCTTGGCCGCGAAATCGCGCTCCCGCTTCTCATTGCCGGCGAAGAACCTGCGAAACTCGGCGGCGTCCGTGACTGTATTCATCCCGACATCAACGACCGTTGCTCCCGGCTTCACGAACTCAAGAGTAATCATGCCCGCCTTGCCAATGGCGGCGATGAGAATGTCGGCACGGCGGCAGACCCCAGGCAGATCTCGGGTTTTGGAATGGCAAACCGTGACCGTCGCGTTGCTGTTCAGCAGCAGCATGGCCACCGGCTTGCCTACGATGTCGCTGCGTCCCACCACCACAGCTTCTGCCCCGGCGATGACGATGCCGCTCCGCTTCAGAATCTCAATGATCCCTGCCGGGGTACACGGAACCAGCCCCGGGCGCTGGGTCGAGAGATAGCCAACGTTCATGGGATGAAATCCGTCCACGTCTTTCTCTGGGGACACCGCGAGCAGCACCTTCTTCGCGTCCACTTGTGGCGGCAATGGCAACTGCACCAGGATGCCGTCAATCTCGTCGCGGCGATTGAGGTCGGCCACCACCGCCAGCAGTTCAGCGGTCGTCACGCTGTCCGGCGGCGTGTGCTTCTCGCTGTAGATACCAAGCTGCTCGCAGCTCTTAACCTTGTTACGAACGTAGATCTCCGATGCCGGATTGTGCCCGGCCAGCACCACGACCAGGCCGGGACGAAGACCGGCTGCGGTTAGCTCCTTGACCTCTTCCCCGACCTCCGCTTTGATCTGTGCCGCAATCTTCGTTCCGTCAAGAATGATGGCCGACATCAATGCTCCTGAAAGTGGGTCTGCTTCCATCTTATCGCGGCAGGGGCCTAAACTTCGGGCCAAGCCGCCACCTTAAGACATCAACCTGACTGACTGTCTTCGCGCCACTTATTTGCGGCCTGCGGTTTGGGGCGTATGATGCTTGTCAAGGTTATGTCCCTCCACAAGTCGAAATTGATGAGCCGCGAAGAGCGGCGCCAGAGTGGCCGCTTATGCCGCGACAAGATCAGACGGGTTGACCAGGGAAACTGGAATCCCAAAGACCGCAAGCACGATGTGGTCGACGTTCTGCTGGCCTCGCAGCATGGACGTATTCCCTCGCTCTTGCCGATCAAGTGGGCGCACATGGCGGCTTCGCCCTTTGGTTTTTTTCGCGGAGCCGTACCGGTCATGGCGGCCGATCTGGCGCCATTGCCGCGCACTGAACTGATGGCACAAATTTGCGGCGACGCGCACGTGCAGAATATGGGCGCCTTTGAGGCCCCAGACGGCCGGCTGATCTTCGACATCAACGACTTCGACGAGACCCTTATCGGGCCCTGGGAGTGGGACGTGAAGCGGATGTCGGCTAGTCTGGTGCTTGCCGGGCGTGAGGCTGGCAACTCCGAGAAGCTGTGCAAGGACGCCGTGCTAACCTTCGCGCGCAGATATCGAGTTTGGATGCACCGCTTCTCCGAGATGCCGGCGGTGGACCTCGCACGTTTTCAAATCTATCGCAAAATCGATCCTTTACGATCCGTCCTGCGCAAAGCGGAACGCGCCACGCCTTTGCGCAATCTGCAGAAGTTGACCGTCCTGCGGGACGGCAAGCACCTGTTTCGCGACCGGAAGCCGACGCAATACCACGTTTCGCCGAAGGAAGCCGACGAGGCAGTCGCATCGCTGCGCCATTACACTCGTAGCCTTCTTTCCGAACGGGCGCACTTCTTCTCGCAGTATCGGGTCGAGGACGTCGCCTTCCGCGTCGTGGGCACAGGAAGCGTTGGACTCCGCGATTACGTTCTGCTCATGTTCGGCGGAGCAGTGTCGGACCCGCTTTTTATCCAGGTCAAGGAAGAGCCCGGGTCTGCCTATGCTCCCTATCTGCCCCACAGTCCAGTGGCCAGGCATCAAGGGCAGCGGACGGCGGAAGGTGGAAGGGCCATGCAAATGCAGTCCGACATCTTCCTGGGGTGGACCTCCATCGGGAACTGCGACTACGTGGTTCGCCAGTTGCGCGACCACAAGGCCGGCATCGAGGAAGACGATCTCAAGGGCACAGGGCTGGTGGAGTACGCGGAGATGTGCGGCGAATTGCTCTCGAAGGGTCACGCCCGCTCCGGCGATTCCTGTGCTGTCGCGGGATATCTGGGCAACAACGATAAGTTCGACCAGGCGATGGCCTCCTTCGGTGTTACGTATGCGAACCAGACGGTGAAGGACTGGGAACAACTGAGACGCGCGATTCGTGCCGGCAAAGTTCGCGCCGCCAAGCCAGCGCCGGCGGCAAAAACCGTGAAACACAAGTAGAAAACAGTTCCACGACTAGCGCTTCGGGTACGGTGGAGCGCGCCTTCAGGCGTGCATCATTGCCTTTCCGTTTGAGGTGGCGCTTTAGCGCCTGATGTAATGTCCTTTGCTTTCCTCAGCGGCTAAAGCCGGGTTCATCGACAATTCGCAGATGCACCGCTGAAGCGGTGCTCCACCCTAAGTAATCTGGAGATTTTCTCTGTGCTTCTGCGGTGAATGTTTAGCTATTCCGAAGTAAAGAAATCCACCGCGACGGGATTCTCGAACAGCGAATAATCGCGCGTGACCACAGTAATTCCGCTATCGGTCACGTGGTACTTCGCGCGGTCGGCCTCGGTGTCATAGCCGATGACGGTCCCCTCGGGAATGTCAACATCGCGGTCAATGATGGCCTTGCGGATACGGCAACGCCGGCCGACGTTCACGTGAGAGAACAGGATGCTGCTGTCAATCTCGGAGTAGGAGTTCACCCGCACATCGGGGGAAAGCACGCTGTTGCGCACCGAGCCGCCGGAGATGATGCAGCCCATGGAAACGATGGAATCGTGCGCCTGTCCGGTGCGCCCGGGATCGTTGAAGACAAACTTGGCCGGCGGATACTGCCGCATGTGAGTGCGGATCGGCCAGGCCGCATCGTAAAGGTTGAATACCGGAGCTACCGACACCAGGTCGGTGTTGGCTTCGTAGTAGGCTTCCAGCGTGCCCACATCGCGCCAGTACAGCGCTTCTTTGCGGTTCTCGTCGATAAAGTTGAACGAGTACATCTTGTAATCGTCAACCATGCGGGGCAGGATGTTGTGCCCGAAGTCGTGGCGCGAGGCCGGGTCTTCGGCGTCCTTCAGCAGCACTGGGATGAGCACGTCGGTGTTGAATATGTAAACGCCCATCGAAGCCGACACCATGCTCGGGTTGTAGGGCGAACGTAGCTCGGTTTGTTCCGGCTTCTCCTCAAAGCCGACAACCCGACCGGTATGGTCCACGTCAATCACGCCAAACTGTCTGGTTTCCGCCGGATCAATCAGAATGGTCGCGATCGTGACATCCGCGCCCGAATCCTTATGCTGCCGCAGCATAAGGTCGTAGTTCATTTTGTAGATGTGGTCGCCCGACAGGATGAGCACATACTTCGGCTGTTCAGAGCCAATGGAGTAGATGTTCTGGTACACCGCGTCCGCTGTGCCCATATACCAATTCTCGCTGACGCGCTTCATGGGAGGCAGGATCTCGATGAACTCGCCCAGTTCGCGGCCCACGATATTGCCCCAGCCCTCGCGGATGTGCCGGTTCAGGGAGAGCGCCTTGTACTGCGTCAGAATGTAAACCTTGCGCAGGTCGGAATTGATGCAATTGGAAAGCGTGATGTCGATGATGCGATAGATGCCGCCGAAGGTGACGGCCGGCTTGGCACGATCGCGAGTGAGCGGATACAAACGTTCCCCCGCTCCTCCAGCCAGCAAGACTCCAAGAGTTTCTCTCATCTGGCGATTTCCTAAGTGCGGAATTTTCCCGGCAAGGGTTTGTAAGCTCGCTTACAGGAAGGCTGACTCCGCGTCTGGTGGCGTGTGCCAACCCCCAAGCGAAGTCGAATGTTAGCACACTGCCTGCCCGCTAACGACATAACGATGCAGGTCAGGAAGCGGTGGCTTTACCGGGCATCGTCCACCTTGATGCGGAGGGATTTCAGGAACTTTAGATCCTGCGAGGTCATACGGAAGTCGGAGGAAGACCGAGGCGTCTTGATGGGACTTCTCTCGACGGCGTCCCCGTCGCGCTGGTTAAGTCCTATCGTCGCCTCCAGCACCAGAAACACGTCGTAGCCGCCCGCCTTGATCCGGGAAATCACCTCGGCAATTTCGTCAGAATCGGAAAGCGAGCTGTTGATCGCTTCTCCCAATTCCTTCATCAGGCCTTTCAGTCGGTTGTCCATAATGCCACCTGGTTGCTGTCCCGGAGTGAACGAACGGAGGGCCCGAGCGTGCACGCGAAACCGCCTCGAAGCACTTTACCTCTTTCGCTGGCCGGCGCAATACTTTTGATGCGAACGGCAAGTGAAAGTTTTGTTACGTGGCCGAGACCCCCGGTCAACCGCCCTCGCCCCGAAACCCGGCTGCTAGAATAGCGCTTTCTACCGCCAATTGCAGGGCGGACGAGGCCAATGGTGTCATCCCGCGGTTTTGGTACTCAGGGCCGGGCGTTTCTCCGCGTCGCGGGACGGAAGAGCGGCGAAAATCGCTGGGTCCGCGCCTTTTACAGAGCGGGCAGCGCCACCTTCCGCAGCATCGGACGCGTCCTGCACGTGCTCTGGCTGGAAGTGACCGGCTTGCTTTTCCTCTTTCTCGCAGTCGTTGGGGGCGGAGCGGCCATTCGGCAGTATCATCGCTATCAGACCGGCTCGTCGGGAGTTGGAAAGGTTGTGCTGGCAGGCGCGTTCGCCCTGACCTTCGCCTATTTCGGAGTGAGTTCCTTCTGGAGATCGCGGCGAAAATAGTTTCGGGGTTCCCAGTTTCAAGTTTCCGGTTTTCGGACAGCCGATTTTCTTAACTTGAAACTTGAAACTGGAAACTCGAAACTGCTTTCAGCATTTGTGACGCATGTCATAGCGGCATCCCAGCGACCGGCTGATACTAAAATTATCTCTACTACTGAGGGCCAACTCTCATGCCCGAAACCAAGCAAAACGCCGCTGCCACCAAGCTGGCGGACGATCAGGAAACTTCTTCGCACATTAATGTTCATCCCCTTTATACCCCGGCGGATCTGGAAGGTTGGGACTACGACCGCGATCTCAACTATCCCGGACAATTTCCCTATACCCGCGGCGTGCAGGCCACCATGTATCGCGGCCGCCTGTGGACCATGCGGCAGTACGCCGGCATGGGTGACGCCGAGGAGTCCAACCGCCGCTACAAATATCTGCTGAGCCAGGGCACCACTGGCCTGAGCGTGGCCTTCGATCTGCCGACGCAGATCGGCATGGACTCCGACAGCCCGCTGGCCATGGGCGAGGTCGGCAAAGTCGGCGTGGCGATTGACTCCATCGAGGACATGATGCGCCTGTTCGACGGCATCAATCTGGAGAAAATCTCCACCTCGATGACCATCAACGCGACTGCATCCATTCTGCTGGCGCTTTACATCGTGACCGCGCAGCGCACCGGACGTGACGTGCGCAAGCTCTCCGGCACAGTACAGAACGATGTGCTGAAGGAATACATCGCGCGCGGCACCTATATCTACCCGCCGGCGCAGGCGATGCGCATCATCACCGACATCTTCTCCTACGCCAATCAGAACGTGCCTGAGTGGAACACCATCTCGATCTCCGGTTATCACATGCGCGAGGCAGGATGCACTGCCGTGCAGGAAGTCGCTTTCACCCTGGCCAATGGCATCACCTATGTGCAGGCCGCGATTGATGCCGGTCTCGACGTGGACAAGTTCGCGCCTCGGTTGTCGTTCTTCTTCAACGCGCACAGCAATTTCCTGGAAGAGGTGGCCAAGTTTCGCGCCGCCCGCCGCATGTGGGCCCGCATCATGCGCGATCACTTCGGCGCCAAGAATGCCAAGTCGTGGATGCTGCGCTTCCACACCCAGACCGCAGGTTCGACCCTCACCGCGCAACAGCCGGAAAACAACATCGTTCGCACCGCGGTGCAGGCCATGTCCGCCGTGCTCGGCGGAACGCAATCGCTGCACACCAACTCGTTCGATGAGGCGCTGGCCCTCCCGACCGAGCAATCCGCCCGCATAGCGCTGCGCACCCAGCAGATCGTTGCCTACGAATCGGGCGCGCCGCAAACCATCGATCCTCTGGCCGGCTCGTATTACGTTGAGGCCCTGACTAACCAGATCGAGGCTGGAGCGCGCGGCTATCTGGGCAAGATTGACGCCATGGGCGGCACCTTGAAGGCCATCGAGCGCGGATTCATCCAGCAGGAAATCCAGAACGCCGCGTACATCTATCAGCAGGCCGTCGATCGCCACGAAGCCATCGTGGTCGGCGTAAACGCCTTCGAGCTTGACCAAGAGAAGTCGATACCACTGCTGCACATGGACGAGTCGCTGGAACGCAGGCAGGTCGAACGCCTGCGTGCAGTGCGAGCCAAGCGCGATCAGGCGAAGTGGCAGGCTGCCATCAAGCAAGTGGAAGACACCGCGCGTGGCACCGGCAACCTGATGCCGGTAATCGTCGAGGCGGTCGAGGCCAATGGCACAGTCGGCGAAATCTCCGACGCCATGCGCCACGTGTATGGGGAATATCACGAGACCGTGGTGATCTAGGGAATCTCTAATTAAGTCTTGTTGAAAGGGAGGGATGTCGGGTTAACGGATTTGGACCGGTGGTTTCGTTGTCTAACGAAAAACAATCCCTGAAGCTGGCTATCCTGCCTTCTCCATGATCGGCATGCTCACGTTGCGCTTCTGCACCATGTCGGCGGTGACTTCGAATTCCTTCACGCGCCGCTGGCTGGGCAGGGCGTACATGAGATCGAGCATCAACTCTTCCAGGATCATACGCAACCCGCGCGCACCGACCTTACGCGACATCGCTTCCTTGGAGATGATGCGCAAGGCCTCCTCGGTGAAGCGCAGCTTCACATTCTCGAACTCGAACAGCCGCTGATATTGCTTCACGATGGCGTTCTTTGGTTTGGTAAGAATTTCGATCAGGGCGTCTTCGTCCAGATCGCTGAGAACGCCGACCACTGGCATGCGGCCGACGAACTCAGGGATAAGCCCAAACTTGATCAGGTCTTGCGGCTCCACCTGCGACAGCAACTCCGTATCGCGCTTGTTGCTCTCGGTGAAGGCAGCCTCTTTGGCTTCGTCGGTGCGGAATCCCATGGAACGCTTGCCGAGCCGCCGCCCGATGATGCGCTCCAGCCCGACGAACGCCCCGCCGCAGATGAACAGGATGTTGGTCGTGTCCACCGGCGTGAATTCCTGATGGGGATGCTTGCGTCCGCCCTGGGGAGGAACATTCGCTACCGTGCCTTCCAGGATCTTCAGCAGGGCCTGCTGCACGCCTTCGCCGGAAACGTCACGGGTGATGGACGGGTTCTCGTCCTTGCGGCCAATCTTGTCAACTTCGTCAATGTAGATGATCCCGGTCTGCGCCCTGGCCACGTCGCCTTCGGCTGCCTGCAGCAGCTTGAGGATAATGTTCTCCACGTCCTCGCCGACGTAACCGGCTTCGGTGAGAGTTGTAGCATCCACAATGGCGAAGGGAACGTCGAGCATTTTGGCCAGGGTCTGCGCCAGCAGCGTCTTGCCCGTACCGGTCGGACCGATCAGCATGATGTTCGACTTGGAGAGTTCAACCTCGCCGCCGCGCTGCCGGTTCATGTACACCCGCTTGTAGTGGTTGTAAACCGCGACCGCGAGTTTCTTCTTGGTTTGCTGCTGGCCGATCACATACTCGTCCAGGAACGTTTTCACCTCAGCCGGTTTGGGAAGCTGATTGGGGGTGGCGACTGGCGCGGTCTCGGAACGATCGTCTTCCAGAATGGAGTTGCAGACGGCAACACACTCGTCGCAGATATAGGCGCGCGGATAATCCGTGGGCGACGAAATCAGCTTGGCGACGGCGTCTTGCGACTTGTGGCAGAACGAGCAGCGCAATACTTCATCAGAACCGGTTCTGGTTCTCAAGCAACACTCCTTCACATCGCACGTTGCCAACCGGAACTTCGAATCCCGTGCTGCATTTGCCCGTACGTTCGAATCCGGGCAGGAGCCGTGTTACTCCCGTGAGAAAGGCTTGCCATATCGGCCAGTTAGCAGGTCTCCTCAGTACCCTCATACCGTAACGTTATTCAACCACAACTTCTGCGCGCCGCCGCGTGACGTTAGTGCCGTAACAGGTACAACTTTCGAAGCACGGCGAGGAATATCTTGCACCCTACTTGTGCTTGAAGATTATATCGTCAACGATTCCATACTCCTTCGCCTGGTAGGCGTTCATGATGAAATCGCGCTCCACGTCACGCTCGACCTTTTCCAGCGGCTGACCACTGTGTTTCGACAGCAACTGGTTCGTGATTTCGCGCATGCGCAGGATTTCGCGGGCGTGAATATCAATATCCGTGGCCTGCCCCGACAATCCCGACATCAGCGGCTGATGGATCAAAATGCGCGAGGTCGGCAGCGCGAAGCGCTTCTTCGGTGCCCCGCCCGCCAGCAGCGTAGCCGCCATGCTGGCCGCCTGGCCAATGCAGATGGTCGTCACGTCCGGACGGATGAACTGCATCGTGTCGTAGATCGCCATGCCCGCCGTGATCGATCCGCCCGGTGAATTGACATAGAGCGAGATGTCCTTCTCCGGGTCTTCCGCTTCGAGAAACAGCATCTGGGCGATAATCAGGTTGGCGACGTTGTCATCAATAGGAGTGCCGAGAAAAATAATATTGTCCCGCAACAGGCGGGAATAAATGTCGTAGGCCCGCTCGCCCCTGCTGGTCTGCTCAACTACCATGGGCACAAGCATATTTTTGCAGCTCCTTAACTTGTCCACACTTCTTCCCGGAGGGTCAAAGTGGGAAGGGGAATGCAGCCCGCACTATGCGGACCTGCGGTATAGAGAATCCAGGGTCTTCTCGTTGCGGATGCGATGCCGAATTCTATCCAGCCCTCCATCCTTCGTCAAACGCGTGCGCACCTGTTCGATCGTTTGCTTCGACTGGTTCGCCAACGCTTGTATTTCGTGATCGAGTTCTTCATCGCCGACCTCGATCTTTTCCGCGACAGCGATCTGCTCCAGGATCAATGACGCCTTTACCTCGCGCAATGCGGCCTCGCGCTGACCGGCCCGCAGACGCCCGAAGTCCATGCGCTTCATGTCTTCCGTTTTCATTCCCTGTGCAGCCAGAGCGCGCAGTCCGCGTTCCAGCCTCAGGTCAATCTGCTGGTCCAGCATCGCGTCGGGAACTGGAAAGTCATTGCGCTTCACCAGTTCTTCCACAATCTGGTCCTTGCCGCGATTCTCAGCTTCGTGCAGCTTCTCGGCCTTCATGTTTTCGCGCAGCCGGCTGCGCAGTTCATCCAGCGTGGTGAACTCGGCCCCTAGCTCCTTGGCGAAGTCGTCATTGAGTTCGGGAATGCTCCGCGTTCGAATACCTTTGACGTCCACCTCATAGGTCATGGTCTTGCCGGCCAGACGCTTGTCGGCAAAATCGTCGGCGTACTTCACTTCGAAGTTGCGCTGCTCCCCCGACTTGGCGCCGCGCAGATTCTCGTTGAACGCCGGCAGCGTGTCCTCGCCGCCGATTTCGACCATCACTTCGTCCACTTCCACCGGCTTCGCGTCGGGTTCGCCTTCCTTCGGCGTTCCTTTGAAACCGACCACGGCGAAATCTCCGTCGGCCAGGGGACGATCTTCTTCCACAGGACTATACGTGGCCTGCCGCTGTTGCAGATTGCTGAGTGCTCTCTCGACCTCTTCCTCGGTGACTTCCGTGGGCAACCTCTCGATGTGGATGTCTTCGTAGGCCGCGACTTTGAAGTCAGGCAGTATCTCGAAGCTGGCCTTGAACGTGAGCGGTTCCCCTTGATGCAAGTGCAGATCAGTCACGCGGGGCTGCGACACTGGTTGCAGGTTCTGCTTTTTGGTTTCTTCGCGAAAGTAGCGCGGCACCAGCGCCTCGACGATCTCGCTCTTGATGTCGTCGGCAAAACGCTGGCGGACGATGGAGGCCGGGACCTTGCCTTTGCGAAAGCCCGGAACGCGCGCCACCTTCTGGAAGCGGGCAAGCACCGCGTCCGATTCCGCGCTGACGACATCAGCCGGAATTTCCACTGCGACCTCGCGCTTGCAGAGATTCGTTTGCTCGGAGGATTGAACTTCCGTACTGCTTTCAGTGGTCAAGAGATCGCCCTTCGAAGTGGATGCGCCCTCAGCAGCCAGCCTGTGTTCCCGGCGATGGACGTACCGCGCGTTGGTGCTGCGAGAGCCAAAGCACTATGGCATCTTTAGTGTAAGAGAGCGCTGCAGGGTGGTCAAACTGAGAGGCAACGATAGTGCCGCGGAATCGGCGCTATTCCCCGCAGCCAGAAGCGACCGGGGTCGGGAGCATCGAAGTCTGCGGTGCATCGGGTTCCGGTGCTCGATTCACCGGGCCCAGCAAGGCGAACGCGCGTAGTTGACTCAGTTCAGTCCAGGTCTTTCGCCAGCGTGCCGCAACACAATTATCGATTCGAGTTCCGGGCTCGGGGAATCCGAACCCTTCGTAGAACTGCAGGATGTTCTGCCGCAGAGCGTCGTCCATGTGGATGAAGTGGTCGGAGGCCAGCTTGTCGAGTAGTTCGCGATAGGTATAGTCGGCCAGCGGATACTCGCCGCGCCGGGTCGGTTTGCCGGTATCAAGGTCAATGTTTGGCGTTTGCAGGTCCTGCCCTTTCATCGCGGTCAGCGCCTTGCCAAACCGATCGATTGTCTGGTCCACGCTCTTGAAATACAGATCCTCAGTCTTGGGGGTCGGCCCTTTGGGATCGAGTGCATGCAACGGCCCGACTTTGGGCAGGACCTGGAACAATCCCGCCATGATGTGCGCTCCCGGTCCCGGCTCCTTATATCCTGAGCCCCACGACTTGCGGTAATCGGCCTTCGACAGGTGGTAAAGGAAGTGTTGCCGGTTGAAGTTCGGAATCTCCTGCTGCAACTGGGTTCCCTTTTCCACCAGCGCGACCTTCGTCATCTCCGGCAGAATTTGACTGACGCTACGCCGATAAGTTCCGATGGCAAGGTCTTCGCGGGGCATCACGCCGGTGAGTTTGAGTGCGTACGTATCGTAGAAAGCGCGCTCCAGCAGCGGCACCGAGACTTCGAAGCCGATGAAGTTGTGGTAGTCCTCGGGAGCGTAGCGGCCCTTGGCCACCTGTAGCACGTCGAAGCCGAACTCGGTGGTCAGGTGGGCCTTGTGGTCCACATCATAGGGGACGGCCGGCCCATACAGCCGGGCCAACTCGGGGTATTCAATACCCACCGACAGGTTGATGTAGGGATGCCCGTTGATGTCTGCAAGGTAGTGGGAAAGGGCACCCAGGGCGAAGGCATATTCATCCAGATCTTGCGCATCGTTGAGCATTGCCTGGACGAAATCGCCGGTGCGCACGTAATGCGTGAGGTCGCTGAAGACGTGACTCCCGAACGGATAATAGCCGACATCCTGGATCACACTTCCGCCGTAAGCGTAAGCGTGCGCCTTTACCAGGTCTTCGGGTGTTGCATCGGGGTAGCGCGCCAGCAGGAGCGGCTGGATCTGCTGGTTCCACAAAAGATCAATGATTTCTTCGTGGGTCAGTACCGAGTAGCCCACGCAGGCCGGCACCGATGCGAGCAATCCCAGTGTCAGGGCCAAGAACAGCACGACCCGATGCGAGCAAGAAAGTTTATCTTTCATTCAGGGCAGGCGTTCTTAAATGCGGCCAAGCAGGAGCAAGATAACCAGGATCAGTACGATCAATCCGAGGCCGCCAGACGGGTAATAGCCCCAGCCCCGGCTGTAGGGCCACGAGGGAAAAGATCCGACCGACAGCAGCAACAAGATGATGAGCAGTACGACTAACATTGATTAAGACTCTCCTTTATTCCCCTATAAAATCGGTCTCTAACCGCAGCGGGGGCTCATTATTGGAAGCAGTTCGCTGGTTGAGGGATGCCCGGAGCAGCAAAGTCCGGTTCGTTGGAGTCAGGCAACCTTATTGAGTGTGGACGAATCCTCGGGCCCT
Organism: uncultured Acidobacteriaceae bacterium; assembly: GCA_963760415.1. GTDB lineage: Bacteria > Acidobacteriota > Terriglobia > Terriglobales > Acidobacteriaceae > Bog-257. The sequence goes on along the minus strand of CAVXDA010000008.1, from coordinate 49,163 downwards.
CGCGAACTTGTGTAAAGTTTATTTATGGCTTCCGCACTCGCCATCTTGAACAACGATGTCGTGGGTTGTACCCGCTGTTCCAGACTGGTCGCCTATCGTCAGCAGGTGGGCCGCGAGAAACGGCGCGCCTACCTGGACTGGGATTACTGGGCGCGCCCCGTGCCGGGCTTCGGCGATCCTAACGCCCGCGTACTGATCCTAGGACTCGCGCCGGGCGCGCACGGCTCCAACCGCACCGGACGGCCTTTTACCGGCGATGCCTCCGGCAAGTTCATGTATCCCATCCTGCACAAGACAGGGTTTGCTTCGCAGCCCAACGCCGACCGGCGGAACGACGGACTGGAGTTGATTGACTGTTACATCACAGCGGCGGTTCGCTGCGCTCCACCTGACAACAAGCCGCTACCTTCGGAGCTCGCAAACTGCGCATCGTTTCTGGATCGCGAACTTGCTATCCTGAAGGATGTGAGAGTTGTCGTTGCCCTGGGCAGGATCGGGTTTGATGCTTATCTCAACTATTTGAAGCGCCGTGGCCTCGTGCAAAGCAAGGCCGGCTATCGGTTTGGCCACGCTCAACGCTACAAGATGCCGAACGGAGTGTGGCTGCTGGCGTCGTATCACCCGTCGAACCAGAACACGGCTACCGGCAAGCTCACAACCGAGATGTTCGCCTCGATTTTCCAGGAAGCGAAAAAGCTCGCAGGTACGAATCAATGATTTCTCGCTTCGATTTCTTCCGGTGCGCTCCATGGCCTGTTAGTGGGGGATCCTGACTATGGGGATGGTAGTTTCTTGGCATTTAGTCGCAACTATGTGCAGCCTATCTTTAACTAGTCCTTGTTCTTGCAACCGATTCTTGGGCATTAAGATTGCAGCTTAAGGTTTGGAGAGTGTGCTCGGGGAGGGGTGTTTTCGGTTCTCCGGCCCCGGGTGCAGAACTACGCCCCCGCATGATAGCGTCATGGAAGGAAGTACGCCCCACACGCACCCCGTTGGCCATGGGAAGTGCGGACCGGGTAGTCACACTAGGCTAAAGTATAGGAGCAACAATGCGAAAGCCGGTACTATTCCTCGTGATCGTACTCGCGGCGGTGTCCGCATACGCAGATGTGGTAAAGGTGGATTTTATCCGCTTCAACAATAGCGGACAATGGCAAAATGGCTACCCCTACTGGGCATTTGTCCAAGGTATGGGATTCGAGCCGGTGATGTGCGATGACTACCTGCATGGAGGAGAGCCGGACTTCGACTGGCTGGCCAATGAGACCATTCTGGGCACCAAGGATCTTTCGTTGACGCGGTTCGGCAACCAGAACGGTGCGCTCACCCTGTACGATGAGGCAGGGTGGCTCCTGCTCCAGACCAGACAGTCGGGTATCAATCAGTGGCAGGAATTGAACTACGCGACTTGGAATGTGTTTGCCCCGTCAGCTCCATGTGATGCTGGGTGTGAGTTTTGGCTGGCGGCTGCCCAGAACGAAGCCAATAAGGGCTTCCCAGGTATCGACTTCAACTTGGTTGGCATCCTCACGCCAGTTCACGACCAGCAAGGCAATGATCCCAACGGACCGCAGGAATTCCTCTACCTGGTTGGCGGCGTTCCCGATTGCTCACTCTGCGCCCCTGGTCAGCACGGTGCCGCCCCCGAACCTGGGACGTTCTTGATGCTTGGCACGGGAGCGGCAGTGCTGTGGCGACGCAAACGGACGGGCTAGTCTCGCTCTCTGGCCGTAGCGAACTTCCTAGGAATTGTCATTTCCCGGCTACCCCGGGCCGCATCGAGTCATCGGAGAACTGCGGGTTCGATAATTGGGATTGCAATGACAGCCGAACTGTGCTTAAATTCGGCAACCTTCAACCCTAAAGGATCCACTTTGGGTAAAGCGTGGGCTGGTTTCTGGCTCACACCCATAGTGTGCGGACCACCACCTTTTACCAGCGAGCTTACTCTGCGTCGGCCGACCAGGAAGGCGCCAGTAGCCCATAGCAAGAAAGAGGAATCACCATGAAGAGACGTGTCATGAGCGCCTTTTGGTTATCTGTGCTCGGCTTGAGCGTGCTGTTGCTGTGCGGCCCGACGTTGTTCGCGCAGGGCGGTTCTTCCCCAAGTCCGACAGTACGTCACGCGGTCGCTGGCGTCACGTTGCCGCTTGGGGAGTTGGCTAAGTTGCCGGCGCGCCCTCACTACGTGCTCCAGGCGAATCACTCTTTACGCCCGAGTCAAAGGCGTCCGGCTGGCACTGTGGCAGATACAGTGGAGCAGAGTGCTGCAGCTGGGGGCTCCAGTTTCTCAATCGGCGCCAATAGCCCAGGTCTGGGCATGGGATTCAGTGGTTTCGATACCACTTTCAACTATCCCGATGACAACATCGCGGTTGGCAAAGACCAGATCGTGCAGGTGGCAAATAATTCCGTCGCCGTGTTTGACAAGTCACTCAATTCGCTAGGATCCATGTCAATCGACGATATTTTAGGACAGTTGGGTGGCGCGTGCGCGGCGGGCACCCCCGAGGGCCATCCCATCGCTCAGTACGACAGAACAGCCGGTCAATGGCTGATTGCGGAAAACGTAGTCACCGCCCCGCCCTATAACGGCACTGCGTGCATCGTGGTTTCCCAAACCTCGGATGCTACTGGAAACTACTACGGGTATGAGTTCTCGTTAGGTAGCGGCTATCCGGACCTGCCGAAGTGGGGCGTAGTGCCAAGCGGTTTCTTCCAGAGCAACGACAACTTTGGCGCCGACGGCGTGACCTACCAAGGCGCCTACGAATGCGCCTACGACCGGGTCACGATGGAGATGGGTGGAGACGCCGCGCAAGTGTGCTTCCAGCTAACGTCAAGCGACTTCGCCTTGCTGCCAGCTGATCAGGATTCCGCCGCCCCTCCTCCACCTGTGGGTCAGGATGAGTTTCTGTTCAGCTTGTGGGACAGCTCGGACTTGGCTCTTTACTCGTTTCATACCGACTGGTCGAATCCGAATAACGCGTTCATGACCGGCAGTGGCGGCTCGCAGCTGTTCCCGGTGCCTGCGTTTACACCGGCGTGTAACGGCCAGTATCTGGGTGCCTGCGTTACGCAACTGGGCAGTCCCGACCTGCTGGACGTGCTGGGCGATCGCCTGCTCTATCGGGTCGCCTATTACGATGACGTTCCTCCCAAGGTCCCTGCAACAGCTCTGCCAGCGCATCTGCAGCACTGGCTGATTGCTCACGACGTAACCGCCTCGGGTGGCAACACCGCCGAAAGATGGTACGAGTTTTACGCTGCGACAAAAACGATTCCGGTTACCGCTATACGCCTCCTTCAGTCCGGGACTTACGCTCCGGACGACACGACTCATCGCTGGACGGGATCCATCGCTCGCGACAGTGCCGGGGACATTTTGCTGGGTTATAGCACCTCCAGCCCGACTATCTACCCGTCCATCGCGATAACTGGGCGCACGCTTAACGATCCCAATGGCACCATGGAAGCCGAGCTGTCCGTTATCAGTGGTGGCGGCCCGTACAACGATTTCTTCGATAAGAACAAGAACCGCTGGGGCGATTACACCAGCATGCGCCTGGATCCGGCAGACAACTGTACTTTTTGGTACACCAACGAGTACTACTCGACGACAGGCTTGTTAGGTAGGAACTGGAGTACGCAGATTGCCTCAGTCCAGTTCTCTGACTGCGCACCTGGGAAGTAGGTTCGCCGCTCGCGTTTTTCTGACGTTTACCCCGGAGGCAACTGTGCCTTGCCTCCGGGGACATTTCCAGCCATAATTGGTTGTGCACCTCTACGCGCTCCACCCTGACCGCGCTATCACGCAGGCGGGAAGGGCTCCCCGTAAAACGGGAAAGCGCGATTGCCCTTTCCGGCTGCACAAATCCCTAAAACAGAGGAAGCGATGTCGGCAAAGTACATCTTTGTGACTGGCGGTGTAGTGTCTTCGCTTGGCAAGGGACTGGCGGCGGCCTCCATCGGCTGCCTGATGGAAAGCCGCGGCCTGAAGGTCGCGCTGCAAAAGTTTGATCCCTATCTGAACGTGGATCCCGGTACGATGTCGCCGTTCCAGCACGGTGAAGTCTTCGTCACCGACGACGGCGCCGAGACCGACCTCGATCTCGGGCACTACGAGCGCTTCACTCACAGCAAGCTGACCCGCGACAATAACTGGACCACCGGCCGCATCTACGAAACCATCATCGCCAAAGAGCGCCGTGGAGACTATCTGGGCAAGACGGTCCAGGTGATCCCGCACGTCACCAACGAGATCAAGAGCGCGATGAAGAAGGTGGCGCAGGACGTGGACCTCGCCATCGTCGAAATTGGCGGCACCGTCGGCGATATCGAATCGCTGCCCTTTATCGAGGCCGTTCGCCAGATGCGCCAGGAGTTGGGGCGCGAAAACACCCTCTTCGTTCATGTCACCCTCGTGCCTTACATCGCCGCTGCCGGCGAGCTGAAAACCAAGCCCACACAACATTCCGTGAAGGAGCTGCTCAGCATTGGTATTCAACCCGACATCCTGCTCTGCCGTACGGACCGTTTTCTGTCCAAAGAGATCAAGTCAAAAATTGCCCTCTTCTGCAACGTGGAAAACGAGGCCGTGATCACGGCCAAGGACGTGGCCTCGATCTACGAAGTTCCCCTGGTATTCGCGCACGAAGGAGTGGATCGGCTGGCCCTGCGTTACCTGCACCTGGATGCAAGAGAGCCCGATCTCAGCCGGTGGGAAGAACTGGTGCACCGCGTCTATAACCCCAAGGACGAAGTCTCCATCGGGATCGTGGGCAAGTATGTTGAGTACGAGGATTCCTACAAGTCGCTGAAAGAAGCGCTGGTGCACGGCGCGCTGGCCTACAACCTGAAGCTCGAGGTGAACTGGATCGAAGCCGAAGGTCTGGAAGCCAAGGACCAGAGTGTGCAGACGCAACTGGAGCACGCTGATGGAATCCTGGTGCCAGGCGGCTTCGGCAAGCGCGGCATCGAAGGCATGTTGAAGGGCATCCAGTACGCGCGCGAAAACAAGGTGCCATTCTTCGGAATATGCCTGGGGATGCAAACCGCGTGCGTCGAGTTCGCGCGCAACGTCTGCGGACTGGAGCACGCGAACTCCAGCGAGTTTGACCCGGCGACGCCGCATCGCGTCATTTATAAGCTGCGCGAGTTGCGCGGCGTGGAAGAGCTGGGCGGTACCATGCGCCTCGGCGCCTGGACCTGTAAGCTCGAGCCTGGCACGCTGGCTCACGCCGCCTACGGGCAGAACGAGATCAGCGAGCGCCACCGCCATCGTTATGAGTTCAACCGCGAGTACGAGAGCACGCTCACCGCTGGCGGTCTGCGCATCAGCGGCTCAACGCCTGACGGCACGTATGTCGAGATCGTCGAGATTGCCGACCATCCGTACTTTCTCGGCTGCCAGTTCCATCCCGAGTTCAAGTCGAAGCCGCTGGAACCGCATCCGCTGTTCTCGTCGTTCATCAAGGCGTCATACGAAAACCGCTTGCGCAGGCAACACACCCGGCAGGAGGTTGCAGTAGAGATTGTTCCACCGGCCGGAGAAGGTGAAGCACTGAGGGTGCGTGTGAACCGATCCTTCCAAGTCGGCGACGTGACTATCGGCGGGGGACAACTGTTCCTCATCGCCGGGCCGTGCGTGATCGAGAGTGAGGCGCACGCGCTGAAGATGGCCGAAGCCATCTCGGCCATCGCGCGCGAGAAAAATTTGCCTTACATCTTTAAGGCTTCGTACGACAAGGCGAACCGCACCTCAATCCGCAGCTTTCGCGGTCCGGGGGTTGAGGAAGGTTTGCGCATCCTCCAGAAGATTCGGGAGACAGTGAACATTCCTGTGCTGACCGATGTCCACGAAGCTGCGGACGTGCCGCGCGTCGCAGAAGCGGTGGATGTGCTGCAGATTCCCGCATTTCTGTGCCGCCAGACCGACTTGCTGGTCGCCGCGGGCAAGAGTGGGTGCGCGGTGAATGTCAAGAAGGGCCAGTTTGTCTCGCCTTGGGACATGCGGCACGCCGTCGAAAAAGTTCGCGAAGCCGGCGGAGACCGCGTCTTCCTCACCGAGCGCGGCGCATCCTTCGGCTACAACAACCTGGTGGTGGACATGCGCTCGCTGGCCATCATGCGCCAGTTCGCGCCGGTGGTCTTCGACGCAACCCACTCGGTGCAGCTTCCGTCTGCAGGTTCGACGAACGGCGCCGGAGCGGTTGAGAGCGGCGGCCAGCCTGAGTTCATTCCGCTGTTGGCGCGCGCGGCGGTAGCGGCTGGAGTGGACGGCGTTTTCGTCGAAGTGCACGACAATCCCGCGCAAGCCAAGTCCGACGGGGCCAATGCGTTGGACCTCAAGCTCCTGCCGGAAGTGCTCGACCAGCTCATCGCCGTGCACCACGCCATTCACTAACACGGCAAACGTGCCCGAATTATTCGATGCAGGTTCACGCATTTGACTGGCTGAAAACGGCCCTTCGGCTTTAAAATATTGGGAGTCTCACGGCTGGCCATTATCCTCACTGGTAGGCCCCAACAGACCCCAGCACCGCTGTGCCCGGCCGATGTGCATTCAGCCTCCCGCCGCGGCGCGTCAAAGGAGTTTTGCTTTGTCCAAGAAGCGTTTTTTATTCACGTCCGAATCTGTGACCGAAGGTCACCCGGACAAGATTGCCGATCAGATCTCAGATGCCATCCTCGATGCCTGCATCAAGGAAGACCCTTACAGCCGCGTGGCTTGTGAGACGCTGACAGCCACCGGCCTGGTCGTAATCGCCGGCGAAATCACCACCAAGGCTTACGTCGATTTCCAATCGCTGGTGCGCGGCGTGGTCGCCTCCATCGGCTACGACAACGCCCTCTACGGGTTCGACTCCAACACCTGTGCCGTCATCTCCAGCATTAACAAGCAGTCGGGTGACATCGCCATGGGCGTGGATACCGGCGGCGCCGGCGACCAGGGCATGATGTTCGGCTACGCGACCAACGAAAATGCCGATTACATGCCGACGGCCATTTCGTTAGCTCACAAGCTGTGCCAGCAGCTCACCACAGTCCGCAAGAACGGCACCCTTCCTTACCTCCGGCCCGACGGCAAATCCCAGGTCACAGTCGAGTACGACGAGAACCACAAGCCGGTCCGCATCGATGCCGTGGTCATCTCCAGCCAGCACTCCGAGACCGTTTCGACCGAAGAGCTGCGCGCCGACATTCTCAAGCACGTCATCCAGGCGGCGCTGCCCGAGGAGATGCTCGACGAGAACACCAAGTACCACATCAACCCGACCGGGCGCTTCGTCATCGGCGGCCCCATGGGCGACACCGGACTCACCGGCCGCAAGATCATTGTGGATACCTACGGCGGTATGGGACGTCACGGAGGCGGCGCCTTCAGCGGCAAAGACCCGACCAAGGTGGATCGCTCCGCCTGCTACCTGGCGCGCTACATTGCCAAGAACATCGTGGCCGCCGGCCTGGCCGACCGCTGCGAAGTGCAACTCGCCTACGCCATCGGCGTGGCCGATCCGGTCAGCGTCCTGGTGGACACCTTTGGCACCGCCAAGGTTGACGAGAACAAGATCGCCGATCTGGTGCGCGCCAACTTCAAGCTGACGCCGAAAGGCATTATCGAGTCGCTGAACCTGCGTCGTCCGATCTATCGCAAGACGGCCGCCTACGGGCATTTTGGCCGCAACGATCCCGACTTCACGTGGGAAAAGACGGACAAGTCCGCCACTCTTCGCGAGCAGGCGGGCGTGCAGACGTCCGCGCAGAAGACCGCGGTGGCGAAGTAATTTTATGGGCGCGACGGAATGGGCTGTATCAGGGCATGACTTTAGTCGTGCCGAAGGAATGCAGAAAGGGCCAGGGCTTTAGCAAAGCCCGAGTTCTTGGGGGCTGGTTGCGGCACGGCTGAAGCCGTGCCCTGATACAAATCGCTCTGGACGGGCTAATCGGTTTGAGTTGGCGGCAGTAGAACGAAGTCGCACGAAATCAGCCCGGAGGGCGGCTCAGTTTAGCCAGCACGAAGCCGAAGGCGGAGTGCTGGGTAGGCGGCTAGCTTGGTCCGAGTCCCGTAGGGACGGCAGAGGGTTTGCGCAATTTTGCAAAAAAGCAGATCCCTCAGTCGCGCTCGGTCGGTTGTCGCGACGACCTCCTTCGCGCTCTTCGGGATGACAAAATGATAGAGGAGCCGTGATACAAACCCGACCTGTGCCAAATAAATTCGCCGTTCTTGAAACCTGAAACTCGAAACCCGAAACTTTCATAGGAGCTTATGTCAACCACACCTACTCGCGTCGCCGGCGATGTCGCCAACCTCGCGCTGGCCGATATGGGCCGCAAGCGCATTGACTGGGCCAACCAGTCCATGAAGGTCCTGCAGATCATCCGCAAGGAATTCATTAAGAACCAGCCGCTCAAGGGCATTCGCATTTCGGCTTGTCTGCACGTTACGGCTGAGACCGCCAACCTGGCCATCACTCTGCGCGATGGCGGCGCCGACGTTGTGCTTTGCGCCTCCAATCCGCTATCCACGCAGGACGACGTGGCTGCCTGCCTGGTGCGTGATTTCAACGTGCCGGTCTATGCCATCAAGGGCGAGGACAACGATACCTACTACTCGCACATCCTGTCGGCGCTCGATCACAAGCCGAACATCACCATGGATGACGGCGCCGACCTGGTCACCATTGCGCTCACCAAGCGCACCGACATTCTCGATGACGTAATTGGCGGCACCGAAGAGACCACCACGGGCATCATCCGCCTGCGCGCCATGGCAAAGCAGGGCGTGCTGCGCTACCCCATCATCGCGGTCAATGACGCCGACACCAAGCACCTGTTCGACAACCGCTACGGCACCGGGCAGTCCACCATCGACGGCATCGTTCGTGCCACCAACTTCCTGCTCGCGGGCTCGAAGTTCGTCGTCGCCGGCTACGGCTGGTGTGGTCGCGGATTGGCCAGTCGTGCGCGCGGACTGGGCGCTGAGGTCATCATTACCGAAATCGATCCCACCAAGGCGATCGAAGCCGTGATGGACGGCTTCCGCGTGATGAGCATGGACGAGGCCGCTCGCATCGGCGACGTCTTCTGCACTGTCACCGGCAACAAGAGCGTGCTGCGCAAGGAGCACTTCGAAGTGATGAAGGACGGGGCCATCATCTCCAATTCCGGCCACTTCAACGTCGAGATTGATATCCCGGCGCTGGAGAAGATGTCATCCTCAAAGCGCACCACGCGCGCCTTCGTCGAGGAGTTCTCACTGAAGGACGGGCGCAAGATCAACCTGCTGGGCGAAGGCCGCCTGATAAATCTGGCTGCGGCGGAAGGACATCCGCCGTCGGTCATGGACATGAGCTTCGCCGACCAGGCGCTCTCGGTTGAGTACCTGGTGAAGAACCATTCCTCGCTCGAGAAGAAGGTTTATGTGGTTCCTGAGGAACTCGACAAGCGGGTCGCGAAACTGAAGCTGGAGTCAATGGGCGTCAAGATCGATCGCCTGACTCCGGAGCAGGAAGAATACCTGGCGAGCTGGAACGAGGGAACATAAAGGCAGTTGTCAGTAGCCAGTGGTCAGTTGTCAGAGGGCGGCAGCGATGCCGCCCTTGGTTTTGACCGAGAGGCCCAAGACTGAATGGACAAGCGATCCAATCACCACCGGGCGACGGGACACAGAGAACCACTGTGAATTGAAATTCTCTGTGCCCTCGGTGCCCTGGTGGTGAAAGATTACTTACGCCCCGGTTTGCGGACGTTCGCACTGCTTGCCGTTGCAGCAGCTCTTTCCGTCCTTGGCCATGTTGCATTTGCCGTCTTTGCAGCATCCGCCGTCCTTGCCGCAGCACGACATCTTTCCGTCCTTGGCCATCATTGGGCACTTGTTCGCGGCCTTGTCGTCGCCGGACATCATCTGCTCGTGTGTCATGGCGTCTTTGCCGTCTTTTGACATCGTGTCGCACTTGCCGTCCTTGCAGCAGCCGCCATCTTTGCCGCAGCAAGCCATCTTGCCATCGGCTTTGTCGTGATTGCAGCAGGCACAGGTCTTGGCCTGGTCGCCGGCGGGCGGCGGTGTAGTTTGAGTTGCGGTCTGGGCCATCAAGCCCAGCGCCAAGACTAACGTGCTCAAAATAACCAGCAGTTTCGATTTCATAATTTCCTCGGAATTCGGTTGGCGCGGACTCTGCCGTCCGCTATGACAGACATGCAACAGCGCAATGCACCATCGCTAAGCTGGAGATCTTGGGGCCGACTCTAAATCCTGAGGTCTGTCTTCAGGTCGAAAACAGGTTTAACGAAGGGTGGGGAATCTGCAGCCGGCAGAATTGTAGAGCTTCGCTCTGGCTGATTGACCATCGCCCCTGCCGCCCCGATGGCGCTCGACGGCCCGGCCCGGAACTTGCCCGGCATCACAACGAAAGCCAGCGGCCGTGCGGGCTGGTTGCTCAGGTCGCAGCACGGAGGAGGCGTGAAAAAGTTGACCGGAAGAGATGCCGCATGCGACGGGCAGCACGGCATCGGCGCTGCCTGAGGCTGCACGTGTGGCATCCGGGCATGGCACTGTGACCCATGACTGGCGGCAGAAAGCATGCCAGCCGCGCTGGCCGCCCACAAAGCCACGCTTAGCGCCAGGGTCAGCGACAAGGCTCTCCGGATTGCGTGCAGCGAGTTCACGTTGTGCTTATTATTGCCTTCGGATCGACCACGCGTCTGTGACTTGCGTCACGCCGCGGTGGTTTGACGTTCCGCTGCCGAAATCGTTTACAGTTGTTGAAAGCTGAAAGTTGCAAGATTGCTGTGCGTCGTCGTTCTAGATTAGTAAATAATTCCGCCCCTAAGAGGTTCAACTTGAGGAAAGCACTTCTGTTTACTGGATTCATTTTGGCTACCTTGACCATCGCTTTCGCCAACCAACAGAGCGCGACATCCGCTTCGCCGGCCCCCGGCAAAATCGGGCCGTCGGCGGTCTGGCAGCCGCAGCAAGACTTCGTCGCCAAGGCGCACGCCGCCTGTGACAAGAGCAATCCCACAAACTACGCTGAGTGCTTTATCGAGCAGATGGCCAAGTTGGGAGCTCCTGCCGATGCGGTGAGCTTCACTCGCCTGCTCTACGCCCAGAGCGGTGGCCAAGTCGGCATCATGATCGACTTCCACAAGGTTGGCCCGGTGGACGTAGCCCGGGTCATCTATCCCTTGCGCGCCAACGACAACTATGGCCTGCTGCTGGTCAATGGCGATCCTGCCATCCTCGACGTGGATGACCTCAAGAAACTCGACCACACCGCGATGGACCAGAATCCGATGTACCAGGCGGTGAAGCAGAAATACACCGCGACGGACATCTGGCCGGGGGACCGCAGCAACCCGATGTGGCCACAGGTAAAGCCGCTTCCTGACGGCGGACAGCAGTTCATAATCGGGTACCCGCTGCTCAACGGATGTCACGCCTGCGCGCACACGGGATTGGCGCTATTCTCCTGGGACTTCGACGCGAAAGGAAAGTTTCTCGGCACGAAATACATACCCACGCCGCCGCCGCCGAAACTGCTGCGTCCGAACCGCCCGGCTAGGACGCCGGCGGAGCCGGAACAGCCACCGCAGCACAACCAACAGCCGCAACAGTAGTTGTGGTGGCGTCGAGAGGAGGGGAGTGCGGATCGTGGTCGCGTTGCCTTACTCCGAAGTGTTTACGGAACCGCCCTCGCCCGGCTAAACTCATTCACGATTCGTTACCCAACAAGGGGAGTCCATGCGCAAGCCATTGCTATTGGTCGCTGTACTGGTCTTTATCAGCTGCTCACAGGCGCAAACGAAGCCCGGCTCCATCGGCGCCTCCGGTGTCTGGCAACCTCCGCAAAGCTTCGTTGGTGGAGTCGCAACGGCGTGCGGCAGTTCATCGCAGGAACGCAAGTATTTCGATTGCTTCGTGGCCCAGATGACCAAAGCCGGGGCTCCTGCCGACGCCGTGAATTTCACGCGCGAGCTCTACAAGGAAGACCACGGCGATGTTGGAGTCATGACCAGCTTCACTCACATCGGTCCAATAGACATCGCCTGGGTGCTTTTCCCCTCTCACCAACCCAGCAACTACGGCTTGTTCCTGGTCAATGGCGACCCCAAGTTCGTCAACACCGAGGACCTGAAGCAACTTGACCAGAAGGGCATGCAACAGAGCTTCCAGTTCCAGGACCTACTAAGCTTATATCCCAAGGTCGGGCTGTGGCCCGGCAATCGCAACGGACGAAGCTGGCCAAACTCGCAGTACGCGCCCAACGGCGGGGTGCAGTTCGTGATCGGTTATCCGCTGCGCAATGGATGCGCGACCTGCAGCAACGAGGGCGCTGCGCTCTTCAACTGGAACTTCACTTCCGCTGGGAAATTTACCGGCACTTCATTTCTGGGGCTGACTCCGGCGCCGATATCGGGCGCAACTCCGTCGCAATGAGCCACGCCACCTGGCCCACGTACAACGTTGCGACCTCCGCGAAGGGGTCAGTGCCCGGCTGGCGGTTGCGTCGCACCGGATGCTTTCGGGGTCTGTGCGGCCTCGCTCAGCATTTGCTGCACGATCGCCGCATTGGCCGCGGTCACGTCGCTCAAGAAATCACCATAGTCGGCTGTCTCGCCGCCGCAGTGACCGCCCCACGGGTCCTTGGACACGGCGCGAACCGCGCACTTGCCGTCGTAAGCGTTGTCCCGGTTCGAGATCAGTCCCCAGTTGGTGTGCTCGCCCCGGTTATCGTCGGTTAAACCCCAGAAATCGACGCCCACGATGGGGAACGAGCCATCCGCGGCCTGCGCCTTGAAGATGTATTGCTGGTCTTCGGCGTAAACCTGGCCGCGTTTTGCCTGCGTCCGATAGTCGGCATCGGTCACCGAGTTTTGTCCGTGCCAGCCGGAATCCTGGTTGGCGCTTAACCCGTACCACAGCAAAACCGGCTTCCCCGTCTTCTGGTACGCGGCCGTCGCGGTCGCCACGTTCTGCGGATAGACGGAATCGTAATCGAGGATGAGCGCGTCCACACCCGCCTCCGCCAGGGCCGACAAGACCTGCGGCCTGGGCCCGTAAGCGCCCGGGCCTCCCAAAGCATTCGGCCCGAAAATCAGGTGGTTCTTGTCATAGGCGCGGATGGCCTGCACCTCAACCGACTCGAACTGAAAGACATACTGGTAGAGGAACGCGTCGAGATCGGCCTGCACCGCCGGCTTTGCGCCCGCCAGCATGTAGGGATCAGAGCCCAGCCATGCCTTGTGCCTGCCGTCTTCATCCAGCACTCCTGTTCCTGCGCCGTAACCACCATCATCTCCAAAACTGGTGTAGGAGCTCTCCCAGGCGGCGTTGAGCGCAGCGATGGTGGCGTACTTTTTCTGCAGAAAGGCGCTCCAGGCGTATTTCGCATAGAGCTTCGGATCACTGTGGTCGCTGTAGGTGAAGTTCGCGACCGCAATCAGGAAGCCCATGTGAGGATACGTGCGCGGCATGACCGGGTTGTCGCCAGTCGCCTTGAGCGCCCAGATGTAGTCGGCATCTTCGGTGGTGATGCCGATCATCCATGGGATCTTGTTGAACTCGCCGCCCGTGAACAAGCTGCGCACAGTCTTGATCTCAGCGTTGACGCACGCCGGCCACATGGGGTCGAAGGGATCGATCATGGGCGTTCCACCCCAGAGGCTATAGGTGCTTGGGACTCCGGCCAGGATGTTCTTAATGGGCTGGCGGTAGCCACAGACGTCAGGGTGGATGTTCGCCTTCGCCGTGGCGTTCAGCATCAGGATGAAAGGCAGTTTCACCGCCGCTCCGCCGGGTCCACCTGGCTGGTTCCCGACCGGCATGAACGCCGGGTGCGAGTAGTCGCCGATCGCGTTGAAGCCCCAGGCCTGTATGCGCTTCAGGGTACGGGTGAACCAGGGTGTATGGTCATCGCCATAGCGTGCCTGCATGACTCCGGGCTCAAAGAAGACGTAGGACGCGTTCTGCACCGCGCGTAGATACAGCGCGTTCCCCAGCGGCGACACGAAGTTCCAGCGCTTCACGCTGCCGTTGGCCCGGATCGCCTCCTCCACGCGGAAGTAGCCGCTGCCCCCGCCCGGTGAGGGAAGCGCCGTCAGGCCGCCAAACTTGTCGGTTGCAGGCCGAGGCGGCGGTTGAACCGGCGCGCCATTCTGCGGAGGCGCCTGCGCTGACAATAGGGAAGCAAGAAGGACTACTGCGGCCAGCAGAGGTTTTCTCATATTCAATTTGGTTTGCATCGAATTAGCGCCAGCACCATGCCCGTGGCCACTCCTGAGCCCACTCTTTTCCTGCAACACTGCCATCGTAAATTGTGGCCGGCTTTTCCGCACAATTCACAGCCATTCACTTCGCTGCACCGAGAACTGGCATTGAACCCCCTGGCCCGTGAGATTACAGTCCAAGAGAACGAGCGACTGTTCTCGGTTACTCTTTAGATTCATCCGGAACCGGAGTAAAATACAATATGTAGCGGTTTCCTCTTGACATCCACAAGATGTCGGGAGTACTCTCCGTTTCCACATGGTGATTCCGGGTCCTCCGAAGGGAGCGCGCGGAAGGGTTTCCTCCCCCGAAAACCGAAGCGGCAGAGGTGACCGCCGAGGCTGATAAGTGGGCCAAGTTGGACGGATCCTCCTTTAGGTACGTGGTCAGGGGCTAAGAGATTCGCGAGCGAACCCAGGGTAGTTTCTCTCCGCGGGGTTGCGGGGAGCTTTAGAACAAGGTCCACCGGGCTGCGGTGGGCAAGCAGGGCCGACGAAGTCATCGCTGGGGCGATGGCATCAGCGGAGTTCCTTTCCAAGTCTATGTGGTTCCAGCCGAGCGGCAGCGGCCGTTTGCTGGAACTCTGTTTCGCGGTGGCGGCACAGACAACCAACCGGGGGCCTCATCCAGCCTGGGACATTAGGCTGGAAAAGGGGCCCCCACAACCTTGTGGGCGGAAATTTGGTTCTCGTGAACGATAATTGGGCTTTGGCATAGCTGTTGTGGTTGTGACGAAAAGCAGTCCCGCGAAGCGGGACGGCATAATTTAGCCCAGCACGGAGCGAAGCGGAGTGCTGGGTAGGCAGAGAAAATGAAACCGAGTCCCTTCAGGGACGGCACAAGAATCAGCGGGACTTCAGTCCCGCGCAGCGAGGCATTATAGGGGTTCTTCGCTCCGAAGCTCGAAGCGATACGAACCAGCCCCGCAGGGGTTTTAGCCCCGGGCGTGAGCCCGGGGTAGAGTGGAATATAGAAGTAGAGTCCCTTCAGGGACGGCACAAATAGAGCGGGACTTCAGTCCCGCGACGGAATCCGATCAGGGAGCACGTACATGGCCGAAATCACCACCACGACGACAACGACGACCACTGCCGCCACCACGCCCAAGAAGAAGGCGCCCGGCCTGACCTTCAAGCGCTATTTCACCAAGGCGGGTGTCTCGCCCTACGACGAGCTGGAGTGGGAGCTGCGCCTGGCGCAGATCACCGACTCGCAGGGCGGCATCATCTTCGAGCAGAAGGACGTCGAGGTCCCGAAGGACTGGTCGATGACGGCGACCAACATCGTCGCCAGCAAATATCTGCACGGCCCGATGGACACGCCCGAGCGCGAGACCGGCGTGCGCGCGCTGGTGACCCGCGTCGCTGAGACCATCCGCGACTGGGGCATCAAGGGCGGCTACTTCCGCAGCGACGAAGACGCGGCCATCTTCCACGACGAGCTTGCCCACCTGCTGCTGCAGCAGAAGGCGGCGTTCAACTCGCCGGTGTGGTTCAACGTGGGCTGCGATCGCATCGAGCCCAACTCCGACGCCCAGAACTGGCACTGGAATCCGCAGTTGCAGCGCGTGGAGTACGGCGTCACCGGCTATCGCAATCCGCAGTGCTCGGCCTGCTTCATCAACTCAGTGCACGATTCGCTGGACAGCATCCTCACCCTCGCCAAGACCGAAGGCATGCTCTTCAAGTGGGGATCGGGCACGGGCACGAACCTGTCGCCGCTGCGCTCCTCCACCGAAGCGCTCTCCGGCGGCGGCACCGCCAGCGGCCCGCTGAGCTTCATGAAAGGTTTCGACGCCTTCGCCGGCGTCATCAAGAGCGGCGGCAAGACCCGCCGCGCCGCCAAGATGGTCATCCTCAACATTGACCATCCTGACGTGGTTGACTTCATCGAGTGCAAGCAGAAGGAGGAAGCCAAGGCCTGGGCGCTGGTCGAAGCCGGATACGACGGCAGCGGTCCCGACAGCGAGGCCTACTCGTCCATCTTCTTCCAGAACGCCAACAACTCCGTGCGCGTGACCGACGACTTCATGTACGCCGTGCTGCGCGATGGCGACTTCTCCACCCGCGCGGTCAAGGACGGCCGTCCGGTGCAGACCTTCAAGGCGCGCGAGATGCTGCGCAAGATCTCCGACGCCACCTGGCACTGCGGCGATCCCGGCATGCAGTACGACACCACAATCAACCGCTGGCACACCTCGAAGAACACGTCGCGCATCAACGCGTCGAACCCGTGCAGCGAGTACATGTTCCTTGACGACTCGGCCTGCAACCTCGCCAGCCTGAACCTGATGAAGTTCGCGCCCAACGGGACGTTCGACGTTGAGGCCTATCGCTACGCCTGCGCCGTCATGATCACCGCGCAGGAAATCCTGGTGGACAACAGCGGCTATCCCACCGAAGCCATCGGCAAGAACTCGCACGACTACCGGCCGCTGGGACTCGGCTACGCCAACCTCGGCGCGCTGCTGATGGCCGCGGGCCTGCCCTACGACTCCGACGCCGGACGCGACTACGCCGCCTGCGTCACCGCCATCATGTGCGGCGAAGCCTATCTGCAGTCGTCGAAGATCGCCGAACTCTGCCAGCCGCTGGCGCCCGCCACAGAACTCTGCATTCGAGAGTTGGGAGAAGCTTCGGGTAGAGCTGGCCTTCAGGCCAGCGTCCAGGCCGATTTTTCTGAGGAAGGAGCCGGGCTTAAGCCCGGCTCCTTGATGGATGGTGAGCGGCTGGACGCGGCCCTAAAGGGCCGCTCTACCCGCGGCGCCGCCTGTCCCGGCTGGTACATCAACCGCGAGCCCTTCCTCGACGTCATTCGCATGCATCGCGCCTCGGTGAACAACATCAACCGCACCAACGTTCCCACCGCGCTCTACGAGGCCAGCAAGGACACCTGGGACGAAGCCCTGAAGCACGGCGAGAAGTTCGGCTACCGCAACGCGCAGGTCACGGTGCTGGCGCCCACCGGCACCATCGGCTTCATGATGGACTGCGACACCACCGGCATCGAGCCTGACCTGGCGCTGGTGAAGTACAAGAAGCTGGTCGGCGGCGGCATGATCAAGATCGTGAACAACACCGTGCCGGCGGCGCTGTTCAAGCTGGGCTACACGCCCGACCAGACCAACGCCATCGTCAGCTACATTGACGCCACCGGCACCATCGAAGGCGCGCCCGCCATCAAGGAAGAGCATCTGCCGGTCTTCGACTGCTCCTTCAAGCCGTCGAAGGGCACGCGCACCATTCACTACCTCGGACATCTGCGCATGATGGCGGCGGCGCAGCCGTTCATCTCGGGCGCAATCTCCAAGACCATCAACATGCCCGAGTCGGCCACCGTGGAAGAGATCAGCGAAGCCTACATCCAGGCCTGGAAGCTCGGCCTGAAGGCGGTCGCCGTCTACCGCGACGGCTCGAAGAAGGCGCAGCCGCTCAGCTCCATGGGATCGGCCACCCACAAGTCGCAGAAGGGCGACTCACTCGTGGGTGCCCCAGCCTTGTCCGCAGGACAGGCTGGGAAAGAAGAGTCGAGGACGAGGCTGCCTCTCCGCCGCGCGCGGTGCGCCACCGTCTGCCCGACGAGCGCCTGTCCATCACCCACAAGTTCAGCGTCGGCGGACACGAGGGCTACCTCACCGTCGGCCTCTACAAGGACGGCATGCCCGGCGAGCTGTTCATCACCATGGCCAAGGAAGGCTCGACCGTCAGCGGCCTGATGGACAGCTTTGCCTGCGCCGTGTCGCTGGCCTTGCAGCACGGCGTGCCGCTCAAGCTGATGTGCGAGAAGTTCGCCCACACCCGCTTCGAGCCCAGCGGCTGGAGCCACAACCAGGACATCGGCTACGCCAAGTCCATCATGGATTACATCTTCCGCTGGCTGCAGTTGCGCTTCCTCACCGGACAGCAGCAGGCGCTGTTCGACGGCCTGCGTCCCAAGTACGTCAACGCCCCGCCGCCGGGCCTGCCGGATGAGAACGGCTACGGCGCCAAAACATTTGGCGATGTCATCCCCAGCGACCCTTCTCGAACTTGTCATCACGAGGCGCAGCCGAGGGATCTGCTTTTACTGACAACCGGCAACTGACAACTGACAACCGCTTCGTCCACGCCTCCGACGCGCTGAAGGACCTGATTGACATGGGCGACGCTCCCAGCTGCCAGGTCTGCGGCGCCATCATGACGCGCAACGGAAGCTGCTACCGCTGCATGAGCTGCGGCAGCACCAGCGGGTGCAGTTAACACGAAGTTGTCATCACGAGCGAGAAGCGTGTGGGTGAACGTTTGAAATGCAAATAGGGCCCGATTAAATGCAAATGGAGTCCGATTAAATGCAACTGCTGTCCGTTTAAATGAAAATGGAGACCCCAATGAGGTGGAACTCGGACCCCATCAGATGAAAATGAGTTCCGTTGCGGTCGCTGAGGATTGCTGACCACATCCGAAACGAAGCTTGACATCGAATCAGGTGTTCGCGGGAGTGATCCCGCAGGACTACACTGCACAACGGCGACTGCCGCCTGAGGTAATCAATCCCGGTAGCAAGTCCCAGTTGATTTTCATTCCCGGATGTTCTCTCGTGGCGAGTCCTTTCGCCCCATTCCGCTGTCGACCAAATCATTGAGTGCTCAGTCAGGACTATTTTGACGTCCGGCCTGAGCATGGATGGGGTGAGGCAATGAACGACGGGAACGCCGCGTCGGCGCGCTGCAGACAGACTCCCGATCAGACCGATCGTGAAGGTCGGTGGGTTGGTGGGCAATGAATAAGCTCAGAGACTTGTGTGGGCGGGTTTTGGCTATCCAGGACTTGTCTGATGCCGCCACGGATTGCCGGGTGCTGCGAATTGCGTTCTCATCTCCAGAGCAAGTCCGCTCTCGACGCGTGGTGACCCGTTCGCGCTTTCGCCCAACCGGAAAATATCCCAGTTGGAAGATGGAGCGCATGCTGCAGTGGGAATCGATAAATGAGCTGAACGCTTTCCGCCTGCTGGATTGCGATCCGAGGGTCAAGGCGTTCACTGAGCAACCCTGCGAGATCGTTTATTTCGACGGCACCGAGACCAGGCACCACTATCCGGACATTTACGTCGAAATTGACAGTGATCAGGAGCTTTGGGAGGTGAAAGCAGAGCGCGAGGCCTCGCAGGGTGAATTCTCAGCCCGTACCGAGCTGTTGACAAGCAGCCTACGACGGTACGGGTTCACCTATCGAGTCGTACTGGATCACGAACTGGCTAAGGAGCCAAGACTCGGGAACGCTAAGACTCTGCTGCGCTACGGCCGACGTGCGGCAAGCGACAACGAATGTGAATACGTACGCCTGGCTTTGAAAAGTAAGGGCCATCTCAGCTGGTCCGAGGTCTGCAGAGGCGTCTTGGGCATTCACGGCCGGGAGATCATTTGCCGTCTCGTGCTCGAGGGTGTACTGACCTTCGATATGAAGTCGTCTTTCGCTCCCGATACACAGTTTCTTGAAGGAAGGAACCACTGATATGGGAACCGCTGCTTTCGAAAGGGACGCCGTCATCGAAATCGATGGTCAGAAATACCGCATGCTACGAAAAGTGTCAAACACGTGCTGGCAACTTGAGCACAGCAGGACAGCTCGCATCTCTGAGTTGGAACAGGAGGAACTGCTCAGAATGTATGCCGATCGCAAGCTCAAATTCGCGACTGCTGTTGGAGGTCCAGGGTGCGGAAAAGCTCACATCCAAGTATCGGAAACCGCAAGATTACGCCGTCTGTACGTCCTTGCTGCCCTGAAAACGGATACTCTTGCCGATCTCCAGCAGGCCATCTCGGAGGTGTGGCGTAAGACCAACAGGCCCGATAAACCACCCGACTATGTGAGCGTGTATCGCTGGAAGAAGCGTTTCCTGGAGTCGGGCTCTGACATTCGGGCGCTCGAGGACGGGCGGCATAGTGGGAATAACACCAATCGTTTTCCCTCGGAGGTACTGGAGATGTGCGAACAGTCGATCGACACGGTGTACATGAGGAGGGAACGGAAGCACCTGCAGGACGTGCTCGACCAAGCCATCGTCAAAGTCCGGGACGAAAACCGAATGCGTCCCCCAGATATGGCACTGCGGCTTCCGACACGACGACTGGTGAAGCGGCTAGTAGAGGAAATTCCAGCATTCAACCGGTATAGGGCGCGTTACGGGCATGATGCTGCGCTGCGACACTTCCGCTCAGTGGAAGCGCACCGTGTCACCCACGAACCCCTGGAGCGAGCAGAGATCGATCACACCAATCTGGACCTGTTCGCCATTGACGATGAAACCCTGCTGCCCCTCGGGAGGCCGTGGTTCTCGGCCTGTGAGGACGACTACACACGTTGCATTCTGGGTATGTTCGTGGGCTTCATTCCGCCGAGCTTCTTGACCGTTTCCCTTTGTCTGAAAGATGCCTTTCGCCCGAAGACCTGGCTGAAACAAGCTTACCCCGATATCCGGTCGGACTGGCCCGCTCATGGAGTCATGCGGGAACTCGTGCTGGACAACGGTCCCGAGTTTCATAGCGACAGCCTGGAACAGGTATGTCTGTTTAACGGTATCGAGATGCACTACGCCCCGCGCAAAACTCCTTGGTTCAAGGGAAAGATCGAACGTTTCTTTGGAACTCTGAATGAAGGCGTGGCCCATGGCACGCCGGGAACTTCATTCAACAATATCTTCGAGAAGGGTGACTACGATCCGGCGAAGCACGCGATTGTGACGTTCTCCACCTTGAAGAGGGTCGTCCGCAAGTGGCTGGCGGACGTTTACCACCAGAAACCTCATCGGGCTTTGGGCATTTCGCCAGTCGAAATGTGGAACTCCAGCATCAAGCCGGAGGACATACGAATTCCAGAGGATCCAGCGCTTTTGGATGTAATCATGGGCCACCGCTACCAGCGAGCGCTGACGCACAGGGGCGTCGAGTTCCAGGGGCTCTACTACAACTCGCCGGAACTGCATGAACTGCGCTGCCGGAAAGGCAATGAACTGCCGGTAGAGATCCGGGTGGACGAAAGCGACTTAGGGCACATTTTCGTCCTTTCACCGAAGGAAAAGGAAGTCTTTACGATACCCGCCCTGAGACGCGACTACGCAACAGGGATTGGACTATTCCAGCACCGGGTGATTCGCCGCTACCAGAAACGACACGCAAGTCTGGAATCAGGTCCCGACGGGTGGCTGCAGGCCAAAGAAGAGATCGTCGAGATTATCGAGAGTGAAACGCGGCTGAAGCGGAAGCGATCCAACAAGCGGGTCGCCCGTTGGAGAGATTCCAAGTCGGCGGGCGGTCAGACAGGGTGGGTCGGCAGCTCAGTTCTAAGCCGGAATTTGTCGGCTTCTGCCGACACCGGCACAGAGTGTCCAAGGGAAGCCTTCGAAGAACGCGAGTCGAAGGTGAAAGTCCTTCCGGTCACGATCCAGGATAGGTGATATATGAACAGCATCGCCAGCCTGGTTGACCGCACTCTGGTTTCCCATGCGGCCTTTCAAGCAGCAGTTCGAGAGATCGAAACTTGCTTTGAATTTGCACGGGAAGCATCGGAGCCGATATGCGTTGCGCTCATCGGACCGTCGCGCACGGGAAAATCACGGGTGCTGGACGTTTGCGAACGGCAGCATCCCAAGGTCCGTCGTGAGGACGGAATGTACGTTCCCATCCTGCGTGTAACCACCCCATCGAAGCCGACCGTAAAAGGTCTTGCCGAAGTTTTGTTGGAGGGAATGGGCGCGGTGGATGCAACCCGTGGCACCGAGAACGAAAGAACACGTCGCGTCAAGTACCTGATGCGCAACACGGGAACTCGAATGCTGATGATCGACGAGTTTCAGCATTTCTTCGACAAGGGCACGAAACTGATCATGCACCACGTCGCCGACTGGCTCAAGATTCTGGTGGACGAAACCCGGTGTGCACTGGTGGTCGCCGGGCTTCCATCCTGCCAGACCGTCATCGATTCCAACGAGCAATTGGCGGGGCGGTTTCACGCACCCATCCTGATGCCGCGATTCTCGTGGCAAGACGTGGAGCAACGGGAAGAGTTTATCGGGATTTTGCAGGCCTTCCACCAGGTGCTGAGCCAGCACTTTCAGACGCCCGAGTTTCAGCGGGAGGCTATGGCGTTCAGGTTCTACTGCGCCACCGGAGGGCTAATCGGATATCTGACGAAGATCTTGCGGCGATCGGTGTGGCACGCAGTTGCTGCGGAGAGAAAGGAGATCACGCTCGAAGACCTATGCGATGCGCACGAGAAGGCCGTGTGGTGTGGACGGGTCCCGCAACGCCTTCCAAGACCCTTCGCACGCAACTTCAAACTCATACCGACGGTTGACCTATTGAGAGAGGTCAGCCTCATTGGAACCGTCCACGTACCGGCGGACGAGACCGACGTTCCGCCGGCGAAGCCAGCGAGATCCGAGCGCCGAAAGCCTGGAGGCGAGTCGGCGGCTGCATGGCTGGTGGCACGATGACCACACCGCTGTTGGTGCGCCACCCCGCTCCTTTCCTCGACAGAAAGCCTGTTCGGCTACATCCTGCGACTGAGCGAAGAGAATGGCTATACGACGCCATGGAGCTTGCTTCTGCTTGCACAGATCAGACAGCACGAGGCACGGTCCACCGGCATGAAGGTGGCGAAGCTCGCACAAGTATGCAACCGGCCCCAGAACGAACTGCAGTCCATTTCCTACCGATGGCCGGGCGATCGCCCGAGGTCCTGTCGTTTGCTTGGGCATCTGCTCACACCCTGGGAGTTGGCTGTAACCCGGCCCAAACTGTGTCCGGAATGCGTCGCGGAGAAGGGGTTCATTGAAGCGCACTTTGACCTGGCGCTCATGACTGGATGCCCTGTCCACCGGAGATCACTGCTTTCCCGCTGCCCCGGGTGCACGAAAGCCTTGCGCTGGTTTCGGCCGGGGTTGCTCGAATGTCACTGTGGCGCGAGTCTGCGAAACGCCGATCTGCCCGCGATCTCCGGGGCCGAAGCCGATCTGCTCGACATCATGCGACGAAAAACACTCGGCCTCGCCGCCAGCCGGGACTACGCTTCGGGACTCCCTGGTTCCCATCTGGAAGTCATGAGTCTCCAGCCACTGCTGTCATTGGTCGGGATGCTGGGAAGGCGTCGCATGGTAGTCGACAACGATTCCGACCGAAGAAACTCGCAGCGTATCGTTTTCGCGGCCGCTAGCGTCCTGGCTGAGTGGCCGAATAACTTCTTTCGGCTGCTTCGCGAAATCACAGAAGAAATGCCGACGGACTCTTCGACAGGAGTGGCACGCGGTAGGCTTAGTGGAATCTATCGGTCACTGTGTAGCCTCAGAGGGATCTTGCCGACAGTGCACGGCGACTTTCTGAGAATTGCGTTCCTTGATTTCATAAAGAATGACTGGAGACCAGCATTCATAGACCAGAAACTGATGAGGCAATTGAGAACAGGCCAGTCCGAGCGGTTCATATCCAAGGCCGCGTTTGCTCGACGGTACGGCATCGATACGAGAACCGCGGCTCGTTTTCTGGAAGACCATGGAGTGCCGTTCAGAACCTTCCGATGGGGCAACTCGGAACGTAAGTTAATTGACAGTGCGGCAGCAAGGTTGTCCCCTACAATCCCAGGCAAGATCTATAGGGTGAGACAGGCCGCAGCCATGATCGGGATCTCTGTCGGATTGCTGAAAAGCCTGAAAGCGAGCGGCGATTTCCAAGTTCACCACCAGCTGAGGACGAAACCGGGATTTCACGAGTTAGACATTGAGGCATTCATTCAGAAACTGAAGGGGCTAGCACCTCCCAACCCTGCGGATCTGCGCTCGCCCAACTATGGCCGTTTCGCAATTGTTGCACGCGGGCGGTACGGTTCCGTTGAAGCCAAGGCAAAGATCGTGCGAGCCGTGTTGTCGAGAGAGCTGCCGGTCGTTGGCAACGTCGATGGAACGGTTGCAGGGCTACTCGTATCGCATGAAGGATTTCAGCGTTTGTTTGGTACACAATGAACGGAAGCGTGCGAGTCGAGCTACCATGGCCGTTGCCGAGGGCCGTTCCACTTTGGAGTGTAATCCCAGCTCAATCCCGCGCCCAATTCCATGGCGACTTGGACGGAATTAGAGTTAATTATTCTGAGAGGTGACGGTGCTCCGGAGTTGCGCGCGTGCCGCGCTCTGCCGCATTCGTTTCGAGCTCTTGTCGTGTCATCCTGACCACCGGGTCCGGCGGAGGTCCTTCCACGAACCGCCATCCGCGTAGCGCTCGGGATACAGGACCTTCGAACGAGGGTCTTCCGCGGTGTCGAGCTGAAGGACCATCCACTTCGGATACGGAACGCCCGGATCCGACTCAGTGTCCAGGAGCCGGATTTCGTCGTCCGAGAGCTGAAGCTCAACGGCACGGATGTTATCCTCCAATTGCTCGGCCTTGCGGGCACCGACGATCACGCTGCTGACGGCCGGCCGTCCCAGCACCCACGAGAGCGCCACACAGGCCGGGCTTGTCGCCACGCCGACTGGCCACCTCCTTCAGCGCCTCCACCACGCGGTAGCCCATCTCCTTGTCGAAAGGCACGAACGAACCTGCCTCCGCGAATCGTGTGCCGGCAGGAGCAGGGTTGGCGCGGCTATACTTGCCCGTGAGAAACCCGCCGGCAAGCGGGCTCCAGGCCAAAATACCGATGTTGTAGTACTCGGCGAACGACTGGAACTCGTATTCGAGACCCCGACCGACGAGGCTATAGTGCATCTGCGCCGTCACGTATTTCTCCAATCCCAGGCGCTCCTGCAGCATAACCGCGGTGGCCGCCTGCCATGACATGAAGTTGGAGAACCCGATGTAGCGGACCTTCCCCTGGCGCACAAGATCGTCGAGGGTCCGCAGTGTCTCCTCGAGCGGCGTGTTGCTGTCCCATCCATGCACCTGGTACAGATCGATGTAATCAGTCTGCAATCGTCGGAGACTGCCCTCCACTTCGCGCATGATGTTCACACGGGTTGCGCCGCTCCGGTTGAAATTCTCGCTCATGGGGAGCCGGACTTTGGTGGCCAGAACGATCTCGTCCCTGACGCCTTTCAAAGCATTACCCACCAGCGTCTCGCTTTCCCCGAGGCTGTACACGTCTGCCGTGTCGATGAAGTTGATTCCCTTGTCCAGGGCTACCTTCACCATCCGCGTTGTGTCCTCCTGGCCGAGGTTGCCCATGTTCATCTTGCCGCCGAACTGCATCGTCCCAAGTGCCACCTCGCTAACGATGAGCCCGGTATTCCCCAGTTTCCTATACCTCATCTCTCATACTCCCTTCCGCTGCATTCGAAAACTTACTATACCGATTGTGAATTCGCCCCAATTCCTAGAGTTGATTTGCGAAGCTCTCTCTCCGTGCAGTAAGCAACTAGGATTCGTTTTCCCCGGTTCTGATCGAGCGACACCGTTTCGTTGCTGCGAGTGCCGCCGCAATCTTGTTCGTTCTTTTCGCTTTATCGGTGGGAGGCACCGTCATTTCACTGGCTTGAATTTTTGGACTCTGCGACCCCATTCGGTTTCGGCCACATAAACATTGCCTTTGGAATCGACCGCCAGAGTGTGGCCGTGGGTAAATTCACCCACCTGGTGACCAGGACGCCCGAAGCTTGAGAGTACTTCTCCGCTAGCATGGTCGAGAATTTTGATCTGCTCATCGCCTCCGTCGTCCACGTACATATATCTCTGCTCCCGGTCGGGAGAAAAGCCGATCCACCACGTGGTGCCCCAATTATCGGGAAAGCTGTTTCCTCTCTTGATCCAGATGTTACTTTTGAAGTTTCCCAGCTTATCGAAGACCTGGATCCGGTCGCCCTGCCGGTCACAGACATAGACTAGACCGTCGTTGCCGAGGGCTACACAATGCACCACCTGCATGAACGCGCCACCCACACCCGCATCGGCCTCTTCTTTTGTCCCCTGGTGCCCCCACTGACGAAGGAATTTCCCAGATCGATCGAAAACGGCTATGCGGCTGTTGCCATAGCCGTCGGAGACGTAGACGTCTCCATTGACGGGATCCACCGCTATGTCGGAAGGCATGTAAAACTGCGTGTGACTCGAATTCAGGGCCCGGCCCTTGAGAGTGCCATCGGAAGTGTCGACAACGCCTCTTTTCCCAATTTGCATTAGTAGTTTTCCGTCGTGACTGTATTTTTGGATGATTCCATCGCCATTGCCCGCCGTCCAAAAATTGTTCTCATAGTCGATGAAGCAGCCGTGGGTGATATTTGGAACGACTTTCCAGTCCCCGAAGCTATTCACTACATTGCCGTCGGGATCGAATTCGATGAACGGTGGCGCCTGCTGCGCAATTTCTGCTTCCTTGTCCGTGATGTCGTTCCGATTAACGATGAACACGTTATCCTGTGCGTCCACACATACACCGCTCACCTGTCCATTTGCCCATTCTTGAGGCAACGGCCTTGGCCAGCTGGGATCGACTATGAATTTCGGGCCACCGCCCTGCGCCTGCATGCCACAGACAACTCCCAAGGCGACCACGAGGCCTATGCAAAGCCAAATCTGATCGAAAAACAGTATTCCCGTTTTCATGTCCCCTCCCGCGGCGAGACCGAATTCGCGTTTAAAGTCGCCAGGGTTTTCCAGAAAGCAAACCAACTGCTGGCGCGTCCCGTTGGTTGCGCTGCGCCTTCTCTTACTTCCCGGCCAGTCAATCGCAGCTACGCATTCCCGATCAGTATGCCAGTGGCGAACACCAGCGCGCCGCCCAGGGCCACCTGCATGGCAGCCGAAAATGGAGGCGTGTCCATAAACCGATGACGCACCCAGGTGATGGTTGCCAGTTCGACCATCACTACCAAGATCGCCACCGTCGTCGCGACGTTGAAGTTGTGGATGAGATACGGTAGCGTGTGGCCGATGCCACCGAGCGCAGTCATCGCGCCGCAGACTGAGCCACGCAGCCACGGGGTGCCGCGACCAGTCAGACTGCCGTCGTCGGAAAGGGCCTCGGCGAAGCCCATGCTGATGCCCGCTCCCAGCGATGCGGCCAGGCCGACGGCAAACGCATCCCATGTGTTCTTGGTGGCGAATGCCGCCGCGAAGACCGGCGCCAGTGTCGAAACTGAGCCGTCCATCAAGCCCGCTAGACCGGGTTGCACGATCTGCAAAACGAAGAGCCGGCGTTTGGCCTTGTCTTCTTCTTCGCGGACCTCGGGTTTGAGCTCGGTTTTCTCCAGCTCGGCAGCGCGCTCGACGTGGGTAGCCTCTTCCGCCGCTAGGTCATCAAGCAACTGGCGTATGCTGGCGTCCTGTGCGCGTGCCGCGGCCCGCTCATAGAAGCGCCGCGTCTCCACTTCCATGGCGCTGACCTGGCCGCGGATCTGCTCCAGGCGAAGCGGCGTGTTCAGCCAGATCGGCTTGCGCTGCACAAATCCGCGCACGTCCTGGCGGCGGATGAGCGGGATATGCTCGCCGAATTTCTGCTTGTATAGCTCGATCAACCGGCGGCGATGCCCGATCTCCTCCTGGCGCATCTCTTCGAACACCTGCGCGGTGCCGGGAAAGTTTTCCCGCAGGCTCTCGCCAAAATCGGAATAAATGCGTTCGTCCTCTTCCTCCAGCGAAATGGCAAGGGCAAGAATTTCCTTTTGCGACAAGCTATCGAAGTCTTTCACTGTCATTGTCTCCTGTTACGTGGATACTGTTTTGCCGACAGAGGCACGTCCCGTTTCCAACGGGACTCCTCTCGATCATCTGTCCGCGAAGAATTGCTTTTAGTACTGTTTCGTTATTTGCTACCTACCTTGCCGCTCGCGGGCTGGGAACCTTGTAGCCGTCGGTCAACGTCTTCAAGAAGGCGACGAGATCCTCTTCTTCCTGGTCTGTCAGCTTAAGGTTGCCGAGTTGCTTTCTTGTTGAGATTTGTGGGATCTTCGGGCGGCGGCCAGCACGTCACCTTTTCGCCGGGATCTCCTGCCTTGCACCTGGGCAGAACGTCGCGGGTGTTGTAGAAATGCACCACCTCTTTGAGGCTCTTGAAGTAGCCGTTGTGCATGTAGGCCTTCACGAAGTCAGGTGTCGGACGCATGTCGACGTTGCGCAACGTGGGTACCTGGAACTTGGCGTCGAATTTCGGAGCCAGCCCGACCCACTGCGAATCTGGATTCAATTGGCCGCTATCGCTTTGCAGCGTTCGTAGAAAACCCCCGACGCCGATGTCAACATAAGCCGCTCCCGATGGATTAGGGCTATAGCCCGGCCGGTCGGACGTAGCTTCGTAGTAATACTGCAGCCCCGGATTCCTGGGTACTCCGAGATTGCTGGCGGTGAAGTCCGTGAAGAGCGGCTCTTCGCCGGGCCCGCCGTCGCGGTGACACTGGTTGCATCCGGCCTTACCGCGGAACAGCGCATACCCCCTTGCTTCTTGTGGGGTGAACTGCTCGTTGCCTGCCTGCACATAGTCGTATTTCGAAGTGAATGGACTCACCTCCGGCGAAGCTTCATAGGCGGCTGCCGCCAGCCCGAAGTCGTCATAGACGCGGTCGGCACGCTGGCGGTCAGCCGAGCTGAGATGGACCGGGTACGGATCGTTACTTGGCGGAGGTCCTGGAGTTGCACAAACTTTCTCCACGTCTGGAGGCCACTGAATAGCGAACGAGTCGGATCCCCAGACGGTCTCGAATAGCTTTCGGTACGGAGCCTTCGAAAGCCGGTACGCGAGACATGCCGAATCAGGCAGACCCATTTCTACCGGATTGGTCGGTGGACCTTGGGCTTGTTCGGCGCTCGGACTTTGCAGGCGGTATCCGCTGGCGCGCATGTCCCAGAAATTTCCACCCACGAAGTCGCCTTGCAGCGCGTTGTAATGAAGTACCGGCGCGAACGTCGCGTACATGTAACTCTGCGGCTTTCGCTGACTAAATCGGGTCCGCACCGATCCCGGGTACGACACCGTGCTCAGATTCAAAGATTGAATCGGGCCAGTGAATCCTGTCTCCGGCGTGTGGCAGAAGCTGCATGCCTCGTTCTGATTGACGGAGAGATGCTTATCGAACAGCATCAGCTTGCCCAGTGTGTGGATCTGTCCTTGACGATCAAGCGTGGTTTTGTCCATCTGCCGGAGCGTGTCAGCTTCAATCCGATCAAGGTCGGCAACAACTCTGGCGACGTCCTGGTCGAAACCCGGGGGCATTTGGCCACCGAGGCCCTGCGCCGTGCTGGAGGCGGCATGTGCTCGTACAGAGTCCTTCTCGGCGGAGAGTAACAGGGCGCCAAATGTGAGGGGCGCGACCAACGATAATGCGATAGCTCGACTGCGCATGGCCTAGTGACCTCCGTTTCTGCGGGCAGACCAGCCAGACATCACGACATAATCAACGCCTTAGCCTCAGACATGCTCTTGCGTGCCGGACCAGGTTAGTCAGGAGATACGTTGCTCGCTAATTTACCGCAGCATTCCGGCCTTTGCGGCAACTCGGAACGGTCCCACCCGCCGCCCAGGGCCTGAATCAGCAGCACGGTGTTTGCCATGCGGCGTCCCAGGAGATTTACCGCTGTCACTTCATCCGCAAGCGCCATGCTTTGCGCAACGGTCACCTCGAGATAGCTTGTTACTCCGCCCGCGTAACGAATATTCGAAAGATCCAATGAGCTCAGCGACGCTTGCACCGCGGCATTCTGTACGGTTGCCTCCTGCTCCAGAATCCGCAAGGCAGCCAGGTTATCTTCAACCTGCTGAAAGGCTGCAAGCACGGTTTGACGATAGGACGCGACCGTGTAGTCGTACCCTTGTATCGCTTGATCGGTGACGGCGCGACGGCGTCCTACGTCAAACACCGTCACTAATGCCGATGCTCCCACCGACCACAATGCACTCGGGCCTTGTACGAGTGTCGTAATGCTGCCGCTTTCGAATCCTCCCGAGGCCGTCAGATTTACGAGGGGATAATACGCTGCCTTGGCGACCCCGATCTGAGCATTCGCGGATGCCATTTGGCGCTCGGCAGCGGCGATGTCGGGGCGCCTTTCCAGCAATTCAGAAGGCACTCCGGCTGGAATAGACGGTGGAGGGGCGGTAAGCGGCAGCGGAGGAAGCGTAAATTCTGCCGGAGGCTTGCCGATCAACACGGCAACCGCATGCTCAAACTGTGCCCGCGACACGCCGACGTCGATCGCTTGAGCACGGGTTGTTTCCAATTGGGTTTTGGCTTGCTCGACCTCCACATCGGAGGCCAATCCTCCCTGATAGCGGTCCTCATTCAACTGTAATGCTTGTTCGTATTGGACGACGGTATCTTGCAGGAGCTTCTCTTCTGCATCCAGACTGCGGGCTGCGAAGTAGTCGAAGGCCAGGTTGGCATGCATGCTGAGATTGACACCAGCGAGATCAGCCGCGCTGGCTTGCGCCTGGGCGCGAGAGGACTCGACAGTCTTACGAACACGACCCCAGATGTCGGCTTCGTAGGTCAGCTCAAGCGGCAACACGAAGTCGTTAAATGTGACACCGCTAAAGGTTGCGCTGTGGGGTGGGCGATTGTTTGAGTATCTCGTCCGGCCGGCCGACGGATTGGCCGTCACGGTCGGATAATAATCCGCCCGGTAGTATCGCAGGACGGCCCGCGCCTGCTGGTACTGAGCAAAAGCTGCTTTGAGATTCTGGTTGGAGACGTCGATCTGCTCCTCCAGCGCGTTGAGTTGGGCGTCTTGGAAGATTTCCCACCATTTGCTCGACAGCTTCTGGTCGTTGGGTTGGGCCGTCTTCCAGTTTCCCATCTCCTTGTAGGAAGGAGGAGTCTGTACCGGAGGACGTTGGTACTTAGGTCCAACCGTACACCCAACGAACTGAAGCACTGCGACTGCCAGGAGAATCTCCAGCCAGACCATCTTTCTGGCATTCTTCTGCACATTCATTTTTCGAAGCTTCTTCACTTGGAATCTCCCGGCAACGTTGCCTGAACGATTTGGACCTCTTGCCCGGAAACAATGGAGTCTGGCGGGTTGACGATGACTTGGTCGTCTGCCTTGAGGCCGGCGACAATCTCTATCGTATTGCCGAAATCATGGCCGGGAGTCACGGTAGCGAGCACGACTTTCCCATCTCTAACAATGCCGACGCGTAAGCCCTCGGTGCGGAATATCAGAGTATTGACCGGAATCACGAAGCTGGAGGCCTGCGTCGGGATGGCCAGGTGGACCTCCGCATAAGAGCCCGTGAGCAGCGTGCCGGTAGGGTTGGCCACATCTATCTCGATCAGCAACGTACGGGTTGTCATATTGATGGCGTCGGCAGTGCGCACAAGCTTTCCCTGAAATTTGCGGCCCGGAAACTCTGCGAGAGTGATATCCGCTGTCATGCCGTCTTTGATCCCCTGCGAGTATTCCTCCGGGACGTTTACGTAAACCCGCAACGTTCCGGGTTGAGCGATGTGGAAGAGATCGGTCTTGACCCCGCCAGCGCTCCCGGAGTTAACGAGGTCGCCGATATCGGTGTTACGGGCCGTCACAACGCCGTCGAATGGAGCGTAGATCTTTTCAAAAGATTGCAACGCTTGAAGCTGTTTGACGTTGGCCTGGTCGGCTTCCACGATCGACTTATTGGCGTTGTAGGTGCCCACCGCATTGTCGACATCCTGCTGGGAAACGGCTTTTTTCGTGAGTAACGCCTGGTAGCGGTTCTTCGTGATCTCGGCAAGCGCGAGGTTCGCCTTTGCGGTGTCGAGATTGCTGATCGCTTGCTCAACCTGCTGGTCGATTTCCGGAGCATCGATCACCGCCAGCAGTTGTCCTTGCTTGACGCGGGCTCCGATATCGACATACCACTTCCTCAGATACCCGTTGGTCCGTGAGTAAATCGGTGAAGAGCTGAAGGGCTGTACATTTCCTGGAAGGATGATCTCCTGCGCAGGAGCAGCTCGGGTTGGCGATACGACCGACACCGGTGTTACAGCTGATTGAGCGGCCTCTGCGCGTGCGGTCCTGCCGGCCCTGACACGTGACCAGATTCCCCAAAGCAGGACGACGGCAACCACGACTAACGCAATCGCCCAGACAAGCCACGGTTTGCGCAAGCCTTTCCGCACTCCCTCATCCTTCCACGGAAGAGTTGGTCCCCTCGTCGGTCTTGGATCTTCGGTTTGAGGCAACATAGCTACTCCAATGCCTAGGCTTTTGACTCAGTTCCGGTTTGCGCCGGATGCCGGCGTCCCTGCAGGACGCTGAAAAATGTCGGAACAAAGAGCAGGGTGGAAACTGTCGCGAAAATCAGTCCGCCTATCACCGCCCGGCCGAGGGGAGCGTTCTGTTCTCCGCCGTCGCCTATTCCAAGAGCCATGGGCACCATGCCGATGATCATGGCCAGCGCGGTCATCAGCACCGGACGAAAACGTGTGAAGCCCGCCTCCAGTGCGGCACTGATTGAATCTTTTCCTTCCATCATTGTCTCCGTAGCAAAGCTCACCACCAGGATGCTGTTTGCGGTCGCGACTCCCATGCACATGATGGCTCCCATAAGTGCGGGCACGCTCAGAGTGGTATGAGTTATGAACAGGAACCAGGCAATCCCGGCGAGCGCGGCAGGCAGGGCTGAAATCATTATGAAAGGATCCAGCCAGGACTGAAAGTTGACCACGATCAGCAGGTAAACGAGGATGATCGAGAACACCAGTCCACTTAGAAGACCGACGTAGGACGATCGCATGGTCTGGACCTGTCCACGGACAACAACTCGAGAACCGCGCGGTAATTGCGCGCGCGCGTCGTTAATGATTTTGTTGATGTCGCTGGACACGCCACCGAGGTCACGTCCAGCGACAGCGCCAAAGATGTCGATCACCGGCGCTACGTTGTAATGTGAAACCACTGCCATGCCTGTTCCCCGTTGGGTCGATACCAGACTGGCCATCAGCGATGGTGCAGCGGTTGGATCTGTTCCGGTGACGGGAATGTTCTCCAGATCCTGCAATGTGTCCGTGCGGTATTCCGGCGTCTGGGTGGCGATCTGATAGCTGACATGATTCTTTGGGTCAACCCAGAATGTGGGTGAAGTTTGAAAACTACCGCTCAGTGATACCAACAGATTCTGCGCAATGTCGTGGGCACTGAAACCCAGTTGTTCAGCTTTCGTGCGTTCGACCCGGAGACGAAGATACGGCTCATCGAAGGGTTGCTGAATCCGCAGATCAACCGCCCCGGGAACGTATCTCATTTTCGCGAGCAGCGCATCCGCGTAGCGACGGTTGGCTTCGAGGTCCTGTCCGACGATCTGAACATCGATCGGGGCTGGTAGTCCAAAATTCAGAATCTGGCCGACCATGTCAGCAGGTAGAAAGTAGAAGGTCGCTCCGGGGAACTGTTTGGGCAGGACCTGCCGAAGCTGGTGAATGTAGTTGTCCGTGGGATGGTGATTGGGGGACAGGGTCACGAGGATATCGGCGTCTGATGTGCCGACCGGAGCGGAATTGCTATAGGAGAGATTGATGCCGCTGTAGGGCAAGCCTATGTTGTCGATGACGCTTTGGATTTCGTTTGGCGGAATTTGCTGTCGAATCGACCGCTCCACCAGATCGCACAGATTGGCGGTTTCCTCAATGCGCATTCCGGTGGGAGCGCGCAGGTGAAGTTTGAAGGTTCCGCTGTCTACGCTGGGAAAAAAATCCCGGCCCAACCAGGGAATCAGAATCGCCAGAGACCCAAGCGACGCTGCGAAAAACGCTATCAGGAAAACCCGGCGGTGGTGGAGACAGCTGTCCAGCAGTCCGCGATATCTGTGACGAAAGCTTTCGAATGCCTCCTCAAACCGGTGCTGCAGCCGGACCAGGGGATTACGGCTCGTAGTCGGGACTCCTTCTTCCCTTATCGGATCGTTCCGCAGAAGATACTTGGCCATCGTCGGGACAATGGTTCGCGAGAGAAAGTACGATGCGAGCATCGCAAACACCACGGCTTCGGCGAGCGGCACAAAGAGATATCGCGCGACGCCAGTCAGCAGGAACATAGGAGCAAACACGATGCAGATCGACAGCGTGGAGACGAAGGCCGGCGTTGCGATCTGCGAGGCGCTGTCGAGGACGACCTCGTCCATGTCCTTATCTGGTTCGGCAGCCCGGTTGCGGTTTATGTTCTCGACCTCTACCGTGGCATCATCCACCAGAATTCCAACTGCGAGCGCCAGTCCGCCCAGCGTCATGATGTTGATGGTTTCCCCCAGCGCGCTGAAGAGGATGATCGAGGTCAGGATCGCCAGAGGGATTGAGGTCGCGATGATCAACGTGCTTCGCCAGCTGCCCAGAAAGGTCAGAATCATAAGAGCGGTCAGGCAGGCGGCAATCAGCGTTTCCCGGACGACTCCACTGATGGCGCCGCGAACGAAAATCGACTGATCGGCCAGAGGCGCTTATCTGCAGCTGCGGTGGAACCGTCGTCTTGATTTGCGGCAAAGGCTCTTGACGCCTGCGATTACGTTCAGCGTTGACGCACTCCCCGCCTTTTGGATCGTCAGCAAGACAGAGCGCTGCCCGTTGACACGCACGATGTTGGTTTGCGGAGGAAAACCATCGCGTACCCAGGCGACATCTTTGACGTAGATCGTAGTACCGCCAATCGTCTTAATGGGTATTCGATTCAGGTCGGCAATCGTCTGCGGTGCCGCGTTCAGAATGGAAACATCGTATTCTTTGGGCCCGATCTTGGACGTTCCTGTTGGCAGGATCAGGTTCTGTACGCTGATTGCATTGACTACATCCAGCGCAGACAGGCCCTTCGACTGTAGAGCGGCCGTATTCAGATCCACCTGCACCTGACGCTGCTTACCGCCGTACGGATAGGGAACAGATGCGCCCGGCACAGTGATGAGCTGCGTTCGAATGAAATTCAATCCATAGTCGTTAAGTTGCTGCTCCGATAGGCCATTTCCCGAGAGGGCCAACTGCAAAACCGGCACGCTTGATGCGCTGTAGGCAATAATGAGCGGCGGCGTTGTTCCCGCCGGCAACTGCCTCAGCTGGGTCTGAGAAATAGCAGTAATCTGAGCAATACCCTGTTGAATGTTCGCGGTCGGCTGCAGAAAGACTTTAACAACGGCAATGCCATAAAGAGACTGCGACTCGATGTGTTCGATGTTATCAACGGTGGTGGTGAGCGCTCGCTCCGTAACGCTAACAATCCGGTCGCTCATGTCCTCAGGGACAAGACCGTTATAGTTCCAGATAATGCTGATGACCGGGATGCTGATGTTCGGGAAGATATCTGTTGGAGTGCGAACGATTGCGAGCCCACCCATGATCACGATGAGAATGGAGACCACAACAAATGTGTAGGGCCGCCGTAACGCGAGTCGAACAATCCACATAGGATTTCTTCCGGTTTTTCAGATGCCGTTGACCGTCAGTTGGCCGTCAGAAATGTTGTTTACCCCCGGCCGGGTGGAATCCGAGATTGCCAGTTTCCCTGGAGCCAGCCCGTGAAGTCGCTTAGCTTGTCCCGGCCCATACCGCAAAATGCATACCGCTTTCAGTCAACCGCCGGGCGGTCTTAGCCGTGTCTTTTCATAGGCATGAGTCACCTGGGAAGGTGTGAACCTTGTGAAACTGCGTCCCGCGGTTGACACAGCGTCGGCATTTCGACACGCTCACCGTCCTCGGATTTGGTCTCTTAACCGCGAGTCATGCGGGAGTGGCGCCCGGCAGAATCTTCGTCAGGATATTTACCTCGAAGGGTTCCGCCACCAA
This sequence comes from uncultured Acidobacteriaceae bacterium, assembly GCA_963760415.1. Classification (GTDB taxonomy): domain Bacteria; phylum Acidobacteriota; class Terriglobia; order Terriglobales; family Acidobacteriaceae; genus Bog-257. The sequence continues at coordinate 13,201 of CAVXDA010000008.1, read as the reverse complement.
TTCGCCGATGCTTTGCTCCAAGTGCTTAAAGTGAGGGCTTGCTGCGTGTTGATCGAGCGCAGCTTGGCTTTCCCACGTTTCGTAGAAATAGAAGCGCCCAATTGAGCCTGACTCGTAGAGTTCATACAATCTGCATCCCGGTTCGGCGCGCGTGGGTATGAGCATGCCGCGCAGGAGTGCTCTGAGCTGATCTTCCTGTCCCGCGCGCGCCAATGACCTCGCAATCACCATTACTTCAGGCATCGTTGTTCAACCTCGTTCCCTTCATATTTACTTTGCAGTCCGGCAAGATGCCCTGCTACTTCGCAGTTGGATCAATCAATGTCAGATCCGTGTCCGGATCAAATCGCTTGTGCATCGTCACCGGATCGACTGTAACCATCACTTCCAGCGTTGGAGATACAACCGCGCTGAGAACATGGCCGCCCTGCGCTGTTCCGTCTGGACCTCCAACCACCATGTGCGTATGGACCACCGGCTTCCCTTGATAGAGGGCGATATCACCGCTCATCGCGATGACTTCGTGCTGACCGTCGATGGGAATCTTCTTGTACATTTTGCGCTGGGGATCAAACCACCCCAGGGTTGCCCCGTTCACCGCACCAATAGCGGTGAAATGCGCACTTGTAACGTGGTACTTCTCTGCAAACTCCAGCAATCCGGAGAAAGCCTCGTCTCCCTGGTAAAAGATGACCGCATACTGCTTCGTCTGGTCGCCAGGATTCAGCAATTGAACCTGCATCCTGGGAGCTTTGCCCCTGGGAACGGCCTCAGACGGGGCGACATATTCGCTTGCGGTTTGCTGCGAATGCACCATCACAGCTGCCACTCCAATCAGTAACAACCCGCAAACCAATCGTTTTAGTTCGACCATCGATTTCCTCCAGTTTGTTCATGACCACATCAATGCGTCTCCGCCGATGCGATTGGGCAAAGAGCACGCCGTTTGCCAATCAGCCGCGCGATAACTAAGCTGCCTATTTGCAGTGGCATCAGTCAACGGGGTGGTTGGGGGGGCTCTGAAGCTCAAAGAAGGCGTCGTGCGGGTGACATAAGTGTCCGCATCTCGACAGGCCTCCGTTTCAACCGGGCCGAACGGGGCTGCGGCATGTTCACTTCGCTCCCTTTTGCGATTGGTACTGGATTTGCTAAGAGTGATCTCTGGGGGATAACTGCTATCCCTGTTGAGAATCGGCGCAGCCTTCAACATTTCGGAGGAAAACGGAGACACTATGAAACGTCTTACAGCAGATCAGGTGAAACTCGGATTTATTGGCTTGGGTAACATGGGAAGCCGGATCGCAAAACGGCTGCTCGACCATGGATACCAACTCACCGTGTACGATCTGGACGCCGCTAAGGCGCAAGCCGTTGCTGTACAAGGCGGCATCGTTGCGAAGGACATTCTTGAACTGGCACGGACTGCCGATGTGCTTCTCTCCTGCCTGACCAACGATGAAGCAGTTCAGAGCGTTTTTGAAGGGCCCGACGGAATCTTTGCCGGGGCGCGGCCAGGAACCATCGTGCTCGAGATGAGCACGATCTCTCCAGAAACCTCACGCGAACTGCACAGGCTCGGCGCCAAACGCAGCGTCGAAGTGATGGATGTCGCCATCTCCGGCAGTACGCCCGCAGCGGAGGAAGGCACCCTGACACTGCTGGTAGGCGGCAGCCCGGAACTCTTCCGCGCCGCTAAGCCAATATTCCAGGCGATCGCAAAACAATCCCATCTTCTGGGCGGTTCCGGCTGTGGAACAACCATGAAGTTGGTCGTCAATACGCTGCTGGGTGTCGGCATGCAGGCGATCGCTGAGGCTGTGGTCTTGGGGGAGAAAGCTGGTCTCGATCGCGACCGGTTGCTCGAAGTCTTAGCAAAGACGGCGGTGATCGCGCCGGCTCATGTGGGAAAGCTGGCGAGGGTGGCGGCCAACGACTACAGTCCGCAGTTTCCACTACGACTGATGCACAAAGATTTTCAGTTGATTCTGGATACGGCGGCGCAAGAACATGTCCCGATGCCTGCGACAGAAGCGGCGTTTCGCGTCAATTCAGACGAACTGGCGCACAGTGGTGAAGAGGACTTCTCGGCCGTCCTGCGGCGAATGGAAGAACTTGCGGTATAAGGAGTGCACGCGCAAACGATGGTCAGCGGTCCGCGGTTGCAACACCACTCAAGGCCAGAAGAAGGCCCTGAAATGGGGCACCCAGCACTCTCGAACGCGTGGATCTGAAAGTGGTGTGGTTATAGTTCTCCGGTAATAAATTGCGCCCGGCCATTGCCGAAGCTCCAGTCGGAGTCGGTATTGGGGACGACACACACCACCACATCGCTCGGATTGATATCGCAGCTCGTCTTTAACTCCTGGCAAAGATCGCTATAAAAGGCCTGCTTCGCCTCCTGGGTGCGCGGTCTACTGAATACAGTTACGATCACAACATTTTTTGTCCGCTGAATTCCCAGGCCGGTGTCTTCAACGATGAAATTGGATTCGGGGTGCTCCTCATAGATCTGATAGCGGTCCCGTTGTGGCACCTCGAACGCAGACAAGACGGCACGGTGTACTGCGTCGAGAATACATTTGATATCGTCCTTGCTTCGCCCTTCAAGGGCATCAACTCGAACCAAGGGCATAGGTTCCCCCTCCTTGCCGTAGATTTAGTGACTCCGGGAATTGTTTTTGCGGCGTCGAAATAGCAAGACTGTAGACGTAAAGTTGTACGTATGATCGGGCCCACGGCACTGATCTAAATCCGTTAGGCCAGTGCCCCCACCACGGTTCGCCAATTAGGCAACGTGTAACTTGTTCTTGCGTTGCGCTTGCGGCGCCACTGCCGGGCCGGTCCCTGTACCGGTGCGCTCAATAGCGCTTGCAATCTCCTCCAGGTCCGCTGCGGTCAACTTGAGACTAGCGGCTGCGATCCAGCCGTCCACCTGCTGGGGTGAGCGAGCACCGACGATGGCTGCGGTGACGCCTGGCCACGCAGTCACCCACGCCACGGCTACTGCAGAAACCGTAGTACCGTGTCGTTGCGCGATTGGACGCAGGGAGTCCCGCAGTGCCAAATTACGGCTCAAGTTTGGCTCCTGGAACTCGGGATTACGGCGCCGCCAATCATCCTCGGCCAAGTTTGCGACCCGCCCTGCGGTGAAGCTGTCGGTTAGCAGTCCGGATTGCATGGGGCTGTAGCAAATCACTCCCGTGCCGTGCTCGGCGCACCAGGGAATCTCACGTGCTCCAGCATCACGATGGATCATCGAGAAGGGCGGTTGCAAGGAATCCACATGCATGATTGCTTCGCACCTCTCGAGTAAGGAGACGTCGAAGTTGGAGACTCCGGCCATACGGATCTTCCCTTGCTCGACTAGCCGCACCATCTCTCCCCAGGAATCTTCAACCGGCGTGCCCGTTTCATCCGGCCAATGAAACTGGTAAAGATCAATACGCTCCACGCCGAGCCGCCGTAAAGATGCCTCGCACTCTTTGCGAATCGATTCCGGCTTAAGGATTCGTTGCGGCTCCGCCTTGGGATTGCTCTCATTCCAGACCGGGCCACATTTGGTAAAGACCATTGGCCGCTCTGATGCCGGCAGTTCTCGCATGAGGCGGCCGACAACCTCCTCGGAATGACCCAGACCGTACACGGCGGCGGTATCGATCCAATTGATGCCTTGCTCTAAGGCATGCCGAATCGTCCGAATCGACTCGTCATCGTCTTGCGGTCCCCAACCGTAAGCCCACCCGCCACCGCCGAGCGCCCACGCTCCAAAGCCGGTTACAGTGATTGGGACTCCGCTCACACCTAGCGAACGCTTAGGCAAACTCATGTCTGCTTCCTCCTGTTTTTGCCCACGCTTCGGGCGTCGCATTGTTGTTCATTCTGATGCCATTATTGTTGCCTGCGGTTCTAAAGGGACTGTTGTCTCGAATAAGAACCAGGGGCGCTTCCGCCTGGCAGGGTGGAATTATCCCGCGCCCCCGTTGCATTAAATTCACTCCGCTGCGCCTGCAGAGCCAGTGCTGGGTGAACCGGTGTTTGCCTGATCAAAGCGCAATGATTGGTTACTCCAGTCGATAGCCTGGAGAATCTTCGAGCTGTTTGGTCCTCCAGTTGTCTCAACGGCGCCGTCATAGTTGGTTTTGGCGTTGACCAGGGTGGCTGGCGCACTTGCAACAACTTGTTTTCCCTGAAGGATGCTGGCCTCCACTGTTGCACCCGTCCCTTGCCATTCAACCTGATAATTGCCCGGCGGTATCTGGGTCCCGTTGACGGTCACAGTTTCACCAAACGTTACACTTGCCGACTTCTTGGGCGCTGCTACTAAGAGGGCCATGGGGACCACTAGCATTAGCGCGAGGATTGCTTTGTACTTCATGTTTTTCTCCTTGATATTTCTGTGATCACCCCTTGGAAGAAGAGTCTCATCGCTCCCGATCCAGCATCGGCGATCACCTCGATATGGGGCAATCGCCTCGCCATTCTTGCGTGCTGCGGTTGTGCTTTTACATGTTCTTAGCAACGCTGAACTTAGGATGAATCTCCAGGTCTTACTCGATGGCGAACACAACATCGCACTGTCAACTAGCCGACAACCATTGACAGCTCGTGTCCTTAACAGGACACGGGCGCCAACGAATCTCGGGTGGGATGTGCTTCTTAGGACGCAAACTTCTCGCTTTCTCACGGCCGGGACGTGTGGAAGCCCACGTGCCTTGCTAAAGACGAAGGCGTTGAATACATGGCACGCGAAAGAATTCTCTACATATTCGACTCGGGGAGCGACAGCAATGCGGTGTTAGGTGCACTCAGGGCCACTGGCTATGATGTGGTTAGCACCAATAGTGCAATGCAAGCCATCGCGCTGCTCTTCCTCCTGCACCCAATTGCTGCCGTCGTGCTCGATCACCGGGCAACAGAAGTGACCAGCGTTGACGTGGCGCGAAGCCTGAAGGCGGTTCGCGCAGATGTTCCGATCGTTCTGGTGTGCTGCGACCCGATCGACCGCTTGCCGCCAGCTGTGGATGCTTGCGTCAGTGCCAGGCGGCCGCTGGCAGAGCTCACCTCCGAAGTGGGGAGACTGCTCGCCTCGAAGCGCACAGCGCACGACCCTGATCCAGATGCTTCTGACTGCCTCCGCGAGCCCAGAGGTGCTGCCACTGCAAACCCGATTTCTCGCGACCTTGAAGCCCCGTAATTCCAACCGTCACGGTCAACTCCTGTAACAACACTTCCTGATGTTAAGATTTTGCTCGCAACGGACCGATACCCTTACATAGCCGGAGCAGAAGTATGTCCAGGTTCGAGCCTCTTCTGTGGCGGAAGCCGCCCGTGATTTGGAGTTACGGGTTTGCTGTTTTGTCCGTTATCACGGCGCTGGTCATTTCAAAGTGGCCGCCGCTCCATCTGGAAGCTGCTCCCGTTTCCCTGTTTCTTTGCGCTGTTATTTTCAGTGCGTGGTTTGGTGGAACTGGCCCTGGGTTGTGGGCGGCGGTTCTCTCCACGCTTGCTTTCTATTATTGCTTCCTGCCCCCGACGTATTCGTTGGTTGCAAAGCCCGAGGAAATACCACGCCTCGTCGTCTTCATGGTTTCAGTCCTGTTTGTCGGGTCGCTGACCGCGGCGCAAAGAAAGGCGACGGAACGGCTTAGGCGCGCCCGAGACGAGTTGAAAGGAACGGTGCAAGATCTCGAGAGAACCAACGAGGCATTGCAGGCGGAGAGCCGTGAGCGCAAGCGGGCGGATGAAGAGCGGGAGCGCGCCGAAGAAAGGCTGCGCCAGGCGCAGGCGGAACTCGCACACGTCAGCCGGGTGACCACCATGGGAGAGCTGACGGCCTCCCTGGCGCACGAAGTGAATCAACCGATTGCCGCCGCCGTCACCGACGCCAATACCTGCTTGCGCTGGCTTACACGCGACCAGCCCGATCTGCAAGAGGCGCGGGAAGCTGCCTCGAGAATCGTGAAGGACGCAACGCGTGCGGCGGAAATCATCACCCGGGTCCGCCTGCTCTTTAAGAAGGGTGTTCCGGAACCGGAGTTGATTGATGTCAACGAAGTCATCGAAGAGATGATCGTCTTGCTGAGCACCGAGGCAACGCGACACTCCATATCGGTCCGGACAGACATTGGCGGCAGGCTTTCCCCAAGTCGTGGGAGATCGGGTGCAATTGCAGCAGGTGCTGATGAACCTCATCATCAATAGCATCGATGCGATGAAAGAGGTGGAGGGGTTACGTGAGCTCGCCATAAAGTCGCAGCGAGGGGAGAACGAGGAACTTGTGGTATCCGTCAGCGATACCGGCGTGGGGCTGCCGGCGCAACAGGTGGACCAGATCTTTGATGCCTTCTTTACCACCAAAGTTCACGGCACCGGCATGGGACTTCGCATCAGCCGCTCCATCGTGGAATCGCATGGTGGCCGCCTGTGGGCTGGTCCAAATTCGCCGCGCGGGGCAACTTTCCATTTCTCTCTACCTACTAAAACCGAGAGCCGTCCGTGACTCCCGCGGGCACTCCCAAAGTGTTTGTCATCGATGACGATGCCTTAGTGCGGGCCGCCATTCAAGGCATGCTGAAGTCGGTTGGCTTGCACTCAGAAACCTTCGGGACGGCGCAAGAGTTCCTGCAAAGCAAGCGGCCGGACGTGCCGAGTTGCCTTGTGCTGGACGTGAGACTTCCTGGAGTGAACGGTCTGGACTTTCAGCGCCAGTTGGCTGACGTGGGCGTTCGGATTCCTGTCATCTTCATCACCGGGCATGGAGATATTCCCATGACGGTGAAGGCCATGAAATCCGGCGCGGTGGAGTTCCTGACCAAGCCCTTTCGGGACCAGGACCTGCTGGATGCGATCCACCAGGCTTTGGATCGCGACCGGGTTACGCGCCAACAGCAGAGTGAGGTTGCCGAATTGCGAAAGCGCTACGAGTCGCTGACCACACGCGAGCGCGAGGTGATGGGCCTGGTGGTTTCGGGCATGCTCAATAAGCAAATAGCTTTTGAGCTTGGGACCAGCGAAATCACTGTCAAGATCCATCGCGGGCACGTGATGCGGAAGATGCAGGCTGAGTCACTGGCGGAACTAGTGAGAATGGCGGCAACGCTTGGCCTTCCGGCCGGCAAAGAGTAGGTCTAATAACCGCGGTTACACGAGACAAATTCGCCACTTTCCATTATTTCTTCTGGTAACTCTCGTTTTCGCAGCCACTACGGAAAGAAATTGGCACGGCGTGTCTCTTATCAGCCGGTATTAGAGCCCCTATACCAAGGTATGATTGCGCCACGTTGGCGACGCAGCTAGCTTCGTATTATGGCGATTGAGGAAAAGGTCAACATGGTTGTGATTGTCGATGATGATGATTTGATGCGTAGTGCATTGCAGGGCCTGCTGAAAGCGGTGGGATTGCCGGCGCGAACGTTTGCGTCGGCGGAGGAATTTCTGCAGTCGGGTCAACAACACCAGACTGCATGTCTGATCGCCGACATCCGCATGCCGGGAATGTCTGGTCTGGAATTGCAGGCCAAGTTGAATGCTGAACATTGCCGCATTCCGACCATCTTCATCACGGCACACGGCGACGCAAAAATGCGGCTGCAAGCGTTGCGCGCAGGCGCAGTGGAGTTCCTGGCCAAACCGTTCGACGATGAAGCTCTGCTTGAGAGTGTTCGAGCGGCCCTGGAAAGTTGATCTCGATCAGGAACGTGCATGTGGCGCGAGGAGGTTCTCGGTGGGGACTTTCGAAAGATTCGGGAATGGTGAGCAAGCTTGTTGCGGACGCAGATTCGAGCAGTTGGTAGGCAACAGTGCTGCTCTGGAATCGGTGCTCGAACAAGTGGAACGAGTAGCGTCAACCCATTCCACTGTGTTGATCCAGGGAGAAACCGGCACCGGCAAGGAGCTGATCGCACGTGCGATTCACAACATCAGCTCACGCTGCGGACGATCGTTTGTAAAGTTAAATTGCGCGGCCATTCCGCTGGATCTGCTGGAAAGTGAGCTTTTTGGCCACGAGAAAGGTGCGTTCACCGGCGCCATAGCACAAAAGATTGGCCGTTTCGAGCTGGCCGACAAAGGCACGCTCTTCCTGGACGAGGTGGGCGATATTCCTGCGGCCCTGCAGCCAAAGCTGCTGCGCGTACTGCAAGAACAGGAGTTCGAGCGCTTGGGCAGTACTCGAACTCACCAAGTGGACGTTCGGCTGGTCGCTGCAACCAACCGCAATGTTATGGAGATGGTGGAGCTGGGGGACTTTCGTAGCGACCTCTACTACCGTTTGAATGTGTTTCCGATCCTGCTGCCTCCGTTGCGGGCGCGCCGTGAAGACATTCCGGCCCTGGTGACGCATTTTGTCGAGATCTACGGCCGCCGCATGGGTCGGCAAATCGAACACATTCCTGCGGAAACGATGGCTGCGCTCTGCTCGTATCAGTGGCCGGGGAACATCCGTGAGTTGCAGAACCTGATCGAACGCGCCGTGATCCTTTCAGACGATGGCGTGCTTCCTAGTCCTTTGCCGATCGTAGGGACTCAGAGTGTCAACATCTCCCCAGCTCCAACGACTCTGAGGGACTCCGAACGCGCTCTGATTCTGCGCACGCTCGAGGCAGTCGGATGGGTGATCGGTGGCCCTAAAGGCGCAGCCGCCAAACTTGGATTGAAGCGCACTACGCTGATCCACAAGATGCAGAAGCTGGGGATTACCCGCCCTCATCTGGAAAGCAGGGAGAATGTGCCGGTGCCAACGCCGTGGGCGGACGCGCGGTTGCGACCATAGCTCACATGCAGGCATCCTACATGGCGCTAGCATCTGCTGCACGCGATAAGAGGTAAGGCAATATGGCAGATAAGGCAGACTTCAAGATCATCCACGACGCGCCAAGAGCTGTGTCAAGGCGCGACTTCATCAAAGGGGTCATCGCCAGCGGTGCCGCAGTTTCCTCGGCAGGCTACCTGTTTCGGGCCTCATCTCTCTTGCATGGTCAGCAGTCGGCGGCAGGTGGGGGAGAACGTTTGCTTACGCTCAACATCAACGGCCAGCAGCGTCGCGTCGATGTCATGAAGCAAGAGACCTTGGCGTGGACGCTGCGCCACAAACTGGGACTCACCGGCACGAAGCTGGGATGCGATCGGGCCGAATGCGGCTCCTGCACCGTTCTTATCGACGGCGTGCCGCACTATTCGTGCTCGGTGCTGACATACACAGTCCGCGACAAAAAAGTTCTCACCATTGAAGGGCTGGCGAGCCCCGACGGCACGCTGCACCCAGTCCAGCAAGGCGTTATCGATGAACAAGGCTTCCAGTGCGCCTTCTGCATGCCGGGCTTCATCATGGCGGCGGTGGCATTCCTCAAGACTAGGCCCAATCCCACGCGGACCGAACTGGCGCAGGGCCTGTCGGGCAATCTGTGCCGGTGCCAGGACTACGACAAGATCCTGACCGCGATGATGCGCGGCGCAGAGAACATGAGGAGGGCGAGCCGTGCCTGAGAAACCTGATAAATCTCCCGGAACCACCGAGCGTGTGTACGGAGCGGGACACAAATTGATCGGCAAGAACTACCAGACTCCCGACCTGTATGCGAAAGTGACGGGACAGGCAAAGTATGCCGAGGACTATCACGCCGAAGGCATGCTGTTCTGCAAGCTGCTGCTCAGCCCTTTGCCGCACGCGCGGGTAAAGCACCTTGATGTACGCCAGGCGCTTGCGATGCCCGGCGTGAAAGCGATTCTTACGGCGGACGAGCTTCCGCCTCCAGCCGATACCCTCACCGACAATGGCACGGTGATTCGAGCCAACCCAAAGAGCGAGCGGGGACTCAACATGGAGCCGCTCTACCAGGGTGAACCGATTCTCGCTGTCGCCGCAGTCGACGAACTCACTGCCGCTGAAGCGATTGAAAAGATTCGAATCGAGTTTGAGCCGCTGCCCTTCGCCATCGATCCGCTTGCAACCTTGCGCCCCGGAGGCCCCAATCCGAGAACGGAAGGAAACATCTGGGTAAAGTCTCCGGCGCCGGCGGCCGTGGCGGGAGCTCCGCCGCCTCCCACGATTGGAGTGCTCAAGTGGACCGAGGCCGACTTCGCAGAGGAAAAGGAAGGCCGTCTGCCGATGGGGAAGACGCCCGACGAATGGTCGTACGGTGACGCACAGGCGGGCTTCCAAAGCGCCGCGCTGGTCCTCGATGAAACCTTCGTAACACCCGACACGAGCCACCAGACGCTCGAGACCCGCAGTGCCATGGCTTACTGGCGGAACGGAAAGGTTTACGTTCACACCGGGACGCAGAGCACCGCTCAAACCGTGCCTGCTATCGCGAGATGGTTGAACATCGATGTGAGCAAAGTGGTCCTCATCAGCGAATACACAGGTGGCGGCTTCGGCAGCAAGATTACAGCCGGCGTGTCTCTGATTATTCCGGCGCTGTTGTCGAAGAAGGCCAACGCTCCGGTGATGATGCGGATCAGCCGCGAAGAGGAAACCTTCATTGGCCGTGCGCGGCCCAGCCTCCTGGGGCGGATGAAAGTCGGGTTCTCGAAGGACGGACGCATCATCGCGCTCGACATGTTCGTTATCGCCAACAACGGTCCCTATGACGCAGTGGGCGATGCCCGACATCAGGTCGTATCGTGTCGCTCCTGTACCAACCTCAAGCTATGCGCTGGCGAGGAGTCACGATTCTGACGAACACGCCCCCGCGGAGCGCGCAGAGCTCGCCAGGTGGCATCCAGGGCATCACAATCATGGAGCCGATCATCGCGAAGGCTGGGCGTAAACTTGGGCTCGACCAGGTGGCCATCCGCCGCATCAATTGTCCGGAGGGCAAGGCGCCGTTCGGACCGGCGGCACAGGGGCAGAGACCACACGCCACCAGTGCGTTCCTCAAGGACGCGCTCGACCGGGGGGCGGAACAGTTTAAATGGAGCGAAAGGGTCTCACGCTCCCCGAAGCGGATCGGTACCAAGGTGCGTGGCGTTGGCGTCTCGCTGAGTTGTTTCGTCGGTGGCACGATCGGCTTCGATGGGATTCTGATCATCAAGCCCAATGGCCGAGTAGCCTTCCAATCTGGAATCGGCAACCTGGGGACGGAATCGGTGATTGACGTGCATCGTGCAGGCGCAGAGGTTTTGGGAGTTCCGTGGGAGAAGTGCGACGTTACATGGGGCGACTCATCGAACAACCTTCCGTTCACCTGCGTTTCCGGCGGCAGCCAGACGACCCACGCAATGACACGCGCGGCGTACGCGACCGCAATGGACGCGAGGAAGAAGCTCCAGGAAATCGCGGCGAAGAAACTCGGCGGCAAGCCAGAGGCTTACGATGTTGCCAACGAGCGCGTATTCCGTAAGGGTGGAGGCGCCAGCATGACTCTGGCGCAGGCCGCGACGTATGCCATTCAATTGGGTGGCATCTATGATGGCCATGAAACATCCCCCGACCTCCACAAACTCACCAAGGCATCCGTAGCGGAGCTTGCTGGACAAGGGTTGGTGGCAGCCGCCAAGGACAATTACCCACGTGATGGCGCGACATTTTCTTACGTTGCCAGCTTTGCCGAGGTCGAGGTCGACGTTGAAACGGGCAAGTATTACATCGTGGATTTCCTCGCCTACGCCGACGTAGGCACGGTAATTCATCCCCGTGCGCTTGGTGGTCAAGTCCTTGGACGGTCCGTTCTGGGCATGGGACATGCGATTGGGCAGAAGTGGGTGTACGACCCTCACTACGGCGCCATGCTCTCGACGCGCTTTTACCAGAACAAGCCGCCAACAATATTGGACGTGTCCGTAGATATGCAATGGGCGGCGCTCGATATTCCGGAATACCGGAGACACCGGTCGCGCCGCGGCGTGGGGGACCGCCCTGGAGGCGTACGCCTCCATCTGAAACGGCTTTCGGACGCCCTTGGGTGATGAGATCTTCAGCGCGCGCCGTCAACGCTGACGCCATACTCACTTCGCTTGACGCGGAACATCCCATGCAACATCCCTTGATGGCGCACATTTAGCGGCGATGCGAAAGGAGGGGCCATGGCTGTAATCCGAAACGTCATGCCGGCTTTTGAGCTGGCTCAGCCGAACTCAATCTCTGACGCGCAAAAGCTTCTGGGGCAGCAGGGCGAGAACGGCTGGGTACTGGCCGGAGGCATGGACAGCTTCGACTGGCTCAAGGATCGCATCAAGAAACCGAAGGTGGTCGTTGACTTGAGCGGGATCGCGGAACTTAAGGGAGTTCGGGCCACCCCTGATGGCATCGAATCGGAGCGATGACCACGCTGACGGAAGTAGTCCAGCACCCCGTCATCAGAGAGAAGTACAAGCTGCTGGCCGAGAGCGCGGAGTTAGTGGCGTCTCCGCAAATCAGGAATCAGGGCACAATCGGCGGCAACGTAACCCAGGATGCGCGCTGCTGGTATTACCGCGCGGGTTGGCCGTGCTACCGCGCCGGCGGCAACATTTGCTATGCCGACACACCAGAGGGCCGAAACCGCGAGCACGCGATTCTGCATGCGGACCGCTGCGTGGCGGTGAATCCTTCTGACTGTGCTCCCGCTCTTATCGCCCTCGACGCTAAATTCGTGATTCGCACTTCCAAAGGTCAGCGCGTAGTGGACGCCGAGGACTACTTTATCGGCCCTGATATCGACATCACGCGACTACACATCCTGCGCCCGGGGACCTACTGACGGCCATTCGTATTCCTTCGATCTGGGCCGGTGCGCAATTCTATTTTGAGAAGGTGAGAGACAGGAATGTATGGGACTTTCCGCTGCTGAACGTCGCCTCAGCGATGGTGGTGTCAAGTGGCAGCATTGAGCGAATCCGAATAGCGGTGAATGGCGCCGCCGCTCGTCCTCTACGCTTGAAGGTTGTCGAAGACGCGGTCCGGGGCAAACCACCGAATGCAACAACCGGGGAAATGGCGGGGAAACTGGCGGTGCAGGGTGCTGTCCCCTTGCAGTTCAACGCCTACAAGATCCCGCTGATGAGAAATCTGGTGAAGCGCGCCATCGGAGGCGTGGAGGAGGCAACATGGACCCCCTACAATGGGCAATAGATCCGTGGGGAAAAATTGTCCCCATCCACATTGCGTGGTTCTTGATATGGGTGGCGGTGATCGCGGGATTGCTCTTCATTATCGTCCATGCGATTTACGTACGATATTTTGCGAAAACTAAGCAGTTCGCGCCTGAAGCTGCTCCCGTAC
>CAVXDA010000007.1:0-32609 GCA_963760415.1 uncultured Acidobacteriaceae bacterium | reverse complement strand
ACCTTGAATCTGTTAGACTTATAAGTAAAATATTGCAGAATAAGAGAGTTAGGAGCGCCGCCGGGATCACTGTTCGCCATTCGCATATGTCGTAAGCCTAGTGAGACCGCCACTTAAACAAAAAACGCAGCGAGGCGATAAAACGTTACAGGATTTCTGGTAAAGATTTGTTAAGCCTTATCTCCCAAATTGGAAGCTGGCCATGATGTGCGAACGGGACATGCTTTAGGTTTGTCATCCCGACCGGAGCGAAGCGGAGCGGAGGGATCTGTTTTTCTAACCACTAACCACTATCCGCTTTCTTGTCCCGACCGGAGCGAAGCGGAGTGGTAGGGATCTGCTTTCTATCCGCTATCCACTGACCACTATCCTCGACCGCCTTGTTATCCCGACCGGAGCGAAGCGAGCGGAGGGATCTGCTGTTCTGCATTTGGCAGTTAGCAGTTAGCAATTAGTCAGAGCTACTTGCGGGCGAGCCACTGGCAACTGACAACTCACCGGCAACCGCCGTTAACTATCCCCTGCCTTCAAGTCCTTCACCAGCCGCTGAAACGCCACCTGATACGGGTCGTGGTCCTTCCAGTTACTGAAGTCGGGGATGAAGTACTTGCGGATTCGCGACCCACGTCCTTGCCCGTCTTCGGGTCGGGACACTTCCACTTCTCCAGCTCTTCAAATGACACCAACCGGACCGGAAACAGCACTGTGCTTTCCCTGCTGGATTTGCCGCTCCCAGGCATTGGCAAGTTCGGTCTCCACCCAACCACTGTGGATGCTGTGTTCGGAGAGAATCAGCAACAGCCGGTCGTATCGCCGAATGGCCTCGTCGATTTGTTCGTGGATGGTCTTGCCTCCCGTGAATGTCGTGCGGCGCGAACCAGCAACGCACGCCCTTGGCTTGCAGGTCGGCATACAGTCGATCAGCGAACTCCTGGTCCTTGGTCGAGTAGCTGATGAAGCAGGAGTAGAACTGGAAGGCTCCAGCCATTCGATACGCGATTCTGATGTAGGCGACGAGCCCGGCGGGCGGCCGAAACGCCACACCCACGCAGGAAGACCTCAGGAATCTTGCCGCGCGACCTGTAAGAGGGTGCACGCCGACAGTGGACGGCCCGCCATGTCGATGGATTCTAGACCCTTGGCAGAGCCCAAATCGACATCAGTGAAGTGTGTGGCCCAGCCGCACGAGTGAAATCGGCCCCGCCGAGATCCGCCGACGCGAGGACCACGCCGCTGAGGTCCGCGCCGCTGAGGTTCGCCCCGCCGGAGGTCTGCTCCCCTGAGGTTCGCCTGGCCAGGCTTCGCCCGCCGAGGTCCGCGCCGCTGAGGTCCGCCCGGAGGAGGTTTGCCCCGCTGAGGTATGCTCAGCGAGATCCGCCCGGCTGAGAGCCCGCCCGGGTCCGCTTCGTAGGTTCGCCGCCCGGAGGTGCGCTCCGCGAGGTGCCGCCCCGCTGAGGTTCGCCCGATACTCTGCTTCGCGGAGGTCAGCCCCGCGGAGATTCGCCCCGCCGAGGAATGCCCTGCGAAGGTCGGCCTGGAAGCAGATCCGCTCGCCCCGAGAGGTGCGCCGCCGTTGAGGTCCGCCCCACCGAGCGACGCCCGGAGATCCTCGCCCGGATGAGTTTCGCCTCGAGAGCTGCGCGCCGGCGAGATTCGCGCTCATGAGGTCACGCCACCACGTCCGGTGTTCCTACCTCCACTTATTCCACTGCTCGACCCCTTGTTTGAGGATTTCGAGAAGTTCAGGGTTCGCCATGGCCGCGTGACCTCGCTTGCTTCCGCGATGCTGCGGATGATCTTACGGGCCCCCGACCCACGCCGATTTTGCGCTCGCTGGGGCGGTCGAAGGCCACACTCTATGCGACCGTCCCCGCCCAGTCAATTGTTGAGCACTCGATGGTCCGCAAGATGAGTCGCTTATTGAATGTCTTCGGCAAGGATCAGCAGATCAAGGATTCTGGCCCGTTCTGGCGTGAACGATGTGGCATGAATAGGAGGAAATATGGAAGCAGATCTGCAAACTCACTTTCAATCAGCAAACACGAGGATGGCTTCATCATCGCTTCCGTCTCGAGAAGGACCAGCTTTGCGGGTGGCCCCATCTTCGAGTTGATGTTAAGCCCTCATCGCAATACCAATAATAGGCATCAATCCGGTTTTTGGGACAAACTCTTCCCAGTCAATCTCGGCGATTTGGTACCAGCGTTTCGAACAGGCCACGCCTCCAGTCGCGTCGAACTACAAACTCAACAAACTGTCTGATGCAGAATGAACGACTCAGAAATGACTGATTTGGGCTGTAGATCCACTCGCCAGTAAATCTCTCCGAATGGCGTGCTGGATTGTGTAATACGGATCAGCAAGACCAACTCCCTTTGACCGCTTGTTTCGGTCCGTTACGACATCGATCACTTTCAATGCCAAATCGGTCGCCCGTTTCTCCCGTCCGCGGTGGGCAAGGTATTGTGCCGCCATGAACAATCCCGGCGCTGCCCCCTCTCGCCCCACATATTCGTGCTTAGAGCATTTCCGAGGCAAATATACAGGTCATCCTCGTTCTCGGGTCTGCGTCTCTTGATTCTGCACGAAAGCAGAAACGCGGCCAGCATACCAACCAGCATTGTCTTTCGATACGGCTGAACAGCATCGTCGACCAAATAGTTGCCTTCCATCCAACTCCGCGACTTCATAGCATCAGAGACAACACCGAGCACGCACCGCTCTTGGTTTTCTCGAACCAGGTTGACCGCTGGTCGCCACGCCCTTTGGTAGATGGGCGGCAGCAGGTCGCAGGTCCGCAGGAGGTGAGACAGCAAGAGCGTCCAAGCTTCCGCCTGATAAAAGTTACCCTTATTTTCATATCCAGAAATAATGTAATCAGCAACGATAGTGGTAGCGCCTATGAGCCTTCGAACCTCTGCCCTGTGTACTTCTGACGCCGGGAGCATACTTTTTAGAAGGTGAGTCTTCCCGGCATCAAGCTGGTCTGTCTTATCAGCGAGATATAACGTCAGAAACAGCTGAAAATCACTGGGACGAGTCGGCAAAAAACTACCCGTAAGTTTACGAACATCCCAAGGAGATCGTGAGGAACTCAGCTGTAACTGCCTGCCAGATTGCTTCGTCCACGCCAAGTTGCGGTTGACAATGTCTGCACGAACGGGATCCGTGATCTCTCCGTTGGTGACCAGAAAGGGCTTGAATTGGCTTCCGGTGGGGACATTGGGATGAAATATGGGGGACGAGACGGCGAGATCGATTTGACTAGCGATTTGTGCCCACTTGCCCTGATCTATGCTGCCACCTTTCAGCTGATAGCAACAATATTCTCCACCTCGATCTTTCGTTATTAGATCTTTCCCAAGCTCAAGGCCGCCGTGTTGCTGCTTGTGCACAATTGTGTGGCCGCCAGCAACGAGAGCCTGCAGAAACGAATCTTCATACCCCAGTTCGTTGACGTTAGTCAACCAGTCTTCGACGACTCTCCCTAGCACGCCACTCTTCTCGTTTCTTAGTTAGAATTTGCTCGCACGCTCCCCTTTAGGAGGGAGCCTGGATCGAAACCTATCGATTCCGTTGCTAGTGCGGCCGCCGTGCTTGGGTGATAAACAAGCGTAGGAATCTGCAAACCAAAGTGGTCGAAGTCCATGTCAACTTTTTCGATCATATCGAGATAGCTTTCCAGGGTGATGGGTTTCCCCTTCATGTCCACTACAGCAAGACGCACTCTGAACCAGTAAATGTTACATAGACATATTTTTTTAAAAACGAAAAATGTATTGCTGTAGTGGACATGAAGGGGAAACCCATCACCCTGGAAAGCTATCTCGATATGATCGAAAAAGTTGACATGGACTTCGACCACTTTGGTTTTCCGGAGTTTCCTACGCTTGTTTATCACCCAAGCACGGCGGCCGCACTAGCAACGGAATTCGATAGGTTTCGATCCAGCTCCCTCCTAAGGGAGCGTGCCGAGCAAATTCTAACTAAGAAACGAGAAGAGTGGCGTGCTAGGGAGAGTCGTCGAAGACTGGTTGACTAACGTCAACGAACTGGGGTATGAAGATTCGTTTCTGCAGGCTCTCGTTGCTGGCGGCCACACAATTGTGCACAAGCAGCAACACGGCGGCCTTGAGCTTGGGAAAGATCTAATAACGAAAGATCGAGGTGGAGAATATTGTTGCTATCAGCTGAAAGGTGGCAGCATAGATCAGGGCAAGTGGGCACAAATCGCTAGTCAAATCGATCTCGCCGTCTCGTCCCCCATATTTCATCCCAATGTCCCCACCGGAAGCCAATTCAAGCCCTTTCTGGTCACCAACGGAGAGATCACGGATCCCGTTCGTGCAGACATTGTCAACCGCAACTTGGCGTGGACGAAGCAATATGGCAGGCAGTTACAGCTGGTCCTTTATCACGATCTCCTTGGGATGTTCGTAAACTTACAGGGTAGTTTTTTGCCGACTCGTCCCAGTGATTTTCAGCTGTTTCTGACGTTATATCTCGCTGATAAGACAGACCAGCTTGATGCCGGAAAGTTCTCGGCCTTTCTAAAAAGTATGCTCCCGGCGTCAGAAGTACACAGGGCAGAGGTTCGAAGGCTCATAGGCGCTACCACTATCGTTGCTGATTACATTATTTCTGGATATGAAAATAAGGGTAACTTTTACTCGGCCGCGGAAGCTTGGACGCTCTTGCTGTCTCACCTCCTGCGGACCTGCGAATTGCTGCCGCCCATCTACCAAAGGGCGTGGCGACCAGCGGTCAACCTGGTTCGAGAAAACCAAGAGCGGTGCGTGCTCGGTGTTGTCTCTGATGCTATGAAGTCGCGGAGTTGGATGGAAGGCAACTATTTGGTCGACGATGCTGTTCAGCCGTATCGAAAGACAATGCTGGTTGGTATGCTGGCCGCGTTTCTGCTTTCGTGCAGAATCAAGAGACGCAGACCCGAGAACGAGGATGACCTGTATATTTGCCTCGGAAATGCTCTAAGCACGAATATGTGGGGCGAGGGGGCAGCGCCGGGATTGTTCATGGCGGCACAATACCTTGCCCACCGCGGACGGGAGAAACGGGCGACCGATTTGGCATTGAAAGTGATCGATGTCGTAACGGACCGAAACAAGCGGTCAAAGGGAGTTGGTCTTGCTGATCCGTATTACACAATCCAGCACGCCATTCGGAGAGATTTGCTTGGCGAGTCGATCTACAGCCCAAATCAGTCATTTCTGAGTCGTTCATTCTGCATCAGACAGTTTGTTGAGTTTGTAGTTCGACGCGACTGGAGGCGTGGCCTGTTGAAACGCTGGTACCAAATCGCCGAGATTGACTGGGAAGAGTTTGTCCCAAAGAACCGGATTGATGCCTATTATTGGTATTGCGATGAGGGCTTAACATCAACTCGAAGATGGGGCCACCCGCAAAGCTGGTCCTTGCTCGAGACGGAAGCGATGATGAAGCCATCCTCGTGTTTGCTGATTGAAAGTGAGTTTGCAGATCTGCTTCCATATTTCCTCCTATTCATGCCACATCGTTTCACGCCAGAACGGGCCAGAATCCTTGATCTGCTGATCCTTGCCGAAGACATTCAATAAGCGACTCATCTTGCGACCATCGAGTGCTCAACAATTGACTGGGCGGGGACGGTCGCATAGAGTGTGGCCTTCGAACCGCCCCAGCGAGCGCAAAACCGGCGCGGGTTGGGGGCCCCGGTAAGATCATCCGTAGCATCCCGGAAGCAAGCGAGGTCACGCGGCAATGGCGAACCCTGAACATCTCGAAATCCTCAAACAAGGGGTCGAGCAATGGAATAAGTGGAGGAAGGAACATCCGGACGTAGTACCGTACCTCAGTGAAGGCGACCTCGCCGGGGCGAAGCTTGTCGAAGCGAACCTCATCCGGGCGAGGCTCTTCCGGGCGAACCTCTCCGGGCGGAGCTCACCGGCGCGAACCTCAGCGGGGCGAGGATAGCTCAGGCCGACCTTCGCAGGGCATTCCTCGGCGGGGCGAATCTCCGCGGGGCTGACCTCCGCGAAGCAGATGTAATCGAGGCGAACCTCAGCGGGGCGCACCTCGGTGAGGCGGACCTCCGGGCGGCGAACCTAAACGAAGCGGACCTCATCCGGGCGGGCCTCAGCGGGGCGGATCTCAGCGGAGCGAACCTCGGCGGGGCGAACCTGATCCGGGCGGACCTCAGCGGGGCGAACCTCAGCAGGGCGAAGCTGGTCCAGGCGAACTTCAGCGGAGCGGACCTCGGCGGGGCGAACCTCAGCGGGGCGGACCTCAGCGGCGTGGTCCTCACGAGGGCGATCCTAGCCGGGGCGGATTTCACTGAAGTTGCGGCATGGGCAACACACTTCACAGATGTCGATTTAGGCGCTGCCAAGGGCCTAGAAACCATTCAACATCTCGGCCCGTCCACTGTCGGCGGCGACACTCTCTACAGATCGCGTGGCAAAATTCCTGAGGCCTTCCTGCGTGGGTGTGGGCTCGCTGATTGGGAAATAGAAGCAGCAAAGCTCTACGACCCGGGCTTGTCCGCCTCGGAAATCACAGATATCGCGTATCGAATGGTCAATCTTCGGAGCAAGCAGCCCTTCCAGTTCTACTCCTGCTTCATCAGCTATTCAACCAAGGACCAGGAGTTCGCTGATCGACTGTATGCCGACCTGCAAGCCAAGGGCGTGCGCTGCTGGTTCGCGCCCCACGACATTCAGGGAGGCAAGACGATCCACGAACAAATCGACGAGGCCATTCGGCGATACGACCGGCTGCTGCTGATTCTCTCCGAACACAGCATCCACAGTGGCTGGGTGGAAACCGAACTTGCCAATGCCTGGGAGCGGCAAATCCAGCAGGAAAAGCACGTGCTGTTTCCGGTCCGGTTGGTGTCATTTGAAGAGCTGGAGAAGTGGAAGTGTCCCGACCCGAAGACCGGCAAGGACCTGGGGCGCGAAATCCGCAAGTACTTCATCCCCGACTTCAGTAACTGGAAGGAGCACGACCCGTATCAGGAGGCGTTTCAGCGGCTGGTGAAGGACTTGAAAGCTGTGGATAGTTAACGGCGGTTGCCAGTGGTCAGTTGTCAGTTGCCAGTGGCTCGCCCGCAAGTAGCTTTGACTAATTGCTAACTGCTAACTGCCAAATGCAGAACAGCAGATCCCTCCGCTCCGCTTCGCTCCGGTCGGGATGACAAGAGCAGTGGATAGTGGTCAGTGGATAGCGGATAGAAAAGCAGATCCCTCCACTCCGCTTCGCTCCGGTCGGGACAAGAAAGCGGATAGTGGTTAGTGGTTAGAAAAACAGATCCCTCCGCTCCGCTTCGCTCCGGTCGGGATGACAAACCTAAAGCATGTCCCGTTCGCACATCATGGCCAGCTTCCAATTTGGGAATCCATAACAAATCTTTACCAGAAATCCTGTAACGTTTTATCGCCTCGCTGCGTTTTTTGTTTAAGTGGCCATCTCTGGCTGGGCTTACCAAGACATATGCGAATGGCGAACAGTGATCCCGGCGGCGCTCCTAACTCTCTTATTCTGCAATATTTTACTTATAAGTCTAACAGATTCAAGGTTTTACGGGGAGTCATTTTGCGTTGCCCTTTGTTTTCAATATTTTGCCGTATAACGGGGGGAGGGGTGGGGGTGGGTTGCGGATCGTCAGTCTCCATTGCTGGCTCCCACTAAGTCCAGAGGAGTCAAGATTTTACATATAACTCTTTTGAATGGAATATTTTGCGACATAAATCATGCCTAAGTTGTTGATTCTATGTGAAAACAACCGCAGAGGGGGAGGAGTGAGCCAATCTTCCTCTCAACAATCCACGTTCAACCGCGAAATCCGCGGTTTGCCTTTGCGTTTGAAAAGCAGATCCCTCGAGTCCTCCCTGCGTTCGTTGCTCGGGATGGCAGAGCTAGGTTTGGCCGCTCCGATACGTATCCAGCCGAAGCTCAGCCTTACGGGAGGTTCTCTGCGCCTCCGCGGCGGAGACCTATTTCTTTCCCCGATACAGCCCCGCAATGCCGAAGGTGTAGGGCGTCCAGGAGACATCGCGGAAGCCGGCGGCGCGCATGCGCTCCAGCATTTCGTCGGGCGAAGGGAAGCGCAGCACCGAAGCTGGCAGGTAGGCATACGGCCCGCGCACGCCCGAGATCAGGGTGCCGATGGCGGGCAGCACGCGGCGGAAGTACACGCGATAGAGCTTGCCGAGCAGGCCCTTGGGCTCGCCGAAATCGAGGATGCCGACCTCGCCATTCGGCGCAAGCACGCGATAGATTTCTGACAGCCCGCGATCGTAGTTGGCGAGGTTGCGAAACCCGAACGCGGATGTCACCAGCTGGAACTGGCCGGTGGCGAAGGGAAGATGCAACGCGTCGGCCTCGACCCAACGAATGTTTCTGTCCCCTGATTTCTGTTCCGCGCGCACCAGCATGGCATGCGAGAAGTCGGCCCCAATGATCCGCGTGGGCGCGCCGTTGAGGCGGCGGTGCAAGGCGAACGCCATGTCTCCCGTGCCACAGCACAGGTCGAGCACCTCGGCGTCGGGCCGGCGCAGCACCTCGGAGAAAACGCGCGCAGTGCGATTCCACCACAGGCGATCCACGTTCATCGACAGCACATGGTTCAGCAGGTCGTAGCGCGGCGCGATGGAGGTGAACATCTCGCGCACGGCCTCGGCGGCCGCGGCTTCGTCGCGTGCTCCGGGAGGGGCCGCGCCGACGATGCGCTCGTCTGCCGATTTGTTGGGAGTGCTCATCGGTTCAGGAAAAGGAGGTCCCTCGGCTCGGACTAAAATCCTCGGTCGGGACAACAAATCAGAATGCCATGACAAATGAAACAGTTGTGCATGTGAAAACCAAAGTCTTTAGCCACGGATTTACACGGATCGTCACGGATATTTTTTAGAAGAAGCCGATCCGTGTTTATCCGTGGGAATCCGTGGTTCCTGAAAACCAAAGTTCTTCGCCTTCTTAATCACGAGACTACTCCGGCTGCGGACAGGTTCCTCATTTCCTCGACGGCGTGCAGGATCACACGTCGAGGAACGTCGTTGACCACTTCTACAGCGCCGATGCGGGTTGCCAGCACAAAATGCGGTACGCCACCAACGGTTTTCTTGTCGGCGAGCAGCCGCCGCAATATCCGCCGGCCCTGTACCTTCAACTTCGGTAGCGGTCCGTACGCAAATACGTTGGCAATGATTCGCTGCGCAGTGAGCGAATCGGTCCGGTCCAGGGCATATCCGATCAGAGCGGCGGCGATCATGCCCCAGCCGACGGCCTCGCCGTGCAACAGTTTTCTGTAGCCCGTCTCCGCTTCCAGGGCATGACCGATGGTGTGGCCGAAGTTCAGGATGCGGCGCTCGCCACTCTCGCGCTCGTCGGCGCTGACCACCCCGGCCTTGACGCGTATGCATTCCGTGATCAGTTTTTCCAGCAGCGCGCCATCGCGGCGCAGCAGCGCCTCATGCTGGGACTCCATCAGCTCGAAGATCGCAGGATTGCGGATGACACCGTACTTCATGGCTTCGAACAGGCCGGAGCGGTATTCACGCTCGGGCAGCGTCGTCAGCACATCGGGATCAACCAGCACCGCCAGGGGCTGATGGAAGGCGCCAATCAGGTTCTTGCCCGACGCGAGATTGACGCCGGTCTTGCCGCCGATCGCCGCGTCCACCTGCGCCAGCAGAGTTGTTGGTATCTGCACCACCGGCACTCCGCGCATGAAGACCGACGCGAGAAAGCCGGCGACATCGCCCACCACTCCGCCGCCGAGCGCCAGGATGACCGAGCGCCGGTCGGCGCCGCGCTTCACGAGCTTCGCCGCCAGCTTCTCGATCTGCGAAAGCTTCTTACTGCGCTCGCCGTCAGGCACCTCGAGAAACTCAACTTTGCGGCCGGCGCGGCTGAAGCTCTTGGCAAGAGTGCCGCCGCAGTGCTTGCGGATGCGCGGAGAGGTGACGACGAATACTCGGGATTCTGGCGGAATGATTTCGCGCAGCGCGGTTGCGGCCGAGCGTAGCAAACCGCGCTCGACCAGCACTTCGTAGGATCGCGAAGGGGTTTGGACAGGGATGCGCGTCAAGTGACTAGTGTAACGGATGCGAGTTACCGCAGCGCCCTCACAGTGAGGGGAAAACGCAGGTCAGGGTTTGTTGCCGCCCAATTTTGGCAACCATCGATTAACCGAGCGTTTGTAATCCCGATAGCTTTCTCCAAATCGCTTTTCAAGGCCTGGCTCTTCCACGCATACGACAATCACGTGGAAAAAGAGAAAGAGTGCCAAGGCCAGTAGAAGGATGAGTACCGACGACTCGTACAATCCCAGTCCCAGCATCGCGATGACGGCACCTAGAGACATGGGATTGCGTAAATAGCGAAACGGCCCGAAAGCCACGAACTCCTCTGGGAAGAAACGGTCTCCAGGCGTTTCTAAGATGCCCCGTGTGCCCAGGATTCCTCCACACGCCAAGACCAGCAAACCGCCCGAGATCAGAACGATCAGCCCGGGAATACGGGTCCAGGCAGGCAGTGAGACGCCAAGGTAACGATCCCATCTGCGGAGGTGCAATGCACACCAGCCGGCGAAAAGAACGACAATCGCCACTTTAGCGAGAGCCCATAAAACTCGCGCTGGCCTCTTCATGGTGATCGCGAGCGATGCTATCACGAAGTGCGACGGAGCAGAACTCGAGAGTTACTTAGCCGGGGTTTCGCGACTTCGCACGGCTCGATCGCATTGACCCACCACTCCAGTGGGCGATTAGATTGGCCGCATCACAAGAGCGTACGTCAGCACCGCCGCGACCACGAATGCTGCCGCGAGCCCCATGCGCCAGCGCGCCCGGTGAACATACTCATCCAGTTGGTCTGTCGAGAGATGACAGAAACCACGACCGATTAATTGGCGATAAGCTTTTTCGTGCGCGTTCATACGAGGGCCTTGGGAGCAAACCTGGGCAGGAATACTTTAATGTTGCCAAACTTTCTCTGGAAATGCCAGCCCCGAATTGGGCATTCCCCTTTTGGCAAAACGGCTTCCGGATATGAGTTTCAGCACGCAAACTGCGTGCTACCATGAGCCTTGAGAGCACAACTGCGGCGGAATTGGCGCCCATGGCTCCGTGGTAATGAAAGCTCTTCCTGCCGAAACCGACTTCATCGTCGTTGGCGCTGGCATTGCCGGCCTGCGCGCTGCGGTGGAACTTGCGTCTGCGGGGCGCGTGGTATGCCTGGCCAAGCGCGAGGTGACGGAATCCAACACCCAGTACGCCCAGGGCGGCATTGCCGCGGCCCTCAGCGATGAGGACGAAGTTCGACTGCACCTGGAAGACACGTTGAAAGCCGGCGACGGGCTGTGCAATGAAGAGGCGGCGCGAGTGCTGGTGGAGGAAGGGCCGCCGCGCATCGAAGAGCTTATCGAGTGGGGTACGGAGTTCGACCGTACGGGCGCCAAGATCGCGTTCACTCGCGAAGGAGCGCACAGCCGCAGCCGGGTGCTGCACGCGCACGGCGATTCCACTGGCCGCGAGATCGGCCGCGCACTCTATCTGAAAGCCTCGAACCTGAAGCCCATTTCTTTCCACGAATTTGAGTTCACCACCGAGTTGCTGCTGCGTGAGGGGCGGGTAGTAGGGGTGCGGATGCTTGATCAATCGGGGCAATCGCACGAAATCCACGCGAGCGCTGTACTGCTGGCGACTGGCGGACTCGGCCAGGTGTACAGCGACACCACGAATCCTGCGGTGGCCACCGGGGACGGCGTGGCGATGGCGCATCGAGCCGGCGCCGAGATCAGCGACATGGAGTTTGTGCAGTTCCATCCCACGGCGCTGTTTCTGAAGAATGCGCCGCGGTTCCTGTTGTCGGAGGCGCTGCGCGGGGAAGGCGCCTACCTGCGCAACTTCGAGCTGACGCGATTCATGCCTCATTATCACGAGGCGGCCGAACTGGCGCCGCGCGACGTGGTGGCCAGGGCCATCGCCCATGAACTGGAGCGCGTGAACCGCCCCGACGCTGCGGTTTATCTCGACCTGACGCATCTTCCTGGCGAGCGCGTGCGCAAACGCTTCCCCACCATCTACGCCACCTGCATGCGGTACAACATTGACATAGCCAGCGAGCTGGTGCCGGTGCGTCCGGCGGCGCATTACGCGATGGGGGGCGTGCGCACCGACTTGCGCGGTCAAACCTCCATACCTGGACTGTTCGCGGCGGGCGAGGTGGCGTGCACGGGTGTGCATGGCGCCAACCGCCTGGCCAGCAATTCCTTGCTCGAAGGATTGGTGTACGGAGCAAGGGCGGCGCAGAACATGCGCGAACATCTACAGCCGGGCCACAGGAGCCCGTTGGCGGCGAAAGGTTCGTCCGCCGCTGGCAACGGCCAGCCCGCAGAGACCGAGAAGTTCATTCAGAAAGTGCAATCTCTGATGTGGCAATACGTCGGCGTGGTGCGCGACGGGAAAGGTTTGCGGCAGGTCGTCGCGGCACTGAGTGCCCTACCGAACCCGGCGGGCGGCGATCGCCGTTCACATGAAGCTGCCAACATCCTGCAAGCTGGATTGCTGATTGCGCGCTCGGCGCTGGCCCGGGAAGAGAGTCGGGGCGCGCATTACCGTCTCGATTTCCCGCTCAAGAACGAAGCCAAGTTCCACAAGCACTCGGTGGTGAGCGGCGAGAAGATACGGTTCGAGTAAGCCGCCGCCGGTCGCCGTTGTTCCTTAAGCGTTCGTCGCCGGCGCCTTCTCGCGCTCAGTCAGCGACTTCACGATCACGTACAGCACCGGAATGAAGAACAGGTTCAGTACGGTGGACACGATCATGCCGCCGAAGACTGTGGTTCCGACGGAGTGACGGCTTTGCGCGCCGGCGCCGCTGGCGAACACCAGTGGCAGCACTCCGAGGATGAAAGCAAACGATGTCATCAGGATGGGACGCAGGCGGATACGAGCAGCTTCCACCGCGGCTTCCTTAACCGAAAGGCCTTTATGCCGCAGTTGCTCGGCGAACTCGACAATCAGAATGCCGTTCTTGCTAGCCAGTCCGATGAGCATCACCAGCCCGATCTGGCAGTAGACATCGTTCAGCTGGCCACGGAGGTACTGGGCGATCAGCGCGCCCAGCATCGCCATCGGCACACTGAGCATGATGATGAACGGCAAAATAAAGCTCTCGTATTGCGCCGACAGCGTCAGATAAACCAGTAACAGGCCCAGCGCAAACAGCATGGCTGACTGGCCGCCCGATCTGATCTCCTCCAGAGAGAGCCCAGACCATGAATAGTTGAATCCGAGCGGCAAGTCTTTCTTCGCCATGGCATCCATGGCTTGAATCGCCTGGCCGGAGCTGTAGCCGGGAGCATTGGCCCCGTCGATTTCTGCCGAGCGGAAGATGTTGTAGTGGGTGATGACCTGTGGCGAGGTTGACTCGCTGATGTTCACCACATTGTCGAGGGGGATCATGGCGCCGGT
This sequence comes from uncultured Acidobacteriaceae bacterium, assembly GCA_963760415.1. Lineage (GTDB taxonomy): Bacteria > Acidobacteriota > Terriglobia > Terriglobales > Acidobacteriaceae > Bog-257. The sequence continues at coordinate 19,140 of CAVXDA010000007.1, read as the reverse complement.
GTCGGAGCGCACGTACAAGTTGCGAATGTCTCGCGGCTGGCGGCGGAAGGGTTGGTCGGCCTGGACGTAAACGCGATAAGCGCGATTGTTGAAGTCGAAATCGTTGACGTAGGATGATCCCATGTAAACCTGCAAGGCGTCGGTGATCTGCTGGATGGGCACTTGCAAGCTGCGCGCCTTCTCGCGGTCGATGTTGACTACGAATTGCGGATCGTTTGCGGTAAACGGACTGAAGAGGCCGCTGAGTTCGCGGGCCGAGTTGCCGTCGCGAGCCAGCTTCTGCGAAACGTCATAGAGCTCCTGCACGGTGTTGCCGCCTTCGTCCTGCACCTCGAAGGTGAAGCCGCCGAGACTGCTGACGCCGGCAATGGCGGGCGGCAGGAAGGGGAAGGCCTGAATATCGCTAAGCCCCATCAGCGGTCCGCGCAGCCGATTGACAATGGAGGTGGCCGAACGCTGGTCTCCCGGGCGCTGGTTGATGCTACTGAGAGTGAGAAACACCATGGCCTTGTTGGGTCCGTTGCCGGTGAAGCTGAAGCCGATGACGCTGAACGCGCCGAGGATGTCCTTGTCGGTGCTGGCAATGGCTTCGACTTTTCGCACGGCATCAGAGGTATATTCCACCGAGGCACCCTGCGGCGCTTGCACCGTGATCATGAACCATCCCTGGTCCTCGTCGGGGACGAAGCCGGTGGGTACGAGTTTGTAGACGCCGTAGGTGGCGGCCAGTCCGGCGAAGAAAACCAGCAGCATGACATATTTCAGCTTGATGGCCTTCTTCGCGCCCACCACGTAATACGCCGTGGTTCGATGGATCACATGCTGCACGCCACGGAAGAAAAAGTTCTTGTGCCCACTCTCCGGCCGCAGCAGCAAGGCGGAGAGCGACGGTGTGAAGGTCAACGAGTTGAAGGCTGAGATGGCGATGGAAAACGCGATGGTCAGCGAGAACTGCTTGTACAGCAGCCCGGTTGTGCCCGGGAAGAACGCTACGGGAACGAACACCGCGACCAGCACCAGTGAGGTCGCCACCACGGCACCGGTCACTTCGCTCATGGCCACTGACGCGGCGGCATGCGAGTCGCTGTGCTCCTGGCTCATGTGGCGCTGAATGTTCTCGATGACCACGATGGCGTCGTCCACCACGAGCCCAGTTGCAAGAACAATGCCGAAGAGTGTCAGGGTGTTAATGGAAAAGTTCAGCAGCTTAATAAAGGCAAAGGCTCCGATCAGGGAGACCGGAATCGCGATCGCGGGAATGAGGGTACTGCGCCAGTCCTGCAGAAAGACCAGCATCACCAGCATGACGAAGAAGATGGCTTCCGCCAGGGTCTTCAAGACCTCGCTGATGGAATCGCCCACGAAGGTCGTGGTGTCAAAGGCGACTTTGTATTCCAAGCCCGGCGGAAATCGTTTCGAGAGACGGTCCAACTCGGCGCGGACGGCCTTGTCGACGTCAAGAGCATTTGCCGTGGGCAACTGAGTCACGCCGATGCCAACGCCGTCATAGCCGTTGAAGCGTAGGCGCGCGCTGTAATCCTCCGCGCCCAGTTCGGAATAGCCGACATCGACGAGCCGAACCAGCGCGCCATTGGTGCCCGGCTTAAGGATTATGTTGTTGAACTGTTGCGGATCGGTGAGGCGCCCGATGGCACGCACACTGATCTGAAACATCTGATTAGCGGCGGCAGGTTGGGCCCCGACCTGCCCAGAGGCGATCTGAACATTCTGCTGCGACAGGGCGGAGACGACATCCGTCGCCGTCAAACCGCGGGCGGCCAGGCGTGCGGGATCGAGCCACAAGCGCATGGAGTATTTGCGCTCCCCGAAGATCTGCACGTCGGCGACGCCGGGCACGCGCTTCAGCGCGTCCTTGACGTAGATATCGATGTAATTGCTGGTGAACTCATTGTCGTAGCGGTTATTGAGGCTGTAAAAGCCGGCCGCCATAATAAACGAAGTCGAAACCTTGTTGACGGTCACGCCCGTGTTCTTGACTTCGTTGGGCAACCGCCCCAACACGCTGGAGACGCGGTTCTGCACATCAACAGCGGCGATGTCGAGCGGACGTGTCAACTCAAAGACGATGGTGATGGTACTGCTACCGTCGTTACCGCTGCTGGAAGTCATGTAACGCATGCCTTCCACGCCGTTGATGGCTTCTTCCAGAATGATGGTGACCGAGGACTCGACGGCTTGCGCGTTGGCGCCGGTGTAGAAGGCGTTCACGGAAATTTGTGGCGGCGCCAGTTGGGGAAACTGCGCTATCGGCAGGAACGGGATGCAGACCGCTCCAGCGATGACGATGAACAGCGAAGTTACGGTCGAGAAGACTGGACGCTTAATGAAGAAATCAGCAAACAAGCAGCGTGCCCCTTAGATCCAAGCCGTTTTTGTCGGCACGGCTGACGCCGTGCCTTCGTGCCGCCCCTGCGGGGCTAAGATCAATTTTTCTGCCTTACCCAGCACTCCGCCTACGGCTCCGTGCTGGGCCAAACTGATTCGCCCTACGGGCTTCTTTCCTGGCACTTCATTCCGTGTCGCAACCAAATTCCTGCATATTGCCGGGCTCTTATCCCACCAGCGAAACGCATTTCCGTTTGCGACACAGTCTCTAAAGTGGTTCGCACCCCTACTGCTCAATCTTGACGGGCGCGCCGTCGGCGAGACTCTGCCCGCCGGAGACGACGACTTGATCCCCAGCTTTCAGGCCGCTCAGGACCACGTAGTCATTGCCGGTGATCTCTCCTAGCTGCACCGGAACCTGGTGAGCCATGCTCTTGCCATCTTTCTGCTCAGCAACAAAGGCGAAAAATTGTCCACTGACGCGCGAAACTGCGACCACAGGTACGGTGATTCCAGGGCGTGTGTTCCAGGTAATACGAGCGCGCACCAATTGCATAGAGCGCAGTGCGTCCGCGGCCTGATCAGCCGGGGCCTTGGCCAGCACCGATTGCGTGGACGGGTCAATTTGCGGTGAGATGAAGTAGACCTTGGTCTGCAACAGCACCTTGCCGCTGTTGTCGAGCACAACCACCGGAGCGCCCATCTTGATCTCCCGCGCATGTTCCGAGGGAACGGCGATGTACACCTCAAGACCGCGGCGCTCGTCAATGGTGGTTAGGGGCGTAGTGTTGGTGACGCGGTCCCCAACGTGGACCGGAACGTCGCCGATGATTCCGTCCGTTGGCGCAAAAACGCTGTAATACTTGAGCTGGACCTGCTGCTGGTTGACTTGCGCATCCAGCGACTTCTCATCTGCGACGGCAGCCTCATAGGAAGTTTGCGCCTGATCGAAGTCCTGCTTACTCATGACCCCGGACTCGTAAAGGGTCTTGGCCCGGGTCAACTGCCCCTTGGCCCACTCCAGGTTTGCCTCTTTGGAAGCGCGTTGCGAGTCGAAACTGGAAACAGTGGCTTGTTGCCGGCGCGGATCAATCTCCATCAGGGTCTGGCCCTTCTTCACGAAGTCACCCGAGTGCACGCGAATGGCAAAGATCCAGCCCTCAACGTCGGACATGATGGTGGCCGAGTTGCGCGACTTGATGGTCGCGACATATTCCGAGGTGTCGCCGACGTCGTGGGACGCAACGGTCTGGACCTTGACCGGCATGGCGGGCACGCCCTGCGGGTCAACCGCGGCCCTGCCTCGGCTGCAGGCCGTTAACAGCAGTGCAGATGCAATCATGCACGCGATAAGAATGACTGGTAGCAGCGCGTTCGCGCGGCGGCGGCCGGATCGAACGCGTGGACTAAAATAACTCATGCGAATCCCAATTCCCTGGAAGGATAAAGGCGCAACATCGCCCCGGCTCGTTATTAGATTGTAAACCGGACTGAAGGACTCAGAGAGCAGGAGATAAGTGAGCAACCCACCATGGATGGGCAAAAAATGTGAGTCCACCACGTGTATTGACCATCCAAAAGTCTGATCGTGAAAAGTAACATCATGAGCGTCTGCGGCGTGACGTTTGAACCGTATCTGGGACCGTGGGCTGGTGACCGCTCGTGCTCTCCAAGGTTTACACGCTGGGCCCTAAGAATGTGAGCGGCCTTGGAGGCAAGCCTCCGAGAAGGATGGTTATGTCGAAGTTTCGTTTATCTGCAATTTCCCTGTTATTCATAGCCGTTGCGGGCTTGATGCTTTCCGTCCGTGCGAGCGAGAAAAACGCGCTCGCGCTACCGAAACCGGCGGCGGACGAGTCACTGGGGGCGAAGAGCGGTAAGGAAACCCTGGTGCTGGCGGGCGGTTGCTTCTGGGGGGTGCAAGCTGTATTTCAGCACGTGAAGGGCGTGATCAGCGCCACGTCCGGCTACTCCGGTGGCGCGTCCAACACGGCTGAATATGAAGTGGTGAGCACGGGCACGACCGGCCACGCTGAGTCGGTAAAGATCGTTTACGATCCCTCAAAAATCACTTATGGCCAACTCTTGAAAGTGTTCTTTTCGGTCGCCCTTGATCCCACGCAGCTAAACCGTCAGGGCCCGGACGAAGGCACGCAGTACCGCTCGGCTATCTTCTATGGCAACGACGAACAGAAGCGCATAGCGCAGGCGTACATTGCGCAACTGGACCAAGCCAAGGCATTTCCGCGTCCCATCGTCACCCAGGTGGTGGCGCTGAAGGCGTTCTATCCGGCAGAGGCGTATCACCAGAACTATGCGACGTTGCACCCCGACAACCTTTACATCCGGTACAACGATCTGCCGAAGGTGGCGCACCTGCAGGAGCAGTTCCCCGATCTCTACCAGGCGAACATTGCCGGCCACTGAAATCGCTATTCGCCGTTCGCTTTTCGCGCATAACAAGGTACACAGCGATTTAGCGAGCGGCGAGAATTAAAAAGCAATCTGGCGAAAAAGCGAAGAGCAATTAGCGAAGAGCGCACCATATGAGTGACCGAAGAGATTTTCTGAAAACAACTTTTCTATCCCTATCAGGAGTGGCGATTATGAGCTTATTGAACCGTTCTGAAGCAACCGCCGAGCCGGCTACGCAGTACGTTGAGATCGTGGAGTTCGACGACTCCGGCAAAAAGACTGGACTGAAGCGCGTGGAGAAGGTGGTCAAAACCGATGCGGAATGGCGCGCCCAGTTGACCCCCGAGCAGTTTGACGTGACCCGCAAGCAGGGCACGGAGCGGGCTTTCACCGGACAATACTGGGACCAGCATGCCAAGGGAATCTTCCGATGCGTGTGCTGCAAGAATGCCCTTTTCACATCGGCGACCAAGTTCGATTCCGGAACCGGCTGGCCGAGCTTCTGGGAGCCGATCGCGCAGCAGAACGTGAAGGAAAACACCGACCGCAGTCTTGGCATGACCCGCAACGAGGTGGAATGCACGGAGTGCGACGCGCACCTGGGACATGTCTTCGACGACGGTCCCAAGCCGACGGGCCTGCGTTATTGCATGAATTCAGCGGCGCTGCTCTTCGTCAAGATCTAGAGTACGGCAGATACGGCCTGAGTCTGGGTTGTCCAGGGTTCAGGTAACGCGAGCCTGCAGACTTGCGGCCCGCTCTTGATTCACGTCAGGCTGCACCGCAGCGCCGCTGCAGATCTAAACCTGCAGGTCCTGAGCGGCTTGCGTCACCCTTTCCGGCGTGCCGAGATCGCGCCAGTCATATTCATCGGCCCGAAAGGCGAGGATCCTTTCTTCGCGGGCGGCCAAGTGCAAATAGGAAGTGATGATGGAGAAGGCCCCATCCTCCGTCATCATCGAAAGCAGATTGGGAGAGATAACGTGGATGCCGCAAAAAGCCAGGGGCTGCAGCGGCAGCGAAGATCGAACAACTTCGGTTTTCCCATCCCGCACAAATCGCCGGCCACAAAGCTGGAACTGCTCGTCGAAGAGAAGGTATCGAGAAGCCTCCCGGTTTTGCACGGCCAGCGTGGCGAGGGCATGATTTTCGGTATGAAATTGCACCATGCGCTGGAGATCGATCGTGCTGAGAACGTCGACATTGTGCAGGACAATCGGCGCGTCAGGGTCGTTGGAATCTTCAAGAAAAAAAGAAGCGGCTTTCTTCAGGCCGCCGCCGGTGTCGAGCAGGATTTCTTCGCGAGAAACCTCAATACGCATGCCAAAGTCGTCGTTCGCTTTCAGGTAGTCGAGGACCATCTCTGCAAAATGATGTACGTTGACTATCACTTCGCAAATCCCAAAGGTGCGCAAGCGAGACAGCGTGATCTCCAACATGGTGCGGCCGGCAACCTGCACCAGCGCCTTGGGGCGATCGTCGGTGAGGGGCCGCAAGCGTGTGCCGAGGCCAGCGGCGAAGACCATCGCCTTCATTGGGCCAAGTTCTCCAGTTCACGGTGCCGGACCACCACTTCCACACCCTTCCTGCTGCGCAAACGTTGAGCCAACTGTTCGGCCAAATAGACCGAACGATGCTGGCCGCCGGTGCAGCCAAACGATACCGTCAAGCTTTTAAAGCCGCGACGTTGATAATCGTCCACGCTGGAATCCACCAGCGCCGCAACGTTGCCGAGAAATTGATGCACACTCTCCTGCTGATTGAGATAGTCGGCCACTGCCTCGTCTCTGCCCGTAAGAGTTCGGAAGCGCTCTTCACGCCCGGGATTGGGAAGACTCCGGGCATCGAAAACGAACCCACCGCCGTGCCCGGTCTCGTCTTTCAGCGGGCCGCGGTGGAATGAAAAGCTGGAAATTCTGACCGTAACGTTTCCGGTTCCGCCAGCCAGCGCCTGCAATTTTTCCGATGCCAGGAGGCTTCGGAACGCCTCCATCAGCGTCGGCAGCGCAATCGGCAGCTCAACGTTATGCAGCAGCCAGCGCACGTTCTTCAGCGCGAAGGGTACGCTCTGAAGAAAGTGCGCCTTGCGCTCATAAAAGCCCCGAAAACCATACGCGCCCAGAGATTGCATGATGCGGACGTACACGTAGGCGTAAAAGTGCCGCATGAACACTTCGCGATCAAGCTCGGGGACGTAACCTTTAAGCTCGTCGAGGTAGTGAGCGAGCAATTGCTGGCGCAGTTGCGGCGGCAGATCGGCCTTGGCATCGTACAAAAGCGACGCGATGTCATATTGCAAAGCGCCCTTGCGGCCGCCCTGGTAATCCAAGAAAAATGGGGCCCCGTCACGCAGCATTACGTTGCGTGACTGGAAGTCGCGATAGAGAAAGTAATCGCGGTCAGCGCTCAACAAGAGTTTTGTCAGACGCCCGAAGTCGTTTTCCAACGCCTGTTCGTTGAATGGGATACCGGCAAGCCGGAGAAAGTAATACTTGAAGTAATTTAAGTCCCAGGCGATGGACTGGCGATCAAAGCTGGCGCGCGGGTAACAGATTTTGTAGGTCAGATCGCGGCCAGCCTCGATTTGAAAGCGCGGTAACACCCTAACGACTTTGCAATACGCTTCCACCGCCTGGGGAGCGACGTCCTCACCGTCACGATGGTCGGAAAGAAATTCAAACAGAGTCGTGTTTCCCAGGTCTTCCTCGAGATACGCGCCGCGGGGCAAGTCTTCGGCATATATCTCGGGAACCGGCAACCCGTGTCGTCGAAAATGTCGGGAGAATTCGAGGAAAGCCAGGTTCTCTTCCCGGACCGCATACAGAACGCCAATCGCGCTGAACTTTTCGCTGGAAAGCCGGATGATATTCCGCCCGGAACCACCGAGTTGGCCTTGCAAAGGCTGCACCCGTTCCACAGGCGAGCGAAAATGCCGCTCAAAAAGCTCTTTTAGGACTTCCATGAGAGTGGTTCCAGCGGCGACCGCACCGGCCTGATCATCGCCGTCCGCCACAAAGATAACATTGAAGGCGCAGTCCAAATGCGCCGATACGCTGTTCTCGCGGAGCGAAACCGGCAGGACTTACAGCTATTTGAATCCGAGGACGACTGGCGGGGAATAGCCGGGTCATCTCCATTAATCTTGGCACCCTTTTCATGCTTGATTGTGACGGGCACCGTCATGCTTGCAGTAATGCGCCCACACCGCTTGCCTCGTGGGCCGTCCGGAAGGGGCTCTCAGGACGGAGCATCTCTTCACCCATTAATTTCTCAGGGAGCCAACTTCGGTCTTGTCCCAGTCAAGCCAACAGTGATGTAATTGTCTCCCTCAAGAGGGTTCCCGCGCAACGGCCGCTGAGGTCCTGCTGCTAACAGGTGGCCGAGAATGTGATTCCTTTTGTCGGTGAGTATATCCGTGAAAGATTTTTTCATCAGCTACACATCTCACGACCGATCGTGGGCCGAATGGATCGCGTGGCAACTCGAAGAACAGGAATTCAGAGTCGTTATCCAAGCCTGGGACTTCGTCGGGAACTGGGTTGTGAAAATGGATTCCGCGATTCAAGAGGCAGAGCGAACAATTGCCGTGCTGTCCCCGCACTACCTTGAGGCTACGTTCACTCAATCAGAGTGGGTGGAAGCCTTCCGCCGCGATCCCGCGGGGAAGAGGGATCTGTTGATTCCTGTGCGGATCGAGGCGGTCGAGCCAAGGGGAATACTGGCGCAGATTGTTTATGTCGATCTCGTCGGTCGGAATGAAGAAGAGGCGCTAGAGTTGCTGTTAAGGCGCATACGCGGGGAGCGCGGCAAACCAAGTGTAAGCCCGGAATTTCCCGGTGGCCGCGCCACAGAGAGTCACGCCGAGCGTTCCGTCGCAGTACGACCTGTCTATCCAGCGGCAGCAGAGGATCAGCAGAAGCTCCTGCAAGCGCGCGACGCCGTGGTTCGATGGCGGGGAATGTATGGAAGCAAGATTGATGCACTCCGGGCTGCCAGCGAGCTGGCCAGAAAGTGGTCGCAGAAGCTGCCCTCTGAATTCAATGACGAGATCGCTGAAGTCATCGACTTTGCCGCCACGGTTGCGCAGGACTTTCGCGACCTTCCCGTGAGTAAGTTGGAGTTTGCCCAGCCATACGGTCTCGAGATTCACCCGACTGTCTTTTGGGGACAAGCGATAAGCGATGCAACATCGAATTTCATCCCGGAAGCAAGAGCCAATAGTGAGCTGATCAACGCAAGGATCGTGGAGCTTGGCAAGAAGCCGCGCCTCTTCATGCCGGACAAGTACGGGTTCGAAATGATTGCCCGAGTATTAGAATCCGCGCGGGAGCTTGCGCGCTTTAGCCTGGAAAAACTTCCTCGTGGCTATCTCAAAGATGACTCTTCGGAGGTCCCAAGCGATCTCAGCCCCTATCGGACTCTTCTCGTAGCTCGGGTAGACAGTGACCCCAAGCTGCACCTGTTGTCGGTTGACCAACAAGTGCAGAACATCGGGTCGTTTTCGGCCCGAGCCCTGGCCTTGCAAGCATTGTGTGCACAACGGAACCGACAAGGATCGATCGACCTAATTGCCCATGATTGGCAGCATCTTTACTACTGGCGGAATTCGAGCCAGTTGCCGACGATGCAGTTCCCGTGTGTAAGACCCACTGAAGAGGCGCGATTTCTTTCGTCGGAACCCGGATCTCCAGTTGCCACCGTAGATTCGTATGGCACCGTCGAGACCATCACGCCCGACGGCAACAGGGAGACGCTGTACTGTCCCCGTCGGGACAAGAATCTGCAATCTGCGCGGATCTGGGTCGATCCGCTGGACCACGCAGCTTGGTACGTTGTCACGCTTGCGCTGGACGGCTCGGTCTCGTCTGGTCTACACGGCGTCCCTTCATCGAACAGGATGGCGGACGATCTTTGGCAAGATCCGCTGTTCACCGCCGAGTTTGACTCGCCGTCGGAGGCTTCTTGGCGCGGCCTGCGCCGCGAGATGGCTCTTGGGACGCTGGATGGTCTCCCCTGCCTGATTGTCACGAGGATTGCGTATTGGGGTGCGGGCGTGTGTTTCCTGGATCCGAAAACACTTCTCTCGCTTCGGCAGCCCGTCGCAATTCGGGAGTTTGTTGGGGATATGACCATTGCCAGCGGGCGGTGGTTGGTCACTGCATTGTTGAAGGATGACAATCAGCCGAGCCACCGTCTGCTCGTATGGGATCTAGACTCCGACAACAACCAGCCGGTCGGCGGCTGGTTCGAGCAGGTGGGTGACGTCTACGACCCGGTTGTAATTGCTGAGACGGCCGAATCGTTCCAGACCATACAGGTGTTTCGAACCCTCGAATTGCCACCTTATGAAAACTACTTCCAGCTGGTTCTCTTTGAATGGCCGTCCGGCGACATCACGCCGCTCCAACGGTTTCAAAGTCTCCGCATCTTACCCGTCGAATCTAAACTTGAGCGGTAAGCGAACAGGAAGCTCCTCGCGAACCACAAAAGGAATCGTCCGGAGAATCGACGAGCAAATGATGGGGGCGTCGACGCGGAAGTTATCCAAGTGCCCGGAGAATGTCTGAACCGTTCGTGAGCATCCACTAGAAGTCAAGTCGCATTCGCCGAATGATCGGTTTGTGATCGCATTGCATTCGCCTGATTGGAATCTTCAAACCGGACTGCCTGTCCGACCTCTAGAGAAAGAGCCGCACAGCTTGCTTTCTGGGTTCAGCAGGACACTTTCTCCGAGTCCGGTTTCACCGCAAAACATGCGGAATTGCGGGAATTTGCGGCGATTTTCAGAGGAAAGGCGCAGAGTTTCTCTGCGGTTGAGACTGTGTGGCGGAGGGAGAGGGATTCGAACCCCCGATACCCTTTCGGGTATAGCGGTTTTCAAGACCGCCTGTTTCAACCGCTCACACATCCCTCCGCAGCCGGCAAGTCGTTCCGCTTATTATTTTATGACAGCCGACGGCTCGAAAGTGACACTTGCCTGCCATCATTTAAACAAGCGCGGCGAAATTAGGTTCTTCGGTCGTTTGCAGCCTGCAGCACAACACGGATGACCTAGTAAGTTAAGATGCTCCGACAAATTTGAACACCCGCTCGATGGCCTCATTGAGTTTGGCCAAACTGAGTTCGTCCGCAACTGTTTTGAGACATCTGTTACGAAGCTGGTTCCAGAGTTCCTCGTCCTGGTAAAGTCGCGAGCAACAGTCAGCGAACTCAACCGGGTCGCTTGCGATCAGACATTCCTCATTATGTTCCCATCCGGCTTGTTCGGCCACCAGAGGCGAAACGACGGCCGGAACACCATAGGAGGCTGCTTCGTAGAGCTTCAACGGAATACCAGCCGCGAAGCGGGTAGGAGCTACAAAGACCCGGGCCTGCTCATATAGCTCCACGAGATCATCGACTGCGCCAAGGACGCGGATACCGCAACCCCGTTCTCGAAGCGTGAAGGTTTCCGTTCCTAATCCGGCGATGATCAACTCTGCCCCCGTCATTCGCCTGACATGCGGCCAGATCAAATCACAGAAGTAGCGCATCGAGTCCGAATTAGGGTCCCCCCCGCCGTGCATCCGCCCTACAAAAAGGAACTGGCACCGTTTCTGAAATGGAGTAGAGGTGGGCCTGGGTTCGACATGATGAGCCACGACAAACTGGTTTGTAATTCCAGAGGTTGCCAAACGTACCGAATCGCGCTCAGAGACACACACAATGGCATCGGCGACTTTGGCCGCGGGCGCCACTTCACGAGCAACCCGGGCGGCGAAGGCCTTGGGAGTTATGGCCTCGCCGGAAAGCAGGGATTTCCAGTAGTCCCGTTCGGCGAAAATGGCTTCGGCGTCATAAATGACCTTGCAGCCCGAGTTCGCCCGGCGCGCGGCTGCATGCTCCTGGAAACGTTCCATATTGTTCGGCCGGCATATCCATAGGATGTCGCAGTTCGCGAAGTACTCGTTGACAAGGTGGGTAGTATCGCGAGTGGCATCCAACAGCTCCACCTCCGCAGGGATGTCGGTATATTCATTGCCGCCTACGGCAAATGAGGTGGCCGCACAAGTTACTCGATACCCTTGTTTCACGATTTGGTGAAGTACGGCGTTGCTGCGCGGATTGCCAGCCCCCAAACGAGAGTGAGGAATGCTGTCTTCAATATAGAGAACGTGCCTCCGACGGTCGGCAGCAGCAATCCTTCCGCGAATAATGTTGCTCTGCGAGCGGGGCAGATGATTTTGTAGCTCGTCCTTCCAGTTAGCCACGAACTTGTGCTGATTGGCTGCCATCAAGTGTCGTGCAGCATCGTTATTGCCGGATGACGCCGACTCATAGTGGCGGATTACAGCCCCCGGCTCATAGATTACCTGCCTTCCCTCGCGCCAAACTTTCATGCAATAATCGGCGTCCTCGTAGTATGCCGGAGCATAATCAGCGCCGAAGCCACCTAAAGAAACGAACAGGGCCCGAGGGGTAAACAGGAATGCTCCGGAGCAGAAATCGACCGGCCGACGGAAGTTGTATTGTGGTAAATCCGCATTATCACCGCGCCCGTACCCCAAAGCCGTTCCATCAGACCAAACGAGGCTTCCAGCTTCCTGCAAAGCGCCATGGGCCAAAAGGATCTTGCCGCCTACAGCTCCAACAGAGGGGTCGTTTGCCAAGTTTGCCAGAGCCGAGCTGAAGCCATGCCGTTGCAGCAGGGCATCGTTATTGAAAAAGCATAGATAATCGCCATGTGCCTTCTCCGCCCCCTGCATACACGCAGGGCCAAATCCGGCATTCGCTGCGTTGCGTATTATTAATGCGCCGTCGATCCGATCCAGGAGAAGTGGGGTCTCGTCGGACGACCCGTTGTCAATGACGATAAGTTCATAAGACACATCAGCATTCTCGCGTATTGAGTCAATTGCAAGAAGAGAAAGGTGTGCCTTGTTGTGAAGGACCAGTATGACCGACAGTGTAGGGTTCTGCACGCTGTTGCAGGAAATACGTCTGTTGTTCGAAAGGAGATTGTGCAGCTGATTGTGGCCATAATTATTCCAGGCCTGTTGTGCTTCTTCTGCAGTGCCGAACTGCCAGCTAAGCTTATTTAGTTCTAACCCAGCTCTCCATGGCTTATCTACCCGTGGGGGAAAGGCAAGACTAAACGCCTCCGCTGCGAGGGAGAGGTTAGGGTTATAGAATGCATCGTTCTCCAACGCTGCACCCCAGTGCTCTTTCATGTAGGCAAATTCACGTTTGGCGCGGGTGACATTTTCCGGGGCTTGGTCGGAACCGCGAGAGACAGACTCCTGGTGATATAACTCGGCATACGGAGTCCAGACGATACTGTATCCGGCCCGCCTGATCTTAAGACACAGGTCAACATCGTTATAAGCGACCGGGAGATTTTCTTCGTCAAAGCCCCCCACCTCGGCAAAGACGTCCTTCCGAATGATCATGCAAGCGGCGGTCACGCAAGAGACATTACGGATGAGTTGCAGCCAGCCGTAGTAACCGGGTTGATTGCGCGGGAAATTCTTGTGAGCATGTCCCGCAATACCGGTCATACCCAAGACGACCCCAGCGTGCTGAATGGTATTATCGCCGTAGCAGAGCTTGGCGCCGACGGCACCCACGCCCTCCTGCATCACTTGAGTAACCATTTCGCCCAGCCATCCGGGATCAATCACTTCAATGTCATTGTTGATAAATCCGATCACCTTGCCGTGGGCTGCTGCCGAAGCCTGGTTGTTCAAGGCTGAAAAGTTGAAGGCGCCCTTGATCCGGAGAACGCGAACTCGGCTATCTGCCTGCACACTGTCGAGATATTTCAGGGTGGCGGGCTCGCGGCTCTCGTTGTCGACCAGGATGATCTCGATACTGGGGTACCTCGTCTTGTGTAACAATCCGTCGATGCAGGTTCGTAGTACAGCCAACCGATCGCGAGTAGGCACAATCAAGGTAACGAGCGGCGGCGGATCGGGTAACGTGCGTATAAGTCGGTTCCAGTAGGGCACGCTGCTGTTGGTGACCTGTACCGTTTTGCCGCATGAGGCGAAGTACTCCGCGATCGCGCGATGCGCAGCTTGCACTGCAATCGGCATATTGCCAGTTGAGAAGGTCTGCACGTCCTGCGAAAGCCGCCAGTGATAAAGGACGTGGGGAATGTGCCGGACACGCTCGGGCGTGGTCAGTCCAAGAACGCGCAATGCCAAATCGTAGTCCTGGCTTCCATCAAACCCTTCGCGGAAGCCTCCTATCTGCTGCACCAGGGAGGTCCGATATACGCCGAGGTGGTTGATCATGTTTTGCGAGTAGAAGAGTTCCGGGTTCCACTCCGTCTTAAAGTAAGGACCATGCCGGTGTCCATCGGCGTCTATCCTGTCCTCATCGGAGTAAATGAGATCCGCCTCCGGATGCTCATTCAACTCGACTGCGACCATGAAAAGGGCATGGACGGGAAGCTCGTCGTCGTGATCCATTAACGCGATGAACTCGCCTCTGGCGAGGGCGATTGCCGAATTGCTGGCGGCGGCGATATGACCACGCTCAGTCCGGTAAACCGCTTTGATGCGGTGGTCGCGGCGCTCGTATTCCTGCAAAATGGTTCTGATCTCGGCATCCGTAGACGCATCATCAGCAATACAAAGCTCCCAATCTGGATAGAGCTGGGCGATGACCGATTCGATGGCGTTCCGCAAGAATGGTGGTCGCGTATTGTAAACCGGCATGACAACAGAAATGAGCGGCGTTGAGCGCAAGCTACGCAGGTGAAGCCGAATCGCGGACGCGTCATTCTCGTTAATGGTGTCGTATCGGGAGACCCAAAGCTGGTAGTCGGAGGCAGCGGCCGCCATCTGCTCGGGGTCAGTTGCCGCCAATGATGCCCCGGCAATTTGGTCAGCATCGGAGACCGCGCACTTCTGGCGCCCTTCGACAGAGCCATTCATCACGTAATGAACCAGTGGGTTGACACCAGCCTTGGCTACATCAGGATTATGATCGAGGTACCAACCCGTGTCGAAGCTCGGTCCAGGATTTCGCCTCTCTTGGGCCCCCATCAGTGTGTAATGCAATGCAGGATTGAACTTCGCCTCGGCCACATCGGGATAGGTCTTCAAATACCAAGCCGCGTCAAACAACTCCGATCGCGCGACGATGCGTTGTGCCCGAAAAAGCCGAGCCCGCGCCAGGATCCGCTTCGGCAATTGCAGAGTGAGGGTCCACCAGCCCAGGCGAAGTACGCGGCGGGCCCAATGGCGGAGCCGCGGGTAGGGCGCCAACGCAGCTCGCATGATGGAGACCACGCGCCAACTCGTGCTGGCCTCAATCATCCCAAGCTGCCATCTCAATTGTTCCTTCCGCGATGTTTCTTGCTGCAGCTGATACCCAGTGGCTTCCAACTCTTGACGAGTGTGGGCCAGTAATTGATCTAAGGTGGCAATTTGTGTCTCTGACCGTTCGATTTGCGCTTCCAGGTTGGCGATTTGCGCGTCCCGGTTGGCGATTTGCGCGTCCCGGTTGACGATTTGCGCGTCCCGGTCGGCGATTTGCTCGCCCAGGTTGAGGATGTGGGCGTCCCGGTCAGCCACCACCTGCTGGAGCTCCCGCACCTGTTCTGTCAATCCGCCGATGTGCGCTTCCTGCTCCGCTGTGACCTGTAAGAGATGCCGTAGCTGTTGCGACAAGTCGGCGATATGCGCATCCTTTGTAATGGTCTCGCGACTGACACCGTCGATGTACTCATCTCGTTTCTTGACTGCCTCCTGCAGGCTGCGAATTTCGGAAGAGTATGGCCGCAACCCGCTCGAAGTCGTAGCCGTGCTGAGCCCCTCAAACGCGCGTCCGGTAACAGCTTCCTGGAACTCTACTTCCAATGCGACCCACCGTTGTATATCGGTTGGCGCCACCAGGATTCCAGAACGGTTACAAAGCGACTCGATCACTTCCGTAATGGATTGCACCTGATTGGCTATCGGAACTCCCACGGCAAGGCACCACAGAACGCCCCGCGTAACTACCCACCCCAGTGGGACCGGCGCGTCGCAAAGCCACTCCAGATCGATAGCTACCAATTCGCCGCCGTCCTCAAGCAGATTGAAGGGAGTACAGTCCATGAAGTCGGCGGGAAGCAAAAGTGACTCAAGCACCAAACTCTGACCCGAAACCTCGCCGACGATCGGGTTGATGGTGTGCCGTAGCAGGAACTCCATCCACGGGCGAAGTGCCTCTACGACCGCGCTCACTTCGCCGGAAGCGGACCGTGCCTTAAGGAGGCGCCATAGCAGCTGCCGGCCGGGTACGTACTCACACTCGCGCAACACCTCGGTTATAGTGAGGTTGCCGACAACGATGCGGCGGGGATTTGAGTCCGGAAGGAGCAGCTCCTTCCGGACGCGTATCTGTCCCTCCTGACGGACAATTTTGGTTTGCGTAGCCAGGTCAGGCGTGCGCTGGACGGAGAAGGCAACCGCAAGCTCCTGAGGGCAATTTGGCGGAGCAGCTTCAGTGCTTGCAACCACCAGGAACGAGTTGCTCAAGTCTGCCAGTAGACCATTGCTATGCAGGCTCGAGAATGCCAGCGCGTCGTCGAATGCGCGGTAAGGTAAGCCCGTGTAGTCCCGCCCATGGCAACGAACCAGCAGATCGAGGGGATCGAAAGCAGCGTCCGACAAACCGCCCTCAGCGAGGATGACCGCCGGTAGTTTGTAGTCGGGGAAAGGATAATAGAAATAAGTGTGAGCAAGGCCTGCAGCGGAGAGCTGCTCGACTAGTTCCCGCCGTCCGAAAGTGCGCACTCCTCCCTTATCGTAGAGGTCTTGAACACCAAAGAAAGGAACGCCTACATGATCTTCACCGCAACCATTGAAGTATTTAAGACCCAGTTTGTTTTCAATGGCGACAGCGACTCTCCCGCCAGCCGCGAGCAGGCGTGTTGCTGAAGACAAATAGTGTTGGTAGGGATTGGAGTAGTCCGAAAACCGGGCCGCATATTCCAGAGTGCCGATCAGAAGTATCCAGTCAAATTGGCAATCGGCCTCGAAGGCGAGGAAATCATCTACAAAAACGCGAACGTTGGTCAGGTCGCGGCATCGCTCGGCAGCGATGCGAGCGCGAGCCAGGCTGCCTTCGACGGCAACCACTTGTGCCCCAAGTTCGCCCAGAAACCGTGTGATTGCGCCGCAACCGCATCCGACTTCGAGGACCCTGTCTCCGGGTTTGATGCCCAGCGGCCGCACCAGACAGTGACGAAGGGGGCTGAAATAATACTCACTAGGCCAGTCATGGATCGCTTTGACCAGCTCCGGAGAGAAGGTGCTGCGATCCCGGGCCTGCAAAACGGCATCCAGCAATCTCGCCTCGACTTCTTTCCCATCCGAATAGGCGAAGTCACCGACATTTTCACGTCGAAACAGTCGGAATCGCTCATCCCAGACATACTTCATTCAGGATCACCCGCGGAACATAGGTACAAAATAAGGCAGCATTCGACATACTCGAAACAGTCGCCTGGCCGGTCTCGCGATTACTCGCGAGGAAGACAGTCAATGAAAAACGTCTCGAGTCAGACAATTATTCTAACAATCGCGGGGCAAACACAGAACATGTGATCCGGCATCGCCAGATCCGGGCTTCCAAAACCTGTCCAGGCAACTGGCTGGATATACCAATGCTGCTTCAGCGAATACCCGTTGCGCCGCTCCCGGCGCTTAAGGCAAATGCATCGGTTCGCACCCTCAAGAATACGAAGTTGCGTTTGGCAAGGCCGAATACCGCCGCGCCGATTGTGCGGGTTATACCGGTTAACACCGCCGTGGAGGTTACAGGATTTACCACTGGAGAGAGAGTGAACGGAAACTCCTATCGGTACGCCGACCCTCAGGGAACTGTCTTTGGGCGGGCGCAACTGAAACGCCTACTCCCATGCCGGTCACGTGGCAATTGTTCGTGAGCGCGAGCGACCCGATCAATCGTTCCTTAGTCGCAGGCCATGATTCAATTTTCTTCCAATTCTTGTCGCTTCGCAGATAAGGAACAGCAGCAATGTTCCCCAACTGATGATGATGGAAGCTGCCCAGGTACGCGGCGCGTAGTGCAATGTGACGGTGTTCATCCCAGCCTGAACTTTTACTGCTCGGAACAGGAAGTCAGCCCCATAAACAGGCTCTGGGTTCCCGTTCACCTCGGCTTTCCATCCTGGCGCCCAGCGGTCGGTGATCATCAGCCAACCATCGGTCGGCGCTTGGTACCGAAACTGCAAGAATTCAGGAAGGTAGCTGAGAAGATCGACGGCTACGGGCGACGCAGGTTGAACCTGATCGAGGTTGGCGACTGTTGCCGAGGTCTCTCCTGGGTCGGTCGGCGAAACATCCTTTCGAAGAGATAGAGCCTCCATCTCCTCGGGGTTGTGCAGAATGAGAACCGGAATCCGACTCAAGATGCGCAACATTGACGAACTTGGCATACGCGAAATCGGATGGCGCCAATCTCACTACCTGTTGGGAAAACCAGATCCTGTTCTTGCCCAAGGCGAATTCTGGCAGTATCGGATCTTGAACCAGAGACGAAGCGAAGCGATTACTGAGAGGAGCATAACTGCTTAGAACGGGTATCTTCAGCGGAACGTTTCTGCTGTTCGGAAACTGAGCGATGGTAACCTCCGCCGGCGAATTTAGCCGGCGAGCAAACCCCTGGTGCGTCAAATCCAAACTGGCAACGTGCTTGTGGTCCATCTCCTTCCACCACCCCACAGTGACTGACGTGTACAAGGCTGGCCTGTCAATGAGGATCGCTAGAGAAGCATCCAGCACAGCGATGGCGACCAGAATCTGAGCGAAACGCCGGACGCTCGCGACACGCAAGACCAGCAGAAAGCCAGCGAGGACAACCCAGAGCCATACGATCCAGAGATGAATAAGGGCTAAGTCGTAGGTCCACGGGCGAACCGACACTCGGCGAGTAACCATAAAGAACGAGATTGCCGCCGCCGACGCAGCTACGAGGCTGAGCACGACAAACCCCCGGGCCTCATTGCCTTCGGGATCCATTGCTCTCTCTAGGTCGCGTGCGGCAAGGGCGGCCAAAATGCACAGCAAGAAGATGCTGTAGACACTGAACATCGATGCATTCCGAAAGTACCTGGTCAGCGGCATATAGTCATAAAGCCACCCACGAAGAGGTAGTTGGTTTCCCAGCGAGCAACATAAGTAGACGACGGCCATCAACCCAAGCCAATGTCTCCATCGAGAGCGGCGAATTAGGGCCAGAATTCCCAGAATTGTGACCGCGGCACCGGAATAGATACTGCACATAGAGATGTCGCTGTTCGGCCACAGGCGTCCGGGCAATCCCGGATAGCTGAGTAGAAAAAGGTAAGGGCTCGAGAGGGTTGCAATCGCCCCGGGGGCG
>CAVXDA010000006.1:0-40854 GCA_963760415.1 uncultured Acidobacteriaceae bacterium | reverse complement strand
AGATCGGGGCGAGGGCTCCAGTCGATGTTCTCGCAGGCTGTCTAGAATGGCGCCCCGAATGCGGAACTTGGCGTAAGAGGAGAAACGCACGTTCTTGGTTGGATCGTATTTGCGCATGGCATCCATCAACCCGACGATGCCGGCGTGTAGAAGGTCGTCGAAAGGCACATGCTGGGGCAGGCGGTCGTGGATACGGCGCGCGATGTACTTTACCTGCGGCAGTTGTTCCAGTAGCTGTTGTTCGGAGTTTTCACCGATTGGCTCGGTAACATGCTGATACGTTTGAGCGGCTATCATGCTTCCTCCATATCGAAGCACTCCGCCAAAACTCATCACCGGGGCTTCGATGCCGGCGGCCAGACCTCGCGGCCAAGTTTCACCGCCTTGCGTGAACAGCAGGTGCAAGCACATTGCCGCATGAATTAGGAGGACTTCATGGGAGGGATCTAATGTTTATGGTGCGGCCGGAAGCATGGCGCCCATCTTTTAGTCCGTCAACGCAGTGGTGCCGCACTCTGCGCAAAGACAGTGCGGGTGCGGGATCGCGATATGCACGACTGCAGTAACTAGAACGAGAGTCTGCGATTGGTGCAGAACAAGATTAGATATGATTCACGCCAGGTGACTCGCGGTCAGCGCCAGCTGCGAGATATCGCTAGCACCTAAGCCCAGATGCTCAGGGAGAATCAGGCCACCCTCGGCGAGGATGGCAGCGCGCTCGATCACGTGTTGCAGTTCGCGTACATTGCCCGGCCATGTGTGTTTTTCCAGCAGCCGGACTGCTTCCGCGGACAACGCCGCAGTGGTATTGTCGGGCTCAAACCTGCGCAGAAAGTAGCGAGCCAGGGCTTCGACGTCCGCCCTGCGCTGCGATAGGGGAGGCAGCTCAATCGGAAATACGGACACGCGATAGAAGAGGTCCTCGCGAAACTGCTTACGCTCGACCAGTTCGGCAAGCCTGGCATTGCTGGCGGCCAGCACCCGAACATCTACACGGAAGACATCTGAGCTGCCCAGCCGCTGCACTTCACCTTGATCGAGGAAGCGCAGCAATTTGGCCTGCATGCCCAAAGGCAATTCACCGATTTCGTCGAGAAAGAGGGTCCCGCCGTGAGCGCTGTGTATCCGACCGACGCGCGACTGTACTGCGCCAGTGAAAGCGCCCCGCACGTAGCCAAAGAGTTCGGACTCCAACAGGGCCTCCGGAATAGCCGCGCAATTGATGACTACGAACTCCTTGCCTGCGCGGGGGCTCAAGCCATGAATCGCTTGGGCCACCACTTCCTTCCCGGTGCCGCTGGCCCCGGTAATGAGGACTGGTGTGGTACGCGGCGCCACCAGTCGTGCCATGCGGTAAACCTGATGCATGCAGGGAGCTTGTCCGACCATTCCAGGCAACGGTTCGATCATGGCCGGCGTCGCTTGCGGAGAGCGCGGGGCGGTGGCGGGAGCTTCCCATCGGCCAAGGGTTTCGAACAAGTGATGCGCACCGGCGTTGCGCCACTGCGACGGAAGCAGCGGATGACCAGCGTCGTCGAGCAGCAACACGTCAATACCGGGGAATCGCCGGTGAATGATCTGCAGCAACTCCTCCGCATCCAGATCGGGCAGACGCCGATCAAGGAAAAGCAGCTGACATTCGCTGCCTTCTAGTTGTCCCAGGGCATCCGCTCCGCCTAGGGCCTCAGTCGCCATAATGCGCGATTGCAGGAGGTTTTGTACGATCTGCTTGCGAATCCCCGGATTGGGGCTGGCCACAATTACCGCCGGATCTGGGTTGTAGGAGAGGGGAGCCAAAGTTGTCATGAGGCTGTTGTAATCCGCAAACCTTAGAACGGTCTTAGTAGCAGATTAGAAGTTTCTGAGAAATTGTAGAATTTTGTCGCCGCGACGACCGCCTCCGCCTTGCGCGCAACGGCGCTACTCGAGCACCAACCTTGGGGCGAGTTGCAGGCTGGCGATCCAGATACTTTGCTCACAGCCCGAAGCGACCAACGCCAAATCGCCTCCCACAGCTTGAAAGGTGCGACGTGCGATCTCTACTTCGCCAGCCGAGACTGGTTCGCACAGCCCCTCTGCTGCGGAACCCTGGTCGGAGAACGTCATCCTGACCTCGACCTTGCCTTCCTCCCGTGGTTCCACCCGGACGCTGAGGTTGGGTCGCGCCAAGGCACCTAACAGATACTCGATCAAATAGAAAAATGCTTGCCTTAGTTTGGCTGAATTGCCTCGGATATGCGCCGGATCGCAGACCAGATCGAACTGCCCGCCGGCAGACTCAAAGACCGGAAGGAAGTCTTCTTGCAATTCCAGGAGAACTTGGCCCAAATCGACTGGGGCCGAGATGTCCCCGGGGTCATCGGCATCGTTCAACTCGCGCAGCAGCAGAAAACTCTGTCGCAGCCGTTCGGCGTTCTCCAGCGCCGCCTCAACGCTGGCCCGGAGATCCTCGGCCGTGCGATCACGAACCAGTGCGAGCTCCAGGGAACACTGCAACGCAGTCAGGGGCTGGCTCAGGGTGTGGAAGATGTCGTAGGTAAGACTGCGCTGATCGGCGGTTTCTCGCGCCATGAATTCGGCAACCTCCGTCACGCCGTTGCTTCAGCGTGGCAACTCAACTCGTATCCGACTCCACGGACGGTGTGAATCAGATGCGGTGAGTGGTCTCCGTCCACTTTCTTGCGCAGGTAGTTAATGTAAACATCGACAATATTTGTGGTGGTGTCGAACGACAGGTTCCATACGTGTTCGACGATCATGGCGCGCGTGATGCGGCGCCCGGCGTTGCGCATGAGGTATTCCAGCAGAGCAAATTCCTTGGAGGTAAGGTCGATGTGCCTGCCCGCACGCTCCACTTTACGTTCCACCCGATCGAGTTCGAGGTCCGCGACGCGCAGCACCGTGTCAACGGTGCGCGGGCCCCGTCGCAGCAGAGCGCGGACGCGGGCCGAGAGTTCAGTAAAGGAGAACGGTTTGATGAGGCAATCGTCGGCGCCGCTGTCGAGCGACTGCACGCGATCTTCTACGCGACTGCGGGCCGTCAACACCAGCACCGGAAGCGACGGCTTCTTCGGCCGGATCGACCTGAGCACGCCGATGCCATCGAGCTTGGGCAGGTTCAAGTCCAGAACCAGTAAGTCGTATTCGCTCTCCAGGGCCATGCTCCGTGCCTGCTCGCCATCCGATGCCACATCGACCGCATAGTGCTCCGCTTCCAGTCCTTTGCGAACAAAACTGGCCAGTGGAGCATCGTCTTCTACGACCAGGACGCGCATGCCAACAACTCTTCGACAGGTAACCTGTCAATGGTTACCTTCATTCTTCTCCTCCCAGCCCGGCAGCGTCAACGCCATTGAGTCTCAAATAATGGGTCCGTGTTCCAGATTGGGAATAATGCGGGATACGTTACGGGGCGTCCCGTTTACGGAACTACCGTCCCGGGCATCGGTAGCGACAATTACCCCGGGTATTCGGGATCGCGCTTCCATCCCGTCACCATCGAATAGAAGTTGTTCCAACCATGCAACGCAACCATGACTAGATGGCCGGGAATGAAGGCTACAAAGCCGCACATCGCCAGAAAATGCCAGATGCGCGCTAGATGGAAACCGCCCATCAGCCACGCGAGCCACCAGAACTGCGCTGGCTTGTAGAGCACCATACCCGTGAGAGTGGACAAAATCCCAAAGAATATCGTGGAAGTGTAGGCGAGTTTTTGCAGCGGGTTGTAGGCGGCGTCCACCGCGGGTTTGGGGCCAAAGAGGAAGTAATGCCGCGCCATCGGCCATACGCCTTTGACATCACGCGGCATGAAGAACACCTGGCGCCAGTGGCCGGTCACGAGCTGATAGATCACGTACATCAGGCCGCTGCCAACGAAGATCCACATGAAGGTGAAGTGCCACTGCAGCGCGCCGCCCAGCCAACCTCCAATCGTCAACTGTCCGGGAATGTCGATAAGGTTTTTCTGCGGGATCTTCGGGCCGAAGCTGGGAAAGGCGCGAAAGATGCGCAGGCCGCTGCCAATCAGCACGACCACCGCAACCGCGTTCAGCCAGTGCGCAACGCGAACGATCCACGGATGTTCGTAGGCCACTGTTACCGACGCTGTCGCTTCGGTGCGCTTGATTGCCGCTGCCTGGGTAGCCATCGCCGCCCTCACAATCCGCCAAACCAGCTATAGCCCTGATCTTCCCAGTAACCTCGCTGGCCTGCCTGCAATACGTTGGTCACACGAACGGAGTCCAGATACTTGGCTTGCTTGTAGCCGAGTTTGGTCGGCATTTGCAGCCGCAGCGGCGCACCGTGTCCGCGATCGAGCGGCTTACCGTACATCTCGTAACAGAACAGGGTTTGCGGATGCAGTACCGTCTCCATGTCAATGGACTCGTAGTATCCATCCACGCACGTCACTTCCAGAAAGCGGGCGCTGGTGTCGGCGCCGATGAACCGCAGGAAATCGGAGGCGCGCGTTCCGCCGAAGTTGCCGATCACATCCCAGCCCTCAACGCAGACATGGCGCGTATTCTGCACCACCTTTGGCAGCGCTTGAATCTGCTGTAACTTGTATTTGCCCGGTCGCTGCACCAACCCTTGCACCGTGAGTGTCCATCTCTCCAGGTCCACGCCGGGATCGGGAACGTCGTAAAAGTTGTAGGGGAAGCGTTCGAAGGGGACCACATCGCTGTCCGAGAATGTTCGCGCCAGCCGATGGCGTCCAAAAAGCTTGCCTGACGCCCAATCGCTGAAGGCAAGGCCTTCGTCGAGGAGCGGTTGGCGGAACTTGGGAATCGCGAATGCGCCCACCGCCAACACCGGAACCAGCTTCAGCAGTTCCCGGCGGTTGATTCGCTTGCGCTCTATCGGGCTAACCACCCGAATCGGTTCACCCGCGGCACCAGCGTCCGGCACCTTCGCGACGACCTGCTCCGTCTGCGACGCCGCGTCTTGATCCGTTGGCGGAGCAGCTTCCGGCGGCGGCTGAGGTTCCTCCTGCTGAGACTTGTCCTCACCAACGCGCTGCTTTTCTTTGTCCGGACTATCGTCGGACATTCACCACCTCACACAGTTGCTTCTGATAGGACTCACAATGGGCGGGAAAGTTGCACTGAGTGCATCCACCCGTGATCGCAGGGCAAGACCGTCCCTCGCGCGATTTGCCTCTTGCAGTGCGACGCCGGTTCAAAGGATTCTGCTTGTGAAGTACGAACAACTACGCCGCGGCGGATTGTTCGCGTTGCAGAATACGAAGTGCGTAGTGTCAGCTTGCGTAGGTGACCACACTGGCGCGAGACACAAGCTTTCCCGCCAAAGAGAACAAGAAGTCTCAGGTCTTTACGCGGTCAAATTGCACTGGACGGAAGGAACGTCACCCGTCTACGATGCGGGGCGCGAAACACTCGTCCGGAAAACCCGTAAAGAAGAGTCGGCCGCACTCAGTCTTTCGGTGAGTCGCTTTTCTTAGTGGTTGGCTGAACCATGGCCGCTGCTGCTGCCGCCGCTGGCGTGTCCACCCGACGATGCTGCCGGAGATCCCGTCCCAACGGATCGCGTGCCGCCGCCAACCGTCGGAGAACGACCCATAACGTTGAAGCCGGACGGCGGTGACACGGATACTGCCGGGTGCGGAGCAGCGAACACATGGCCCGTCTGCGCAGTGCGACCTGTGTTCGGCACGAACACATTCTGGTTCGATCGGTTGTACCGGGCAGACGGTAGAGCCAAATTAGCATTGGCACCAACACTACGCCCCGCGATAACGTTGGAGAAATTCGGAGGGATGCGCCCGCCCGGAACATACGCGGGTGATCCCGTCGCCTTTCCGATGAGGATCGTCGGTTTGGGAGAGTTTGCTGCCGGAACTGGCGGCGCCGTCACCGGCTGCCAGCCAGCGGGTGGTTTCACAACTACCGGAGCGGATTGGAAGTTGTTCGCATACCAGGAGCCACCATAGCTGCCGGGAAGCCAGGCCCATCCGACGCCACCGCCAATGAAAGCCCAGGAGCCATAGTGATAGGGCAGCCATCCCCAAGGATAGGCAGACGCCCAACTGTAGCCAAACCCCGGAACAAATCCCCAAGCGCCGTTGCTATAGGGACTCCAGCCGATCATCGAGTCGGCGAAGCCATAGGGTTGCCAGGCGTATCCATAGCCGGGAGCATAGAAATACTCGCCGTAGTAGTTAAGGTCCTGCAGACCATATCCAGTCTTGGGGCCACCGTACCCGGCATTATGAGCATAGGCCGCGTCGTAGGCTTCGCGCTCTTTGTTCCACGCATCGACCGGCAACGATTCCGTGCCATGCGTCACCTTGTATTCGGATGGCTGGCTTGGATCCAAGGTCAGCGTCTCGTTTTTCTTGACGCTCACCAGCTGTAGCTCGTTTTCCAGTTGTACGGTTCCCTTGAATACCGCCAGTTGGAGTTGGTCCGGCGCGGCGCTGATTCGCGTCTGAGTGTCACCACGTACGAGGAAGGTGGTCCCATCGGCAACGGCACGGTACACATCCACGCTCTTGGAGTGGACATCGAAGAAGACAACACCGCGCAGCACTTCGATTTCGTTTACCTTCGCACCGGTCTCGGTCATCGAGAGTTGGCGAAACCTCACTTCCGAATTCCCCGCCAGGCGCAGCGCGCTTTGATCCTCGAACTCGACCTCAGCCAGTCCCTCGCCCCTGGTAACGATGCGGGTACCCTCGACGATGGGCGTATTCAAGATGGCGCGGTTTAATCCCTGGTCGCCTTGCTCCAACTGGACCTGCCCATCAACGTAGCTGAGACGAACGATGCGGACGTGCGAACCAGCTTGCGCGCCCACCGCTGCCGTCAGTATGACCGCAGCTATTGCCTGAAACATAAACCCCACGCGCCCTGACATGTCATTGCTCCCTTGGCCGGGTGGCTGCTGAACCTGAGAGAGGGGATCGGCCGGTCAGCCTGTCGAGGCCTTCTCTGTCTATACCCATTAGAACACCAGTTAGACGCGAAGTTGCCGGAAATCGCACGTTGAAACTGTAAATTCCGGCGCAAGCCGGGGCGGACGGTCACGGCTGGGCTGTGCTCGGATTGGCTGCGCCTGCCGCAGTGCCGGTCTTGAGCAGATGTTCTGCACTTTCCCGGCTGATATGCATTAAGTTGGGATCGTTGGCGATTTTGCGCAGGATCGGTTCGATCACGCTGAGTTCCTCTACCTGGTGGCTGGCCTGGAGCTCTTGCAACTCAGTCAGCGTCTGGTTCATGCCCAGCTTGTCAAAGCGATAATTCCACGCCAGTTTACGCCCGAAATCGAGGGTGTTTGCCAACCCCAGAAACAGCTGGGTCAACTGTTGGACATCGGTATTCTGCGAGTAGTTGTAGGTGCTCGAACCCTGGACCTGTCCCGACTTGTACATCAGCGTCTTGGCGCCGGTTCGGGCAATGTGCTTGAGATGCGAGTCAAGGTCGCCCTGAAAGTAATTCAGCCTCCGGGCAGCTTCGAAAATTTTCTGCCGGTTCCCTTCTGACATCATGAAGTCTTGCTGCACCGGATCGGTGTCTCCGCCGCGCGCCGGATTTGGCGTTCCGTTGAAGTGCACTTTGCCATCAGCCTGGACCTGGAAGGAATAGCTCTGCCAGGGAATTCCGATGTCCCACTCAAAGTTGAACCATACCGACGCCTGATCAGCTGCCGGCGCTGCGGCCTGTTGCGCCGAGGCTGACGAAGCCGACAGAAACAAAAGGATCGCGGCCAAAGCAAAGCGCATTTTCATGCCGCCAAAAATTCTATCCCATTTTGACCGCGGCTTAATGCCCGCCGGCCTGCTGGCGCCGCAGCGTTCCAGCGGTGTGGAGATGGCAGATCGCGATGGCCAACGCATCGGCTGCATCGGCAGGTTCCGGCGGCGCCGCCAGCTCCAAGAGACGCGCCACCATGATCTGGACTTGCGACTTTTCCGCCTTGCCATATCCCACAACCGCCGATTTGATCGACAGCGGCGAATAGGCCACCACCACTAAGCCTGCCTGGGCCGCTGCCAGCATCGCCACTCCGCGTACATGTCCTAGTTTGAGCGCGGACTTCACATTGACGGCGTAGAATACATCCTCGATGGCCACCTCTTCCGGCGAATACGTGTGGATGATGTCGGTGAGTTCTGCGCAGATCTTTCTTAGCCGGAGCTCCAGAGGATCACGGGACGACAGCCGAATGGCGCCGCTGCAGAGGTGATGCAGCAATCCTTGCCCGTTCTGCTCGACCACGCCGTAGCCGGTGCATTCGCCGCCGCAGTCGATTCCCAGAACCCGCATGGCCGCGAGTGTAGCAGGAGAAACTTGGGGCCGCTAATTGCCTTCTCCTTGCCTTTCGTCTTGCGACCCGTTTCGGCTACCCGCGTTTGGCTGACTTAGCCAAAAGGTGCTTTTCTTTCCAAGGCCTTTGTGGTTCTGATGAGTGTGCCGCCGGGCTGAACTGGAAAATCTTCCTGTCATCGGAGAGCTTCCGAAGAAAAAGGCCCCATTAGTAGTTTTTCTAGTTCAAAAAGAAACGATTATCATGCATTCTATTAACACCGCAGCAACCGTGACCTGTGTTGTCCGGAGTATCGCCATATGACGATGTTGACCCAGGGGAGAGTTGTGCTTGCCGGGCTGGCTCTCTTTTTCTGTTGCTTCGGTAGCGTTACGCAAGCGAGCGCTCAAAGCTTCGTCGAAACGCATGAGAGCGTATCGGCCCCGTCCTCCATTCCCAGCACAGGGGCGAGCGCTTCCAGCAGCTCTTCGGGTGGTATCGCTGTCGCCCCGGCTCCCCAGAAAGATCACGGCATCAACTGGGCCGGAGTGTTCGAGGGTTCGCTGGCTTTTCTGACCGTCGAACACGTTTTCCGTATCACCACCGAGCAAGGGACCCGTGACGCGTTCCACACCCCGTTCTTTCCCGGATATTTTGATTCCGTCGAAAGTCTTCACGGATGGGCCGACGGCGACCCCTTCCTGGTCAACTATGTTGGGCATCCCATGCAAGGCGCTGTGTCCGGGTTCATCTGGCAGCATAATGACCGCGCCTACCGCAGCGTGGAGTTCGGCGAGAACAGCCGGTACTGGAAGAGCAAGCTGCGCAGCGCGGCTTTTGCCTATGTGTACAGCCTGCAATTCGAAATCGGTCCGCTGAGCGAGGCCTCTCTGGGGCACATTCAGGCCCTCTACCCGCAGCAGGGCTTCGTTGATCAAGTCGTCACTCCGGCTGTGGGTATGGGATGGACCATCGCCGAGGATTCGATTGACCGCTATGTCGTGCGAGCCGTTGAAGCTCATACCGCAAACCCCTACATTCGCCTGCTGGCCCGCGGCGCGCTGAATCCCTCGCGGTCCATGGCCAACGTGATGACCGGCGAACTCCCGTGGCACCGCGACGACCGCCCCGGCGTGTTCAAACCGTATCCTGAGGCCGCGGCGGTGAAGAGCTTCATGGAGCAAGCCACAGCGAAGGTTCCGGTGAATCCTCCGCCGGGAGTTGCTCCCTTTGAATTCACCATTGGGCCCAGCTTCCGGCAGTATTTCGGGACCGGCGCCAAGGGTTCCTGCGCCGGCGGTGGAAGCTCGGCGGCAATTCGCGTTGCCAGCGAATGGCAGATCGTCGTGGAGCTCGGCGGTTGCAAGCTGCTCGATCTTCCCACCAATCTCAGCGGTGATTCGCTGAGCTATATGGTCGGGCCGCGCTGGACGCCAGCCACTTCCGGGCGCTGGACGCCTCACGCCCAATTCTTGATGGGCGGGACCAAGGTCTTTCAGGAGCGGCTCTATCCGGAGGAGAAGGCTGCGGTAGAGGCCGAAATTGCGCCCAAGAAGCTGGGCAACGCTCAGCATTCGCTGTACACCCAGGATTGGGACACCAGCGGTTTCGCCATCGCCATGGGGGGCGGGGTGGACTACAAGATCAACAACGCCCTGGCCTTCCGCGTAGCCAGCCTCGACTATTCGCGCTCCTGGACCAACGACCTGAACGGCGTCAATTATCAGAACGGCTTGCAATTCACCACCGGTTTGGTCCTGCGCATGGGAACCTGGTAAGCCGTCGCAATCCGCCAGACCTTCGTCCTTGACTCCCGTCTCGACTGCGGGCTACTTTGCCAGTGCATGTCTCAGAGCCGCGTTGTCACGTTCACCACCGACTTTGGCCTCAGCGATCCCTTCGTGGGCATTTTGCATGGCGTGGTGCTCAACATCGATCCTGAAACCACAATGGTTGACATCTCGCACGCGGTGGCTTCCTACGATGTGCTCGATGGGGCGTGGACGATTGTGCAAGCATATCGCTTCTTCCCGCGGCGCACCGTACATGTGGTGGTGGTTGATCCGGGGGTGGGCGGCGCCCGAAGGCCGATCCTCGTGGAAACCGACGACTATGTTTTCGTGGCGCCCGACAATGGTGTGCTCTCGCTGGTGGAGGCGCGCGAGCCGAAGTTCAGCGTTCGTCACATCAGCGCTGAACGCTACTTTCTGCAGCCGGTGAGCCAGACATTTCACGGCCGCGATATCTTTGCGCCGGTCGCAGGATGGCTCAGCAAGGGCGTGACGCCCGCCGAGTTCGGCCCGGAGATTTTCGACTACGTCCGCCTGCCCCTGCCGGCGGTAGAGCGTGTCAGCGATAGCAGACTGCGCGGTGTCGTGCTCAAGGTGGATAAGTTCGGTAACCTGATCACCAACATCAGCGAACAGGATGCGCCGGAGCTGTTCGCAGCAACGCCGCCAGTTTTTCGACTGTTACTCGCAGGACAGACGATCACCCGAATGTGCCGCTCCTACGCGGAGGGCGGCGAGGGGGAACTCTTCGCCGTTGCTGGCAGCTCGGGCTATCTGGAGGTCGCGGCCAAACAGGCGTCGGCAACCGAGCAGCTGCGGGCAGGAACGGGGACAGCGGTAGAACTGGTCATTCAAGCTTAATTGACGCGTGTTAGCTTACGCCACTATTCCGCGTTAGAGGCATCCAACAAACTTCAACAGGCTTTTGCGGCGCGAAGAGAGAACCGGCTCGCCGATGCCAGACGGGATGTAGCTGAGGCTGTCGATATTTGCCGTAAGGCTGGTGTCCGGGTTGATCTCGCGAAGGCGCTCACAGGCCTGTGTGGTAGTACTGAACCTAGGGATTCTTCGGCTTGACGCGCGCGTAGCGCTCCATCTCGCCCGTCCATTTCAGGAAGCGCAACAGCTCTGCGCGCTCACGCCATGAAAATCCAAAGAACTCCAGGAAACCGATGCTTTGCATTTTGATGCCGGTGTAGGTTTCAATTCTCCAGCGGAGGTAGGGACTGCGCCACGGCGTCAGGCGATGACCGCGAGTCGCGTTCCACAGAAACCGCAGGATGTAGCGCATGGTCGCAACCAGTATATCGGCAGCAGCGGGGCGATCGAGAAAGCCGGAAGTTACGGTCCGCGCGATGTATCGCAAGCTGTCGCGCGACTGGGGCAGGCAGCATTGGTGGCCGGCAGAGACTCCGTTCGAGGTTATCGTAGGCGCAATCCTTACTCAGAACACCTCCTGGACCAACGTCGAGCGCGCCCTCTCCGCTTTACGCGCGGCGGGAAAACTGAGCGCCCCAGGCATTCGCGAACTGTCATTGCCAAAGCTGGAGGAACTCATTCGGTCGTCGGGCTATTTCCGGCAAAAGGCCCGGCGGTTGAAAAACCTCGTGGCATTTCTGGAGGCTCGGTATGCCGGATCGCTGGAGCGGATGTTCGCGGCTCCGTTGCAGGAATTGCGCGCTCAGTTGCTGGAGTTAAACAGTGTAGGGCCAGAAACGGCAGACTCGATCCTGCTCTACGCGGGCAATTGCCCAATCTTCGTTGTGGATGCTTACACTCGCCGGATCCTGGAGCGGCACGAAGTAATCAAGGGGAACGCAAGGTATGACGACATTCGCAGCCTGGTGGAACGAGCCTTGCGACGCGAAAGTCCATCGCCAGCAAGTAAGTCGAGCAAGCTACGCCCGGCAATTCATGCACCTTCTGCCATGAGCCAAGCCAAGCGCGGCCCGCGATCGCAAACCTACAACGAAATGCACGGACTGCTGGTTCAAGGGGGCAAGCATTATTGCCTCAAGAGCAAGCCAAAGTGCGACCTGTGCCCGCTCGGTTCGATGCTTAAGAAAGCAATAGACGACTAAGGTTTGGAACACGCAACTTTTGGTTGAAACTACTAGAGGTGAAGGTACCAAAGTCGCCTTGGTTCAACGATGTGTGACGCCGGTCACAGATTAGTCGTGGTGTAACTGCTATAAGAGGCCTCAGTAGGGTCTTGCGCACTTCCCCGTCGTGCCCTTTGTTTTACGCTGAGTTTCTGAGCCTTTTGATTTTCTTTTGTTCCTGCTTGAGCGGCGCCCTTTGAACCGACGCTGGAGTAGGTGAAGTACAGGAAAACGCCGCTGGCAGTCCGAAACGCGCGCCACGTATCATTGTCGGATTCCGAATCGGCGTTGGGACCAAGAGTTCCAAAAAGAGCGTACAGAAGCACCACCGTTCTCCACGGGTCTGGCCGGATGCTACTGCTCGTCATCATCGTGCTCGCGCTATCGCTCGGGGCAAGCCTGGTTATGCTCCAGCGCTTTGTCCAGCAAAGCCGCGAACAGACACTTCTGCGCCACCAATTGACGCTTGAAACGGAGCGGTTGCGCGACGGCGAACAGCGCCACCAGATGTTGTTTGCCGCCAATCCCTACCCCATGTGGATCTATGACTGCGAGACACTGCGGTTTACCGCGGTGAATGAGGCCGCGGTGCGTACCTACGGGTTCTCGCAAGGAGAATTTCTGGGCATGACCCTGCTGGACATTCGTCCCCCGGAAGAAGCTCCCTCGTTGCTGAACGTAGTAAGCGGGCGGAGAAATGGCCTCAACGGCCCGGGGATCTGGCGCCATCGTCGCAAGGACGGCAGCCTTCTGTTCGCCGAGGTCAAGGCTTTCGGTTTCGAAGAAAACGGCCGTAAGCGGGAATTGGTGCTGGCTCACGATGTGACCCAGCGTCACCTGCTGGAAGAGGCCCTGCAGCAATCGCGATCCTATCTGCAATCGCTGGTGGACAGCGCTCCCCTCGGAATCTGCCGGAGCTCGGTCGAGGGAGACTGCTTTGAGACCCTGAATACAACCCTGCGGGAAATGCTCGGTTACACCCTGGAGGAAGCACTCCAACTGAAAGTCTCGAAAAGGGTTTGGGCCGATCCCAAAGAGCGCGGACGTGTTATCGAAAT
Source organism: uncultured Acidobacteriaceae bacterium (assembly GCA_963760415.1). Classification (GTDB taxonomy): domain Bacteria; phylum Acidobacteriota; class Terriglobia; order Terriglobales; family Acidobacteriaceae; genus Bog-257. Next base: position 27,636 of record CAVXDA010000006.1, on the reverse strand, counting down.
TCTCCGGCGGAACCTGCGAATCAGGGGTTTCGAAACCACCTTCCTGCGCCACGACGGAAGCCGCATACCGGTGCGGATTTCAGGTTCTCTGGTCCGCGACACCGACGGCGCCGAACACTTCGAAGGCTACGTCGAGGACATGACCCAGCAGAGCGCTCTGGAACAACAAGTGCGGCAAGTTCAAAAACTGGAGGCCGTCGGCAGACTGGCCGGGGGTATGGCCCACGACTTCAACAACGTCTTGGTGGTCATCAAGTTGTCCACCGAGCTGATGCTTCGCCAGATCACTCCCGATAACCCCCTTGGGAAACCTCTCCTGCAGGTTTCCAAAGCCGCCGACCGCGCTGCCGCCCTGACCAGGCAAATGCTGGCCTTCGGACGGCAACAGATGATGCAGACCAGAATCATCAATCTGAATTTCGTCGTGAGTGAGACGTCACACATGCTGCGGCAAGTGATCGGAGAGGACATTCAACTGATTACCAAGCTCTCCGACACGGTGGACAACGCACGTCTCGATCCTGACCAGGTTGCGCAGGTGATTCTGAACCTCGCGGTCAACGCCCGCGACGCCATGCCCGAGGGCGGAACGCTGCATATCGAAACCGCCAACGTGGAGTTGGATGACGCGTACGCCAGGACGCATCCTCCGGTGAACCCCGGCCGTTATGTGATGCTGGCGGTCAGCGACACCGGCACCGGAATCGATAAGTCCATTCTGCCGCACATCTTCGATCCGTTCTTTACCACCAAGGAGGTCGGCAAAGGAACTGGCCTGGGACTTTCCATCGTGTATGGCATTGTGAAGCAAAGCGGTGGCTATATCTGGGTGTACAGTGAAGCCGGACATGGAACCACCTTCAAGCTATACTTTCCGGCCAGCAGTGCGGCGCTGGAAGGTCCAGTCTTCCGCAGCCAGGCAACTTTCCGGCCAGACGGACACATCGGTGCTGGTGGTGGAAGATGAAGCCATGATTCGCAGCAATGTCCGCGAATGTTTGCAGCAACTCGGCTACGAAGTGCTGGAGGCGGAGAGCGGGGAAATCGCTCTCAAACTTTGCGAACAACGCCGCGGCAAAGTCGATCTTGTGCTGACCGACCTGGTGATGCCGGGCATAAGTGGACACGAGCTGGCAGGCGAGCTGGCTCAGCAGTATCCGGAAGTGAGAATGATTTTCATGTCAGGGTACACCGAAGACAGCGCCGCCCGCCGTGACATCCTGCTCAAGGGCAGCGCGTTTCTGCAAAAGCCATTCAGCGTCGGCGACCTCTCCAACGCGGTGCAGCAGGCGCTGGCGACCCGTCCAATCCCGCAGTAGCTTTTCCAGCCGAGACGCCGAGATAAAGAGACCGCTTTATGCAGAAATGGTTCGCATTTTGCTGAAGTCTCTGTTCCTCCGTGGTGAAAACCTTCTGCAACTCCATCCGCGAACTCCCACCCCTGTAGTAAGCTTATTTTGAGCAGCAATGCCCTCGGAAAAAGTCCTCATCGTCGACGACGAGAAGCTGGTTCGTTGGTCTCTCCGGCAGAAGTGCGAAGAGTGGGGTTATCACGTATTAGAGGCTGACAACGGCACGGCTGCGCTCCGCGTGGCCCAGCACGAGACACCCGACCTTGTGCTGCTGGATGTGCGCCTTCCCGACTCCAATGGTATTGAAATCCTCGAACAACTGAAGAAGACGGGTGACGCGCGTGCTGTCATCATGATCACGGCAGACCCCCAGCTTGAGGACGTGAAAACCGCGCTCAAACTGGGCGCCTACGATTTCGTCGGCAAGCCGCTCGATTTCGATGAGCTTGCGGTGACAGTAAAGAATGCGCTGGAGACTACCCGGCTGCGCTCCGAAGTGGAGTCACTGCGCGGCGAGGTCCGCCGGCGCACCGGCTACCACAATGTGATCGGTGTCTCCCAGAAGATGTCCGAACTGCTGGGCTTTGTGAGCAAGATAGCCTCCAGTGAAGCGACAACGATTTTGGTGCAGGGTGAAAGCGGAACCGGCAAAGATCTCATCGCCAAGGCCATCCACTACCAAAGCCGGCGGCAGGACAAGCCCTTTGTTGCCATCAACTGCTCAGCCATTCCCGAGACGTTGATGGAGGCCGAGCTCTTCGGCCACGAGAAAGGCGCGTTTACCGACGCCAAGGCCATGAAGAAAGGCCTGTTTGAGATGGCCGACGGCGGCACGCTTTTCCTCGACGAGATTGGGGAGTTATCGCCGCTGTTGCAGGCGAAGTTGCTGCGGGTACTGGAAGACCAGGTGATCCGCCGTGTCGGCGGCGTACGCGATATACAGGCGGATGTTCGCGTCATCGCGGCGTCCAACCGCGACCTGGAGCGCGCCGTGCGGGACAATCAGTTCCGCCGGGATCTCTACTATCGTCTGGCGATCATCTCGATCTTCCTGCCGCCGCTGCGGGAACGCAAGGAAGACGTGCTGCCGCTAGTGGACTACTTCGTGGGACGCTACAACCGCAAGTTCCGCAAGAATGTAAAAGGCATCACTGACGACAGCCGGAAGCTGATGCTCAAATACGATTGGCCGGGCAATGTGCGCGAATTGAAGAACGCCGTCGAGCGTGCCATGATTCTGGAAGAACGCGACGAAATCACTCCCGAGTACCTTCCCTTTGCCGTTGCCCAGCAAAGGTCCGCGTTCACTGCCTTTGAACTTTCCTCCGGGAGTTCCGGTAACAATGGCAGCGGGTCTGGGAAGCAGCTTCCGGACGGACGCAGCCTGCCGCAATTGCATATCCCGGAGGGCGGTACTTCGCTGGAAGAAGTCGAGCGTGAGCTAGTGGATCTCGCCATGACGCAGGCCAATGGAAACCAGACGCATGCCGCCCGCTTGCTCGACATCAGCCGCGACGCGCTTCGTTATAAGCTGAAGAAGTTCGGGCTCATTCATGCCGAGGAAGACGAGCCCTCAACCGCCGCCTCGTAGAAGTAGAAGGGTGCAACCGGCGCCCGCCCGCGGGCTTCCTATTCGGAGCAACCGGGTTTCAGTAACCCAACCAGCAGTGTCCGCCTCGGACAGGGGAGCAACCAATGCGAAAGCTTGCGATCGTTGCCATTGTCATCGTTGCCGTCTTAGTCGTCGTTATCTTTGCATTGCCGCATTTCATCGACATTAACCAGTATCGCGGGCAAATTCAGGCCCAACTACAGCAGCGGCTCAATCGTCCAGTGCAGTTGGGGGCTATGTCCCTGGGCGTTTTTCCTCTCCGGGTCGAGGTGAAGGACGTCACCATTGGGGACGATCCGAGTTTTGGCAGCAAAGTGCCTTTCGCCCAAGTCGGCGAATTGGACATCAGCATCGCGTTGCTGCCCTTGCTCAGCAAGAACATTGAAGTGGAAAGCCTGGAGATGAAGCAGGCGAAGATCGAGATCATCCGCAACGCCCAAGGCCTCTGGAACTTTTCAACTGCGGGCAGCAGCACGCCAGCTCCGGCGCGGCAGGCGCCTCCGAGCCAACCGCAAGCCAAGCAGCCCCCTGCGCCGGCGGCGCCTTCCTCATCGGGTGGCTTCTCTGTGGGTGAGTTGAAGGTCACCGACAGCCAGATTGCGATTACTGATCAGCTGAAACACCAGGCGCGCGCCGTTTATGACCACATTGACGTGACCCTCAAGCACTACGCGCCCGGCAAGCCGTTCTCGATTGATGCCGCGGCCCACCTGCCGGGCAGCGGTTCGCAAACCTTGCAGCTGACCGGAGATGGCGGCCCGGTCAACAATGCCGACTTTGCCCTCACGCCCTTCAAAGGCACCGTGAAGCTGAAAGAAGTCTCGCTCTCCGGATTGCAGAAATTCCTGAATGCTGCCGCGTTGCAGGGCACCGACGCCGTAATTTCGGGCTCAACCGATCTCTCGAACTCGGGCGGCAAGATGGCCGCCAACGGTTCGTTGAAGCTGGAAAACGCCGTCATTCATGGCGTGCAGGTGGGCTACCCGATCTCCGCCGATTTCGATCTCAATGACGATCTCAGCAGCGATGTCCTGCAGATCAAGCAGGGTTCGCTCAAGCTTGGCTCGACCCCGTTATCGATCAACGGGATGATCAATGCGCACGCCAGCACCTCCGTCGTGGACGTCAACCTGAGCGCCTCGAATGCTTCGATCCAGGAAGTGGCGCGGCTGGCAGCGGCATTCGGCGTCGCGTTCAGCCCGAACACCAGGATCGCAGGCCAGTTGACAGCCAGCATTCACGCTCAGGGCCCGACCGATCACCTTGCGCTGAATGGCAATGTCAACGGCAAAAATCTGGAGGTCACGGGCAGCGACATTCCGCAGCCGGTGAAAGTACCTGCGATTGATCTGGCCATGACGCCGCAGCAGATTCAATCGAACAACTTCACCGCGACTTCCGGCGGAACAACCCTGGCGGTACAGATGGCGCTTTCGCAGTACACCACAAATTCGCCCGCCATGGACGCGACCATCAAGACCGTCAACGGCAAAGTGGAAGAACTGCTGGGCATCGCCAAGGCCTACGGTGTCACCGCTGTGGAGGGTATGAGCGGCAGTGGCAGCATCAGCCTTGACGTGCGGGCCACCGGGCCCATCAAGAATACCGACGCCATGAACTTCAGCGGCACAGGGGATCTGCAAAATGCTTCCCTCACGATGCCTTCGCTGACCCAGCCGTTACACGTTCGTAACGCAAACATGCAGTTCACACAGAATTCGGTGAACCTGACAAACCTGGCGGCATCGCTGGGCTCGACGAATGCCGGAGGGAACCTCAGCATCGCTAACTTCCAGGCACCCCGGCTGACCTTCGCGCTGAACGCCGACAAGATCAACGTCACGGAGCTACAGCAGATCACAAGCGGCTCCGAGCAAAAAGCGCCCGCGAAGAAAAAAGCGGAATCATCCTGGAGCCTGGTTCCGAGCGCCAACGCGTCGCCAGCGGCGGCCCAGCCCAGCCTGCTGCAGAGCGCGACCGGCACAGGCTCCATCGCGGTTGGCAGCATCCTCTATGAGCAGACGGAACTTACCAACGTGCACTCGAATGTCCAGCTCAATCACGGCGTCATTCAGCTCAATCCGCTGACCACGCAGATTTATGGCGGGCAGGGAGCGGGCAGCATCACGATTGATACGCGCCCGAGCACGACGACCTACGCCGTCAATGCCAAGCTCTCCGGCGTGGATGCCAACAAGCTGGTCTCTTCCCTTTCGACGGCGAAAGATACGCTGTACGGAACGCTGGCCGCGAGCCCGAACGTTACCTTCGCCACCCCTCCCTCGGGAGACATCGTTCCCACGCTGAACGGAACGCTGGGCCTGAACTTGACCAATGGCAAACTTACTAAAGTTGACCTGGTAAACGAGTTGTCGAAGATCGGCAAATTCGGCGGCGGCGGGGCCAAAGGCTACACCTCCATCTCGCAGATGACAGGCACCCTGAACATACACAACGGCGTCGCGCAGACGAATGATCTCAAGGCCGCTCTGGATGTCGGCAACCTGGCCGCGACGGGAACGATGAACCTGGTCAATCAGGGCCTCAACCTGCACGTTACCGCAGTGCTGAACAAGGGATTCAGCCAGTCGGTGGGCGGGACTGGCGTAGGTGGCTATCTCAACACCGCGCTGGCCAACAAGAATGGGGAGCTGGTATTGCCCATCCTGATCACGGGAACCATGAATCACCCGCTGGTTGCCCCCGATATCGAGCAACTGGCCCAGATGAAGCTGAAGAACCTTTTACCCACCGCCGGAGGCCTGTTGAACAGCAAGGGTGGAAGTGATCTCGGTGGCCTAGTGGGTGGACTGCTGGGCGGCCAACAGCAACATGGCCAACAGGCTGGCCAGCCGGCCCAACAGCAGAACCCACCGGCTAATCCGTTAAACGATGCGCTGAATCAGTTGTTAGGCGGGAAAAAGAAGAAGTAGGGCAGCCCCGGATTCAATACAAAGGCCACTCTCATGGGGTGGCCTGATCTTTCCCGCTGACGCGCGTCGCCGGGATTAGGTGCTGGAGTGCTCCAGCAGCCCCTTCTCAAGCTTCTCCTGGCATTCGATGCAGTGCCGCGTCCAGGGCACAGCCTCCAGTCGCTTGGCGTTGATGTCCTGCCCACAGGAGATGCACTCGCCGAACGTCCCTTCGCGAATGCGGTCGAGCGCACTGTCCACCATCTGAAGAAGCTGGCGTTCATTGTTGCTCTGGGAAAACAGAAATTCCTTGTTGTAGGAATTGGCCGCACGATCGGCTATGTCCTGCGCCGATTCCTGGTCGGCGTCACGCCCGTCCTGGGCAGCGCGGCTCATGGTATGCCGCAATTCCCGCTGGCGGTCCTCCAGACGCTTCTTAAAAACCTCGAGCTTCTTTTTCTCCATGTTCGGTACCCTACCGAGGACTCACGCTGAGGCGCCCCGCCTCTAAGCGAAAATCTCGGTGTGCAAAACCGGAATGATAAGCGCGTGAGAGACGCACGTCAACTGCCGTTGCCCGGCGGTCGGCGCTCGGTGAGTAAATCTCGGCCTGTCAGCCCGATTCTCCTGCCGTGTAGAATCGCAGTCACATGCCGACTCCGGCCGAGCACAGTGGAAGCAAAAAAGGCCGCAGTTTTCGCGCGCGGGTGTTGCAGAACCTGCGTCCTTCTCACCAGCACACCGAGTTATCGGCCACGCTGCTGCTGATGGTTGCGGTCATGCTGTCGCGCATCATCGGCTACTTGCGCGAAGCCTACATCGCGTGGGCGTTTGGCGCAGGGCTCAATACCGACGCCTATGTGGGCGCATTCAACCTGCCGGACTTCCTGAATTACATTCTCGCCGGTGGAACCGCCTCCATCACCTTCATCTCCATCTACACCCGCCACACCTCCCGCGGCCGCAACCGGGAAGCGCAGGACGCGTTCAACTCCACCATCACCATCATGACCTCGGTGGTGTGCCTCGGCACGGTGCTGCTGGAGATCTTCACCCCGCAGATCGAGCGCCTTATCTTTCCGCACTTCTCAGCGGAACAGTTGCAATTGTGCGTTCACCTCACCCGCATCCTACTGCCGGGCCAGATCTTCTTCTATGCCGGCGGCATCGTTTCCGCGGTGCTGTACTCGCGCCGAATGTTCCTGTATCCCGCCTTGAGCCCGATTCTGTACAACGTCTTCATCATTCTTGGTGGGCTTGTCGGAGCGCGCAGGTTCGGAATCGAGTCGCTGGCCTACGGCGCCCTTGTAGGCGCGATCATTGGCCCGTTCCTCATCAACGCCATCGGCGCCGCCCAGGGCGGTTTGTCCTACCGCTTGAACTTCGACTGGCGCAACTCCGAGTTTCGCGAATGGGTCAGGCTTTCGATTCCCCTGATGCTTGGCGTGTCGCTGGTTTCAGCCGACGACTGGATCCTGCGTTACTTTGCCTCGGGCGGCACGGGAGACATCACCCGGCTGAACTACGCCAAGCGTCTGTTCGCGGTGCCCATCTCGATTCTGGGACAAGCTGCCGGACAGGCCTCGATGCCATTCTTCGCACGCCTTTTTGGCGAAGGCAAGCGGCGCGAGTTTGCCGACACGGTGAACCTGTCGGTGTACCGCATTTCGGCGGCATCGCTGCTCTCGACGGCGTGGATGATGCCCGCTGCACTGCCGCTCATTGATCTCGTCTATCGCCGCGGACGCTTCAACTTCCAGGATTCGCGTGAGACTGCGATTTACTTCTTCTGGTTCGCGCTCTCGCTAGCGCTGTGGTCAGCGCAGGCGCTTTATGCCCGCGCCTTCTACGCCGCGGGCGACACCTTGACCCCAATGATCGCCAGCACCATCATCGTGGCTGCTTCCCTGCCTGTGTACTCGGCGCTGTTCCACCGCTTCGACGTGACCGGACTCGCGATTGCCTCCGACATCGGCATCTTGATGCATACCGTTGTTCTGGCCTGGCTGCTGGACCGCAAGAAACTAGTCTTACTCGGCGGTGTGCCGTGGCTGGAGCTGATAAAGGCGCTGGGAACTGCGGTGTTTGCGGCGGGGGTGTGTTTCGCCGTAGGCCGGAAGTTTGTCGTGAACGGCAGCCGCGGGGCCGACTTGCTGTCGCTGGCCGTGATTAGTGCGGGTTGGCTGGGCGCGGTCGCGTTAGGGCTCTGGCTGACAAAGTCGAATTTGCCGCGCGAGTTGCGCCGCAAGAAGGCCCCAGCGACGCCAAACCTCAGCGCCCCGGAGCAGGTCGTGGAAAGAACGACAGGAGGAGTGGAGCCGTAGGATTTGCCACGTCACACAAACGCCTGTTCGATAACGATCCCGCGACCGGGAACTCCATTCGGTGGAAGCACCGGGCTTTAGCCCGGTGAACAAGTTTCCTTCAGACTTGGGCTTCAGCTCCGGCGCTCGCAACCGGGGCTAAAAGCGCTCTGTTTGCTTCTGCCCTGAATTCGCCGGGCTGAAGCCCGGCACTTCCATCGCCCGATCTGAATGCTGATGGCTCACGGCTGATGGCTACTTCATCACCCGCATCTGTGACCAGTCGTAGGTGAAGTGCTTGCCGCAATCCAGGCAGACAACGTAGTGCCCCGCCGCGTCACCGGTCACCGCCTCCCACTCTGTATGACTGGAGTCGTGCCGGCTGGAGGAGCCAGCCGAAAACGGCTGCGAGAGGTGGCCGTGCCGGCAGCTCACTGCCAGCAGCTGAAGCATTCGATCCCACATTGTGGTACACCTGCTTTGTGGAGGGGGTCGGGGCGGCGGGGCTGGCCGCCGCCCGCAGTGTCAGACTTTCGCTCTAAAGCGGTGCAAAGTCAAGAAAAAGATCGTTTTTGCGCCACAATTCTTTCCAAGCCCCCGGCCGACTGGTTCAACCCGGAACGCGTTACACCCGTGCCGCCGTCACTCCGGCCCCCGCTGGGATGGTGGACGCCGGGCTGGTTTCCTTGGATTCACCGTTGGGCTTTTGCCCGGGTTTGCGGATGTCAATTCCACCTTTGAAATAGGCGCCGTCTTCGATGCTGATGCGCTGCGCTACTACATCGCCGGTGAGCGAGCCTTCGCCGCGAATGTCCACGCGATCGCTGGCCGTCATGTTGCCACGGACTTTGCCCAGCACCACGATCTCGCGCGCCGCAATGTTGGCCGAGACCACACCGTTGCGGCCCACGGTTACCCGGTTGCCAGGCAGGTTGATTGAGCCCTCCACCCGGCCATCGATGTAAAGCGACTCCGAGCCGGTGACTTCACCCTTGATGACGAGCGACTTGCCTAGCGTGGCCTGTTCCTGGGTGTTGATCGCTGGACTGGCCGGACGCGGCGTGCTCGGCGGTTCGGGAGCAGGCGGCGTGTAGCTGCGTTGCGGCTCGGGACTGGGCGTCGGGGGAGGAGGGGCGTTGGTTGGTTTCCACATATCGGTAAACAGGATCCTTTCTGAATAGTGCTTGGAGAGGCACTGGTTTTGCCAAACCGAAACTCCACAGCTCTACTTTCTTCCCGGGGTCCCCGGCGCGTGCCGCCTTTGCACGCGTTGGGTGCAGAGAACATGCTGGGTCTGGTACGGCTGCCCTGGGTTCACCGCTCCGTACTCGCCGATGCGCGCACGTGATTGCGGTGCGTTTATTGCTACCATACAGCGAGTTCTTATTTCAGGGAATACCCTGCGGCGAAATTTCACGCATGCAGGGTGTGCGAAGAGTAAACGTATGCCTGCGTGAGGATTACGTAGTTGCGAGGAAATCTTGACCACGGATCAACACGGATGAACACGGATCGTGCGTTTCGATTTCATGTCGACACGGCGTACGAACTTCTTGCTCACCCAAAATCCGTGAGAACCCGTGCAAATCCGTGGCTGACTTTTCTTCTGCTGATCTCCGCGGTTGCTTCTTGATCATGCTCACTGACGCCTCCATCCTCCGCCACATCGAGCGCCAGCCGCACCGCTCGGCCGGGTTCAAGCAACTCGTCCGCGAGATGGCTCTGCTTGGCGAGCAGCGCCAACAACTCGCCGACCGCCTGCACGCTCTGGTGAAAAGCGGGCGTCTGACGGAAACCGGACGCGACCGCTACACCTTGGCGGAGCACGCTGCCGCGCACCAGAACCTGATCGCCGGACGCCTGACCATGCACCGCGACGGTTACGGCTTCGTCATCCCTAACGCCGGGCAGCGCAGCACCATCAGCGGCGACATCTACATCGGCCCACAGTCCATTATGTCGGCCATGCACGGAGACCAAGTGTTGGTTGAACTTGGCCGCAAGAAAGAGGACGGCCGCGCCGAGGGCCGTATTCTGCGCGTCCTTAGCCGTGGCAATCCCACCGTTGTCGGCACTTTTCACTACGGCGCGCGACATAACTACGTCACGCCAATGGACGAAAAAATCACTCAGGAGGTCATCATCCCGCGCGGGATGGAATGGCCTAGTGGCGAGCCAGCGGCCGAGCCTCATCCACTGGGGAAAGAAAAGGCGCCTCGCAAGCGCCAGCAGGAACGCGATCGCGTTCTCGGCGGGGAAGCTCGCCGTCGCGAATGGGACGACCTTGAGGGTCTGGTCGTGGACGTGGAGATCACCGACTGGCCTTCGCCTACCGAGAGCCCGCGCGGCCGAGTGGTCGAAATCCTCGGCTATGAGGACGACTTCGGCGTGGATGTCGAGGTCGTCATCCGCAAATATCACCTGCCGCATCATTTTCCGGTGGAAGTGCTGCAGGAAGCGCAGCAGTTCGAGCCGCTGATCCCCTCGGGCGAGTTGCGCCACCGCCGCGACTATCGCGCTCTGCCCATCGTCACCATTGATGGCGAGACCGCGCGCGACTTTGACGACGCGGTCACTGTGCGCCGCATGTCCAACGGCAACTTCGAGCTACAGGTGCACATTGCCGACGTTGCGCACTATGTTCGCGAGAGCTCTTCGATCGACCTCGAGGCCCGCCTGCGCGGCACCTCGGTTTATTTCCCCGATCGCGCCGTGCCCATGTTGCCGATGGAACTCTCCACCGACTTATGTAGCCTGCGGCCGCAGGTTGATCGCCTGGTGCTGTCGTGCGTGATGGAGATTGACCACGCGGGCGAGATTCTCGGCTATACCCTGAGCGAGGGCGTCATCCACTCGGCCGAGCGCATGACCTACACCAACGTGAACCTCATCCTCGAAGGCGATCACGCCCAGCGGCAGCGGTATCACCAGTTGGTGGATGTCTTCGAGCTGATGCGCGAGCTGGCGATGGTGCTGAACCGCAAGCGTGTGCGCCGTGGCTCCATTGATTTCGACCTGCCCGAGCCGGTGATCGAGTTCGACGAGAACGGTCTGATGAAGGGCATCACCCGCTCAGAGCGGAACATCGCCAACCGCATCATCGAGGAGTTCATGCTCTCGGCCAACGAGTGCGTCGCCAGTTACCTGGAAAACAAGCGCGTGGCCTCGCTGTATCGAATCCACGAGAAGCCCGATCCCAAGCGGGTTTACGACTTCGAGACCATTGCCGCCAGGTTCGGCTATTCGCTGGGCGTCGGTCCGTTGCCCATCAAGCGGGTGCAGATGCGCGCCGAGCGCCGCGATCGTTACGGCACCGGACGCCGTCCGCAAACCATCGAGGTGCCCGAAGAGGTCCACATCACGCCGCGCATGTATCAGAAGCTGACGCAGAAGATCGCCGGCAAGCCGGAGGAGCGCATCCTGTCGTACCTGATGCTGCGCTCGCTGAAGCAGGCGCGTTACTCGGAGAAGAACGAAGGTCACTTCGCGCTGGCCGCGCCCACGTACACGCACTTCACTTCGCCGATCCGCCGTTATCCCGACTTGATTGTGCATCGCATTCTGAAGGACGTGCTACGCGATTCTGCCGAGCGCGAAGAGCACGGCGTGCCGATTGGCGTCGGAGGCGTCGCTCACAGTGAGTCACCTTCGCCCTGGTCGAAACGGCAGCCGTCGGCTTCATCCGCAAAGCGAGGCAAGATCGAGGGCGAGCATCGCGCGCCGCTGGGCGGACCGATTCCCGATGACATGCTGCACGACATCGCCGAAGAATCCAGCCAGTCCGAGCGCCGCGCCGACGACGCCGAGCGTGAGTTGATGGAATGGAAGAAGGCGAAATTCATGGAGGAGCGCATCGGCGAAGAGTTCGATGGGCTGATCGTCAGCGTCACCAAGTTCGGCATGTTCGTCGAACTGATCGACATGTTCATCGAGGGACTGGTGCCGCTCGGCTCGCTCACCGACGACCACTACCTGTATCACGAGAACACCCGGCAGATCATCGGCCAGCGCAGCCGCAAGACCTATTCGCTGGGCGATCCCATCCGCGTTCTCGTGGACCGCATCGACCGCACGCAGCGGCGCATTAACTTTGCCGTGGTCGAGGAGCGTCCCGCGCGCGGCAAACGACGGAACAAGAAATAATTTCACCAGGTCCGTCGCAGCCGATCACGCGCGCAACCGGCCGGAGATTTCCCGGCCGGCTTCCGCTAACCACAAATTATCTTGCGATCTTCTCGCCAATCGACTTCGCCTGCGTGAACAGCAACAAGTAATCCGGACCGCCGGCCTTCGAGTCAGTGCCCGACATGTTGAAGCCGCCGAACGGATGCGCTCCCACCATCGCTCCCGTGCATTTGCGATTGATGTACAGATTGCCGACGTGGAACTGCTCCTTGGCCACCGCAATCTTGTCTTCCGACGTGGTGTAGACCGCGCCGGTCAAGCCGAACTCGGTGTTATTGGCGATGGCCAGGCCATCTTCAAAGCCGCGTGACTTGATGACCGCCAGCACCGGACCAAAAATCTCCTGCTGCGAGATCGTTCCCATCGGAGCAACATCGGCAATGACGGTTGGCTTGATGAAGTACCCGTCGCCGGCTTCGGTGGCGCGCTCGCCACCTGTGATCAAACGTCCGCCCTCCGCAATGCCCTTGTCGATGTAGCCAAGAATCGACTTCATTGACTTCTCATTCACGACCGGCCCCATATTCGGGTTCTGCGTTGGGTCGCCAAGCGTGATCTTCTCCACGCGCTCCCGCAGCCTCTGCACGAACCGATCGTAGATGCGCTCGTCCACAATCGCGCGTGAGCACGCCGAGCACTTCTGGCCGCTGAATCCGAAGGCCGAAGCCGCAACGCCTTCGACAGCGGCGTCAAAGTCGGCATCGGCGTCCACCACGATTGAGTCCTTGCCACCCATCTCGAGTACGGTGCGCTTGATCCAGATTTGCCCCGGCTGCTGCGTCGCCGCACGCTGATTGATGTGCAGGCCCACTTCTTTCGAGCCGGTAAACGCGATGTAGCGCGTCTTGGGATGCTCAACGATGGCGTTGCCGAAGCTGTTGCCGTGGCCAGGACAGAAGTTGGCGACGCCGTCGGGCAGGCCAGCTTCTTCCAGGATCTCGAAGAACTTTGCCGCGATGGTCGGCGAGTCACTCGACGGCTTCACGATGACGGTGTTGCCGCAGACGATGGATGCCAGTGTCATGCCGCCCATGATGGCGCCGGGGAAGTTCCACGGCGGAATCACCACGCCTACGCCCAGCGGGATGTAGCGCAGCCAGTCGCGCTCGCCCGGCAACTGCACCGGCGTCTCGGCCTTCGACAGGCGAATCGCTTCCAGCGCGTAGAAGTCGCAGAAGTCAATCAGCTCCGCGATGTCGCCATCGGCCTCGGCCCAATTCTTGCCGACCTCGAACACCATCCACGCCATCAACTCGAACTTGCGCTCGCGCATCAGGGCGCTGGTGCGGAACAGCAGTCCGGTGCGCTCTTCGACGGAGGCATACTTCCAGGTCTCGAATGCCTTCAGCGCCGCCTGCATCGCGGGCTCGACCTCGGCAGCGCCTGCAGCTTGATGGACCCCGACAATCTCCGACGGCTTGGCGGGATTGAGCGAGGTCGTCTTCTCGGTGGTCTTGATGTGGCGTCCGCCGATGACCAGGTCGTACTCGTGTCCCAGCTCGGAGCGGACTTTCTCGATGGCGGCGCGCATGCGGCGCGCGTTCTCGGGGTTGGTGAAATCGACTGACGGTTCGTTCTTGAATTGGGTGGGAATGTTGAGGTCTCGTAGACCTTCGCGGGTGGGTGCAAGCGTTGTAGCCATAAATGCGTTCCTCTCAGAAAGGCGATGTTCAGTAGATGCCGTGCGATGCAGTGGGATTCGGATGTGCGCGGCAGCAACTGGCGCGTTGAAACACAGCGGGGCGAACCCTTGGACAAATTGCCTTACCAACCGATTACGGTCGTTAACTATTAGCTATTTGGTAATCACCGGAGGAGGCTAGCCGTCTTTCCCATTTCGGGACGATATTACCAGTTAGTTAATCCCCCTCCCCTCCCGTGCATCACGTAGAATCAGCGGCTTAGACAAAAAATCACCGCAAAATATGACGAACAAAGGGAGTTACAGGCAAAATATTCCATACAAATGACTTATAGGAGGAAATCTGTCTCATTTTGCCACGCTACAAAGATCGTATATTAACCAATTTATAAACAATTCCCGTCCGATCTGGCAACTGACTACTGGCTACTGGCTACTGATTCCCGGCACCTGGTTTTTCAAAGAGCGTCTTCCGCCGGCTTCGCGTTCTGCCAGCCGCTTGAGGGTACTAGACCCAACTCACCAAGCTACTCGCCGACCATGGCGACGCCAAGAAGAAAAACGGCCGCTTAACCAAACTTAACAGGTGATTCCCAAAATGGGATGCGCGAATTTCGGCTGGGTCTAGGACATCGCTGCCTCGCGCGGGTGCCCCGTCCAAGCCGGTCTTGCTTGGGCGGGAGTTTGGGTGGGCTGTGCAACGATTGCTTCTCGCGCGTCCTAACCCTTGGCTTATATCGGACCAAAGTCAAAATCCCCACCCATCCAAAAGAGGGTTTGGATGGGGCACCCTCACGTGTCTCCTCTACTCAGAATGCTTGCCTGGGCCACCCGCCGACCCGTTGCCACAGTAGTGGCTACGACAAAAACCCACCCTTTGATTCGACCAAAGGGTGGGTTCACAGTGTGGCGAGGGCCCTTAGTTGACCAGCGCCGAATAAACAAGGCTACTCAGCGTCCGCGATTTTCCGGCTTGCTATCACTTGCACTTTCCCGCCGAGCCGGCCTGATAGAGGGCCAGCACCTCGGACGGATTCAGTGCCCGGTTGAAGATTTCCACTTCGTCCAGTCCCCCCTTGAACCATCTCCTATCGTTCCCAGGCCTGCCGCCAGTGATCGCCCCGATTTCGAGTGGGGCCGAGTTATCCAAGAATCCCGAGCGGGCGCTGGTATCAAATGTTCCTGTTGCAGTCCCGTCCAAGTACCAAGTTCCGACGTTGGCGCCGGAGCCTCGATTCACCGTAACCGCTACCAGATGCCAATTGCCATCCGCCGGAACGGAAGTCCAGGAAAGGTAATTGGAATACCAGGGGCTGCCAATGCCATCGGCCAATTGTAACGCCAGCCGCCCGTTGTACAGGAAGAAGGAATACCCCTGCCAGCCCACCGTCAGACTGCCCTGGCGCTTATCAACTATGATGCGTGACCCGGTGTAGTCGAGTGGGCTGGCAATCTTCACCCACGCGTCAATGGACAAATCCTGATTCGCGCCGATATTCAGCCAGGTCTGGTCCGGAGCTTCCAGGTAATCGTTGGTTCCGTTGAAGGACAAAGCGCCTGATACTTCGCCGACGATGCTCAGAGGCGGAGGAGTTCCATGAGATGTGGCAGTGTTGTTGTGGATTAGATCCGGTTGGGAAGTATTGATGGCCTTAATGAGCGCATCCAAGGGATACCATGCAACCATATTGCTGGGTGGGGCAAGGCACGCCGAAACGAAGGCGAAGCCGCCCGCGCCATAAGTAGCATTTCCACAACCCTGACAACCGTTGAAATCGATCTGAAAGGGAAGCTCTCCCAGATTCGTCGCCATGCCAGTCGTAAAATTAAAAGTCGCGAACCCCGCATGATTGCTGGTGGCAACGTGGTCATAGACAGCATAAAGGTTACCCGACGGATCAAAGCCAATTTCTTGCAGGTTATTGATGCCGGAGGTATGGTTATACGGCAAACTGACGCTTGCGTTTTGGGTGCTAATAGTCACGACGTTATCGATAGTGCGATCGCTTCCATAAAGAACACCACTAGCAGAATAAGCAAGACCTAAAATCTGTTGTGGAACCTGCTGCCCGCCGCTCGTAGTGAAAATGGTGCTGCCTACGACCGTCCACGTCAAGTTGGAAACGTCGATGGCGACCAGTTCATGATTCCCATAAGCGTTCACCGCATACAGAGTGTTCTGTCCATCGAAAGTCAGGCCGCTCCACTCATTCGTGGTGGATGTTAGTGTGAGCACCGGTAGGGTTGCACCGTTGGTTGTGCTCACGGTGACGAGAACACCCTGCGCTGTAATCCCGTACAGCTTATTGTTGTAATTATCAAAAGCAAGTCCGCGGATTTCGGCGCCAGTTTGTCCTATTGGTGTCGCGGTGAATAGGCCGCCACTGGCAGGCAGCGTGAAAGACACCAGTGTGTTTGTGTCGCATGTTGGATTGGTTCCACAAACGTTGTCTTGCGTCACCATGTAAACAGTCTGCGTCTGCGCTCCTGCCGATAGCACCATTGTGATAACCATCGCGACTAGGGCGGCGAGTTTCAGTGTGGTGGAGTTCTGCTTTTTCATGCGATCCTCCTTTGGGAACGTGGTTTGGGGTTGAACTGCGGCTGTGTTTGAGCGATGTTTGCTACTTTGTGTTCTCATGGCGACCTCCTTTGGTCAGGTTGTGGCGTCGCTCGCAGTCGGGCGGTGCCGGGTTGTCGTTTGGGACCTCACCTCGCTCACCGGAGGCCGGGCGTTTACCCCGCCCCCGGCATGCGTTCCCCCGAAAAGAGCAGCTCGTCGAGTTGGTTTTGCTCAATTTCCCGCTCCCATGCGCACAATAGGGCGGATGGCTCGGGGCATCAATGCACCAGCGGTGATCTGTGGGTGTACTGTGGGTGTATTTTGGGTGTACTGGCTAAGTGGCTAATTCCAAAACGCGGTTGTGATGTCCCTTCGGCTTGGTTGACGGCATGGAAAAGTTATCCCCGCACGAAAAAGCGCTCCTGGTTAGGAGCGCTTAAGGGTCTGTGTGAGAACCGTACCGCCCCACGGAGTCTGTGTCATAGCTGGTGTCGCCGCTACGCGGCTCAGCTCAATTCCCCACTTCAACCCCGGGCTTGCGAGCCTGTTACGAAACTCTGTCGTCCCTACGGGACTCGGATCAAATTTCCCACTCGCCCCAGCACTCCGCCTTCGGCTGCGTGCTGCGCTAGATTATTGCGTGCCTACGGCACTCTGATTTTGCAACTTCTGTTCCATTGTTGTGAACTTGAACCGAGTTCGTAACAGGCTCTTGCGCCCGGGGCTCACGGCAATGCCGCCGCTGGGCGGCTGGCGCGACACGGTTTCGGCAGTCTTGCTCCACCAGAAATTCACGTGCGAGGCCGAGACACAGTCTCTGTTTGGCCACCCCGAGAGCGACTACGGCCTAAGCCGCCGGCCCTTCCGCTTGAAACCAGCCGATCGGGGAACCAAGCAGGAACTCACCCGACGGACATTCCCGTCCTCCCGGCTGAAGTTGTGGGCTCAAGGCGACTTGGTCCCGATGGGCCTGGATCTCCCTGACCACGCGCGACATGCACCCGTGCAGGATGCATCCCGCCAGCGCCTCCGGGTTCATCGGCTGGGGCAGCGCCAACCCTCCGCCCTTCATTCGCGGAAGCAGATAGTGGAACGCGCGGAACAAAGTCTGGGTGGCTTCATATAGTTCTCGTGGATTGCTGGTCATTGGATCCTTCCTTTCTTTGGCCTGTATCTCTTTGGTGGAGGAGCCCACTCGAGGCCGCCCCCAAGGTTCAGCTGAGCCGCCACGAGCTATCCCATCAACCTGCGGCGCAGCACCCCCACCTGCCTAACGAAATACCGCCATGAAGCCGTCGAGGGCCGCACTGCCTCCGCTCCCGGAAGCCACGTCAACAGGAGTAATCACACGGATTGCCTGCAATGGCTCCTTGAATTGAGCGTTGTCCAGCGGCTTTTTCGAGCCGTCGGCACTAAGGACCACCTTGAGCTCGACTTTTTGGGCTCCACAACCAGCCGCACTGCCGTCCTCGGAACACATGTCAGCCAGCACCGTCGCTCGTCCCGTGCCGGTGATTTGCCCGAACTGCATTTCAAGGCTGGCGCCGGTGATGGGCTTCCCGTGGGGTTGAACTTCTACGTCGTAGGACACGGACGATTCCTTAGAAGCCGAAGTCCACTTGGCCTCAAATAGGAGCCCGGGGTCCTCCGTTTCCGGGATGGTTCCGGGCGTGAGCGATATCGCGTCGCTGGGCAGCCCGTTCGCTCCCCGGTGGTACTGAAAGTTCGAGAATCTCTTGTCGCCGATGAGGCAGCCTTGGTTGCCGAGCTTTTCGTAGTCGGACAGCGTGCCTTGGATGCAGTCCGAGACCTTCGCATCGGCGAACGAAAGCGTCGCAAAACCCAGCAACGCAGTAGCAGCGAGCTTCTTCACCGCGCTGCCTCCCCAGGAAGAGTGCAGGCTGGCGGTCGGTGCAATCGTTCCACTGTTTGCAATTTGGTTTTTCATAGTGACCTCCTTGTGGTCGGGGGTTGTGGCGATGGTCGAAGTCGAACGGCGCCGGGTTGTGGTTGTGCGGACCCTTGGGTCCACGTTGGTTTGCAGAATCTGTCGTTGTCCTAACGGCTCTCCCGGGAGCAGGCCCCCTGCCTGTTCTGCTCCCGGACTCATCGATCACCAGCATCCCCGGATCTGTCCAGGTTTGCCGCCGTGATCGAACTGGGTAAGGAAGAACCGGCGCTCAGCCGTCTTCCGTTCCACCAGCGTCAAAATCATGGTTAAGAAGGGACCGAGGGCCAGCGGCAGTCTGGGAAATGGCCCAGTCACGATCCTCCGCGGTGCCCGGTTGAGGATCGGCAAGGGAGTTAACTCGTTCGCGGTTGCGCACCGGGAGGCTTCGCTCTCCATGCAGGTCCTCTGTTCCTCCAGCATCAGCAACAGCTTCAGGAACGGCCCCAGCATCGGTCCGCCGGTTGGAAGCTCTCCCGCTTTCGCGCCAGCTTCATGGCAATCACCTGTTTTGGTTCCTTGCTTTTCCATGGGTGCCCTCCTCTCGCCCACCGGAGGCGGGGCGTTTACCCCGCCCCCGGCTTGCGTTCCCCGATCGAGAGCAGGTGACGCTGATCCACCTAATTTCCCGCTCTCGTGAGGGCACAATAGGGCGGATGGCTTGGGGCATCAATGCACCAGCGGTGATCTGTGGGTGTACTGTGGGTGTATTTTGGGTGTACTGGCTAACTGGCAGATTCTAAAGGGGCTGCAAGCTGGTAAATTTGCAGCCCCTGCGGCTCTTAGCGGCGATCACCGGAGAAAAACCGGGGTGAACGCCTGGCAAGGCGCGCCAGCAATGAAATTCAGCTAGGCGCTGAGGCGCTTTTTCGCCTTGATCTCGTCCAAAAGCGCGTTGATTTTGTCCTCGCGCTCCAGGGCATGGAACCGGCCATCAATGTCGTCGCCCAGCACCTCGCCTTTGGCCCGGCCCAGGGCCTCCTCATGGACCACCTTCGAGCGCATGCGTTCGAAGGTACGGTTCTCCCCCGAAGGCGTGGTCTGGGCGTCGGCGGCCCGGTTCACCGCTCGCGAACGGCGATGCTGAGCGATCAGCAGGTCGGCCTTGCCGCGGGCCTCCGAAAGCTTCAGCTCCAGATTCTTCAGCGCCGCCTTCAAAGCCTCGACCTGGACCTCCTGGTCCGCGATCTGCTGGTCGAAGCTCTCGGTAAGCTGCTGGAAGCTCATGGCGCGCTCCAAGGCGGCGCGGGCCAGCTCGTCATCCTTTTTGTCCACGGCACGCTCGGCGGCGAGCATGTAGAAGAGGTGCTTATCGGCGTTCTCCTTTTTCTTCTTCCCCAGGACATGCAGGTCTGCCAGGGCGATGGCCACCTGCGTCTTCACCTGGATGAACTGGTTTTCCATGTCCAGGATGACCTGCTTCAACATCTTCTCCGGGTTCTCGGCGCGGTCCACCAAGTCGTTCAGGTTGGCCCGTACCAGGGTTGCTACACGATCGAGTAATGCCATAACCAACTCCCCTGCTCGCATTGCGGCGAGCGCGCCTAGAATTGCTCGCCGCGAACCGCAGCCAACAGGAAGGCGACGAGCAAGCCTCCCACAGTTCCTAACAGAACCGCTGCTTCCCGATGTGTGATGACACTGGCCAGAACTCCCAGCAACGTGCCAACCAATACCAGGTTCATCACAAGGTCCGTGCCATCGTTATCGGAGTACATATCCATCCTCGTAACTCAAGTTCGAGTTTCCAAGAGCTGGGTGCCCCACCCAAGCCGGTTTTGCTTGGGTGGGTACACGTTCTCACTTCACTTCCCTGCCCCTGCGGCCTTCGACTTGCCATCGCCATCGCCTGGCGGCAGTTCATCGGGCCTATTCGGTTTATCGCCAATAGTCCTGATCTTGCCCAGCAGCTCCGACATCTTCATGCCCGAGAGCGCCTCGAACAGGGCCGGCACCTGCGCGGCCATCTGCGTGATGTCCCCGGTGATCTTGTGCATGCCGGCGGAGTTGCCATCGCCGGTGGAGACTACGGTGATGCGATCGACATTGGCCAGCGGGCTGGCCAGCGCCTTCACTATCTCCGGCATGTTGGTGAAGAGCTTGTCTACCACGGCGGCCTGGTTGTACTGCTGGTAGGCCTCGGCCTTCACGTTCATGGCTCGCGCTTCGGCATCGCCCTTCTTGAAAATGATCTCGGCTTCCGCCTCGCCCTGGGCGCGAATCGCGCTGGCGTGGCCTTCCGCTTCGACCGTCAGCCGCTGCCGTTCGGCACTGGCCAAGGTTTCGATCCGCTGGCGCTCGATTTCGGCCGGCTTCAGCACGGTGGCGATCAGTTCCTTCTCGCGGCGCAGGATTTCGGCCTCTTGCACCTTCACCTGCTGCTCTTTCTCGACTTGCTGCACCTTCACCGCCTCGGCCGTCACCTGCTGCTGCATGACGTTGGTCTGGATCTCGTACGCCTTGTCGGCCTGTGCCTGCTGGCGCTTCACCATTTCGGTGTAGGTTGCCCGCTTCACCTCGAGATCGCGTTGTGCCTCCGCTTGCCGTGCCTGCGAAGCCGTCTCGGCGGCTACCCGTTCCTGGTCGGCTTGTGCTTTGGCGATGGCGGATTCGCGCAGCGCGATCGCACGCCGGATCGCAGTGTCGCGGTCCGCTTCGGCGGTGGCGACGTCGGCGTCGCGCTTGATGCGCGCGATGTCCGGGACGCCCCATGTTGGAGATGTATTCGTTCTTGTCGCGAACTTCCTTGATGGTGAACGAGATCACCTCCAGCCCCATCTTGTTCATGTCATCGGCGCAGGTGGAGCGCATGCGGTCGGCCACCATCTCGGGCTGCTTGACGATCTCTTCCACCGTGAGCTGCCCGATAATGCCGCGCAGGTGTCCTTCCATCACCAGCCGGATCAGCGCTTCCCGGTCCTGCGGCGCCTTGGTGAGGAACTGCTCGGACGCGGTCAAGACCGATTCCGGATCGGACTTCACCTTGATCTGCGCCACTGCCTCCACGGTGACGGCAACGCCCTGCTTGGTGTACAGGTCCTGCTGAGGAGCAACATCGAAGGACATCAGCTCCAGCGACAACTGACGGCAGTTTTCCACCATGGGAAAGATGACCGTGCCGTGTCCCTTTACGACCCGCGTGCCGCGAAATCCGTACACGACCAGGGCCTCGTTAGGCCCGGCCTTGCGATAGAGCCGGGCAAAGATGGCGGTCACGAGCACGACCGCCGCTACCGCCGTCCAGGCGATGATGAGTACTTCGGTTGGTATGTGGAATCCCATAAAAATCTCCTTGAACCTAGCAAGTAGCAATTAGCAACTAGGTCTTAGCTTCTAACCTTTACTTAAGAGCCTTCTGCACCTAGCATTTTCATTCAGCCTTTAGATATGAACCTGCCAGCTAGAGCCGATCAGCGATCTTCTAAAACGCTTTGTATCAGGGCATGGCTTCAGCCGTGCCGTCTCAATTGCCTAACACTCGGGCTTTAGCCCCTGTTGCATTTTGCTGAGTTGGCGCAGGGGCTAAAGCCCTACTTCTCCTGCGCCATGTTCGGCACGACTAAAGTCGTGCCCTGATACAACCCTTAACGGCTCTAAAGAGCACTACGATTGCTAAAGCTAATTGCAAACTGCTAATTGCAAACTGCTAATTGCAAACTACTAGTGGCTAACTGCTAGTTGCTTCTTCTTCCGCCATATCTTCCCACCGTCTCACGTATGCAATACCTTTCTCATAGCGAGTAACGATGACTTCGGTGCCCCGCAACAGGGCCTCGCCGTTTTCGCTGCGCGCGCCGCAGGTTTGCCGCGTGCCCTCCTGCGAGAAAATGATCTCCCCGGTGCCGCCGGCGCGAATGGGGCTGCTGATGCGGCCCAGCACGCCCACACGTTCGTAGTCCGCCGGATCGAGTTCGACATCATGCTTGAGCAGCAGCTTGGCCACGAACCAGAAGACAATGCTCGCGCCGGCAAGTCCGGCAACAACGGCCAACACCAACACGCCCGCAACCACCAGCGAGGAGTAGCGTGTCAGCAGATAGCCCGTCCCGCCGAACCACGCCAAGAATGCCGTGATGGTCCCAAAGTTCAGGAACGGCATCTCCGCGCCGCCGCCGGCATGTGCTCCGCCTGCAACATGTGCGCCGCCGTGCGGCACATGAACGTGCACGTGCGGCATGTGAAAGCTTCCGCCCAGGAACGACAGCACGCTCAGCGTCACTCCAACCACAAAGCACACGAGATAGAACATGGCCCACGTCATACGCTCGCTCCCGCCAACTTCTTGTGCCGTCCGCCACGATGAGCAGCGGCGGTTCGCCCAGGTTGGGCTTCAAGACTTCCGTCAGCCGCTCCACCAATTCCGGCGCCTCCAGGATCGCGCCCATCAGCACCAGGCACTTGCGCGAATCCTTATACTTGGCCACCTGCAGCAGCGCCTGGCTCAGCTCGGGATCGCGCGCGAACTGCTCCGCTCCGTTGATCAGCCACAGGTCGAGCCGGTCTTCCATGGCGCGCAGGTCGCTGGTCAACTCGGTGTGGTAGCCCTCGGGATCGTCCACCAGATACCCGGGATGCACCTTGAAAAAGCGCGCCAGCAGCATGCGCGACGCATTCGTCAGGTGCGGCCGCGCTCCGCTCTCGATCTGCGACAGGTACGACTGGCTCAGCCCGCTGCCCATTTCCTTCTTCAGCGCGACCACCAGGTCCTGCTGCGTCATCTCGCGGCCCAGGCCGCGCAGGGTGCCTTCGACCAGCCGCAGGTAACGGATTTTCTCGCCGAGTTTCATATTACAGATTGCAATTATAACATTGCAATTTGCGATGTCAAGAACTGGATTTGGTTTGGAATCAGGCGATTGACCGCACCCTGGTGCGAATTGGTGTTTCGAGATTGGTGTATCGGAGTAGAGCGAACGCGACCCTTGCGAGGTCGCTTTCTAAATCACGCGCCGGTCCCCGTCTCGTCACTTGCCAAAGAGCAGCGGCCATGGGCCCAAAGAGCGGCGGCCACCAGCACCGGGACGATGGTTGTCAGGGCGGGAATGAGATAGTCGCGCGTAAACAGTGGCTCAGAAAACGAAAACGACTTCCCGGTAGGAGGGCAGCGCGCCGGAAATCAAGTTGCCGGCCGTACCCAGAATCCAGGCGACAGCAAAGAGTGGAAAGGCCGCGGCACGGTCTTGGACTAACTGCCACGCCGACACGAAAAACAGCACACTGGCTGCGACCCACAGCCCGTGGAGCCACCATGGAGTCGCGTCCATGAGCGGGATGAAGCGCCGATAGTCGTCGCCCGGTGTGAACGCGCCCAGAAAGGTTGCGACTCCCACATACTGCAGGCGATATGCGGCAGTCAGAACGGTGGCAAAGAGCATGGACAGCGCCTGGCTGAGAATCAGAAGTGCCAGGAACCCACGGACGTACCACGTGTGAAGGACATTCATCACCTTGCTTCTTTCGACGTAACTGGCCAGCACGCAACCGGCCGCCCACATCAGCGCCTCGAGATCGCCTTCGATGTGCTGGAGTTCGTGGTTCATCGCTTCTGCCCAGGACGAACGTGCTGGCGGCAGTATTGCAGCCGCATGTGTCATGAGCGCGAGCGCAACGCGGCGTAGAAGAGAAGCACGTGCCATCATGCTGTCGCTCCCACAACCTTGCGACGAAGGACGGACGGCACAGTTGGCGCCGCTATCGTGCGCGCGAAGGCCAGCCCATTCGGCGTGAGTTTATAGGCATGGCGGGGCGGCTTGCCTGGACGATCTGGCTCTTGCCACTGCGATTCCAGCAGGCCTTGGTCGCTAAGGCGTATGAGTAGCGGATAAAGCGTGCCCGATTTCAGACCGGTCTGCTTGGAAAGCTCATACCCGTACTGCCACGTCCGAGGCTGTCGAGCCATGACAGCGAGTAACTCGCGGGTTTGCAGCGAACTGTTTGTCCTGCGCGCCATGTTGATAATTCAACATATGTAGAGTTTGTTGTCAAGAACATTCTGGAACCTGGAGAGAGGAGCTGGTTACTTCGGATGTTGGAGACTCAAGCCTTCAGCCTCGTCGCAAACTTCTCCCGGATCTTCTTCACCTTGGGCGAGACGACCGCTATGCAATACGGCTGGTAGGGATTGTTGGCCAGATAGTTCTGGTGATACTGCTCGGCGGGATAGAACGTGGAAGCAGGCTCGACCGTGGTGACGATGGGGTCGGCAAAGGCGCGCTCCTTCGTTAGTTCTGCAAGCACTTTCTTCGCCGTCACGTGCTGCTCTTCATCGCGATAAAAAATCACCGAGCGATACTGCTCGCCGACGTCGTTGCCCTGGCGATTGAGCGTCGTGGGATCGTGTACGGTGAAGAAGACTTCCAGTATGTCCTCGTAGCTGATGACGGCTGGGTCGAAGGTGATCTCCGCCACCTCGACGTGACCGGTCTTACCGCTGCAAACCTGCTCGTAGCTAGGGTTCGGCACGCGCCCGCCCATGTAGCCGGAGACTACGCTTTGCACTCCCTGCAACTGGTTGAACGCCGCTTCCACGCACCAGAAACATCCTGCGCCGACGACCGCTGTTTGTGTCATGCTGTTTGCCTCGAACCTCAGGACAAGATACAACAATCCGCGGCCGGCGTGGAGATACGGCGCCCCAGCCGTCGTGGGATATACTGCCGTTTCGCAAGATCGCGCGCGGTAGAGCCGTCCGCGGGGATTAGGCCAGGTAGAGCAGGCCTTCAGACCTGCGTTTAGGCCGCAAATACGAGAGGGGCTTCAGCCCCGGACACCAGGAGCATTCACAGCATGATCGAACGACTCAAAGAGAGCTCGGGAGGGGTCATCGGCTTCAAGGTCATCGGCAAGATGACCGCCGAAGACATCAAAGGCTTCGAGCCGCAAATCGGGTACCTGATCGCCGAGCGCAAACACAAACCCATCGGCATTCTCGCCGACCTTTCCGAGATGCAGGGCGCCGACTGGGGAGCGCGCTGGGACGAGATGCGCTTCCTGCAGAAACACACCGACCACATTGCGCGCATGGCGGTCGTGGGCGCTGACAAGTGGGAAGAAATCGTGGCCATCATCACTGCAGGCGCGGCTGTGCTCCAGTCCGAGACGCGCTATTTCGACACCTCCGAGATCCTGCACGCGTGGGAATGGGTGCGGACCGCCAAGCACGCCGAAGATGTCCCCGTCCGCCAGATCTCGGCTGGCACCGGCATCTGGAAGGACTACCATCCGGAATACATGGGCCTGTAGCGGAGTTCTGGAGCAAACACACTTATCGGCAGAACGACCCGGCAGGCGAAGCCCAGCCCGGCGGAGCTACCGCGCGATCTCGGCGGTCGCCCGCTCACGGCTGGCGAGATAACCAATCCCGAAGAATGCGGCGCTGAACAGCAAGTCGGAGGCAACCGTGCTGCGGAAGAACGGCAGGCCGGCGACGTAGCACGCCATCAGGCCGTCGAAGGTCTTGGGATACATGTCGCGCCAGACTACCCACACGCAGAAGTTGCTTACCAGGAAGAACGAAACCGAGGCGATGAGCGATGCCGCGCCGATGCGAATGGCCGAGAAGCCCTTGATCAGCACCCCGCCCAGCAGAATCATGGCCGCGTACCAGGCCCAGGTCACAAGGTGGTCGGCAGTAAGCGGATAACCGTAGGTGACTCGCGTGAGGTAAACGTCGGAGGCGGCCAACAGCGCAACCGGAATCCACATTTGCTTGCGCGGCATGCGGGCGCCGAAGTACAGCAGGGCCGCTGCAACGGGCGTGAAGCTGAAAGGCAGCGCGAAGAAGCGCAGGTGCACGGCAGCGGCAATGGCTACAAACAAATACGCGAGCATGTTCACCTCGATGGGAAGACTGCCTTCTGATTCTAATCCGGAGCGCGCATCCGTCAAGCGGGATTTAACCGTGGAGCGCACGTTTTGCACGAAAAGAAAATTTTATCGCTGCCCAGACTGGCTTTCCAGACTCTCCACCGTTGGCGACGTCCAGGAGTTCATGCCCTGCTGCAAGACGCGAAGATCGGGACTGAGCACGACGTAGCCGCCTAAGGCCGTCCGGCGAGAGGATTCCGGATAGGTGTAACGCAGGTCGATGAAATCGGCAAAATATCCGCTTGCCGCTCCTTCCAGTTTCTGCACGCGCACGTAAGGAAATACGGCCCAATCAAGGTACACGCGGCCCAGATGAGAGGACTTGGCGGCGAGCGATGCGTCCGTCTCTTCCGGTTTGTAGAAGAGCCGCGACCGCGAGTCATCGATCTCGGGGCCCAACGAACTCACTGGAACGGTCTCGAAATTGTCGGACGTCTCCACCACGCCGTGCCAGTGGAAAGGATCGATCATGTAGGGATACGCGGCGACGCGCTGGGGCGCGGCGCCTTGATACAGGAACAAGTTCATGGCGTTGAGCGCACGGCGATGCTGATGGTCGCGCACACCCCCGATCAGTACGTAGCAAACGAGGGCGACGATCGCGCTGCCGCGTCCGCGTGGACCCTTGCTGCGAACGCCGATCTCCTGGTTGATGAGGCCAAACAGCACGGGTAGCGTAAGCCCGGCGATCAGTATGATCCAGATGACAGGGTCGAGGATGTAAACGAGGTCCCACGAGTACCAGCGGTAGTTGAAGGGCTCGAACAGACGTATGCCGTACGCGGTGGTGTAATCGAGCAGGAGATGACTCAGCGCGGCGATCACCGCAACGAAGTACAGGTAGCCCCATCGGACCGGGAGCTTTGGCCGGCTCGCTGACGAGGATTTTGGCGGCCACAGGCGCAGCCTCAGGCGATGCATGCCGTACACCAGGGCCAGCGTCGCGGCCGCCACGAAAGGCACGCCGACGAAGCTGTGGGTAATTCCGCGATGGTGCTGCAGGGCTGCAAGCTGGCTCTTCAGCATCCAGAGCACGTCGATATCGGCGGCTTCGGCGGCCAGCACCATGGTCAGCGTGGTGAGAGCGCTTTTGCGATTAAAGCCCGAACGCGCCATGCAGGCGCCGGTCAGAAAATGCGTGAGCGGATCCAAGTCTTTCCCCGGTCGAGGTTCGTGTGCAGCAAGAGAGCTATTGTACGCAGGTGGAGCGAGTTCTGGAGGCTGGTGAACTGCCGCAGCGATTGTTGGCTACT
>CAVXDA010000005.1:0-30893 GCA_963760415.1 uncultured Acidobacteriaceae bacterium | reverse complement strand
GCAGATGACCGGAGAACGCCGGGCCGTATAAGGGTCTCGATCGCTTCGAAGCGCGTCAGAGGGTGCTCGCGGATCTGGAGCAGGGTGGCTTTCTGGTGGGCACAAAGGACTACATCGTCCCCCTGGGCAAGTGCCATCGCTGCAAGACCATCGTTGAGCCCATCGTCTCGCTCCAGTGGTTTGTGCGGATGAAGCCCCTCGCCGAAGTTGCCATCGAGGCGGTTCGCTACGATAGGGTGAGAATCGTCCCTGAAATGTGGGAGAAGGTCTACTTCGATGGGATGGAGAACATCAAGGACTGGTGCATCTCGAGACAGATATGGTGGGGTCATCGCATTCCGGCGTGGCATTGCGGAGACTGCAAGGAGATTACCGTCGCGCGCGAGGCCCCCGCCGAACTGCCCGAAATGCGGGAGCAGCCAGTCTCGAACAGGACAGCGACGTGCTCGACACCTGGTTTTCATCGGGCTTGTTGCCATGCTCCGCGCTGGGCTGGCCGGACAGCACGCCCGATCTCGACGCGTTCTACCCGACGACGCTCCTCATCACCGGCTTTGACATCCTGTTCTTCTGGGTGGCGCGCATGATCATGATGAACTGCCACTTCATGCGCGGCCATCAGCATGGCGACGTGCCGTTCTGGCACCGTGTACATCCACGCGCTGGTCCGCGACGTCGAAGGCCAGAAGATGTCGAAGACCAAGGGCAATGTGCTGGACCCGATCGAGATCATCGAGCACTATGGCACCGACGCGGTCCGTTTCACTCTGGCCTCGATGGCGGCGCCCGGCACCGACATTGCTTTCTCGGAGAGCCGCACCGGGAGCTATCGCGCGTTTGCCAACAAGATCTGGAACGCTGCCCGTTTTCTGTTCATGAACGTGGACCGCGCACAGCAGTCGGGCGTATGGTCGCTGGCGGATTTCAAATCTTCGCCCATGGACTTGGCGCTGAAGGGCGTGGCTGGTTTCAAGGCTGAAACCTTGGAAGACCGATGGATCCTCTCGCGCTTCAATCGCGTAACCCAGCAGATGCACGAGGCGCTCGAGACGTACCGCTTCCACGAAGCTGCGCACGTGGTGTATCACTTCTTCTGGGGCGAATATTGCGACTGGTACCTGGAATTGATCAAGCCACGCCTGGCAAGCGCTGATCGCGAGCAGGCGCGCAGTGCGTACGAAAACCTGATCAGCGTGTTCGAAGGCGCTCTGCGCTTGCTGTCGCCGTTCATGCCGTTCATTACCGAAGAGCTTTGGCACGCGGTCTATGACGGTAAGCCGCCCGCTAAATCGATCGCCCTGGCGGCTTATCCGCAAGCCGACCGGACACAAATGAATACCGGCGCAGAAACGGAAATGGCGATTCTGCAAGACCTCATCGTCAGCGTGCGTAACATTCGCGCGGACCTGAAGGTCGAGCCCAAGCAGAAGTTGGCGATTGAGGTCTTCGCCGACAGCGATGTCCGCGCTCTGGTTGACCACAATCGCGGTGCGCTGGAGCGACTGGCGAACGTGGAAGGCCTGACCTTCGTGGACTCGTCACTGGCCAAAGCAGCCGGCGCCCGCAGCACGGCTCGCTTCGACGTGCGCGTGCTTTATGAACGCAAAGTGGACGCCTCGGCGGAACGCGATCGGCTAAGCAAAGAGCTTGCCAGGTTGACGCAGGAACTGACGCGCGCAAGCGGACAGTTGAACAATGAGGCGTTCCTCGCCAAAGCGCCGGCACATGTGGTGGAAGGCTTGAGGAAGCGCAAGGCCGAAGTTGAGGTCCTGGTGAATAAGGCAAACGAGGCATTGGGAGAATTGGGCGCTTAGGCGCGTCAGGCGCAGCTCGGGAGAAAACGATCGTGGACTGGACAAGCCGCAGGATCCACCGCAATCCTGGAAAATGCTTTGCTGGAAGACCGCGCCACGCGGGACGCAACCAGTTACGCCTGCATTGATCCCAATCAGCGTGCTTCGCGCCACCATCCTTGCCAAACAGGATTGTGTGCTCTCGGGCGTGGGCTGCATTTCTCGCATCCTCGAGGTTTTTGCCGCCCTCGATGGCACGGTTACTTCCCATCCCGAAGTCACCAGCCACACCGAAATCTTCGACGGCGTGCGTCTGCACCAAGGGCAATCGATTGCCGTAATCGTGCACAATGCGCGGGTCGTGCTGTCTTGCGAGCGCGTGATCCTCAACATCATGCAACGCATGAGTGGCATTGCGACCCTCACCCGCCGTTACGTGGACGCGGTCGCGGGAACCGGAACAACTATTCTCGATACGCGCAAGACTGCGCCCGGGCTGCGGGTGCTCGACAAGTACGCTGTTCGCTGTGGCGGAGGCACGAACCATCGCCTCGATCTCAGCGACGGCGTCCTGATCAAGAACAACCACATTGCATTGGCCGGAGGTGCAGTGGTTGCTTTGGAACGCGCGCTGCGCAACCGCCGCGGTCCGCAAACGGTCGAGATCGAGGTGCGTTCGCTGGAAGAGTTCGACCTGGCCCTGGAGCACGGCGCGGAGGCTGTGCTGCTGGACAACATGACGCCCGAGCAAGTGCGAGAGGCAGTTGAACGGGTCAGCAAACTTGAACGGCGCGTCCCGTTGGAAGCGTCAGGTGGGATTACGCTGGAGAACGTGCGCGCCTACGCTGAAGCCGGTGTGAGTTTCATCTCCGTAGGCGCTCTCACCCATTCCGCCGCGGCAGTGGACCTGAGCATGCGCCTCGCTCCAGCGTGATTCGCGAGCGGAAACTACACTTCGGACTTTGTCCTGTCTCGACGTTTGCGAGACGTAACGCCCGAGCAACCACTAAGCCGGCGGCAAATGCCGCACAAACAAAAACCCCGTCCTCAGACGGGGTGTTTTTGTCGAATGATTCGCGCCCGTGCTCTTCTAGCTATTGACCGCCTTCAACTGGTGCAAGCCTTCACCGGTAAACGATGAGATCAACATCCCGAGCACGCTCCTGAGGTCCTCGGCGCTGTAATCGGCGCTGAACTCAGAAC
Organism: uncultured Acidobacteriaceae bacterium; assembly: GCA_963760415.1. GTDB lineage: Bacteria > Acidobacteriota > Terriglobia > Terriglobales > Acidobacteriaceae > Bog-257. The sequence goes on along the minus strand of CAVXDA010000005.1, from coordinate 27,897 downwards.
GCTGCGCCAACACCTGGTCACGCAACAGGCCTTCGGTCATGCCAACGAACGCTGCCCGAAGCGCCGCTAGGTTCACGTCCTTGCGGATGTGCCCCTCATCGCGCAATTGGCGAAGCAGGGTATTCACCGTTTCGGAGAACTGCTGGAAACCCTGGCTCACAAACACGTCGCGATTGTCTTTGCGCACGCGCCGGGTCTCGAGCAAGATCAGGTTTTTCATGTCGGAGTCATTCTCCAGTTCGACGATGATCGCCTCCAGAGCCCCAAATAACCGGTCACTTGGAGATCCGCCGCTCGGCATCGCGTTCGCTCGTGCTGCAATGCTGGCCCACCCGCGGTCCAGGATGACGGCCAGCAGACCCCGCTTGCTGCCGAAATGTTTCATCAGTTGCGATTCGCTGGTGCCCGCTTCGCGAGCAATCGCAACCGTGCTGGTGTTCTCGTATCCGTTGTAGGCAAACAAACGCTTCGCCGCCATGAGGATACGGTCATGGGACGAAAGAGGAGGCATGGACTTTACATTAGCTGTATCGGGCATAAGGAAAACCAGTCAAAGGAACCCGACTACGTGGCAGAAGTTGTGGCAGTCATCATCCAGCAGGCAGGGTAGACGGACAGGCCGAACCGCCGAGAACTTCAGTCAGAAGTTTCGCAGATGATCGTCAGTTATGCAAGCGTGAAGTCTTCCGGGAGTACCTGTGTCAAATCTGGACAAGGGCTTTGTTCTAAAACGAAACCTGCAAATTGAAAGCTCGCCGCGCTGGCGAGCTTCCTCCGCGGACCTGCGATCGCTATTGGCTATGGGCAGTCTTCTGGCTGCTCGCTGTTTTGCGTTCCTGAGGCGTGTCACCTGCCTGTTTCATCACCTGCTCGATCAGCTGATAAAGCTGGGTGCGGTCCACGACCTCCACGAATGGCGTCCCACGCGCGCTGTTGCTGACAACATAGATTGTCGGCGTGTGATCCAAAGGAATGCGTTGCCCAAGCTGATAGTCAGCCCTGACCTTGGCCGCCAGGTCGCCGTTTGCGTCCACTACGAACGGTAGTACCACCTTGTTTTGCTCGGCAAACTTCTCGGTGTAACCGCGGAGATTCTGCTTGGAGACGTACGGCTGGTTTTGGAATATATACAGGCGGTAATCGTCACCTAGCTTTTTCGACTTGGTATCGAAATAGCGGGCATTCACCGCCGCCTCGAAGGACCAGGGATGCTGGGGCAGGGGAAAGTCGTGTTGCACCAGGGGAATGTTGTAGGTCTTGGCGGCTTCATGCAGCAGCGGCGCCGCGCGAGCGCAATCGGGACATTCCAGGTCTTCGAAGACGACGATGGCGACCTTTGATCCCGCAGGAGGCCGCAACATGGAGGTGTCGCCGCCCCACGCGATCGAACTGGCAAGGGCCAGCAGAAGGGGAAGGGCGAATTGCGAGAGAAGAGTACGTTTCATTCCGAGTTTTCCTTGGTTGCTGCGCCGGTTGGTCCGGCAAGTTGCGCAGGAATGTCCTCTATAGTAATGGAAGGCGGCCTTGCGAGTCTCGCTGTCCGAGAGCCAGCCGATCAAGTCAGTTTGGGGCTGAGAAACTCGGTGTGCTACGATTTTAAGTTTGTTCAGCCTCGCCATGCGCGGAACAGCATGGTCCCCCGCCTTTTTCTGGGGTAACCGTTTGCCTCACTGGCAACCTCGGGGTCGTACAGGCGCGCGATGCGCGCTGCCCCGGGGGAACATCGCCTCTGAGAAACTCGCGGAGTTGCCGACCGCCTGGGTGAGGCGCGGTATTGCACGGCCCATATTGAAGGAGTCATAGGTGAAGAATTACGAAGGTGCAAACATTCGCAACGTCGCCCTGGTCGGGCACTCACACTCTGGCAAGACTTCCCTTGCATCGGCCCTCCTGTTCACCGCCGGTGCGACCCAGCGCCTCGGCCGCGTGGACGAAGGCAACACGGTTACCGATCACGAAGAGGAAGAGATCTCGCGGTCGATGTCCCTTTCTGCCGCGACCGCGGTGATCGAGTGGCGCAACCACAAGATCAACCTCCTCGACACGCCTGGCTTCAACATGTTCATCCATGAAGCCGAGATGGTGCTACCTGCCGTCGAGGCCGCGCTGGTCGTGGTGGACGCGGTCAGCGGCGTAGAAGTCATTACCGAGCGCATCTGGCATTACTGCGACAATTTCGCCTTGCCACGCGCGATTGTGTGCACCCGCATGGACCGCGAACGCGCCGACTTCACCCGGGTCATGGAATCGCTGACCTCGGCCTTCGGCCGGACCGTCGTTCCGGTGCAGTTGCCCATTGGTTCCGAGAAGAGTTTCACTGGCGTCGTGGACCTGGTGAGGATGAAGGCCTATACCTACGAGATGGGCGGCAACGGTAAATCCAGGGTTGGCGAGATTCCGGCCAACATGGAAGAGGAAGCCAAAACGGCCCACGAGCGCTTGGTCGAATTGGTTGCCGAGGGCGACGACGCCCTAATGGAAGAGTTCTTCGACAAGGGCACAATTGCCGAGGAGCACATCATCGCCGGCCTGCACAACGCCATCCGCGAGGACAAGATATTTCCTGCGCTATTTGCTTCGGGACTGGGCAACATCGGCAGCGACGAGGTGCTCGACTTCATCGTCGATTACATGCCAACCGCAGTCGAGCGCGGCACGGTGAAAGCCGCGGCCACGGCCAATAACGGCGAGCCTGCGACTCGCAAGGTCAGTGATGCTGAACCCCTGTCGTTGTTCGTGTTCAAGACCATCAGCGATCCCTTCTCGGGACGCATCTCGTTCTTCAAGGTTTATTCCGGAGTGCTGAAGAACGACGCGACGCTCCAGAACTTCACTCGCAGCAACTCCGAGAAGTTTGCCCATCTTTCGGTCATGCAGGGGAAGACAGCGGTTCCCGTGAATGAGTTGCACGCAGGTGACATCGGGTCGGTTGCAAAGCTGAAAGACACGTTAACCGGCGACACGCTGGGCGACAAAGGCGCTCCTATTCAGTATCCTCCGGTGACCTTCGCCGAGCCGGCGATCACCTTTGCCATCGAGCCCAAGACCCGCGCCGACGAAGACAAGTTGAGCAATGGCATCCATAAGCTCATGGAAGAAGACGCCATGCTGCGCTTTTTCCGCGACGCCCAGACGAAAGAATTCTTGATCGCCGGTACCGGCCAGCAGCACATTGAAGTCGTGGTCTCGAAATTGAAGAACCGATACCACACCGAAGTCAACCTCAAGGCGCCGAAGGTCCCGTACCGGGAAACCATTCGCGGCCGCGCCGATGTGCAGGGTCGCCACAAGAAGCAGAGCGGCGGTCACGGCCAGTTCGGCGACTGCAAGATCAAGATGGAGCCGATGCCGCGCGGCGGCAACTTCGAGTTCGTCAACGAAATCTTCGGCGGCGCTATTCCCAGAAACTACATTCCCGCAGTCGAGAAGGGCATCGTCGAAGCGGCGGCTCGCGGTTTCCTCGCGGGCTTCCCGGTGGTGGACTTCAAAGTCATTCTCTACGACGGGTCGTACCACGATGTGGATTCCAACGAATTGTCCTTCAAGACCGCGGGCCGCATCGCCTTCAAGAAGGCCATGGAGCAGGCCAAGCCCACGCTGCTGGAGCCGATCATGAACGTCGAGATCACCATCCCCGACGAATTCGCGGGCGGCATCATGGGCGACCTCAACAGCCGCCGCGGTCGCATCCAGGGCATGGACAACAAGGCAGGCAAGACCGTCGTCAAGGCCGAAGTGCCCATGTCAGAGATGCTGACCTACGGTACCGACCTGACCTCCATGACCCAGGGACGCGGCAGCTTCTCCATGGAAATGCACCACTACGACTTCGTTCCCGCCTTGCAGCAGGAAAAGATCATTGCCCAAGCCAAGGCTGAGCGCGGCGAAGAGGTCGAGGTGGAGGATTAGGCCCTATAGTGCGCGCGAGAAATAGACTTGGTTGCGCCCGTGATACGAACCAACAGAAAACCAGTCCCGTATAGGGACGGCTCAGTGTAGCCCAGCACGTTGCCGAAGGCGGACTGGTGGGTAACGTGGGAAATTGACCCAAGCCGCGCAGCGGCGACATTTGTGCTAGCCGCGGGCGTAAGCCCGCGGTTAAGTGGGGAAAAAATTGAGCCGCGGAGCGGCGGCACTAGCTACGACGCAGACCCCGTAGGCGCGGCACAAGTACTCTCACAGACCGTAAGAGCCCAAGCGCGAAAAACGAACCCCCGCCAGCTACTTGAGCGCCTGCAGTTTCTGCGAGGCGAGCTGCGCCACCGGACTGGCGGGACTTTCCTTCTGCATCTGCTGATAGAGGGCGCGCGCCTGGTCGGGCTGGTGGCTTTCCTCGTACAACGACGCCAGCAGGAACTGCGCCGTGCTCTTGCCTACGGAAGCGGTGGGGTGATCGGCCAAGTCCTTGTAGATGGCGATGGCCTCCGGGTCGCGGTTGGTATCGTGATAAATGCCGGCCAGCGCCACTTTCGCCAGGCTGGCAATCTCCTTGGAGCGGCTGCCGGCAACGTCTCTCAAATCCTTCTCGGCGCCCGCGTTGTCGCCCATGTCGTGCAGGGTTATGCCGGCGAAGTAGCGGGCCGCGCGTCCCGACTCGGTAAAGGAATACTTGTCAGCGATGCCGGTAAACTCCGCATTCGTCACCTTGGCGCGCTCCTGTGCCGAGGCGAAGCTCAGCATGTCCGGAGCCGCTGGCGTCCCTGCCGGACGGACGGGAGCGTTGAATTTCTCAATCGCCCGAGCCAACTCAAGTTGCGCCTGCTGATTGCGATAATCCACATACCACCAGCCGCCGAGCACGGCGGCCACAACCACGGCGATCGCGATGCCTGCGGCAATGAGCTTGGATTGATGTTCAACCGCCCAGGAAATGGTTTCCGTGGTCGAGGTTCTGAACGAGTCTTGCTTAAGTTGATGTCGAGTGTAACTGCGCACGAATGGTCCTTATCTGGAATGCCACAAGGTGGGAAAGACTTAGTTTAACAGGCAGCAGAATTGGGGGTCAAACTGCGATTGGGCGCTACAGTAGCGAAAAAAGCCAGCCACTCGACCTTCTGGCGTTCGGTGGTCGGTTAGTCAGTTTTCAGGAGATCGACGACGGAACTTCAGGAAGCTAGTGGACACGAGCGGACACGGTGCTCCCCGAGTCCCGAGCCAGCCAAGGAAAGGCGCTGGCGCGCTGCATCCACAGCACAATCAAGTCGGCGCGGCGCCGCACGCCAAACTTGCTCAGCAGGTTGGAGACATGAAACTTGACGGTGCGTTCGGAGACGAAGAGCTTGCTGGCGATTTCTTTGTTGGAAAGATTGTCGAGCAGCAAATCGAGCACATCGCGTTGGCGGCGGCTGATGTTCACCGCGCTGTCGAGTGACTTGCAGCCGCTCAGCTCCGGCAGGATCGACTCGACGAAATGGGTAAGCAGTTCGCGCGGTACCCAATACATTCCCGCTTCAACCTGGCGGGCGGCGCGAGCCAGTTCGCGCGGCGCCAGGTCGTAGGTCAGCAGACCGCGCACACCCAGCCGCAACAGCGGAAAGGTCACCGCTTCGTCCAACTTGGGGAGCAGCACCAGCAGATGGACCGGGCGCCGTTCCAGTCGCAGCATGCGGGCAAACTCCAGGCTTGTGATCACGTCGCTGGCATCAAGGACCACCAGAGTAGGCCGCTCGCCGTCAACGGCTGCAGCACTGGTTTCGGGCAGGAGCCATTCGTGGCACACTACGATGTCGAAGTCAGTGTGCTTCAACATGCGCGTGAACTCTTCCTGTGCGATGGGATGACTGCAAAACAAGAACAGTTTGCGTCGGCCTCGCCGTATTGTGCTCCGAGTTCTCGCCGTCGCGTCCATTGCCGGGAACGCCTCGCCCATAGTTCCTATCGGCGGAAGCGCGACGCTTCTTGACCCCGCAGCTCAAAACTTGGCGATGCGGATGCCGCCGTCGCCGGTGGTGATCTCCAACAGCGGGCCGCCTCCGTTGAGCTTGCCGCGAATGCGCGAGCGCTCGATGGAGCCGTTCACCGTGACTGGCAGGTCAAGTTGAATGTGTCCATCGCCGGTATGCGCGTAGAGTTCGGCGGCAAAATCCTCCGGCAGACGCGCTTCCACCCGGCCATCGCTGGTGTGAATGAGCCATCCAGTGGCGCCCATCTTCGAGCCCGGACGCACTGTCAGGTCAATGTGGCCGTCGCCGGTGCGCAGGTTGACGTCGCTCAACACCCCGTCAATGGTCATGGAACCATCGCCGGTGCGGGCGTTCAACCCGCCGGTGAAGTTCCGCACTTCGATGTGACCGTCGCCGGTATCGAGCCGCGCTTGTCCAGCCGTGCCGTCCACGCGGATGTGGCCGTCGCCGGAGTGCAAATCGAGCGCGGTGTCAGACGGGACCTGCACTTCAATGCGCACCCCGCGATGGCTGCTGATGTGCATGCCCCAGCTGTTCGGCACGTGAACTTGCAGGTCCACCTTGTCGGCGTCCTGCCGCTCGGTGACCCGCACACCGCTGCCTCCGAAGTTGTAACCGTCAGAGATCACCCGCACCGCGATGGTCCGGCTCACCCCGCGCGAGATCTCCACCGAGGCATCGTTGGTGTCCACACGCAGGCTGGGCTTGTCGCCGACCTGATACGACTTGTTCCATTCTTCAGCCAGGGCTGACAGACTGAAGACCGAAAAGCATAGGAGAAAAAGCAGGAAGGATTTTCGCACAGAGCGCCTCCGTGGTTGGATACGATGAAAACGGAGCGATTGTTCCACATTACAGCGAAGCCAGACTTGTGATTCTTTTGCTGTAGCCAACGTCAGGTCGCTTTGGGAAGCGTGTACTCGAAGGCGTACGAATGTTTTCCGTTGTCCATTTCGATCGTCAGCCTGCCGGCAAGACCAACCAGTTGATCAGCGCCCGAGTCCGGCACCACGGTAATCGTCAGGCGCGGCGTGCCGCGGGTCATAATGCCACGGTGCTGCAGGACGAAGCTGCCACTGCGCCCGTGGAGCGTTCCGGTGACTCGCTCAATCGCGACGTAGCCAGCCGAGCCTGCGACCTCCGTGACGGCGCTCAGCATCTCGCCCTTGCCGGTAGCCTCGAGATCGCCGTGATACCGTTTGTCGAGTGACATCCTTCCGATGGTGGTTCCCCCGGATTTGTCTGCTTCGCCCTGAGGAAACATCTTCACTTCAAACACACCACTCGCACGTATCGCCATCGGAACTCCCTTCCAGATTAGCTATAGAACAACGCAAACGAATCGAGGTCGCTGCTCTTCAGACGCCATACCACGGCTGCCCGTCGCAAAACCGGTACTGCAGAAAAAAACAGGCAGGGCCTCTCCGGCGCGCTTGGACGCGAGGAAAGCCTGCCTGGTTGCGAATCAGGAGAAAAGGAAGGCCGGTGTGCGGTGCCCGGGGCATGCATGTCTAGCGGAGTGAAACATGATGCATGCCCCCACGAGCATCGCTCCCTGCTTAATGAAATAGACGGAGAAGCGAAAAAAGGGTTAGCTCTCCCGGGTGTATTGATTTTGCTTTTTATCGGCATGGCGTTCCAGCCCGAGCTGGATCAGCTGGTCGATCAAATCGGGGTAGGAGATGCCGCTCGCCGCCCACAGCTTGGGGTACATGCTGATGGACGTGAAGCCGGGAATCGTGTTGATTTCGTTGACATACATCTTCTTGTTCGCTGGGTCCATGAGGAAGTCCACTCGCGCCAGACCGGCGCAATCGACCGATTGAAACGCTGCGATAGCGAGACGCCGCACTTCATTTTCCTTGGATTTCGGAAGTTTGGCCGGAATAATGAGCTTTGAACCTTCCTCCAGATACTTGGCGTTGTAGTCGTAGAACTCCTTAACGGGGACGACCTCTCCGGGAACGGACGCAATGGGATGGTCGTTGCCCAGCACTGAACACTCGATTTCGCGTGCCTTGCCGTTCTTGCCGCCGACGCCTTGCTCGACGAGAAGCTTGCGATCATAGCGCGCGGCGTCGTCCATGGCAGCGGCGAGCTCGCTGGCGTCGTGGACCTTGCTGATGCCGACCGACGAGCCCAGGTTCGCAGGCTTCACGAACACGGGATATTTCAGCACGCTCTCAATCTGCTGGCGCACCTTCTTGGGTTCGGAGCGCCAGGCGCTGCGCAGCAGGGTGACGTGCGGGACGATGGGAATTCCTGCGTCGCGAAACAGGCGTTTCATCACGTCCTTGTCCATGCCCGCGGCCGAGCCGAGCACGCCGCTGCCCACGTAGGCGATGTCCGCCAGCTCCAGCAGACCCTGGATGGTGCCGTCTTCGCCGAACGTGCCATGCAACACTGGGAAGATGACGTCCACGTCGATAGGATGGTGCGCTGGATGAAGTTCGCTCGTGCCGGTTTCAAACGGTACCAGCGCGGAGTGGTCATGGCCCGGCATTGGCGGAACGACGACGCCTTCGCCTTTGGCGAGAACGGCCGCCGCCGAAGTTGTCTCTGGATCCCCGGCGCGCAAGTGACGCGGCTTGGGAGCATCCGGCGCGCGCCCTTTCAGCAGTCGCTCGGCGTGCGCGGCCGTCACCCATTGTCCCTCCTTGGTGATACCAATGGGAACAACCTCGTATTTCTTCTTGTCGATCGCCTTCAAGACCGACGCCGCCGACAGCAGTGAGACCTCATGCTCGCCACTACGCCCGCCAAACAGAACACCTACCCGAAGTTTCTTCATGAGTGCATCTTAAACTGCGCGTGAACTTGCCAACAGCCACGCCCTGCCACGCGAACCCGCGACAGCAACGGCCGTGGGCACCCTGCCCGCAACTCCAAATGCGGAGTGTTATCCTACTCGAAATCGCTTCACAATTGAGGCTGTACCCTTTCATGTCCGACTCAAACACTTCAGAACCTCAACCGACTCCTGAATCCACTGAATCTTTCGAAGACATTCTTTCGCAATACGAGGAAAGCCACTCGCGCCGGATGAAAGATGGCAGCAAACAGCTCGAAGGCACGGTGGTTGCCATCTCCGCCGAGTCGATTTTTCTCGACATCGGTTACAAGAGCGAGGGCATTCTGCCACTGGCGGAATTTCAGAGCGGGGGCGAAACCGTTAAACCTGGCGACAAATTTCCGGTCTCGGTCAAAGGGCGCGATCCCGAAGGCTACTACCAGCTCTCGCGCACCATGATTTCGCAGGCCAGAGACTGGCCAGCGCTGGAGCAGGCGTTTGCCGAGAAGGCGACGATTGTGGGCACCGTGACGGCCGTGGTCAAAGGTGGTTTGAATGTGGATGTGGGAGTGCGAGCGTTCCTGCCGGCTTCGCGCAGCGGAACCCGCGATGCCGCCGAAATGGAGAAGTTGGTTGGGCAGGAAATTCGTTGCCGCATTATCAAGCTCGACGTCACGGAAGAAGACGTAGTGGTGGATCGCCGCGCCATCGCCGAGGAGGAAGAGCGCCTGGTGAAAGAGCGGCGCTACTCCGAGGTCAGTGAAGGCGAGACGGTGCACGGCACCGTCCGCCGGCTCGCCGATTACGGCGCGTTCGTCGACCTTGGCGGAGTTGACGGTTTGCTGCATGTCAGTGACATCGCCTGGGGCCGCATCAACAATCCGGCAGACGTGTTGTCCGTGGGCCAGGAGATTGAAGCCAGGGTCCTGAAGATCGATCCTGAAAAGCGGCGCATTTCATTGGGCATGAAGCAGCTGCAACCCGATCCGTGGGATTCTGTGACCGAAAGGTACAAGACGGGTGAGCGTGTGCGCGGTACCGTGACGCGCGTCCTGGACTTCGGGGCATTCGTCGAACTGGAGCCTGGAATCGAAGGCTTGATCCATCTATCGGAAATGTCGTGGGCCAGGAAAGTGAAGAAGGCTGGCGACATGGTAAAGCCTGGCGAGACCGTAGAAGCGGTCATCCTGGGGCTGAGCGAAGGTGAGCGCCGCATTTCCCTGGGCCTGAAGCAGGCGCTGGGCGACCCATGGGCAGACGCTGCCCAGAGGTTTGCGGCCGGCACAGTAATCGAAGGGCCGGTCACAAGCCTCACCAAGTTCGGCGCGTTCGTGCAGCTTTCTGAAGGCGTCGAGGGCATGATTCACGTGAGCGAGATCAGCGCCGAGAAGCGCATTAATCATCCCCAGGAAGTGCTGAAGGTCGGGCAATCGACCCGCGCCCAGGTACTGGCTGTCGATACGGACAGGCGGCTCATTCGACTGAGCATGAAGCAACTGGTTCCCACGAGCCTGGAGGAATATATCGCGGAGCACAAGGAAGGCGATGTGGTCACAGGCCGCATCCTTGAGAATTCAGGCGAGCAAACGCGCGTAGAACTGGGCGAAGGCATTCAGGGTATGTGCCGGGTCGCCTCCGAGCGTCCGGCGAAGGAAGAAACCAAGCCCGCGTCGAAAGCGGATTTGTCGTCGCTGAGTTCCATGCTTCAGGCGCGCTGGAAGGGAAACGCTGCCGACGCGACATCCAAGCCGGAAGCGGTGCGCCCGGGCCAGATTTGCAGCTTTAGAATTGCTCACCTTGACCGTACTGCGAAGAAGATCGAGTTGGAATTATTGTAGAGCGCCAGGCGCTGCTTTCCTTACTGCTTGTAAACTCTGGCCTCCCAACCCTTCAGCTTCAGCACCGGCGTTTCCTCTTCCTTGCTGCCGAGATTCGAGATCTGCAACTGGCCGGCTTTCAACCCGCCCGGCAGGGTGTACGAAATGTTGTCCTCGGAAAAATTCAGGACGACCAGGTACTTGTCCTGCCCCAGCGTTCGCGTGTAGGCGAAAATCTTCGCGTTCTGCGGATCGAGGTCCTGGTAGTCGCCGTAAATCAGGGCCGGGGTCTTCTCGCGGAACTTGGCCATCCTGGAGAAATAGTTGTAGATCGAGTTGGGGTCGCTCAGCTCCTGGCTGGCATTGATTTCTTTGTAATTCGGATTCACCGCCAGCCACGGCTTGGCTGCGGTGGTGAAGCCTGCGTTGGGCGAGCTGTCCCACTGCATCGGAGTCCGCGAATTGTCGCGGCTGGTCTTGCGCAGGTTGGCGATGTAGTCGTCCGCTTTCACCTTCCCGGTCACCACGTCGGCCTTCCATCCGTTCTTCACCTCGATATCGTCGAACTGCTCGATGCTGTTGAAGGGATAGTTCGTCATCCCCAACTCGTCGCCCTGGTAGATAAACGGCGTTCCCTTCAAGGTCAGCAGCATGGTGGCCAGCAGCTTCGCCGAGGGCACACGAAACGCGGGCGAGTCATCGCCGAATGCCGACACCACGCGCGGATTGTCGTGGTTCGAAAGGAAGACAGTGTTCCAGCTATGCACATCCAGCGCTTTGTCCTGGGTGGTGTAGATCGCCTTCATCTCCGGCAGGGTCCAGTTGCGCCACAGGCGGCCGTCGCGATCCAGTCGTACCACGTCGAAGTTGAAGATCATGTTCAGCTCGTTGCGCCGTTCGTCCACCAGCGTCGGCGTCTGGGCAAGCGTGACGCCGAACGCCTCACCCACCGTCATCACGTCGTACTTCGACAGCACCTCACGATTCATCTCCTGCAGGTATTCATGCAGGTGTGGGCCCATCGCATAGAAGTATTGCGGACGCGTCATGTAATCCGGCGGCAGGTCGGGCACCCCCTCACGCTTGGAGATAAACGGAATCACGTCCATACGAAATCCATCGACCCCTTTATCAAGCCAGAACTTCATCAGGGCGTAGACTTCCTGGCGCAGCTTGGGATTGTCCCAGTTGAGATCGGGCTGCTTCTCGGCGAACAGGTGCAGGTAGTACTCGTTGGTCGTGGGATCGAGCTTCCATGCCGAGCCCGAAAAGAAGGACACCCAGTTGTTAGGCACGTTGCCATCTTTGGCGGGACGCCAGATGTAATAGTCGCGATACGGATTGTCTTTAGACTTCCGGCTCTCGACAAACCACGCGTGCTCGTCGCTGGAATGGTTCACCACCAGGTCGAGGACCAGCTTCATGTTGCGCTGCTTAACGCCCTTCAGCAGCTCATCGAAATCGGCCATGGTGCCAAACTCGGCCATCACCTTGCGGTAGTCGCGGATGTCGTAGCCATTGTCGGCGTTCGGCGAGTCGTAGTGCGGGCTCAGCCAGATGACGTTGACGCCAAGGCCCTGAATGTAGTCGAGCTTTGATGTGATGCCTTTCAGATCACCGATGCCGTCACCGTTGGAGTCCTTGAACGACCGCGGGTACACCTGGTAGACGATGGCTTCCTTCCACCACCTCGGCTGATAGCCGTTGGCGGTCGTGGCTGGGGAGGCGCTGGTTTGCATGTCGTCTGCGGCGGTCGCCCTAGGTGTTGCCGTGCACAATATCAGAACAAGAGCGGTTGCGAGGATGGCGAATATCACGGATGAGCGTTTCATCGGCAGGTCCTGAATTCGCAGCGATTTTACACGGTAGGGCGATGAAGCCTGGTGGATGGCGAGTGCGGGCCAACTAGCGGGGCGTCCAGATCGACGCGAGCTGCCAGATTCTTAGCGACACAACTTTCCCGCCGCTTCCCTTCGCGTACAACTCGATGCCGTCTGAGCCGGGCGGAGGATAGATGCGATCGGTCATGACTTTTTCGCCATCATTGGCGAAAACCTCCACACTGGAGCGATCCACGAAGATGTGCAGCTTAACCCGATTGGTGCTTTGCAGAGTGGCAGTGTAGCGCCCCGGAAAGTCTTTGCTGAAGGAAACATCTCCTGAGTGCGTGCGGTCCACAAAGAGTGTATTCGTGGATGGAACGCACGCCAACCAGTGTCCAGGCGTTCGCGCCTTTGCGAAGGCGGAACCCGATTTCTTCCGCCTTTTGCGGTTCGAACTCAGCCTCAATCTCGTAGGTCTCGCCCTTTACTCCGGCTTCGGCGATCTTGCGGTTCGCATCCTGAATCGAGGCATCGTGAACTTCGAACGGCTGGCCGCGCAGACTCTGCAGCTCTTGAACCGGCGTTTGCACGAGGATGATGCCCGCCGCAGTCCGCCTGAGCGTCAGGGTTCGCGGAATAGACTGCGCCCCTCGCCAGAGCACGGTGGGCTCATCTTTCGCGTACAGCCAGTTGCTGGTCCAGCCCATCCAGATCTTGCGCCCGTCACCCGCCGGCATGTCGTTGAACGAGTTCGTGGCATAGAAGTCTTTACCGTAGTCAGCCCACAGCTTGGTGGCCGGCGAAGTCTCGTCGGTGAACTGTTTGCCGTCGAAGTTGCCTACAAGGTAGCGCACACCGGTGCCACCTGCCGGTGCGCCCGGATTTCGGTTGATGATCAGCACCCACTTCTTGTCGTTTGTGCCCTCGACCGGCAGCTCCAGAAGATCAGGACATTCCCATTGACCGGCATCGTCGCCCGCCGGCCCGAACTTGCTGCGCACCGTCCACTTCTTCAGGTCGGTGGAATCGAGAAACACCGCAGTGCGCTGGTCCGCCAGCACCGCGACCATCACCCACTTCTTCTGCGGCTCGTACCAGAACACCTTGGGATCGCGGAAATCCGGTGCATCGAGATCGACCACCGGATTGCCGGCGTAGTTCGTCCAGGTGCGGCCGCGATCGTTGCTGAAGGCAATGTGCTGCTTCTGCCGATCTTTATAAGCCGCAGCGTAAATCGCGATCAGGCACGAATGGTCTTGCGGGTCGGGATTCTTGCACAGGCCGCTGGAATTGTTCCAATCCACCACCGCGCTGCCGGAGTAGGCCATGTATTTGGGATCCTCGGGAATGGCCACCGGCAAGTTGCGCCAGTGCACCATGTCGGTGCTGATGGCGTGTCCCCAACTCATGTGTCCCCAGACGTTGCCCTCGGGATTGTATTGGTAGAAGAGATGGTATTCGCCCTTGTAGAAAACCATCCCGTTGGGGTCGTTCATGAAATTTTTCGGCGGCGTGAAGTGATACTGCGGGCGCCACGGCTGGTCATAACTATCCTGTGCGAGCAGGTTGGTCCCCCAAGCCAGCGAAATCGCCGTCACTATCCAACCGATCCAGGCTCGCTTCTTCATGGTTGCTGTCGCCTCGCGTGAATCGCATGCTGCGACCAGTTCCGCCGAGTCTAGCAGATGACGCGGGCCGCCCCGGAAAGCCATCCTCAGCGCCGTTCTGCGCTCTGGGCCGGCGGTCTCTGTACGCGGTAAGATATCTAACTGCCCGTTACCGGAAACTCTTATGCAGAAGTGCGATTCATGCGGTTCGGAGATCACGCAGGCAGAAAAGTTCTGCGCCTCTTGTGGAAGGCCGATCCTTTCCGAAGTGATGGCTACCTTCGACCCTGACTCTGAAACGCTGCCACTTGTCGCAAAACGGCCCAGTTCCAGACCTCCCTCCTCCAGGCCATCGTCCCATTCCTTCCGCAATGAGGGGCGCTTCACTCCCGGCAGCCTGGTAGCGGGCCGCTATCGCATCATCGCACTGCTGGGCAGGGGCGGCATGGGCGAGGTTTATCGCGCCGACGACCTCAGCCTGGGCCAGCAGGTCGCGCTCAAGTTTCTGCCTGAGTTTGCCAGCGACGAGCAGACTCTGGAGCGGTTTCGCAACGAAGTGCGCATCGCCCGTCGCATCTCGCATCCCAACGTTTGCCGCGTCTTCGACATCGGTCAGACCGACGACCTGATCTTTCTTCACCATGGAGTACATCGATGGCGAAGATCTGGCCTCATTGCTGCGGCGCATCGGGCGTCTGCCCAGCGACAAGGCCGCCGAAATTGCCAGTAAGATTTGCGCGGGAGTTGCGGCGGCCCATGACAAGGGGATCCTGCATCGCGACTTGAAGCCAGCCAATGTCATGCTCGATGGCCGTGGCGAGGTCCTGATCACGGACTTTGGCCTGGCGGGCGTCGCCCACGAGATCGAGGACGTGCGAAGCGGCACCCCGGCCTACATGGCTCCCGAACAACTTTCCGGAGAAGCGGTCACCGTCGAAGAGTGACATCTACTCCCTCGGACTGGTTCTGTACGAAGTGTTCACCGGCAAGGCTGCCTTTGATGGCAAGACCCTGGAAGAGATTGTGCGCGTGCGCCGGGAAAGCACGCCCAGCCGGCCTTCTTCGCTGGTGCAGGACCTCGACCCGGCCGTCGAGCGTGCCATCCTGCACTGCCTGGAAACGGACCCCGACGCCCGGCCCGCTTCCGCGCTGGCGGTCGCAGCCGCCTTACCCGGCGGAGATCCGCTGGCCGCCGCCCTCGCCGCCGGAGAGACGCCGTCACCTCAGATTGTCGCCGCCGCCGGGGAGACTACCGGGCTCAAGCTTCCGGTCGCGCTAGCGGCCCTGGCGATTGCACTTGTGGGCCTGGTGGCGTCTTATCTGCTGGGAGCGCGCACCAGCGCTATCGAGCGCATGGACCTTCCGTATCCCTCGGATGTGCTTTCGCAGAAGGCTCGCGACGTCGTGCAACAGCTCGGATACACCGCGACGCCGGCCGACAGTGCCGACGGTTTTTCCTACGACGACGAATTACCTGGATTACCTGCACGACAACCCAAAACAGCGCACCACCTGGGACGCCGCCTTGAAAGGCCGTCCGCCGGTCCTGGTGTATTGGCTGCGCGAGAGTCCTGCGGAGCTGGTAGGCGGCGGAGATGAAAGATAGTTCGCTCGTGCCCGGGATCGTGGACCTCAGCGACCCGCCGCCCATCCTCTCGGGCATGGTTCAGATTTCGCTCGACCCTCAGGGCAGGCTGGACCATCTCGAAGTGATTCCGCCGCAGCTCGAGAAGACGACTGCTCCCGCCGCTGGTTTCGATTGGAACGTGCTGTTCAAACTGGCCGGTTTGGATCCTGCGCAATTCAAGTCGAGCAGAACCGATCCTGGAACTCGCTGGCGGCTGCGGACACTCGCGTGGCCTGGGCCGGTGCCTGGCCGGGTACGACCTACCCCTTGCGCATCGAAGCTGCCTCGTGGCGCGGCAAGCCGGTTTTCTTCGCGCTGATAGGAGACTGGACGAAACCCGACCGCATGCCCTCCGACGACTCGTCCCGCAATAAGGCCGTGGGCCTCATCATTTCCAGTATTGCCTTTGTCCTGCTGGTGGTCGCGGTCTTGATCGCCCGGCGCCACTATATGCGCGAGAAGGCCGATGTTCAGGGAGCGTGGCAGTTGGGAGTCGTCCTCTTTGCGCTGCAAATGGTCCTCTTTGTCTTGCAGGCGCACTTCGTGCCGTCCGTGTCAAGCTTTGGGCTGTTCGTTCTGGCCGCCGCCGGAGGTCTGTTCATCACCGCGGTGGTCTGCGCTCTGTATCTGGCGATCGAACCTTACGTCCGGCGGCACTGGCCGCACGCGATCATTTCCTGGAGCCGGCTTATGGCCGGGCGACTTCGGGATCCCCTGGTCGGCAGAGACCTGCTGTACGGGGTGATTCTGGGAGTGGTCTGGGCGGTCATCTTTTCGGTGTTCTTCCTGATGAGATTGCGGGCCGGCGACGCCCCGGCCTATGGCGCAACTACCTATCTTCTCGGGGGCGCGTCAGGTCCTGGGCACATGGTTTTGGCATCTGGCCAATTCCATACAAGCCACCCTGGTCTTCTTCTTCCTGATGTTCGTCTTGCGGGTCATTCTGCGCAAGCCCTGGCTGGCCGCATTGGCCTTTGTCGCCATATGGGTCGCCATTAAGACGTTTGACAGCCACCACCCCTGGATCGACATCCCGACCTACATCGCCATTTACGGTATTGCCGCTTTTGTGGTGCTGCGCTTTGGGTTTATAGCCCTGGCTGCGGGCATGTTTACCGTTGACTTGCTGCTGAACATCCCGATCACCACCCATTTCTCCAGTTGGTATATGGGTGGCTCCCTCTTCGTTCTGTTGACCGTGACCGGTATGGCTGTCTGGGGGTTCTACACTGCGCTCGGCGGGCAGAAGCTGTGGAAAGAGAATCTTCTGGACTAGAAACCTCCCAGTCCATTTCGGAGGTCAGCTGAGTTTAAGGTTTGGGCGGTTAGCAAGATATTGAAAACAAATGGTGATTTCTTGCTTTTGTCTTGTCCTCCACAGGATCGTCTTCGATTGTTGTTCACCTCTTGTCGGGTACTGGGGATTCGCTAGTATCGCTTCTGATTCTTAACCGTCCATAGACCAAATCGCCCCAACGTGCAAAATTCCCCGATAATGGGGTTGCAACATTTGTTGTGCATCTGTACCATCGGGCTGCTACATGCGCGCATCTGCAAGTACTTACGCCGCCCGAATTCGCCGCTTCCGTCTCCCCCGGTTATGTGTTGCCGTGATCGGCTCCGACGCCTCCTCCATTGTCGAGCGTGCCGAGTCCTTGGTGCGCGATAACACCTTTCTGGAGTTCAGGTTAGACTACCTGTCACAGCCGGCGGCGGGACTTCCGAAGCTCAAGAATTTTCTCGAGATGCATCCCGAGGCAACGGTCATCGCCACCTGCCGGCGCGCGGTGAATGGTGGCAAGTTTCGCGGCTCAGTTGCGGCCCAGCTCAGCGTTCTTTTGAAAGCGGCCGATAGCGGTTTTCAGCTGGTGGACCTGGAACTCCAGAGCGTCAAGACCCTTAAACCCCAGGAACTTCAGGAGCTTAGCAACCGTGTCGGTCTTATCATCTCCCACCACAACTTCCGCAACAGCAAGAAGTTGGAAGAGCCGTTCGAGGAGATGAGCAAATACTCAGCCGACTTCTACAAGCTGGTCTCGACCGCGACGAACCTCTCTGACAACGTCGTGATGATGAAGTTCCTCGGAGGCAAACTCCGCCAAGCACGAGATGGTCGGCTTGTGCATGGGAGAACAGGGCATCATCAGCCGCGTGCTGGGAGTGCGGGCAGGCAGCATCTTCACCTTCGGCGCAGCCTCGCGCGGCGAGGAAACCGCGCCCGGGCAGGCGACCGCAAGCGAATTACGCGACACCTATCGCATCGAGAGCGTGGATGCCGCTACTCAGGTCTATGGCGTCGCCGGCGACCCGGTGGAACACTCCCTTTCGCCGGTGATGATGAACGCGGCGTTTCGCCGCGAGGCGGTGAACGCGGTCTACCTGGCACTGCACGCCAAGAGTTTGAAGGACCTGCTGGCCTGCGTCCAGAATATTCCAATCCGCGGCCTCAGCATCACCATGCCCTACAAGCAGGAGATCGTGGAAGAACTGGAGAACTCCGACCCTCTGACCCGCCAGATCGGTGCCTGCAACACCGTGGTCCGCAGCCTGGACGGTAAGCTGTACGGCTTCAATACGGATGTCGCAGGGGTCCTGGCCCCCCTGGAGCAGCGCCTTCATCTTGCCGGCGCCCGCGTATTGTTGCTCGGCGCGGGCGGCGTCGCGCGCGCGGCAGCGTTTGGCCTTAAGGCGAAAGGCGCCGAGGTTTTCATTACTAACCGTACTCCGGAGAAAGCCCAAACGCTGGCACGGCAAGTCAAGGTGAAATACCTCAAGCGGGCGGAAATCGTGAAGCAATCCTTTGACGTCATCATTAACGCAACCCCGGTTGGCATGGGCAACCACAAGCAATCGCCGCTGGAGGAAAAGGAGCTGAACACGAAGTACGTCTTCGACCTGGTGTACGTGCCCGCCGAAACCAGGCTGCTCACGATGGCCCGCGCCAAGGGAATTCAGGTCATTCCCGGGCTGGAGATGTTTGTCCAGCAGGGCGCGCGGCAGTTCGAGATCTGGACCGGCAAGCCGGCGCCGATAGCAGAGATGGCCTACGTCGTCACCAAGGCACTGGAACGCCGCGCCTTAGAGGAAGCTGCCGAAGAGCAGAAAGCGCCCGCCAGGCAACCGGCTCACAAGGCGGTAAAGAAGCGTCCGAAAGCCCGCAAGTAGCGTTCCCGAGGGTAACGAACCCGATCTCGGCCCTGCTATCTAGAAAAAAGCGCTCCTTGGTCAATTGCAGGTTGCGGTTTTCCCCTCCAAAGGCTTAGGATAGGGGAGTTGGGGCTGGTACCTCGTCCATCTCCAATTCAAGCAGCCAGTTTCGTAATCCCACGTTCGTAAGTCAGCATTCCCTCATGCACAGCGCCCTTCAACTGTGTGCGAGTACTCCCAGGAGAGACTGAGATGGCGTGGTACGCGTACTGCATTACCGAGCAGCAGGGCCTTCTAAACGGTAGCCGGGCTCGGCGTCCCTTTGCAATTGAGAACCTCCGAGGCGTGAACGGCGCTTCGGTGTTCGCCTGTCCGAGCGGAGAATTCGCGGTCATCGTCAGCGACTACTCCGCCGGCCAAACCCTCACCCAGCAAGCCATTGTTGACCACGCTCGCGTGGTCAGCGAGTGCTTCCGCACCCTGACCGTGCTTCCCTTCCGCTTCGGCACCATCTTCGACTCCGACGAAGCGCTCCGCCGGGCGGTGAAGGCCAATCGCAAGACATTTCTGGAAAGCGTCGCCCGTCTGCGGGGGAAGGCCGAGATGCACTTCAAGCTTCTTGGTCAAAGATGGGACGCTGCAGGAAGCGATTGCCGAGTTGCCCAACGGAGTGGGCGGCGAGTACCTTCGCAAGTTGCGGGAGCAGGCGACCCGCGTACGAGAACGGCAGACCAAGGCCCGCGCCCTCTCGATGCAGGTACACAAGCTGTTCTCACCGCTTGAGGAAGACGTAATCTGCAAGCGCACCGACTCCGGCGGAATGCTCATCGATTTTGCCCACCTGATCGACTCCACCTCCATCGCCAAGTACCAGAACCGCTACAGCGCCGCGACGCGGCACTTCAAGGACTGCCAGATCACCATCACCGGACCGTGGCCGCCTTATCACTTCATGCCTGGCAAGCTGCGGACCGTCTCCGGCGGCAACTGACGTTGGTTCGAAAAAGTGACAAGAGGCGGCCGTCGGCTGCCTCTTTTGCTTCTCCGCTTAGGAATCGATCTGCCAGGCAGCCAGCCAGAAATCTTTCGCCGGGGTGATGGAACTTGCCTTCTCTCGGATTACAATCACCGTAACCAGTCAATCCAGGTAAGTTCGATTTTGATGAACGCTTGAAATCCGTGGGGTGGGTTGTGCCGTGGCTCAACTTCAGCAGGTACAACCCAAAGGTACGTAGCGTGATTCTCATAATGAAAAATTGATTTCCCTGGATGCGCAGGCAACTGGATGGCTTGCTTTGGGGTGGAATGATACCGAATCACAAACTGCGCGTATTAGTGGTTGCTGACGATGCCGGCACAAACCGCAGTCTCAGTTCTCCCCTGGTGCGCCGCGGCTTCGATATCAGTCATGCCACCGCCCCAATGTGCCTCTCCGGTGGTGGCATGACTGATATCGAAGCCGCGGCGGAGCCAGGGGAGAACTGAGACTGCGGTTTGTCGCATCGTCAGCAACCACTAATACGCGCAGTTTGTGATTGCGTATCATTCCACCCAAAGCAAGCCATCCAGTTGCCTGCGCATCCAGGGAATCGATTTTTAGTTATGAGAATCACGCTACGTACCTTTGGGTTGTACCTGCTGAAGTTCCTGACCCCGCGCACACCACGGATTTCAAGCGTTCATCAAAATCGAACTTACCTGGATTGACTGGTTACAGTGATTGTAATCCGAGAGAAGGCGAGTTCCATCACCCCGGCGAAAGATTTCTGGCTGGCTGCCTGGCAGATCGATTCCTAAGCGGAAAAAACCAAAAGAGGCCTGGACCACCTCTTGTCACTTTTTCGAACCAACGTCAGTTGCCGCCGGATTTGCCAGGCATGAAGTGATAAGGCGGCCACGGTTGGGCGTGGTGATCTGGCAGTCCTTGAAGTGCCGCGTCGCGGCGCTGTAGCGGTTCTGGTATTTGGCGATGGAGGTAGAGTCGATCAGGTGGGCAAAGTCGATAAGCATTCCGCCGGAGCCGACGTTGCAGATTACGTCTTCCTCAAGCGGTGAGAACAGTTTGTGTACCTGCATCGATAGAGCGCAGTGCGTCTGCCGTTCTCTTACGCAGTTGGTTGCCTCCCCTCAACTTGCGAAGGTATTCCCCTCCCCACTCCGTTGGGCAGCCTTCGGCAATGGCTTCCTGGAGCGCCCCATCTTTGACCAAGAGCTTGAAGTGCATCTCGGCCTTCCCACGCAGACGCTTTCCATAAATGCCTTGCGGTTGGCTTTCACCGCCCGGCGGAGCGTCGAGGACTCGAATATGGTGCCGAAGCGGAAGGGAAGCACGGTAAGCGTACGGAAACACTCGGTGCCACGTGGGCATGGTCAACAATGGCTTGCTGGGTGAGTTGGCCGGCGGAGTAGTCGCTGACGACAACTGCGACGTCCCGCTCGGAGTAGCCTGAAGCGCCGTTCACGCCACGGAGGTTCTCAATTCAAGGGGACACGACCAGGGCTACCACTGGCCAGATGCTGCTCGGTAATCAGGTGCACCCGTACCACGCAGTCTCAGTCTCTCCTGGGATGCTCGGCCGCAGTTGAAGGGCGCTGTCATGAGGGGAATAGCTGAGCTTACGAACGTGGGATTACGAAACTGGCTAAATGGATGGGGTCCGGCACTTCCCCTGCCTAAGCCTTTGAAGGGGAGAAACACAGACCGCGAGTAGACCGAGCACTTTTTGATGGATGGGCGGGACCAGATCAGATGTTGACCTGCAAAGCGTCCCTTCCGCACTGCGGAGCACTGCTTGACCCCTTGGTCGCCGGTCATAACCCGGCGGGCGCTTTCTTCTCTTCGGCAGCTTCCTCTAAGGCGCGGCGTTCCAGTGCCTTGGTTACGACGTAAGCCATCTCTGCTATCGGCGCCCAGCTGCAGTTTCAGAGATCTCGAACTGCCGCGCGCCCTCCGACGACGTTCTTGCCGGGAATGACCTGAATTCCCTTGGCGCGGGCCATCGTGAGCAGCCTGGTTTCGCGGCGCGCCAGGTGAAAGACGTACTTCGTGTTTCGTTCCTTTTCCTCAGCGGCGAATTGCTTGTGGGTCCGTGCCAACCGGGGTTTTGCGTTAATGATGACGTCAAAGGATTGCTTCACAATTTCCGCCGCTTGAGGTATTTCACCTTGACTTGCCGTGCCAGCCTTGGCCTCTCCGGAGTACGGTTAGTAATGAAAACCTCGGCACCTCGCTTAAGGCCAAACGCTGCCGCGCGCGCGAACGCCGCCCGCGCCGAGCAACAATACGCGGGCGCCGGCGAGTGGAAGGAGGGGCCCGGCCCCCTGCGACATCCGTATTGAAGCCGTACAGCTTCCGTCCAGGCTGCGACCGCCACGGTGTTGCAGGCACCGATATGGGGCAGTTCAGGGTCGGAGTTCTCCAGTTCTTCCACGATCTCCTGCTTGTAGGGCATGGTGATGTTGGGGCCGCGGATTGGAATATTTGCTGGACGCAGGGGCAGGCGGCGTTTCAAACTCTTGGCGTGCAGTGCCGGGTCGACCGCGTTCACGGCCTCGCGGCGAAAGCCGCGTTCATCATCGCGGAAAAGGGAGTGTTTCCGCCGGTCGCCCGCGACGCCATGACCTCAGTGGCGGCATCCACGCTCTCGATGCGATAGGTGTCGCGTAATTGCGGGGTCGCCTGCCCGGGCGCGGTCTCCTCGCCGCGCGAGGCTGCGCCGAAGGTGAAGATGTCCTGCCCGCACTCCGAGCACGCGGCTGATGAT
This sequence comes from uncultured Acidobacteriaceae bacterium, assembly GCA_963760415.1. Lineage (GTDB taxonomy): Bacteria > Acidobacteriota > Terriglobia > Terriglobales > Acidobacteriaceae > Bog-257. The sequence continues at coordinate 5,418 of CAVXDA010000005.1, read as the reverse complement.
GCCCTGTTCTCCCATGCACAAGCCAACCATCTCGTGTTCGGCGGAGTTTGCCCCGAGGAACTTCATCATCGCCACGTTGTGCGGAGATTTCGTCGCGGTCGAGACCAGCTTGTAAAAGTCGGCTGAGTATTTGCTCATCTACCTAGAACGGCTACCTTCCAGCTTCTTGCTGTTCCGGAAGTTGGGGTGGAGATGATAAGACCAACAGCAACTCCTTCTGAAGTTCCTGGGGTTTAAGGGTCTTGACGCTCTGGAGTTCCAGGTCGCCAGCTGAAAACCGCTATCGCGGCTTTTCAACAGAACGCTGAGCTGAGCAACTGAGCCGCGAAACTGCCACCATTCACCGCGCGCCGGCAAGTGGCGATGACCGTTGCCTCGGGATGGTTCTGGAGCGCGGCTTCGGAAGTCCCGCCGCCGGCTGTGACAGGTAGTCTAACCTGAACTCCAGAAAGGTGTTATCGCGCACCAAGGACTCGGCACGCTCGACAATGGAGGAGCGTCGGGACCAATCGCGGCAACACATAACCGGGGGACGGAAGCGGCGAACTCGGGCAGCATTAAGTACTTGCAGATGCGCGCATGTAGCAGCCCGATGGTACAGATGCACAACAAATGTTTCAGTTCCATTGGGGAATTTTGGCGTTTGGGGCGATTTGGTCTATGGACGGTTAACATCAGAAGCTCAATCTATGCCCAGTACCGACAAGGTGAACAACGATGGAAGACAAGAATGTGGAGGACAAGACAAAAGCAAGAAATCACCATTTGTTTTCAATATCTTGCTAACCGCCCAAACTCAGCTGACCTCCGAAATGGACTGGGAACATCCAGAAGATTCTCTTTCCACAGCTTTCTCTGCCACGAGCGCAGTGTAGAAACCCCAGACACCCATCCGGTCACGGTCAACAGAACGAAGAGGGAGCCACCCATCTCCAACTGGAGAAATGGGTGGTGATCGGGATGTTAGGATCAAGTCAAACTAAGAACATACCCCCAGCAGGGCCGGCTATAAACCCAAAGCGCAGCACCACAAAAGCAGCAATCCGTGAATGGCGATGTAGGTCGGGATGTCGATCCAGGGGTGGTGGCTGTCAAACGTCTTAATGGCGACCGCCCCATATGGCGACAAAGGCCAATGCTGGGCTTGCGCAGAATGGACCCGCAGACGAACGTCAGGAAGAAGAAAGACCAGGTGCTTGTATGGAATTGGCCAGATGCCAAAGGCATGTGCCTGACGCGCCCCCAGAGATAGGTGTGCGCCATAGGCCGGGGCGTCGCCGGCCCACAATGTCATCAGGAAGAACACCGGTAAAGATGACCGCCCAGACCACTCCAGAATCCCCAAGTACACAGGTCTCTGCCAACCAGGGACGTGCCGAAGTCGCCCGGCCATAAGCCAGCTGCAGGAAATGATCGCGTGCGGCCGTCGCCGGACGTAAGGTTCGATCGCCAGATACAGAGCGCACCCACCGCGGTGATGAACGGACCTCCCGGCGGCGGCCAGACCCAAAGCTTGACACGGACCACACGATGCACCTGCAAGACAAAGACCATTTGCAGCGCGAAGAACGAGAACTCCCGACTGCCACGCTCCCTGAACATCGGCCTTCTCGCGCATATAGTGGCGCCGGGCGATCAAGGCCGCGACCAGCAGGACAAAGGCAATACTGGAAATGATGAGGCCCACGGCCTGCCGGACGTCGTCGGAGGGCATGCGGTCGGGTTTCGTCCAGTCTCCTATCAGCGCGAAGAAAACCGGGCTTGCCGCGCCACGAGGCAGTGCGCAAGGGGTAGGTCGTACCGGGCCAGGCACCGGCCCAGGCCACGCGAGTGTCCGCAGCCGCCAGCGAGTTCCAGGACGGTTCTGCTGACTAAAAATGCGCTAAGACCGGCCAGTTGAACAACACGTTCCCAATCGAAGCCAGCGGCGGGAGCAGTGCGTCTTTTATCGAGCTGCGGCGGAATCACTTTGGATTTTACAGCCTGCCCTGAGGGTCAAGCGAAATCTGAACAATCCCCCGAAGAGGATGGGCGGCGGGTCGCTGAGATCCACGATCCCGGCACGAGCGAACTATCTTCATCTCCGCCCCTACCAGCTCCGCAGGACTCTCGCGCAGCCAATACACGGTTAGCAGGGCGGACGGCCTTTAGAGGCGGCGTCCAGGTAGTGCGCTGTTTTGGGTTGTCGTGCAGGTAATCCAGGTAATTGTCGTCGTAAGAAAAACCGTCGGCACTGTCGGCCGGCGTCGCGGTGTATCCGAGCTGTTGCACGACGTCGCGAGCCTTCTGCGAAAGCACAAGGGATACGGAAGGTTCACGCACTCGATAGCGCTGGTGCGCGCTCCCAGCAGGAGAGTAAGACGCCACAGGCCCACAAGTGCAAATCGCCGGCCTAGCGCGACCGGAAGCTTGGGGTCCTATCTCCCCGGCGGCGGACGATTTGAGGTGACGGCGTCTCTCCGGCGGCGAGGGCGGCGGCCGCGGATCTCCGCCGGGTAGGATGCGACCGCCAGCGCGGAGCGGCCGGGCGTCGGGGTCTGTTTCCAGGCAGTGCAGGATGGCACACTCAACAGCCGGGTCGAGGTGGCGCGGGCGGCTGGGGGTGCTTTCCCGGCGCACGCGCACAACTCCAGCGTTTTGCCATCAAAGGCAGCCTTCCCTGTGAACACCTCGTACAGAACCAGTCCGAGGGAGTAAATGTCACTCTTGATGGTGACCGCTTCTCCCAAAAGTTGTTCCAGGAGCTAAGCCGCGGTGCCGCTTCGCACGTCCTCGATCTCGTGGGCGACGCCCGCCAGGCCAAAGTCCGTGATCGGCGGGTCCTCGGCCATCGAGCATGACATTGGCTGGCTTGAAGTCGCAATGCAGGATCCCCTTATCATGGGCCGCCGCGACTCCCGCGCAAATGCCCACTGGCAATTTGGCGGCCTGGGCAAACGCCCCAGATGCGCCGCGGCCATGAGGCCAGATCTTCTCCATCGATGTACTCCATGGTGAAGAAAATCAGGTCGTCGGTCTGACCGATGTCGAACACCCGGCAAACATTGGGATGGGAGATGCAACGCGCGATGCTCGTTCTTGCGACGCTTCCAGAGTCTGCTGGTCGTTGGCGAACTCAGGCAAGAGCGACCTGCTGGCCCAGGCTGAGGTCGTCGGCGCGATAAACCTCGCCCATCCCGCCCCTGCCGAGCAGAGCGATGATGCGATAGCGACCCGCTACCAGGCTGCCGGGAGTGAAGCGTCCCTCCAAAGGGGTGGGACGATGGCCTGGAGGAAGGCACTGGGCCGTTTCGCGACATGGCACGCGTTTCAGGTCAGGGTCGAGGGTCACCATCACTTCGGAGGTTCGGCCTTCCACAAGAGGCGCCAGAGACTTTTCCCTGCCTGCGTGATCTCCGAACCGCATGAATCGCACTTCTGCATAAGAGTTCCGGTAACGGGCGGTTGGAGTATCTTTCTACCGCGTACAGAGACCGCCGGCCCAGAGCGCAGAACGGCGCTGAGGATGGCTTTCCGGGGCGGCCCGCGTCATCTGTTGGTTTCGGCGACGACACGCGATTCGCGCGAGGCGACGGCAACCATGAAGAAGCGACCTGATGGGTTGGATAGTGGCGGCGATTTCGCTGGCGTGGGGCCACCTGCTCGCACAGTTATGACCAGCCGTGGCGCCCGCAGCATCACTTCACGCCGCCCAAAATTTCATGAACGACCCCAACGGGATGGTTTTCTACAAGGGCGAATACCATCTCTTCTACCAATACAATCCCGAGGGCAACGTGGGGACACATGAGTTGGGGACACGCCGTCGGCACCAACATGGTGCACTGGCGCAAGTTTGCCGGTGGCCATTCCAGAAGATCCCAAGTACATGGCCTACTCCGGCAGCGCAGTGGTGGATTGGAACAATTCCAGCACCTTGTGCAAGAATCCCGACCCGCAAGACCATTCGTTGCCTGATGGCGACACGCTGCGGCTTATAAAGATCGGCAGAAGCAGCACATTGCCTTCAGCAACGATCGCGGCCGCACCTGGACGAACTACGCCGGCAATCCGGTGGTCGAATCTCGATGCACCGGATTTCCGCGACAATGCCAAGGTGTTCTGGTACGACGCAGAAGAAGTGGGTGATGGTGCGTGTGGGCGGACCAGCGCACGGCGGTGTTCTCCGATTCCACCGACCTCGAGGAGTGCGGAGCAAGTTCGGGCCGGCGAGCGACGATGCCGGTCAATGGGAATGTCCTGATCTTCTGGAGCTGCCGGTCGAGGGAAGCGACAGTGGGTGCTGATCATCAAGCCGGGCGCACCGGCTGGTGGCACGGTGTTGCGCTACCTTGTACACGAAACTCGACCGGCAAAACAGTTCACCGACGACTTTTCGCCGGCCACCAAGCTGTGGGCCGCTACGGTAAAGACTTCTATGCCACGAACTGGTTCGTGTCACGGTAGCGGCACATCTGGATGCACCACAACTGGTTGTACGCGAAAGATCAGCCCGCCGTGCTCTGGCGAGGGGCGCGATCTATCCCGCGAACCCTGACGCTCAGGCGGACTCAGCGGCATCATCCTCGTGCAAACGCCGGTTCAAGAGGCTCAGAGTTTGCGCGGCCAGCGGCAACTTCGAAGTTCCAGACGCTGTAGGACGTGAACCGCAAAACTGCAAGCCGGAGTGAAGGGCGAAACTGCACGATTGAGGCTGAGATTGAACCGCAAAAGGCGGAAGAAATCGGGTTCCGCCTTCGCAACTGCCGGTCATGGCGAGGAACACAACGGCACTAGCATGGGTGCGCTGGTCAAATGTTGTGGGTGGCGAGACCATACATGGCAATCGCGGCCACCAATCCAACCAGTGCACATTGAACAAGCCGAGCAGCGCTTCTTTCCTGACCAGCCGATCTTTCCTTGCCCGATTCCAGGTCACCCAGAGCGAGGCCGCGCAGGGTGATCGCCAACGCCTGGCTACCGGTATTGGTGGACTGGTCGGCCAGTACCGGCACGAATACGGCAAGAATCAACAGACGGTTAATGGTGTCCTGGAACAACCCCACCACGGCGGCGGCAAGAAAGGCAGTGAACAGGTTGAACTGCAGCCAGGGGTGGCGCAACCTTAAACTCCGCATCCAGGGGGTGCCGACGCGTTCCCCCTTTTCGACACCGACCATGGTGCCAGGCAGGAGGCTCAACTCAAGAGACCGCTTTTGCTCTGCCAGGACCTCGTCGTAAAGACCCCTGACCTCGTCACTCTTGCGCAGATCAGATCGCGGCTGGCCTCCACTTCCCGGACTTTTTGCTCCAGCGCTGTACTGTGGCGCTTCTTTTCACCGTGCAACAGACGCACTTCCAGCATATTGTGAACGCGCGCCAGCACTTCGGTCATCTCATACGGCTTGCTGATGAAATCCTTTGCACCGGCGCGTAACC
>CAVXDA010000004.1:0-25897 GCA_963760415.1 uncultured Acidobacteriaceae bacterium | reverse complement strand
GCGGCATGTGGTCGTGGCCATTCTTGATGATGTAGAAAAGCTCTCCGTCAGTTTTGTTCCGCAACGTCGCCGGATCACGAAAGTCGGTAAGGGTGAGCTTCTCGTCAATCGCTACGTCGCCTTTGCCGTCGCCATTGTTTCCATGGCACATCGCGCAGTCATATCCGTAATATTTCTTCCCCTGGGCGAGGGATTCCGCGGTTGGCTTGACCGGATTGACCTGTTGCGCCGCGTTGGCTGGAACCACAGCCTTCGTGGCCGTTTGGCCTTGCTGTGCGGCGGCAGCGAATGGCCAAAGCAAAAGCGTCAGAACAATCATAAAAGACTTCAACATGGTAACCTCCTGCTTCACGACCCATATCGGCCGGCTACCTGTATACGATTATTGGCCTTCTTACAAAACAATTCGGTGAGTTGACTCACACTGAGCTGTGACTTCTTACGGATGCCGCCGACCTGTGAAACCAGGAGCGGACGAGCTCTCCTTGACTCTCACGCGGCTGCAACCTAGTATCCGAAGGCAGCATGCTTTCGGTCCCAGGTCAGTGGTCTTTCCGGCGACCCATTGCCGGAACAGCCCTTATTCTCTTCCTCCTACTCGTTGCAAGTACGTCATCCGCGCAGCAGGCCGCAAAACCGGCGCCTTCTCGCTCGCCGATCGCCAACTTCGTCGATATCGCGGAGAAGGCTGGACTCACCATGTCGGAGATCTTCGGCGGCCTCGACAGCAAGAAGTACATCATCGAGACCACCGGAACCGGCGTCGCCATCTTCGACTACGACAATGATGGCTGGCTCGATATCTTCATCGTGAACGGCACAACCCTGGAAGCGGCGAAAGCCGGCAAAGGTCCGACGAACCATCTCTACCGCAACAATCATGACGGCACGTTCACCGACGTCACTGCGAAGTCGGGCCTTGCCGCCAGCGGTTGGGGGCAAGGCGTCTGTGTCGGCGACTACGACAACGACGGCTGGGACGATCTGTACGTCACTTACTACGGCAAGAACCATCTCTATCACAACGATCACGGCGTCTTTACCGACGTCACCGACAAAGCCGGCGTCGGCGGATCGGGCAAAGCGTGGGGAAGCGGCTGCGCCTTCGTGGACTACGATCGCGACGGCAAGCTCGATCTCATCGTCGCCAACTACGTTGACTTCGATCTCTCAACCGCGCCTGCTCCAGGAGATCGTCCTTCGTGCATCTGGAAGGGCGCGCCGGTGATGTGCGGTCCGCGCGGACTGACGCCCGCGAAGAACATCCTGTACCACAATCGCGGCGACGGCACTTTCGAAGACGTCACCACCAAAGCCCACATCGATCAAACCAACGGCCACTACGCGCTCAGCATCTCCACGCTCGACTACGACGATGATGGCTGGCCCGACATCTTCATCGCCTGCGACAGCACCGCGAGCATTCTCTACCACAACAACCGCGACGGAACCTTCACCGACGTTGCCGTTACCGCAGGCGCAGCGTTCAACGAAGACGGCCGCGCGCAGGCGGGAATGGGCTCGACCGTGGCCGACTACGACGGCGACGGGCGGCTCGACATCTTCAAGACCAACTTCTCCGACGACACCTCGACGCTGCTGCACAACGACAAAGCCGGAACCTTCACCGATGCGACAACCGCTGCGGGTCTTGGCCTCAACACCAAATATCTTGGTTGGGGAACCATGTTCTTCGACTTCGACAACGATGGCTGGCCTGACCTGCTGCTGGTGAACGGACACGTCTATCCGGAAGTTGACAAGTTTCACCTGGGCAGCGACTTCCAGGAGCCGCGACTGCTGTATCACAACAACGGCGATGGCACGTTCACCGACATCTCCGACTCAGCCGGAACGGGCATCACGACTAAGGCATCGTCGCGCGGGCTCGCGGTCGGCGATCTGTGGAACGACGGACGAATGTCGGCAGTCATCAGCAACATGAACGCGCGGCCAAGCCTGCTGGAAAACCAGACCAAGTACGCGAACCATTGGATCGCCTTCAAGACCATCGGCACCAATTCCAATCGCGATGGCATCGGCGCGCGCATCACGGTCAGAGCAGGGAAGCGTCTTCTGGTGGATGAAGTGCGCAGCGGTTCCAGCTACGTTTCCAACAGCGACATGCGCGTGCATTTCGGCCTCGGCAAAGAGAGCAAAGCTTGACTCCGTCGAAGTGCGCTGGCCCAGCGGATTGACCGAGCGCTTCGACAATGCGTTCGTGGACAAGATCAACAGCGTGCGAGAAGGAAGCGGCGTCGCAGTGAAGAACGAGCCTCCGAAGAAGCCGTAGTCCCGGGTTTTAGACCGATAATCCAGCTTCAACCACCCCCGTGCGCGATTTTGCGTAGAATCAGCAGCTTAGGCGACGAATCACTCACAAGTTATTGATTACGTGTGACTTATTTGTAATGTATTCTGTGGTAAGTAGTTAGTCGGCAAAAACCGACAATCTGGCATGATGTAAATACATACTATACATAGTAGTATGTCCTGGTAATATGCTCGTATTTTAGCCTGGGACTTGAAACCAAGATTTCGCCTTTCTATCGCCTATCCACTGGTTCGGGGACACCTGCAAACAAAAATCCCCACCCAAGCAAAACCGGCTTGGGGTGGGCCCCCCCCTGTAATGGTAGGCCGGGCCACCCAGCCCACCTGCCGTCCAAAAGACGAACGCGAAGCTGGGGCGCTAGGCCGGATGACACTCATGAATCGAACCAGTGTCGTGTTACGCTAACGCCTGCCTTGATCGTTCCGCGCGAGAGGTGGGAGAGATCGTCATGAGCGGGCCTGGCGAGTCCGTAGATCCGCACGCTGCCTTAAAAAGGCAAGCAGCGGAATATGCGGTGCGCTACGTGAAATCGGGAATGGCGGTGGGGTTGGGCACCGGTTCGACTGCCATCTTTGCGGTTCGATACATTGGAGCACTTCTGCGCGATGGCACACTCAGGGACATCGTGGGCTTCGCGACGTCCCGGGTCACCTACGACGAAGCAGTGAAGCTGAAGATACCGATGTTGTCCGACGATCTGCCGCGATCGCTCGACGTCACCATCGACGGAGCCGATGAAGTCGATCCTGCACTCAACCTGATCAAGGGCGGCGGCGGCGCTTTGCTGCGGGAGAAGCTGGTGGCGCAGGCCAGCGCGCAAGAGATCATCGTGGTGGACGAAAGCAAGTTGTCGCCGCGGCTGGGCACACATCACGTCTTGCCGGTAGAAGTGTTGCCGTTCGGCTGGCGGTCGCAGGCGCGCTATCTGGAGTCGTTAGGAGCGAAGTATGTCGTTCGTCAGGCCGCAAGTGGGGAAGAGTATCGCACCGACCAGGGCAACATGATCCTTGACTGCGACTTCGGTCCGATTGCCGATCCTGCGGATCTTGCGGTCAAACTTGAAGCACGGGCGGGAATCGTGGAGCACGGGCTATTTCTGGGTCTGGCGAACGCAGTTGTCGTGAGCAGTCCAAGTGGAGTTCGTGAGCTGTTGCGCGGCGCCAGGGAGCGTGCCTGAGAACCTTCTGCCGTCCCTACGGGACTCAAGTTGTCTCCCGCTTTACCCAGCATTCCGCCTGCGGCTCCATGCTGGGCTAAACTGATTCGCCCCTGCCTACCCCAGCGAGCGCAAAGGCGGCGCTCGCCGGGGCCCCGGCTATGGGGCTGGTTTCCTTGGCGCTTCATTCCACTGCCACTAACCATGCGAAGTCTTCGGACAGAACGCACTTTCTCTTAAGTCATCTCGGTCGAAACAAATTCATAAAGAGAGCGAGAGCCTCAGTCAGCTACCGCCTTTCACTTTCTTCGCCGCCTCGAACGTTTGCGTCTTGACGATTCCCTTACCTTCCTCGACCACGATCAACTGATTGGCTTTGACGTCCTTGAGGGTGTCCACCTGGCCGCTGGGCCAGCGAATCTCGATCAGGTCGGCCTTGTCGGCTTTGCCCAGGCCGAAGTGAATGCGCAGATCGTTCTGCGAGATGTAGCTGCCGCCGCTGCGCACTTCATCGATCTGCGGATGCGGCTTGGGCTCGTCGGGAGGATGGCTCACGCATTTGAGGCGCGCACCGATGCCGCTGCGGTTCGACTTGGTGCCGATGCACTTGACCTTGATCCAGTTGTTGTCAAGCTTGGAGTCGCAGCGCAGAAGCTGAGGATAGCCGTTGACCGTGTTGACCACGACGTCGATGTCGCCGTCGTTGTCGTAATCGCCGAAAGCCGCGCCCCGCGAGGCATTGGGGACGTTGATGCCCGGTCCCGCATTGGACACTTCTTCGAAGCGCCCGTTGCGCAGGTTCTTGTACAGGATCTTGCGCTGCGGATATCCGGCTTCGGTCTTCAACTGCTCGACCTCGGGATAGACGTGGCCGTTGCACAGCAGAATGTCGGGCCAGCCGTCGTTGTCGTAGTCGATGAAGCCGCAGCCCCATCCGAGATACTGGGTGTGCGCGCCCAGTCCTGCCTGGAAGGTGGCGTCGTCGAAGTTCCAGTTGCCGCGATTGTGATAGAGCGACGGCGTGTCGCCGGCGAAGTTGGTCTTCACGATGTCAAGGTTGCCATCGAGATCGTAATCGGCAGCCGAGACGCCCATGCCGGCCTGCGGCTTGCCGTCGGCGGAGAGCACGCAGCCGGCCTCCATGCCGACGTCCACGAAGCGGCCGTCGTGCAGGTTCTTGTACAGGGCGCTGGCGGTGGAGTCGTCGGCCACGTAGATGTCGGGCCAGCCATCGTTATCGAAGTCACCGGTGAGCACGCCGAGCCCGAAGTTTCCGTTGGCCTTGAGGATGCCGGACTTTTGCGCTCACGTCGGTGAAGGTCCCGTCGCCGTTGTTGTGGTAGAGGATGTTGGTGTCGCCGTTGAGGCCGGGCGGTCCGCAGGCGACCATCACGCCTTTGTAGAGACACGGGCCGGACTCCGGCACCGGCGCGGTCTTGAGGTCCATGTCAATGTAGTTGGCGACGAAGAGATCGAGCTTGCCGTCGCGATCGTAGTCCACGAAGGCGCAGCCTGTGCCCCAGCGGGTTTTCTTGCCAGCGACTCCGGCCTTCTCGCTGACGTCGGTGAAGGTGCCGTCGCCGTTGTTGTGGTAGAGCACATTCTTGCCGTAGTAGGTGACGAACAGGTCGTCCCAGCCATCGTTGTCGTAGTCGCCGATGCAGACGCCCTGGCCCCATCCCGAGTGCTTCAGCCCCGCCTTGAGCGGTGACGTCGGTGAAGGTGCCGTCGCGGTTGTTCTTGAACAGGTGCGAGTAAGGCTCCTCGCCTGTTGGGAAAGCCTTCCAGCCGCCAGCCGTTGACCAGAAAGATGTCGAGCCAGCCATCGTTGTCGTAGTCGTAGAAGGCGACGCCGCAACCGGTGGTTTCGAGCAGATACTTGTTCTTGTGCTCGCCGCCGAAGATGGTCTTGGCGTTGAGTCCGGCTTCGCGAGCGACGTCGGTGAAGGTGACGCCGATGTCGGGCTCGGATTTCGCGGGAGCAGGCGACTGTTGTCCAAAGATCGGCAACGGGCGGGCGAGCGAGAGCACGTCGGAGAAGGTCAGCACCAGCGCGGAACGGCAAAGCGAGCGCAGAAATGTTCGGCGTGATGGTGGCAAAGGGTATCCGTCTGCTCGAGCAAGTGCAGGGAGTGAAGCTTATTGTCGAGCAGCGCCGAGCGGTTTGCAAGCGAGGGTCGCGACTTGGAGTCAAGTCTGTGTGGCCTTACCGTGCGTAATGCCGAGTCGCCAGCCCGGTGGCTTCGCTGGCCCTCATGCGCTAGACTCATAACCTTTGGTGCGGTACGACGGATTCTCGAGGGGGCTTCGATGCTCAAAATTGCAGCACGAGTGCTGGCATTAGTCGTCGGTCTTGGTCTTGCATCTCCGCTGGTTCAGGCTCAACACAAGTCTGCCGCTGCCGACGGCCACCCGTGGTGGCAGCATGCCGTGTTTTACGAGATCTATCCGCGCAGTTTCATGGACAGCAACGGAGACGGCTACGGCGACCTGAACGGCATCGCCTCCAAGCTGGACTATCTGCACGCGCTCGGAGTGGATGCAATCTGGATTGCGCCGTGCTTCCCATCGCCGCAGGTGGACTTCGGCTATGACGTCTCCGACTACGAGGACATTGACCCGAAGTACGGCACGTTGTCGGACTTTGACCAGTTGGTGAAGCTGGGGAAGGACCACGGAATCGACATCATTCTGGATTTTGTGGTCAACCACACCTCCGATCAGCATCCCTGGTTCATCGACTCGCGTTCTTCGCGCACTGCGAAGAAGCGTGACTGGTACATCTGGCGCGACGGCAAGGCCCCGAACCAGCCGCCGAACAACTGGATCTCGACCTTTGGCGGATCGGCGTGGCAATGGGATGGTAAGACCAGCCAGTACTATTACCACTTCTTCTATCCGCAGCAGCCTGACCTGAACTGGCGCAATCCGGCGGTGGCGTCCGCGATGTACGGAACCACGGAGTGGTGGTACAAGCGCGGGGTTGCGGGCTTCCGCCTGGATGCGGTGGATACGCTGTTCGAGGACCCCAACCTGACGGACAATCCCGTGCTGCCGGGCAAGAACAAGTTCGGCGATCCCAACACCGAGGACAAGTACACGCACAAACTGCCGGAGGTGCACGACGTGATGCAAGGGGCTGCGGCAAGCGGCCAACAAGTACAACGCGGTGCTGATCGGCGAGACCTGGACCGACAACGTGAGCGAGTTGAAGGATTACTACGGCGGCAAGCACGATGAGCTGCAGATGCCCATGGACCTGATGCTGACCAAGCTGAAGTTTTCCGCGCCGGTCTTCCGTGAACACATTGGCGCGGTCGATGCCTCAGGCGAGTGGCCGACGTGGGTCATCAGCAACCACGACATTGTGCGCTCCTGGAACCGCTACGGCGATGGCAAGCACAACGATCAGATCGCCAAGGACATGGCGGCAATGTATCTCACGCTGCGCGGCACGCCCATCATGTATTACGGCGAAGAGATCGGGATGCAGAACAACAATCCCAAGCGCAGGGAAGACGTGAAGGACCCCATCGGCCGGACGGGTTGGCCGAAGGAAATAGGACGCGACGGCGAGCGCACGCCGATGCAATGGAGCAACACCCCGAATGCCGGCTTCACCACCGGAATTCCGTGGCTGCCGATTCCGGTCACCTACAAGACCTACAACGTTGCGAACGAGTTGAAGGACCCGAACTCGATCCTGAACTGGTACAAGGGGCTGCTGGCGTTGCGGCATCAGGACAAGGCGCTGCTCGATGGCGACTACATCGCGTTAAACCAGGACGATCCCAACGTGCTGTCCTACCTGCGCCACGTCTCAGGACGATGCGGTTCTGGTGGTCATCAACATGTCGGCGAGTTCGCAAAAAGTGACCTTCGACTTGGCGAAGCAGGGCTTCGGCTCGGGAACGGCCAAGACCTTGATGACCACTCAGCCGTCGTTGAAGAGCGCTTCGTCGTTTACGCAACTCTCGCTGGAGCCGTTTGCGGTTTATATCGGTGAGCTGACGAAGTAACTCGCGGATTTTGCGCATCCTATGAAGCTGTGCCGCCCCGACGGGGCTCAGATCATTTTTCCGCGCTACCCAGCACTCCGCCTGCGGCTTCGTGCTGGGCTAAACTGAGCCGCCCCCTGTGGGGGCTGCATTGGACAGTTCCAAACTACGTGGGCAACTTAAACGGTGTTGCACGCGCTTAATCGCGATGACATCTCAGAGATGCCGGCTGCGCGACCTCATCCATGCCGCGCGCAATACTCAGCCGCGACGTTGTTTGGCATCTTGCTGATCGCGTCGGCTGGTCTTGCGAGCCAGTCTCCCGCGCCCGCCTCCATCAAGCCTGACGCCAATGGCTACGTTGGCAACGAGGCCTGCGCGAAATGCCACGCTTCGATCTTTGCGTCCTATCAGCGCACGCCGATGGCGCACGCCAGCGGGCCGGCCACGGACAACCCGATTGCCGGCGATTTCCTGCACAAAAAGTCGGGAGTGAGCTACCGCATCTACACCCAGGATGGAAAGGTGTGGCTGAGCTTCGAGCGGGCGGGCGATCCGTCGGTCCGAGGCAAGCGTGAGCTGCTGTACTACATCGGCCAGGGACGGCGCGGGCGTACCTACCTGTACTCGGTGGATGGATTTCTGTTCGAGTCGCCGGTGAACTGGTACACCGACAAGCACATGTGGGACATGGCGCCCGCGTATGGCGAGGTGCGCGAAGCGCCCATGAACCTTCCGGCGCTGACCTCCTGCCTGGACTGCCACGTCAGCGGCATTCAGCCTCCCATTCAGGGCACCGAGAACCGGTACAAGATGCCGGTGTTCGCGTACTCGGGCGTCACGTGCGAGCGGTGTCATGGGCCGGGCGCTGCGCATGTGAATGGCGGGGCGATCGTCAATCCAATGAAGCTCGCTGCCGACCGCCGCGATGCCGATCTGCATGCAGTGTCATCTGGAGGGCAACGCTGCGATTGAGCGGCCGGGCAAGCACTTGTACGAGTTTCGGCCGGGGGACGATCTCTCCGAGTACATCCGATATTACGTCCGGGCGGACGGCGGTCCAGCCCGGCTTGCGAGCGACGAGTCAGTTTGAAGCGCTGGCGCAAAGCACATGCAAGAAGAAGTCGGGCGCGGCGATGTCGTGCATGAGTTGCCACGATCCGCATCGCCCTCCATCGGCCGACGAGCGGGTTGCGTTTTATCGCGAGAAATGCCTGGCCTGCCACGCCGGGTTGGGCACCAAGCATCACGCCAACCAGCCGGATTGCACCTCCTGTCACATGCCGGCCAACTTGAGCAGCGACGTTGCGCACACGGAAGTAACCGATCATCGAATCCCGCGCCGCCCGAATAGTGGGCCGGCTCTGGCCGATGCGGTAACCCAACCCTCTCCATCGCTGCCGCGCCTGGTACCGTTTCCCGACTCGCCAGAAGCGGAGCGCGACAATCGCGATATGGCCCTGGCGTGGGCCTCGATGGCGGAAAATGGCGACGCCGCGGTGGTCAAGCAGGCCGAACAGTTGTTGCGCAAGGCGGTGCAGGAGTCGCCGAAAGATGCCGCGCTGTTGTCGTCGCTCGGCTACGTGGAACAGCGGCGAGGTGCGATCAATGATGCCCGTGAGTTGTATCAGAGGGCGCTGGCGCAGGATCCCAATCTGCTCGATGCGGCCACAAACCTCGGCGTGATCGAGGCCAACAGCGGGCACCTCCGTGAGGCGGTCACGTTGTGGGAGGGAGCGTTCCAGCGCGCCCCGGGCCGGAGCGGCATCGGCATGAACATTGCACGCGCATTTTGTGGCGCAGGACAGTTCGATCCAGCGCGCGACTTCACCATGCGCGTGCTGCAGTTCAATCCCGACCTTGATGCGGCGAAGAAGCTGCTGAATGGGCTGAACGCAACGCCGCCGAAATGCGGGATGTAGCACGGCATAGCGGCCAGTTTGGTCTAGTGTGTCATCCGGTAGCGCAGGTTCGTCCGCTTCGCGGACGAACCGGCGTTCGACGGAGTCCTGTTATGTGAAGACATCTACGGGCTTCCGATATAGGGATCCCTCGTACTCAGCGCCCGCCCGACCCGCAGTGCCGCCGGGTCGGAAAACCCAGCGGGCTCTTCGCTCAGGATGACAGGAACGGAGCGTTTTCCGACGGCTGAAGCGCCGCTCGACGACCGATGTCATCAAGACTTGTTAGCCGAGACATTACGGTGCGCCGGCGGCCTTGGCCTTCTCCTGGAATCATCCCGAGCTGGTAGGCGAATTCCAGCACCACCGCATTCGTCCACCCGAAGCCTATGACGTTCTCTTTGTATCCGGCGGTGGCGTTGAACTCCTTTGAACTGGAGACCACATCGTACTTTTCGCGAATGGTGTTGTCCTTGCGGAAGTTGGCGGCAACCGTATCGATCCATTCGCGCGCGACGCGGTCGGCGTCCTGCTTGAAGCCGTAGCGCCGCATGCCTCCAACGTCGATGAAGTTCACCGGCGCCCAGCCATAGGGAAGGTCCCATTGCACGCCGGTTTCGTACGGGCTCATGGCGATGCCGCCTTTGTGCTCGAAGTTCTTGAGATTTGCCATGACCGCCTTGGCCTGCTGCGGCGACGCGGCGCCCACCCACAGGGGATAAAACGTGGTGGCGTACTGATACTTCGACTGCTCGCCCTTGGTGAAGTCGTAATCGAAATACATTCCAGCCTGGGCGTTCCAGAGATATTTGTCGATCAACTCCTTGCGATGTTGGGCGCGCTTGGTCCACTGCGCGGCCTCGGTGGTCTTGCCCAGCAGCTTGCTGATCGCAGCCATGTCCGTTTCTTCCTTGTACAAGAGGCTGTTCAGGCACACCGGAGCATAGTGATGAGTGCTGCCGCTGAAATCGCCGAAGCGGAAGGAGATGTCGAAGCCGGACTCGCGCATGGCGCGGTCGCCTTTGTAGTAGTCGGCGGTGAACTGGTTGACCGGCGACCTGTCGCAGGAGTTGGTTCTCGCCGGGATCCTGTTCGCAAGCCTCGAAGGTAAACGTCGGGCCAATCAGTTTTGCGGAAGACTTGCCCGGCTCGCCCAGATATTCCTTCGCCTGCAAGGAAGCCTGCAGGTAGCGAAACACGTCGCGGTAGTAGGGGTCGTGCATGGTGGCGATCTCGGGAGCCGGTCCGTCGCCATAGTCGTAATAGCGCGATAGACCGGTGTTGCCGGCCAGTTTCTCGCCGCTCGTCCACATGTCATAGTCGCGCTGGATGAACGGGTAGGACTTTTCCAGCCATAAGCGCTTCGTCGCCGGATCGGGCAGCGCGTCATAGAGCGCCATCACCATCGAACTGAGGAACGGCGGCTGGGAGCGGGTCAGGAAGTAGGTGCGGTTGGCGTTGAGGATGCCGCCGTAGTGCTCGATCTCGAAGAAGAAGTTTTCCACCATGCCGCGCGCCAGTTCGAGGCGCCCGGCGCGCAACAGGCCCACCATGATGAAGTAGCTGTCCCAGCCGTACATCTCGTTGAAGAAGCCGCCGGGCACGACATAAGAGTTGGGCAGGTAAAGCACACCTTGCCGCGGCAAGCTGTCCATGTTGAGGCTGCCGAGCGAGTCAATCACTTTGGGCAGCGACTCGACCGTGATCTTGCATTTGGCCGGCAACTCCTTGACTGAGGAGGGCTCCGGATAGTTCTTCGGCAAGTAGAGTGTCGAATGCTCCGGGACGCGAGCGTCCATGACCGTCTTGCAGTCGAGCGGGGATCGCGTCAGCACGTCCCAGCTATGGTCGATGTAGGTAAGCACGTCGGCAATGTTGTTGGGCTGCTGTCCCTGCGCCGAAGCGATACCTGAAAGAGCGAACAGCAGAGTCAGAGTGGTTACTATGATCTTTGCGTAAGGCACATTCACCCCGTTGCAAGGGAAGGTTGGTCCCGGCGGACGAGATTATAAGGTAAGTCGGGTTTGCGCAAATTCGGAGTAAGGCCAATGCCCGTTCTGGGTGGAAGGCGAAGGTCTATTTGTTCGGTGTCGCCGGCGTCGCAGGAGGCATTGTGGCGGGCGCCTCCGGTAGCGGCCAAATGACAGACACGAACCACCCAGCCGCCAGACCGATCACGCAGCCGAACAGCACCTCGGCCATTCGGCCCCCACCCGCCGCGAGACCCTTGATCCTGGAGTGATGCTCAAGACTGGCAGCGATGACAAAGGCCGCACTGATCGGCGCCTGTCTCCACATGGTTGGAATGCGGACAACGTAGGAGGAAACCAGCACGGTCACGGCCATCGCGACCGGCAAACTGATGACTCGGCTGCCTCCGATGGCAATGAACACAAGCCCGATCGCGCAGCCTACCGTGGTATTGATGATGCGCGCCCGGAAGGTGGAAACGGCCGTCTTCATCAGCGGATCGCTGGTGGCGACCATCGAGCTGATCGCCCAAACCGGATTGCTCCGGGCCATCTCGTGCACCACCACCCAAAGCACTGCAGTTGCGATAAAGATACTGGCTGCGTAGTGAATTCCATGGACGTCGCCTTTGATGAACCGCTCTATCGCTTTCATGGCTTGGCTTCGAGCTCCATTCCGCCTGACATTGGTCATCGGCGTTGAGTGATTCCAGTCTTCGCCTGAGAGACTGTGTGTGCACCCAATATACTTTGGTCGGCGTCCTGTTTAGAATCAGAAGCACGCGACGGGTGGGCCTATGTACCGCGATCGGCAACACATTTCTGCAGTCTGGGTGCTGATCCTTAGTTTCATGGCGGCGATCGCGACGGTCACTTGGATCGGAGCCACGCCTGCCGGTGCAAGCCAGGCGCCAACCGGAGTGGATCTCGCGGGCAAGCCGGTGGATCCGCTTGCGTGCCGATCCCGGAAAGCCGGTGGTGCTGATCTTCATACGAACCGACTGCCCGATCTCCAACCGTTATGCCCCGACGATTCAGCGAATCAGTTGCGCAATACGCCGGCAAGACGGCGTTCTGGCTGGTCTATCCCGACAAGACGGAGTCCAGACACCGCGATTCGGCAGCATCTCCACGATTACGGATATAAGCTTCCGGCCTTGCACGATCCGCAACATTCGCTGGTCAAGTTGGGCCAGGCGCAAGTCACTCCCGAAGTGGCGGTCTTCGATGCCAGTGGCCAGATTGTCTATCACGGGCGAATCGATAACTGGTACGAGAGTTTCGGTCATGCGCGCAGCGCTCCAACGACGCACGAGCTGAACGAGGCCATCAAGGCGGTTTTGAAGGGCAACAAACCACAAGTGGCAACGGACAGGCGCAGTGGGCTGCTACATCTCGGACCTCGAATGACAAGGTCGTACCAGTTGTTTGGCGGGTTGGCGCTGGCCGTGGCCGTCGCGGCGAGCGGGTTGGTGGCAACTGCCGGACGCCCGCCCGCGCGCGATCTTCGCCGACACCACGCAACAGGACTCCACCGGCGGCAGCAGCGGGCGCGCGATCACCTTCAATCGCGATATTGCGCCGATCATGTTTCACTACTGCGCTTCCTGTCATCGGTCGGGCGAGGCGGGGCCGTTTCCGCTTCTGACCTATGACGACATCAAGAAGCATGGGCACCAGATTGTTGCGGTCACACAGACACGCTTCATGCCGCCGTGGCTGCCGGAACCGCAGGCGCTAACGTTTGCCGACGAGCGCCGTCTCAGCGGCGAGCAGATCGCGCTGATTCAAGCGTGGGTTGAGCAAGGCATGCCGCAAGGCCGTCCGGCAGACTTGCCGCCGCAGCCGCAGTTCGAGAAAGGATGGCAGTTGGGCAAGCCTGACCTGATCGTCAAAGCGGCGAAGCCGTTTCAGCTACCGGCGAGCGGGATCGACACCTACTGGAATTTCATTCTGCCGATCCCCATCAACGAAAGCCGCTGGGTAAAAGCGGTCGAAATACGACCGGGCGACAAGCGCTTGGTGCATCACGCCAATATCCTGGTCGATCGGCTTGGAGCTGTCGCGCAAAATGGAGAAGCAGCCTGGCGCGGGTTTCGGCGGAATGGAAATCAGGATTGAATCGGAGCTGTTTGATCCTGACAGCCATTTCCTTTTCTGGAAGCCGGGCACGGTGCCTTACGTCGAGCCCGACGGCATGGCGCTACGCCTCGATAAAGGCACGGACCTCGTACTGAACACGCATCTCCAACCCTCGGGTAAGCCGGAGTTGATCGAGCCCAGCATCGGGATTTACTTCACGGACAAGCCAGCCACCGAACATCCCATGCTGCTGCAGTTGGAATGTGACATGCAGCTTGACATCCCTCCGGGCAACGACAACTTCGTGGTGCACGATGAGTTCACGCTGCCGTTGGAGGTTGACTTACTGGCCATTTATCCCCACGCGCATTACCTCGGCAAGGACCTGGAAGCAACGGCTACGCTGCCCGACGGCAGCAAGGAAAGTTTGATCCACATCAAGCGCTGGGACCTGAACTGGCAGGCGGTTTACCGCTACGAGAAGCCGGTGCCGCTGCCCAAAGGCACGGTCATCTCGATGCGTTACGTCTACGACAATTCGGACGACAACGTGGCCAACCCCAACCACCCGCCGAAGCGCGTCAAAGGGGGAAATCGTTCCAGCGACGAGATGGCGCACTTGTGGCTTCAGGTCCTGCCTAAGAGCGTTCCTGGTTCCGACCGCGATCCGCGCATGGTTTTGCAGGAGGCGCTGGCGCGGCATCACGTGGAACGCGATCCGGCCGACTTCGAAGCGCGCTACAACCTCGGAGCCATGCTGCAGGCGGCGGGAGACGCCCGGGGCGCGGAAGTGCAGTATCAGGCCGCGTTGCAGCTTCGTCCGGGCGATGCAGTGGTCAACAATGCGCTGGGCGCAGCCCTGCTGGCCTCAGGCAACGTGGACGAGGCGACGGCGCATCTTGCGGCTTCGCTGAAAGCGCGTCCCGATTACTTCGACGCGCATTACAACCTGGGGAGTGCGATGGCCGCGCAGGGCAATTTCAACGGCGCAGCGCAACAATTCCGCGATGCCGTCAAACTGAATCCGCAGGACGCGGATGCGGAGGCGAACCTGGGCAGCGCCTTAGCGCAGCTGGGCGAGCTGAAGGAGGCGAAATCCCATTTCGAGCGAGCGCTGCAGCTGAAACCGGGACATGCATTGGCACAGGAGAATTTGCAGCTCGTTGAACAGATGATGGCGGAACGGCACGGCAATTGACGGTTTTCTGCTTCATTCCCTCGAAAGCAGATCCCTCGCTGCGCTCGTGATGACAAGTCGTCACTGCAGATTCCTCGAGCCGAAGTCAGGCGCTCGTGATGACAGTTCCTGGATGATGACCGCCTCACTGACTCGCTTCCTGCTTTTGCTGGAGCTGCTCGGCCAGCTTGAGTTCGCGTTCGGCGTCCTCGGTTTTGCCCAGATCGCGATAGGCCTGCCCGAGCAGGTGGTGGGAGATCGAGTTATTCGGGTCCATGGCAACCGCACGCTGCAAGGTTCGAACGGCGAGTGCTGCCTCTCCTTTCTTCTCCAGCACCTTGCCCATCAGGATGTAGGGTCCCGTCGAAGAAGCGTCCAGCCAGATCGAGCGTTGCAGTAGGCGCTCCGCCTCGTCGTACTTCTGCACCCTTGAATAGGCGTCCGCAAGCTTGTAGTAGGCTGCGGCATAGCCCGGGTTGATCGCCAACTCCTGCTGCAGATCGGTGATCGCCTCCGGAATTCTCGACTTGTACAGGTGAAGCTCGCCCAGCAGGAAATGCGCCATCGGCAACTTGGGGTCAAGCGCGACCGCTTTCTGCGCGTACTCCTCTGCGACGGGGTCGAATTCTTGACGAAAGAGCATGCGCGCGGTGAAAAGATAGCTCGCGGCCGAGTCCGGCTTAACGTCAAACATTTTGGCGAAGGCCACGCGCGCCTGCGGATAGTTCTTGGACTGGATATAGCAAATGCCGAGAATGTAAGACGCATCCACGTTAGCGCGCGGATACCAGGTCTGCACTTTCTCGAGGTAGGGAATTGCTTCGCTCGGCCGTCCCGCGAGGTAGTACGAGAGGCCAAGCAACTGAACCGCTTCGTCGTCCTTGGGATTTTCAGCCAGGGCCTGTTTCAGGTAGTCCGCCGCTTTTAGGTAATCGCTTTTCTTGTAGTACGCCGTTCCCAGTTCGCGCGAAAGCCCTGCGGGTGGCGGCTTACGGGCTGCGAGCTGTTGTAGCTGTGCGATGGCATCGTCGTATTTACCCTGTTCAGAGAGGCGTCGCGCGTCAGCGAAAATGGCGTCCGGCGCCGCCGACTTGTTGGACTGAGTGTTGTCCACGAGCGTGGGACGTTCTGCCGCCTGGGCATGCAGGGGCGTGGCCCCGGCGATGACTTCGACAGCGGCCAGGAAAATAGAAGCCAACCTAAGGCGTGACATGGGAAAATCTCGCGGGATCACTGGAGAGATTAAAGCACAATTAACGCACAGGTTGCGTTCTAGTAGCGTTCCCACGGCCGTCGTGTTTACGTTCACGCAGCGATGAGGACTCCGCCTTAAGAACTGTGCCGTCCCTGAAGGGACTCAGATCTCTTTTTCCGCCTTACCCAGCACTCCGCCTGCGGCTGCGTGCTGGGCTAAACTATGCCGCGCCTGCGGCGCTGGTTTAGCGGCTCGCAAAATTCCACGGGCAAGGTCCACGGGCAAATAACAGGGTTCGTCTCTTACACTCACCTGAAGCGGGCCCCAAAGAGTATTTGCGCCTGGCTGAATCCGTGCCCTTCAAGGCCCGGGTTCTCCCTGCGAATTGCTAGCTCCTCGTTGCTACGGCTAATTGCTAGTTGCCGCCGCTTCGGCGACCCCGATGTACTTGTCGGCTCCGCCGTAATAGAAAAGGAAACGGTTGCCCTGGCGCACCATTCCCTCGACGAAAATGACGTTCGGCACCTGGCCTACTTTTTCCCAGGTCAGTCTCCGGAGCAAAGATCGGACGGTCGCTCCGGTAAAGCACTTTTCGCGGGTCCTTGCGGTCGAAGAGGGCAACCCCGGTGCGGTAAACGAGCTTGTCGTCAGCGCCGTTGTAGATCAGCACAAGGCCGTCGGAGGTCACGATGGGTGAGGGCCCGGGTTCCACGACGCGCGAATCGAAGGCGCCCGGCCGGCGGGGTAGCACGGGCGTCTTCGTTTCTTCTGTCCAGTGCAGTAGATCAGGAGAGGAGGCCAGTCCCATCTGGTCGGTGTTGTCGGCGGCCGTTCCAAGGAAGTACATCCAGTAGTTGCCGGCGATTTTCTCCGGCACGATCGCTCCAGATTTTGTCCACTTCACATTCCAGTTACCCTTGTACGCGGGAAGGATCACACCTTTGCGGTCCCAGTGCACCAGGTCCTGAGACGTAGCCAGGCATAGCTGTGCGTCCTTGGTGTTATAACCGGTGTAGGTCAAATAGTAGGTGTCGCCGATCTGCACAAGGCGCGGATCCTCCACGCCGCCATTTTTCTCGTAATCGGTTTCCGGCCCAAGCACTGGTTCTGGGCGCCGCGTGAAATGCACGCCGTCGGTGCTTTCTGCATATCCCAGGCGCGATGTGCCTTGCTTGTCCTGCGCGCGATAGAGCATGACGTACTTGCCGTCATGCATCACGACCGCAGGATTGAAGGTTCCGGCCGACTCCCAGCCATTGCCCTCTGGCGACAGGACGGGATCGTCTGACACTCGGTGCCACGTCCCGAATGGTAGCTTCCAACTCGCCGCGAACAGCACGACAGAGCATCCGAGCAGCAAGGGTGCGGCACGACGGAAGAAAGCTTTCACGCTCATGGAACTGAAATTCTAGTCGCAGCAACGCTTTCGAGAAAACACCCCCGCCGCCTTGAACGAAGCGCTGCGTCGAAGTACCTTAGGTAACTGTGTTCCCACCAGGTGCGGCAAAGCGTCCGGTCTATATCGTTTTCGGCTGTGTGCTACTTCTTGCAGTGTTCGGAACCGCCGATAGTGCACCAGCGCAGACGAAAGCCCGTCCTGATAACCCGCTCGCAGCCAGTGCCTATCATCGCGGGATGATTGCCGCGGGGAAAGGCGACCTGACCGCGGCACGCGCCGCTTTCGAGCAATCGGTCAAGCTCAATCCGCGGAATGCGGAGTTTCAAAATGCGCTGGCACAGATGATGCTGCGGCAGGGAGACCTCGACGGTGCGATCTCACACCTCCGAACCGCTACGCGTCTGGCGCCGGATGCGGCGCTGCCGCACGCGGACCTGGGGCAGGCGTTGGCGTCGAAGGGGTTGCTCGATGACGCAGCCGCTGAACTCAACCAGGCCGTGAAACTCGCTCCCCAACAGCCCGAGATGCATCGCCAATTGGCGCGCGTCTTGAGCTCACAGGGAAAGGGAGACGATGCAATTGCGGAGATGAAGGAAGCAATTACGCTCGCACCAGATCATCCGGACTTGCACGATGACTTGGGCGTATTGCTGGCGCAGAAGTCGCAATACGCTGGGGCGGAAAAGGAGTTCCGCGGCGCGCTGGCGATCGATTCGCACTACGAGCCAGCGTTGTTTCATCTGGGAGTGACGCTGTTGCAAGCGGGCGACAACGATAATGCTGTCCAGCTACTCAGGCAGGCTACCCAAGCGAATCCCAAGGACGGACTTGCCTTCTATTACCTGGGCACAGCCTTGGAAGCCAAGCACGATACCAGGGGGGCGCTCCAAGCCTACCAACAGGCAGCACAGCTTACGCCTGACATGGTCCTTCTGCAAACCCGTCTGGGCCTGCTTTTCCAGCGAACCGGCGATCCGGAAAACGCTGCCGTCGCGTTCAGAAAGGTTGTGCAACTCACCCCCAACGATCCCGAAGCCTACAACAATCTCGGGCTTGCCCTGATGCAGCACGGTGAAGGTCCGGCGGCGGTGAAGGAATTTCAGCAGGCCCTGAAGCTGCGCCCGGACGACGCCGCCTTCAGGGGCAATCTGGCTGTGACCTTGCTACAGCAGTCTGAGTTTGATGCTGCGGCCGAGCAGTTGCAGGAGGCGCTCAAGCTGGCTCCGGGCAATGCTTCGCTGCATTACAATCTGGCGCTGGCGTTGAAGTTCAAAGACAATTTGCCGGGAGCGATCGCCGAGTTCCAGCAGGCAATTCAGTTGGATCCTCAGCTTGTGGACGCTTACTACACTCTGGGAGTAACGCTGTGGCAGAAAGGCGATTTTCCGGCGGCCGCCGAGCAGTTGCAGCACGCGGCGCAGATCAAGCCGGACTATGCCGAAGCCTATTACATGCTGGGCACAGTGCTGAAGCAGATGAACAAATTGCCGGAAGCGGTGCGAGCGTTACGTGAAGCCATACGGCTGCAACCCGATTTATTGGGCGCGCACACCAACCTGGCCGCAGTGTTGCGTCAAATGGGCGATACATCCGGCGCCGACGCCGAAAGTCGCATAGCCGAACAGCTAAGCAAACAAAAGACCAGCTTGCAGGCTGCGACCTTCGCCACCAATTCCGGTGATCACTTGCTTAACGCGGGAGATATTGATGGGGCAATCTCGCAATTTCGAAACGCCGTCCAACTAGCTCCCGACTATGCCCCGGCCCATCAGCAGCTGGCGATTGCCTTATTGCGAAAAGGGGACAGCAAAGAAGCTGCGCAGGAGTTCAAGAAAGCCTCGGAGCTCGACCCCCGGTTGAAGCCGCCCGTGCCGTAGCTGGCGGTTACTCGAAAGGTGCTCAATGACGCTACGACACACGCGCTTGTTTCTACTTGCGATTCCGATTCTTGGCGTGGCTGGGCTTGCGACGACGGCGCTCGCGCAGGCGCAGTTCACTGACTGTCAAGCTTCGCACGGGAGAGCTGGTCCTGTCGCGAAATGCGCAGAATTGGCAGTTTCTCGATGCGGTGGGACCGCATTCGGCGTTATTCGGGCGGGAAGACGGTAACTTCGAGGCTTGGATCTATCCGCTTAAGCTGCTGCGCGATTTTCACCTCACCTTCCATATCGGAGATCATGCAATTCCCGCAGACACCTTGCCGCGCACGATCACCGTGCGGCCGGAATCCACCTCGATTCGTTACGCGTACGACTCGTTCTCGGTGTGCGAGACCTGGTTCACGCCGCTGCACGATACCGGTGCCGTGGTTGTGCTGCAACTGGAAAGCGCCGAACCCGTGGCGACCGAGGCAACCTTCACACCTGACGTCGCATGGATGTGGCCTGCCGGCTTGGGGGCTGGTTACAGCGAGTGGGATGTCGCCGCTAGAGTCTTTCGCTTCGGCGAGGAGGAGCATCGTTTCTATGCGGTCGCCGGATCACCCACGGCAAGCGATATCCGGCAGTCCTACGGCACGAACTACTCGTCCACGAATGTCAACGGTTTTCAATTTGGACCAGCGGTGAAAGGATCGGCGACCTATTCCTTTGTCATGGCCGCTTCGTTCGAAGGGCGAAAGCAGGCCGACGACCTCTACCAGAAGTTGTTGTCCCAATACCCACAGCTCCAGCAGGAGGCACGGCAATATTACAGGCGTTATCTTGACACTACGGTTTCACTCTCTCTCCCCGACAGTGATTTGCAGACGGCGTACGACTGGTCGCGTATCAGCCAGGTGCAGGGACTGGTGAACGAACCGTTCGCGGGCGAGGGGTTGATCGCCGGCTACGACGTATCCGGTTTCAATCACCGGCCCGGATTCAGCTGGTTCTTCGGGCGCGATTCGATGTGGACTGCTCTCGCTCTGGATTCCGTGGGTGATTTCCAAACCACGCGCACGGCGCTGGAATTCCTGGCGAAGTATCAGGCGGAAAACGGACGCATACCTCACGAGGTGCCACAGACGGTGAGTCTGGTCCAGTGGTTCAAGTTGTACCCCTATGGCTTCGCTTCGGCCGACGCGACCCCGCTGTACATCATCGGGACGGCTGACTATGTTCGCGCGTCAGGGGACCTGGCCTTTGCACGCACCAAGTGGGACAGCCTGTGGCGCGCTTATCAATGGCTGCGCTCCACCTATGGCGCGAATGGTTTGGCCAAGAACCAGGGTATCGGTCATGGATGGATAGAGGGTGGGCCACTGCTGCCCGTTTCGGCGGAGTTGTACGAGGCGGGGGTTGCGATTCAGGCGCAGCAGTCACTGGCCGATCTCGCACGGTTGCTGCAGAGACCAGAAGCCGAGTCCCTGTTGCAGGAACTGCCTGCGCTGAAGGGCCGATTGGAAAGCTCATTCTGGTCTCCGGATAAGAACATCTACGGCTACGCGCTCGATGTCGAGGGCAAGCGCGTTGATCGAGCCAGTGTTCTGGGCACGGTGCCGATGTGGTTCGGGCTGCTCGACCAGCAGCGCGGTGAGCTGTTTCTGAATGAAATCGCCGGACCGCGGCACCAAGCCGACTGGGGGATGCGCATCATTCCGGAAGACGATCCGCTCTACGACCCCACGGGATATCACTTTGGCAGTGTATGGCCGCTGTTTACCGGATGGGCCTCGGTTGCTGAATATCGCTACCATCGAACCCTTCCGGCATACGCGAATCTTCGAGCCAACGCGCAACTGGTTTTCGATGGCTCACCGGGACGGGCTACCGAAGTGCTCTCTGGCCGCTATTACACGCCGCTAGCCACGAGCAGCTCACACCAGATCTGGTCGTCCGCGATGATTGTGAGCCCCTTGTTGCGCGGAATGATGGGCCTCTCGGTCGACGCGCTGAATTCCCGCGTTCGGTTTGAGCCTCATGTGCCTGCCAACTGGGCGGACTTTGCAATCCGGGGTGTCCCAATGGGCGCCACCTCTGGGGGATCGCCGACCAAGCTGACGCTGTCGTATCACCACAGCGCCGGCGAGATAACGCTGGAAGTCACGCGGCACGGCGGTGAGCCCGTTCAGCTAGAATTCCTGCCTTCGTTCAGCCTCCGAACCCATGTGCTGAGCGCCGAGATCGACGGCAAACCAGCCAAGTTTGAGACATTGGAACCCGGCAACGATGTTGATCAACACATCTCGATGCTCGTACCCATTAACGGCGACCACACCGTCGTTCGCATCCGGCTGAAGGACGAATTCGGGATTGTTTATCCGTATGTCGCGTCGGCAACAGGCGCCGTTAGCACGAACATCAAGTTCATTTCCGAGAGCTGGAATGCTGCTCATGACCGACTCGAGCTGCAAGTGGCGGGCGCGGGGGGAGCGACGTACCGGGTTCCCTTAGCCGGAGACCTTACTGGCTTGACAGTGCGCGGGGCGGGGCTTGTGCAGGACTCGCTCCAGATCGAGTTCCCGGCTGGCCTATCAGACGCATACACCACGAAAGCGGTGGTGTTGCAGTTTCCAGGTCGTTAATCCGCTCGTGGGCTAGAAAGGCGGATGCCAAAGATTTCAAGCTGTTACCTCGTATTGGCGTGATGCTACAGACTCGGAGCGCCGACGAAAGCCTCTCCCAAAAATAGTATAAAAAAATCGGCTGCTAATTCATTTTTCATATTGACATTCTCGTAAAAAATTCTCTTGACAGGGGATACCTGGCAGGATAACTTTTTGGTCACACCAAATTGTGACGATGGTCACCATCGGGTGTGACTGGGCGCAAGGGACGATTTTTAAAGAACCTCTATCTATGAGTGTCTGCTACAAAATCGCAGATGCCGCAAACTCGGGGAGTCCCTTTTTTTGGCGGTCCTCTTTTTCGCTTGATCTTCACTCCGTCGAATCTCCAAACAACGCAACTAACGCAAGGTCACAGACCAATCTGGGATCCGGCCAGTGCAGTCGGATCAGTATGTGGGGGACGAAATGACGAAGCGGTACGTAGGGTTTGCAATAGCGGTCCTGGTTTTCTCGCTGGTACCGGCCCTGTCTTTCGGGCAGGTGACAACCGGCAACATTAACGGAACAGTCACAGATCCGCAGGGTGCGGCGGTGGCGGGTGCAAAGGTGACGATCACGGACGTGGCCAAAGGGACGTCCGACACCGCAACCACCAACGACTCGGGTAACTACACCGTGACGCACTTGATTCCGGACCCCTACACGGTCAAGATTGAGGCGCCGGGCTTCAAGACTTTCCAGCAAACGAACATTACCGTAGTGGCGGATGCCACGCAGCGTGTCGATGCCCAGGTCCAAGTCGGGTCGGCATCGGAGACCACAGAAGTTACGGCCGAAGCTCCGCAGCTGCAGACCGATAACGCGGATGTCGGCGTCAGCTATAACGAGCGCTACGTTGAGAACCTGCCGGTCTTTAACCGCAACTTCACGGCGTTTGAGTTACTGTCGCCCGGCACCCAGCAGTTGGCCGGCTGGAACCACGCGGCGACCGAGAACCCGCAAGGCGGTCTGCAGATTTTCGTTAATGGCCAGCACTTCAGCGGCACCGGCTTCCAGTTGGATGGAACCGACAACCAGGATCCCATCTTGGGTATTATCGTCATCAACCCCAATCTCGATGCGATCACGCAGGCTACCGTCGGGTCGCAGTTTTACGACGCTGAGCAGGGCAAGGCAATCGCCGGTCTTGTAACCGCGCAGACCAAGTCGGGCACCAACGAGTTGCACGGCAGCGGCTTCTGGTTCCGCCGTACCGATGCCAACCTGGCGCGCGATCCGTTCACTCAGTACGCCCCCAATTCCATTACCGGCAAGTTCATTCCGCCTGACAAGTGGAACCAGTACGGAGGTACCATCGGCGGCCCGATCATCAAGAACAAGTTGTTCTTCTTTGGCGATTATCAGGGTACGAAGGAAACCACCGGCGTCACCAACGTGCTTACTGTTCCGACGACACAAGTCGTCCAGACTTGCACCGCTGCGTCGGGCTTCTGCAATCTAAGCCAGTATCTGGGGAAGGTAAGCGGCGGTGGCCAGGTTTACTACCCCAATGTCAACAACACAGCCTCATTCAATGGCGCCACGCCCGTTCCCGGCAACATGATCCCGGTTGCCGATCTTAACCCCAGCGCGGTGGCAGTTCTGAAGGACTTTCCAGCGCCGACCAACGACGGCCTCCAAGCCAACTATGTCGCTTCTGGTGCGGGTTCTTTCAAGCAGAACGCCTTCGATACCCGCATTGATTACGACTTGAACGAAAAAAATCAGATTTACGGACGCTTTAGTCTTGCCTACTTCACCCTGTCGGGAACTCCTTCGCTGGGGGTCCTTGGGGGGAATGGCTTTGGTCCTGGCCCTGGACTGGCAGGGAGCTCGAACGTCCATAATTACAGCCTGGCTTCGGGTTGGACGCACACCTTCAGCTCGAGCTTGTTGATGGATGTTCACTTCGGCTGGTTCAAGTACAATCCACAAACCGCGTTCTGGGACCAGGGTGCGACCCCGATGACCGGGTTCGGTATTCCTGGGCTTAACCTGCCCTCGCAACCCTTGTTGACGTCAGGGTTGTCGTACTTCAACATGGGTGGCAATAACGGGACAGGCAATCAGACTGTTTCTGACTTTGGTAACGGTCTGGGTGTGCAGCGTTGCAACTGTCCTTTGACGGAGAGAGAGAACCAGTACCAGTGGGTTGCGAACCTTACCAAGATCCACGGTAACCACACCTTCAAGTTTGGCGGCGACGTCCGCTATGCCACCAACCTTCGAGTACCGAGTGACCAAAACCGTGCCGGCCAATTGACATTCGCCCAAACCGGTACCGGGAACGGCAACGTAGGCGGAATGAACCTGGCGACCTTCCTGTTCGGCGATGTAACCTCTTTCTCGCGGTTCGTCAGCAGCACCACGAATGCTACCGACCAGCAATGGCGCATGTTCTACTATGGGCAGGACACCTGGCGCGTAACCCCGAAACTAACGTTGAGTTATGGACTGCGTTGGGAGGTTTACTTCCCCGAATCGGTTAACGCCAAAGGTAACGGCGGCTTCTACAATATTGTGCAGGGCATCGGCCGGGTCGCCGGCTACGGACCGTACGGCCTCAACGGCAACATCGGCAACGACTGGCACGCCTTTGCGCCTCGCATCGGCGTTGCCTACCAGCTGTACGACAAGACCGTGATCCGGGCGGGATTCGGCATCAGCTACGACATGGGTGTGTTCGGGTCGAACTTCGGTCATAGCGTGGCCCAAAACCTGCCCGTGCTGCTGTCGCAGCAAGTCAATGCGAATGGCGCTTCCAACAACTACGCCCCGGCATTCAACCTTGCTCCTGGTGGTTATGTTGGTACTCTGCCGGGCGTGGCGACCGGTGCGCCCGCTGGGGTTTTCCCGGCGATTCCCGCAAGCGGTCAGTTGCCGCTGCTGGGCCCCACCAACAACGCCAATCCCTATATCCGTCCCCTGAACCAGACCCTGCCGGCGATTGGAGTCTGGAATCTCACGATTCAGCAGCAACTCGGCAAGAACTCCAGCCTGGATCTGGCTTACATTGGAAACCTGGGCCGACACGGGTTTGCGGGTGATGGTCCCAGCTACAACGTCAATCAACAATTCGCCAACGGTACTTACCCGCTGCAAGACAAATTCACTTATCCGGGATATATCGATCCGGCGACCGGTCAGACGCTGGTTTGCTGCACTACGGGTGTCAACAACTACTTAGGCAACAATGCCAACTCCAGTTACAATGCCTTCCAGGTCAAGTTCAACCAGAACTTCTCGAACGGTTTGCAGTTCATCACTCACTTCACCTGGTCAAGGGCGCTGCATTACGACAGCAACTACTTCGCGGACGTTCAGTCCGTTGCGTACGGTCCCGACGACCAGAACCGCAACTTGGTTTGGGTGTTCAGCGGAGTGTATAGCTTGCCATTCGGCAAAGGCCAGAAGTATGCCAGCGGCGTCAGCGGAGCCATGAATGAGGTCATTGGCGGATGGCAAATCAGCTTCACCAATAACTGGGCCAGCGGCTTGCCGTTTACGCCTAGTCTGAGCAGCTGCCCGGGCAATGCCTCCGGGGTCTGCCGGCCTTCCAAGGGAGTCGGCGGCTTCAACGTGGGCGCCGGCGGCCTCATCCACCCGGCGGGCGGTGGTGCTCCCTACGTCCAGTACTTCACCCCGGTTCTTGTGGGTGGAGTATGGCTCAATCCAGCCACCGGGACGATCGGCAATGCCGGCTTCGACTCGCTGTACGGCCCGAGTGACTATACCGCCCAGGCGGCCATCATGAAGAACTTCCAGCTTACGGAGCGCTTTAAGTTCCAGTTCCGCATGGACGCCTACAACATCTTCAACCATGTTGCTTTGGGCTACTCCAACAACCAGGGCGGCGGAGGAAACTGCGTGGCGTCACTCTCGCCTTCCGAACGCTTGCGGTGGCAGTAGCGGGCAGATTCAAGACATACTGTTCGGCACGTCGATGCGTCAGTTGCAGTTCGGCTTGCATCTGTTCTTCTAGAGCGGTGTTGAGAAGACAATTCGCGGGAGGGAGTCTTCGGGCTCCCTCCTAATTTTTTGCGCGGGCCAATTCCACGCTTAAAACGCCGACACGCCCGGTGGGATCAGTGGTCTTCCGGCGGTTGGATTCGGGTTGTGATAAAGCGACGATTGGGGTGAAGGAATGAACAGGCCG
>CAVXDA010000003.1:0-97396 GCA_963760415.1 uncultured Acidobacteriaceae bacterium | reverse complement strand
TGGGTAACTCCAGTTGTCAGTTGTCAGTTGTCGATCAATTCAACCGCAGACTCGTGTAGATCTCTGTCAGCTCCATCCCATCGCCAGGCCTTCATTCCGCATCTTTCAGGAGAGCGGAGTCCGGC
The DNA here is from genome assembly GCA_963760415.1 of uncultured Acidobacteriaceae bacterium. Classification (GTDB taxonomy): domain Bacteria; phylum Acidobacteriota; class Terriglobia; order Terriglobales; family Acidobacteriaceae; genus Bog-257. The sequence continues at coordinate 97,271 of CAVXDA010000003.1, read as the reverse complement.
ATCCAAATCTCAACAAAGTCTCTAAAACAAGTCTGTAGTTGCTCTTGCAAATCATCGATCTTGAACCGCTCATTTTGTATCTCCAGAACATTCAGGAGGCAATTGTGAGCGGTCATAAGCGCTTGGTCGGCCACCGCCGGCCGCGACTCGTGTTGGAACTGTATCCGGTTCGCGACAATCTCCAGTCGATCCTTAAGCCCTCCGAACGTGCTGTGTGCGTGACGAAGGGGGATAAAGTAGCCAGGCACAATCAACATACCGATTGCTCCCGCCTTTTTTGCCATCGAAACGAAGTCCAGTTTGCTCCATGTGTTGTTAAGCCTCTTTGTGCCGCACGTCTCACAATCCGTAATAAGGAAATCCTCTTTCACGTCCGCATACTTCTGTTCCACGTCGGCTACTACCTCGGATTGCAGTACATCCTTGCCGAACGTATCCAGAATATTCCTCATCAGCTTGTGTTGCTGCACGTGGTGGAAATCCATAAAAACGCCTACTTCGTCTGGGTGCTCATGTAGATAGCGGATCGTGACCGCATGCTCATACATGCTTCGCAGCAACTTTAATCCAGCCTCTCCGTACCCATTGCCGCAGACCAGCAGAATTTCCATGAAATCCTCGGCGCACATCCTCCCATACAGGTAAACGAGCTTGTCTGCTGGCTCTGACATGGTCTGGACACGGGTGAATGCGATGTCGATAGCGCGGACTAGGTTCATGAATCGGTCGGGCCATAGCGGATGGCGCTTTTCAAACTCCGCAGCCGCGTCGGAGTCCCCGAAAATGAGTTGTAGTTGGTCGGCCATGTTGGCACGTATCACTGTTGCGAGTGGTCAAACCGGAATGAGGAATTGATCCCATCATAATCGGCTCGCACGACTCGGCCATTCCGTTCCAGCAGGCCCGCCGTCGCCAAAGCATCGACATCGTCGTGGACCCGGCGGTAGTCGCGCTTGAGTTGTTCGGAAAGGGCTCGAATGCTCCGGACCGGATGACTGTGAACGTATTTGAGAAGCTCCCATCTCTTGGGAGTCAGGAGCGACAACAGGCCTTCGAGGCTTTCGAAAGACAGATGTCGCTCGCGAACCCTCTTGCCATTCTCTAGACGATGCCAGGCGTCGATAAAGCGACGACCGGTGTCTTCGAGAGCGCCGCCTACGTGAACTTCCAATTTTTCCTTCATCTAAGTTCCCCTCCTTCCCTGATCGTCGCTACGTCAGCCAGGAAATCCGAAATTAGTCGCTCAACCGTTGAAAATTTGTAGGGCATCTCGCGGCTCCCATAGTGGCGATGGTCCCCTTTCGGTTTTTCGTTGTCGTAGCCAATGAGACGCTTTCCATCCTTGCCGTAGAACAACGAATATTTGAGCCGATGCTTGCTGCCCGGAACAGGAGTGGGCACGGCATAAATCGTCAGCTCAAGTGTCGCTCCATCATCGAAGTGATGCTTCTCATGAAAGTCAGGCTCGCGTCTCGGCATCCGTTTCTCCGGCGGGAGCCCGCGCGCTCCATTATGTCATAAAATGACATAATTATTCCGGGCAGTCAAGGCAGGCGCGGGGTTGCTGTTGGGGGGATTACGAGGGGGCAGCGAAGCGTTTTGAAACTCCTCTTGTCATGGGGAGTCGCCTGGTTTTGGCGGCGTGGGGCTGCCCCTCGCCGTAAGCCGGACAGTATTCGCGGGCCCACTAACCTTTAGTCCCTAACCACTTGCTTTCGCCCCCGGTGAGTTCCGTCGGTAAACAAAAGGGAGGCAAAAGTTCACGCCTCCCTTGAACTCCCCAGTTCGTCTCCCTCCAGGAACTTCACCGAAGGGCGAAACTTGGATTAGGCAACCTGCCCTTTGCTGGCAGTGTGGGTCTGAGTCTCGGGCTTCTTGCCCTCGATGCTCTTGTGGCTGCCTACACTGACCTTGATCTGCTTTGGCTTGGCTTCGGCGCGCTTGGCCAGCCGGATGTTCAACACGCCGTTGTCATAGCTGGCATTAATGTCCTCGGTGTTCACGGTGTTCGGCAACGTGAACGAGCGAACGAAGCTGCCATAGCGGCGCTCGACGCGACGGAAGTTCTCTTCCTTCTCTTCCTTCTCGAACTTGCGCTCGCCAGAAACGCTCAAAGTGTTGTTTTCCACCTTGATGTCAAGGTCTTTCTCGTCGATTCCGGGCACTTCCAGCCTCAACTGGATGCTGTGCTCGTCCTCGTAAATGTCCACGGGCGGTACGAACGCGCCAGCAGTCGTGAGTGAGTCTTCGCCCTTACCACCGTACTGCTCTTCAAACAGACGGTTCATGCGGTTCTGCAAGGAGTAAAGTTCGCGGATCGGGTCCCAACGGGTCAAAATCGGCATAATTCAAATCCTCCAGCTAGCATTTCTTGGGTCTTTGTGACCCCACGTTCATTAGACGCTAAAATTAGCGTAATAGAATCATAAAATATGAGCGTCTTATTGTCAAACAAAGTTAAGACTGGACGCCATGTAAGACAAATTATTTATTTTCAATGTATTACATTGACAATGATGCACTTCAGATACGCCGTTTCTGGCACATTCAGCAGGACCGGGTGGTCCTGAGACTGGCCGAGCTTCTCTAGAATTCGGACGCGGCGGTCCGCATCGGCAGCGGCCGAGCCCAGCATCCCCAGGAATTCGGCCTCGCTGACGTGGAACGAACAGGAGCAAGTGACCAGGACGCCGCCGGGCCGGAGCATCTTCAGGGCACGCAGGTTGAGCTCTTTGTAGCCGCGCAGCGCGGTCGCCACGGTGCGCTTGGTTTTCGCGAAGGCGGGCGGGTCGAGGACGATGGTGTCGTACTGGCGTCCGGCGGTGGCGTAGTCCTTGAGCAGGTCGAAGGCGTTGGCCTCGATCCATTCGATCTCGCCGCAGCGATGCGTGGCGCGATTGAGTTGCTCATTCTGCTCGGCAACCTCCAGCGCAGGGCGCGACGAGTCCACACCGGTCACACTCTCGCAAACGCGCGCCAGGTGCAGCGCGAACCCTCCCTGATAGGTAAAGCAATCCAGCGCTTCGCCATGGGCCCAGCGGGCGGCAGCAGCGTAGTTCTCACGCTGATCGAGGAACCCGCCGGTCTTCTGTCCGCTGAGCCCATCGAAGTGAAAACGCACACTATTCATCGTAAAGATAGTGCTGGGGCGGTCGCCGCGCACCAATTGTGACTCGCGTTCGGGCAACTGCTCCAGCTCGCGAATATGCGGATCGACCCGCTCGATCAGGCTGCAATCGGGAAAATGTTCCGACATTGCCTCGACGACGATCTGCCAAAGGTCATCGCGAGCAAAGGCCTGCGTCAACGCCTGCATAGAGAGCACATCGTTGTACTTGTCAACGATCAGTCCGGGGAGCAGGTCGGCCTCGCTGAAGATGACGCGATAGGAATCGGTGTCGTGCGCGACCCGACGGCGAAACTCGACGGCATTGGCGATGCGCTCTCGCAGCAGCGATGGAAGCTGTTCCTCGGCGATTTCCTGGTTGCTCAGCAGACGAATCGCGATCTGCGACGCACTGCTGTAGAGCGCAGAACCGAGGCTTCGCCCGCGCTGGTCCCGCACCTGAACCAGCGCTCCGGCCGGAGCTTCCGCGAGCGGCACCAGGTCCGAGCGATACACCCACAGATGTCCGGCCCGCAACCGCGCTGCGCCACGGTGATTGACGGTGATCACTGGAATGGTGTCGGCCAATGCATCCTCTCTGAAATCAAAGACTTATCTTACTCGGCGGACGCCAGACGAACCCGGCCAGAGCTGTCGGTCTCACTAAATGTAAATAATATTTGACATTATGTATATTTTAACTTACATTATGTCTGCTAAACATTACTTTTCAAGGAGAAAAAGATTATGGATCTGTCTTACCAAGAGAAAAGCATACTGGGATCACTGCTCGCCTTCGTGGTGGTCTTTGGATATTACTTTGCAGCCGTCTTGCGGGACCTCGGCCGGCGCGAGTTCGACGGCTGGGATGGTTGGCCGGCTTGTGGTAGCAGTGATCGCCATCGTGGTGATCGAAATCGTGTACCACATCGTGCTGGCCCTGGAGTCGAAAGTCGGAGCCCAAGGACGAGCGCGACATTCTGATCGAATGCAAAGCATACCGGAACGCTTACTTCCTTTTGGCCGGCGGCGCCTTTACGGTGATTGCATGGGTCGTCATGGCCAACCTGTCGTCCGACGCCGCTCCCACTCGGATCGCAGTAACGAGTTTCATCACGGTCAACCTCGTGCTGTTTTTCATGGTTGTGGCCGACCTGACGAAGTTTCTCACCCAGTTGTTTTACTACCGGCGGGGTCTGCGATGACCAGCGGACGGATCCGCAACAACATTCGCAGGTTGCGCTTCGACCGTTCCGAGATGACCCAGCAGGAGCTGGCAGAGAAGATCGGGGTCACCCGGCAGACCGTCATCGCGATCGAACAAGACAAGTATTCGCCGTCGCTTGGAGGTGGCCTTTCGCATCGCAAGGGTGTTCGGGGCCCCGCTGGAAGAGGTGTTTCAGTACGAGACGGCGGATCCGGAGAACCGGCGATGACGTGACCCGAGCCGGGTCGGCAGGAGCCGAATTGTGGCGCATCATGTGCTTCTACTTTGGTGTTTTCTTGCCGACAATGTTCAGTTCCACCACCTGACCATCTGGATTTTTCACCTGCAATACTTTGCCGTTCAGTTTGGCAGGAAATTCTTTCCCGGTACTCCAGTCAATGAAAACGGCGGCCGGGGCGCTAGCGTGGCAAGAGTAGATCGTATTATCCAGGCGCATGGAGATCTTGTAACGATCCGAATCTTCGGGATGCTGCGCGTTAGCGGCCATTCTTTCGAACGACACAACTCTGGCCATCTGGTATCCCTCGTCGCCGCTTTGCGCGTAGGCAAGCATCGAAGCCAATGTGAGGCAGCACGATAAGGCAATCAAACATGTCTTCATGGGTGTTCCTCTCCGATGGTAGAAAAGAAAGTATAGACCGAGCGCCCGCTGCCCCGTTGAATTGAGCGTGAACATGTTCGCCAGCCTGACATCGCGGTGAAGTACGCGTGGAAGTGTGCGTAACCAAGACCGGGGCACAATGGAATCGTGGCTGCCAGCTTGGCTCTCAAGTCGGCGGGGTGAGATGAGTTCTGGTGAACACCGCGGTTAGTCGAGGCTGCCCTGCTCGATCACAACATTCTCGCGCACGATCAGGCGATGGGCGGCCATTTCCCGCAATTTGGGAAGCACCCGGCTGACGTGCTCATCGGTGTCCACGAACGTGACGACCACCGGCAGTTCACCGCCTGCCTCGACCAGATGAGCGGTGCTCAACTTTGCTCGCCCTTGGAATCCAGCGACGGAGTGAAAGGCTGCCGCCCCGGCGACATTTTCCTGCCGCAGGTACTTCAGCACCTCGACGTGCAGGGGGCGGTGATGCCAGGAATCGCCTTCGGTAAGGTACATGGTTACTTGTACGGCCATCGGAGTTGTCATTTTACAACCCCCGGGCAATGGCGGCGCCGGCGATTACGGCCGCCAGGCAAAGGGCGTTACTGGCGACGAGGTTTACTGCCACCAGAAGCCACTGCCCCTGCTCCATGTAGGCAAAGGTTTCGAAGGCGTAACTGGAGAACGTCGTGTACGATCCGCAGAAACCGATGGCAATGAGAAACCGCCAGCGTGGATCGAGCAGTATGCGCTCGCCCGCCAGGATGAGGAAGAAACCCAGCAGCAGACTGCCGGTTATGTTGATGAACAGGGTGCCGTAGGGGAAGGCGGTTGCAAAGGTGCGAGCGATGTATCCGCTGATGAAGTAACGGGCGCTGGCGCCGACAACTGCGCCCAGAGCTATCCACAGGTAGGCCACGATGGAGTTCTCCTCACTAGATTGTAGGAGTCATCAGCCCGTGGGCGGTTAATGGCGAACTCCATCCCCAGCTCTGAGTCTAAACTGCAAGTCACCTACTGCTCAAGTGCCGGCGGCTGATCGCTCCTGTACCATATTCATCATCGCCCGATGACCCCTCCCAGCCCAATCCATCACTCCAGCGAGCACGTGCTCGAATTCGACGAGTTGCGACAGGTGCTGGCGCTCTATACGGGTTCCCCGCTTGGACATACCCGCGTGATGCAGCTCACGCCCTCGCGCGACCGTTATTGGATCGAGCGCCAGCAGCAGTTGGCTGAGGAAGTGCGCGGATACCTGCGTGCGGGCGGCCACTTCGATTTCCACGGCCTGCTCGACCCAGCGTCGTTGATCAACAAATCGCGGATTCAGGGGGCGGCGCTGGAGATCGTCGAGATTCGCGATCTCGTGCTGGTGGCCGACCGCGCGGCCGAGTGGCGGGAGATCGCATTGCATCCCCCGGTTGCCATTCAAGACAAGTGGCAGGCCGTAAACGAACTTTCGCAGACATTGGAAGACTTCACGCCCCTGCTGCGTTACTTCCGCAACAAGATCCTTCCCGATGGCACGCTGGACGACCGCGCCTCTCCGGAGCTGGCGCGGGTTCGCCGGGAGATCGAAAAGCAGAAGCGGAGCATACAGGAATCGCTGCGCTCCTATCTGCGGCGGCTTTCCGACGGCGGTGCGGTGCAGGAAGAGCTGGTTACGATTCGCGGCGAACGCTTTGTGATTCCGGTGAAAATGGAACACCGCCGGCGCGTGCAGGGCGTCGCGCATGGGGCTTCGTCGAGCGGGCAGACGGTGTTCATCGAGCCGCTGGAGACGATTGAGCAGAACAACGAACTGGTGCGTCTGCTCGACGAGGAGCAGGCTGAGGTCCATCGCATTCTGCTGGAAATGACGGCGCGCCTGGGCGAACAAGCCGGCGCGCTGGAGATTGCCGTCGAGGTGCTCTCGGAACTCGAGCTGCAGTTCGCGAAGGCGCGTTTTGCGGAAGAGTACGACGCGGTGGCGGTGAAATTCCTGCCCGAACAGGGTGAACCGGCGATATCACAGCCTGGCGTGTCCGCTGTCACCACATCACCCGTCGAATGGAGCATCGGACACGCCCGCGTGTGACGCGCTGATATTGCGCAATGCACGGCATCCGTTGCTGGAACGCACGCTCAAGTCGAGAGGCGATTACCGTGGTGCCACTGAGGTGGAGCTGGATCAGCAGCATCGCCAGCTCGTGATCAGCGGTCCCAACGCAGGCGGAAAAACGGTGGCCCTGAAGACCGTTGGACTGCTGGCTCTGATGGCGCAGTCGGGCATGCCGGTCCCGGCCGAGCGTGCGGAGATGCCGATCTTCGACTCGGTGTTTGCCGACATTGGCGACTACCAATCGATCGAGCAGAGCCTCTCGACGTTTTCGGCGCACGTCACCAATGTTGACTTCATTTCGCGCCACACCACGCCCCATTCGCTGGTGCTGCTCGACGAGCTGGGCTCGGCCACCGATCCGGAAGAAGGCGCAGCGCTGGGGGTTGCCATCGCCGATTACTTCCGCCGTTCCTCGTGCTTAAGTATCGTGTCCACCCATCACACGGCGCTTAAGGTTTACGGAGCGAACACCTCCGGCGTGCTCAATGCCGCCGTCGGCTTCGACGAGCAAACCCTGGCTCCCACCTTCGAGCTGCGCATGGGCGTGCCCGGAGCGTCGGCGGGAATCAACATTGCGCAAAGGCTCGGCCTCAATCTGGAGATCGTTAGTGCGGCGCGCCAGCGCATGAGCTCGCAGGCGCAGGATGTCTCGCGCTTTCTTGACCGGTTGCATACGGAGCTTCGTCAAGTGGATAACGAGCGTGCCGCGTTGCGCACGCGCGAGGAAGAAATAACGCGCGAGCGCAACCACCTTGCCATCGAGGGACGCAAGGAGCAGCGCGAGAAGGTGCGCGAGCTGGAAAAGAAGCTGGAGAGCGTGCTGCGCGATTTCGAGTATCGCTCGCGCGAAACCGTCAACGCGGTGCAGGACCGGCGCGCAGGCGCTCAAGCTGTCGAAGGATGCCGAGCGCCGCATCGCCAAGATGCGCCGCGAATTTCGCGAGCAATTCGACTCGACCGTGGTAGCGCACACCACCGGCGCCGATGCCGGCGATCCCCACGCTGAGCAGCACGTGGTGAAGCATGTTTCCGTCGGCGACACCGTGCGGCTGAAGTCGCTGGGCCGCGATGGGAAGGTCGTGCGTTACTTCGATGATGACACCTTCGAGGTCTCCGTCGGCGCCATGAAGATGAAGGTTGCGCGTGACGATTTTGCCGAAGTGGTGGCACGTGCGGGTGATAATCCTGTGACGGCGGCCCGCGCGCGTGGCATCAACGTGTCACTCTCCCGCGAAAACGACAGCGTGCCTACCGAAATCAACGTGATCGGCCAGACGGTGGACGAAGCCACTCGCGAAGTCGAGAAGTTCGTCGATCGCGCATTTCTGGCCGGCGCCGTGCGGGTCCGGGTGGTTCACGGGAGCGGCATGGGCATCCTGCGCAAGGCGCTGCGGCAGTTTCTGCAGGGCCATCCCCACGTCGCCAGTGTGAGTGAGCCTCCCCAGAACGAAGGTGGAGGCGGAGCGACCGTGGTGGAACTGAGGACGTAGGGTTTGGTCGCTAGTCGCTTTTCGCTATTCGCTAATCGCTCTTCGCGAAGGCGGTGAGCGAGGCGTTCCCAAATCACCGTCATCGGCCCGCAACTCACCTGGACTGTTCTGGCGAATAGCGAAAGGCGAAGAGCGAATAGCGTTCTGTTTGCGTTGCACTTCGCTGCTCTCTACACTTAAGTACAGCGATGGGCAAAGTCTCCCAAACCATAAAGAGCTACATCTGGTGGACGTCGCCGCGGGGCAGCGTCCGTTACGATGTGATGGTCACGCTGATTCTCGCGTTCATTTTCCTGGGGCCGCTGTGGATAAACTTCCGCGACAAACCCCAGGAGCGCCCGCCGCGTCAAACTGAGGTTGTGGTGCAACAAGAGGACGACGGCTTCCTCTACAAGGTGGATGCGTCGGCGGTGAAGGCCGGCAACGACACCGAGATTCGGGAATCGCTGATGCGCATTATCGAACCAGTCGCGGGCGAGATCACGATCGACCGCTACGAGGCCGTGCGGGACAGCAAGCACAACGTCATCGCCTACAAAGTTTGGGGACATCGCTGAGGCCTCGATTCGGCTTCGTTGTTGCTGAATGCTAACCATGAGATCGATCCTCAAAAGTACGCTCACTAGCGCCGTACTCTGCATCGTTGGCGCGACGATGGCTCGAGCGCAGAACCTGGAATCTGTGCTCGACTCGATGGACAAGGCTGCCGCCAGCTTCCGCAGCGCCCAGTGCGACTTCGTGTGGGACCAGTACCAGAAGGTGGTTGACGATCACGACTACCAGAAGGGCACCATGTACTTCCGCCGCCAGGGCAATGACGTGCAGATGGCCGCCGACATTACCTCTCCGGTGAAGAAGTATGTTTTGTTTACCGGCGACCTGGTGAGCGTGTACCAACCCTCCATCGAACAGGTCACTCAGTACAACCCGGGGAAGAACAAGGCTGACTTCGAAAGTTACCTGGTGCTGGGGTTCGGCGGGCGCGGCCACGATCTCGCGAAATCGTTTGACGTGAATTACGTCGGCATGGAGCAAGTGCAGGGAATCAACGCCGCTAAGCTGGAACTGACGCCCAAGTCACAAAAGGTGAAAGGTATGTTCCAGACGATCACACTATGGATCGACCCGGCGCGTGGCGTCAGCGTGCAGCAGAAATTCCAGGAGCCCTCAGGGGATTACCGGCTCGCCAAGTACACAAACATCCAACTGAATCAGAAAATCCCGGGCGATGTCTTCAAGTTGAAGACCACGGGACATACCAAGGTGGTCAAGCCGAACGGCTAGTAAACTTAACTTCGAACAACGCCGGGGATGTTAAAAGAGCTAACTTGACTGGGCGTGCCGTCCATGTCAAAATTCGGCCAAATGATCAGCGACTATGATGTTTACCACGGTGCCAGCGGCGATAAGATATTAATGATCATCAACGAGGGCAAGATGAATCCCGGTTCTGATCATAAGGTGTGGTACTCCGCGCGACTTGAGGACACGTTTCAGCATGGCGCGGATGAAAAGCGGATGGCTAGCCTTGCGTTCAGGGCAAAGATTACTCTGCCGGCCGGGGCTTCGATGAAACGCGACAACCCTCAAGGCAATGATCTAGCTATCGTCGTAACAACCGCCCTACCGGTCCCGACAAAGGTCATCGAGCTTTACGTTCGTCGGCTGCGGCCAACGCCTTCCGTAGAAGTTGTTAAGGGAATTGAAAGGATCAGGGGATATTTGCTGCAACATCAGAAATAAGTTCTCTAATCTAAGTTTCTGGGCGCTTTTTCTTCGTTCTTCCGCAACTTCTCCACCCGCTGCGCCATCGTCCACTTCAATTCCTCGATGCCTTCGCCGGTGACGGCCGAGATGGGGAACAGCTCCAGCTTCTTACGTTTGCAATAACGCTTGAGTTTGGCGAGCTTATCTTTGTTGACCGCATCCATCTTTGACGCGACGACGATGGTCGGCTTTGAGTCCAGTCCTCCGCCGAAGTTTGCCAGCTCACGGGTGATGATTTCGTAGTCCTGCGCGGGATCCGGGCGGCCGCTCGCATCCGACACATCCACCAGGTGCGCCAGCAGCCGTGTGCGCTCGATGTGCCGCAGAAACTGTGTGCCCAGTCCCGCGCCCTGGCTGGCGCCCTCGATGAGCCCTGGAATGTCGGCCACAACGAAGCTGAGCTCGTCCGGCGGCTCTCCGGCAACCACCACTCCAAGATTTGGTTGCAGAGTGGTGAAAGGATAGTCAGCGATCTTGGGACGCGCCGCCGAGATGCGCGAGATCAGCGTGCTCTTGCCGGCGTTCGGATAGCCGACCAGCCCGACGTCGGCTAGCAGCTTGAGCTCCAGACGCAGCGCGCGCTCCTCGCCCGGATGTCCCTCTTCGTGCTCGCGCGGCGCCTGATGGGTTGAGGTTGCGAAGCGGGCATTGCCGCGACCGCCGCGCCCGCCCTGCGCCACCACGATGCGCTCATCGGGATGCGAGAAGTCATGCACCAGCTCGCCGGTGATCTCGTCGTAAACGATGGTGCCGACGGGCACCTTCAGGACGACGTTGTCGCCCTCGCGGCCGGTCTTGTTCGAGCCTTCGCCGTGGCGTCCGCGCTCGCCTTTGTATTCGGGATTGAAGCGGAAGTGCACCAGCGTGTTGTGGCGCTCGCTGGATTCCATGATGACGTCGCCGCCGCGCCCGCCGTCGCCGCCCGAAGGTCCGCCGCGCGGTACAAACTTCTCCCGCCGGAAGGCCATGCAGCCGTTGCCGCCATCGCCCGCCTTGACCCGAATTTTTGCTTCGTCGATGAACATGGGAAAAACAGTGGATAGCGGATAGGGGTCAGTGGGTAGTCAAAACCAAAGCCGTTGTGTTTCTCTTCAACGAAAAAGGCCCCGCAACGAGGCCTTGACCGAACACCTGGTTAGCGAGTCGCGAGAAGCGTTCGCCTTCCCCGAAACATTCTCAAAACTAGTTGCTAATTGCTAGCCGCTAGTTGCTTTCCTGCGGCGTCACCGAAACAAACTTGCCCATCTGCCCGCGGTCCTTGAACACGACGATGCCGGTGATCTTGGCGAACAAGGTATCGTCCTTGCCGCGGCCAACGTTGGTGCCCGGCTTGATGCGCGTGCCGCGCTGCCGCACGATGATGGAGCCGCCCGAAACCAACTGGCCTCCAAACGACTTAACGCCCAGCCGCTGAGCATTCGAATCGCGGCCGTTCCGGGAGCTGCCTAAACCCTTCTTGTGTGCCATAAGAATTCCTCGGGGCTAAAGCCCCTCTCAAAGAAAATTGCACCCAGTACGCGGCCCTAAAGGGCCGCACTACCCGAGCTACGCCGTGAGGTCCTTGCCGTCCACATTGATGCCGGTGATCTTCACGGCGGTGAAGGGCTGGCGATGTCCGTTCAGCTTCTTGTATTGCTTCTTGCGCTTGTAGTGGAAGACCAGTATCTTGCCGGCGCGGTCCTGCTTGACGACCTCTCCGGTGACAAACGCCTTCGACGGCTTGCCAATCTCGCCCTCGGAGGCGCTGACCGCCAGCACTTCGTCGAACTGTACGTTTTCGCCGCCGGCCTGCGGCACCTTCTCGATCTCAATTACGTCTCCGGGCGCGACGCGATACTGCTTTCCCCCGGCGCGGATCACCGCGTACATGGCAATACCTCCAATGAACTTGCTTCGGCTCGGCGAGCTTGCGCTGCTTCACCTTGCCCGCGCGTACCCCCGCGCGGCTTGTCTAAACTCTTTGTGCGCTTGCACTTACCCGAGCGTGGAAGGAAACCTTCGCGGGACCGCGTGGCCCGGCTGCGGGATGTCCCTGACGGGACCTGCTAGTACAGGCAAACCATAGAAGTGTAGCGTGTTTGGGCGACGAAGGTCAAACGGCCTCGGAAGATGTGAGGTAGAGCCGTCCAAAAACTGTCCTCTCTAGCGACCAAATAGTAATAGTGTGGACTTCAACCGTGATCGCGCTGTGCTAGGGGTTGAGCGGGACGTGCGGAACCGGGGGCAGGCGTCCGCGTACGGCCACATCACCTGCCAATGTGACTTGTGTACTTGTCGCAGCCCACGCGGCGAGGTTATCAATGAGTCAGGACAATCGTCCGGCGCTCATCCGGCCAGGGCAGCGTGCTGACCTTCGACGCGCGCAACTCCATGTGCAACGCCGGTTGCTAATGTGATTGCCACCACGTAAATCGCTCGCAAAGTTGAAACCAGAGCGTGCTGACCTTCGACGCGCGCAGCTCCATGTGCAACGCCGATTGCTAAGGTAATTGCCACCACGCAAATCGCTCGCCAAGTTGAAACCAGCCGGACCGGGATGTAGTGACGATTTCTCGGGAGGCAAGCCATGCAGAACACGCGCAGTTTCCACTTCGTTTTCCTGCTGTTCAGTCTCGCGGTAGCATTGTCGTCCGCCATCGCTCAGGTCGTGATCGCGACGGTGCCCGTAGGGCAGAACCCTGGGAGCATCGCAGTCAACCCGGTGACCAACAAGATCTACGTTAACAATGCCTTCGGGCCTAGCTTCGGGGCAGTAACGGTAATCGACGGGGCCAGCAATAGTACCGCGACTGTAAACGTTGGGGTCTATCCTTATTACCTTGACTTGGACTCGGTAACCAACAAGATCTACGTGACTAACCTCTGCGGCAACGATGTCACCTGCAACAGTGCGGGGACGGTGACGGTCATTGACGGGGTCGGCAACAACACCACTACCGTCAACGTGGGGGTTCGTCCGTTTGGCGTCGCAGTGAATCCGGTGACCAACAAGATCTACGTGGCAAACCAATGCGGCAACGATCTCACGTGCAACAGTGCGGGGACGGTGACGGTCATTGACGGGGCCACCAATAACACCGTAACCGTCAGCGTCGGGGTCAGTCCAAATGCGATCGCTGTGGACAAGATGACCAACAAGATCTACGTGGGAAATGTTGGGTGCATTAACAGCAGCCCGTGCCCCAACCCGGGAACGGTTACGGTCATCGACGGGGCCACTAACAGCACCATAACGGTCAGCGTCGGGGTCAATCCTTATTCGGTCGCTGCGGACGAGGCGACCAATAAGATCTACGTGGTGAATCATTGTGGCAACGGCAACGGTTACTGCGGCAGCGGGACAGTAACAGTCATCGACGGCGCCACCAATAGCACCACAACCGTCAGCGTCGGGCAAGAGCCCTATTGGGTTGCTGTCGATGCGGTGATCAACAAGATCTACGTGACTAACCTCTGCGGCAACGATCCCCAATGCTCCGGTGTCGGCACACTAACTGTCATCGACGGCGCCACCAACAACACTACAAGCGTTAATGTGGGATTCTATCCGTTTGGCGTGGCGGTCGACTCCGTGACCAACAAGATTTATGTAGCAAACACTTGCACCTCTTGCGACATCCGCAGTGGGACGGTGACCGTAATCGACGGGGTCACCAACAACACAGTTCCCGTGGCCGTGGTTGGGGATGGTGCCGAATCCGTCGCGGTCAACGCGACCACCGACAGGATATATGTTACTAATGATGCGGACGTTGTTTCTATCATTGCCGGTGACACGGCGCTGCAATTCGTGCCCGTCACTCCTTGCCGCTTGGTAGACACGCGCAATCCGAATGGCGAGTTCGGCGGACCGCCCATTCAAAGCCATACCTCGCGCAGCTTTACCATCCCCGACAATCAGAGCTGCAACGTTCCATCAATTGCCCTTGCCTATTCGTTGAACGTCACTCTGGTGCCAATACAAAATGAGTGGGTGGGATACCTGACTCTCTTTCCGACAGGCGACCTAACGCCGCTGGCTTCCACCATGAACTCATGGGACGGCCGCATCAAGGCAAACGCGGCAATTGTGCAAGCCGGAACCTCGGGTGCAGTCAGCGTATTCGTTAACAGCACGACCAATGTGGTGCTCGACATCAACGGCTACTTTACGCTGGCGAGTGATTCCACGCTGGCGTTCTACCCGCTGGCGCCGTGTCGCGTGGCCGACACCCGCGACCCCAACGATCAGGGACTGGGAGCGCCCTCTCTGAGCGGCGGCGTGCCACGCAATTTTCCCATCCTGAAGAGCAACTGCGCCATTCCCAGCAGCGCGCTAGCCTACTCCCTCAACTTCACCGCTGTGCCGCATGTGCCGCTCGACTATCTGACGGTGTGGCCGGCAGGTCAACCGCAGCCCGGACTCCCTACGCTGAACGGGCCGACCTCCACTATTGCCGCCAATGCGGCAATCGTCCCGGCGGGGACGGGAGGCGACATCGAGGTGTTGGCCAGCAACGATTCGGACCTGGTGATCGACATCAACGGCTATTTTGCTGCGCCGGGCAGCGGCGGGCTGTCAATGTATCCGGCGGTGCCCTGCCGCGTGCTGGACACCCGTAAGCACAACGGCGGGGACAACGGCGAGTTCATAGGAACGATGGTGGTGGACGTGGTGGACAGCATGTGCCCGACATGGAACCTGGCACAGGCCTATGTTCTCAACGCGACGGTGATCCCTTCAGCTCCGTTTGGATACCTGACCATGTGGCCGGACGGCGGTATGCGGCCTTTGGTTTCGACGCTGAACGCGGTTGATGGGGCCATCGCCTCGAACATGGCGATCGTGCCGACCAACAACGGCAAGGTTGACGCCTACGCCTCGGGCTTCACGCAACTGATCCTGGACATCTCCAGCTTCTTTGCGCCGTAAGCACGGGTTGAAACTTCGATAATGCTGAGGTCCTGGCGTCAATATTATTGTTCGCGGAGGACGTTTGCCGGATCGATGTGCAGGGCGCGTCGCACTGGGCCAGCTACGGCGAGCAATCCGGTGAGCAGCAAAGTGAACGCAACCGCGGCGAGCACAATGGGATCCTGCGCCGTGGCCTGGTAGACGATGGCCGAAAGCACCCGGCTCGCGGCGAGACCAAGCAGCATCCCAAGGACTGATCCGCTGGCCAGCAGGATCAGCATACGACCGAGCGCGGCCGAGAGGACCTGTTTCGCCCGCGCACCGAGGGCGACGCGGATGCTGAGTTCGCGCAGCCGCTTGCTGACGGTGTACGACGCCAGACCGAAGGTCCCGGTAATCGAGAGCAGGAGTGCAAAAGCGCCAAAGAGGCCGAGAGCAACGGTAGCCACCCGGGAGACAAAAAACGTCATTCCAAGCTGGTTGCTCCAGGCGCTGGATTCCCGGACGGGAACGGCGGGGTCAAGATCACGTATCACTTTGCGAACGGTAGCTGCCATCTCGTTGGTGACCATGTCGGAGGAATCTGGCCGTACCCGAACGATGAAGGATGTATGAGTAGTTTTTTTCTGCGAGATCGGAAAGAACGCTGCCGCTTCTTGAGCTTCAGTAAGTGAAAAGTACTTTCCATCTGCCACAATGCCCACGATCTGGATGGGCTGGCCGGAGCTGTTCTTGAAATAGCGGCCGACGGCGTTGTCGGAGTGGAAGAGGAGCCGGGCGAACTGCTGGTTCACCACCACAACAGCCGGTGTCTCCTCAGTGTCGGTGAAGCTCACATCGCGTCCCGCGAGCAGTGGTGTTTCAGCGGCGGTAAAGTATCCGGGTGAGATGTAGTAGTCGTAGGTATCAAACGCTCTGTTTGAGGGCCTGAAGTCGGTGGTTTGTTGAGAGAAGACATCCGAACCGTCCGTATCCATGGAGAGAGGCGTGGTAGTCCCGTAGCCTGCTGCTGTCACTCCCGGGAGCTTCGAGACCCTTTCCAGCAGATGGCGCTGGAAATGATCGGCGGTCTCGTTCGAGTAGCCAGCCTGGTTGAGCTCGAATTTCGTCAGCACAGCATGCTTCGGATTAATACCCACGTTCATGGTCAATGCTTTGCCCAGGCCGCGCAGCGAGACAAAGGCAGCCGTGATGGTGACACAGCAAAGCGCGATCTGCGCCGCCAGCAGGACATCGCGAAGCGCCCAGCGGCGTCCTGCGGAGGGCTGGATTCCGCCGCTCTTAATCGCATCGTTTGGATCGGTCTTGAATATCTGCCGCAGTGGCATCACGCCAAACACTACGCCGGCAAGCACCGAGACCAGCAACGCCATCAGGATCAATGATGGCTGCGGCATTACGATATGGAACCCCAACGGGTATTCGGTGGGTGGGTGCCAGTTAGCCAGGCCGGTGAGGGCCATCCAGCCTAAACCGCAGGCGAGTGCGCCCCCGAAGATCGAAATCACAATGGCCTCGACAAGGATCTGGCGGACGATGCGCCAGCGGCTCGATCCAATGGCCATGCGGATGGCAATCTCGCGAGTTCGGTCCGCGGTGCGCGCTGCGAACAGGCTGCCGAGGTTGGCGCAGGCGGCAAGCAGCACAATACCGGCCAGACCAAGCACCCCAGCCAGAAAAGCGCGCGCTGGCGCGCCGAAGAAGTCGCCCATCAGGCCGGGACGGGTCAGCTTCAATGTCAGCTTCTCTTCTTCCTTCGGATACTGCTGGGCAATGCGGGCAGCAATCGTATTCAGTTCAGCCTGCACCTGGGGCATGGTGACCCCGTCCTTGATGCGCACGATCGAGTAAACCTGCGGAATGCTCCGCGACTCCAGCCAGTTGACCCCGCCCAGCGATTCTTCATTCGCCATGGGAGTGAAAATGTCAGGGTAGCCAAATTTCTCGGTCCCGTAGAAGCCTTCCGGGGTAACGCCGACGATGGTGTAGGGATGCTTGTTAAGTCGGATGGTCTTTCCCACGATGTTGGGATCTGCGCCAAAATCACTCTTCCAGGCGGGCCAGGTAAGCACCGCAGCCTGTGAGGCTCCGGGATGGTCGTCATCGGCGCGCTGCAGTAGACGCCCGAGGAACGGCTTGATGCCGACGACCTCGAAGTATTGTCCGCTTACCTCGTATCCCCAGACAGGCCGCGTGACACCGTTGGCTTCCAGGCCAAAGTTCGTGATGTCAACTGCGGCAACCGCAGAGAACACCGAATTTCCATCGCGGACATCGCGCACTTCCGGATAGGAAAAAATCGGATAGTTCTGATGGGTGTGCGCGAGCGTCATCACTTGTTCTGCATGAGGTACATCAATCGGCCGCAGTACTGCCTGCAGCACGCCGAAGACGATGACATTGGCGGCGATCCCGAGCGCCAGGGTGAAGACTGCGGTGGCCGCGAACCCGGGAGAGCGGCACATCTGGCGAAAAGCGAATCGCAGGTCCTGCAGTAGGGTGGTCATGGTCGGCCTCGGGGTGACGATATCGCTCCGTGGATAGCAGTGCAATTCGGGAACTAAACCGTCATGCACGCAACCCTGTGACAACAAAGCGGTTTGGGGGGCTTGCAGGTATATGGGAAACGAATCGCGCGTCCGGTTTCACCGGAAAGTGTCCGTGAATGAACAGGAACGGCGCGGCGACAGCGGCCTCTTAAGAGGGATGTTAACCATCCACGCAGAGAAGCTTATGTGGGGCTCCCGGCAGTAGGATCCTTAAGACTTGTCATTCGCTATGACGACGGTTGTTTCTGGCGGGAGAGTTCGGCGGACTGCACGGCCCCCAGCAGCGCCCCGCGCCGCCCAGGTGCGTTAACCAGCGCCGTCTGAAATTCTTTCAATGCCAGTGCCGGATGGTTCTGTTCCAGAAGCAGGTCTCCAAGTTGTTCACGGGCGGGAACAATCGGTCCCGGGGTCACCGGAAGCTTCTCGATCGCATCCTCCTGATCGGCTGCCTTGCGCATCAAAACGACGGCTTCATCCGGTTTCTTGTCCGCCTGAGCTGACCACGCCATGACTTCGCGCTTTAGAATCGCCACCTGAGTGGCCCAATAGTCGTTGCCTGACGTCCGCAGTTGCTGTTCGATCTGCCCTAACTTATCAATTTCCGTGCGCGCCTCGGCGGCGTGTCCACTGCGGGCGAGTCCAACCCCACGGGCCCAGACTGCAATTGCGACTACGTGCGGCGGGGCCGCCGTCGGAGGAACGATGCTGGCCGCCTCAGCCCATTGGCCCCGCTCAACTGCGTAGCGGACCGGCATCGCGGTAGAGGCGTATCCGATCTTGAAGTTCCCTGCGTTCAGCTCCTGCATGTTCTTAAGTTGCTGGACGACCTCAAACGCCGCTGTATCGCGCCCGCTCTGCAAGTAGGCATAGACCAGGTAATCCATGGCGTGCAGCTCTTCCCCAGAGTCGCCCTGCTGGTGTGCCGCATCCCTCGCCGCCAGGTTGCTGTCAATGGAGTCTTGCCACAAGCCGAGTCGCGTGAAGATATGCGACGGCATGTGCAAGGCATGCGGCGCTGAAGGCGCGATTTTGGCGTAGGCTCTTGCCGCCGGCAGGCCTCTAGGCGCTAGTTCCGCATTATCGTAGGCGTGGATGAGGTAGTGTGGGATTCCGGGATGCTGCGGGTAAGCGCGATCAAGCGGCTCAAGCAAATCGGCTGCCTGTTTCTGCCTGGCATGCGTTTGGTCCTTGGGAGATGCGTTGGCCAAGAGTGCCAGTGCGTAGAATACCTGTGCTTCGGTGTCCTTTCGGTTCGTCGCCGCTAGAGTGCTCATCGCCCGCTCGTAGTTCAACGCCCGGGTGGTGTAAGGGACCGTGGCAGCGTCCTCATAGATCAAGGCCAGTGCCTTGATGAATTGGCGCTCGCGTTCGGAACTGCTGCCGAGCTGTTGCGCCCGTTGGATCTCTTGTTGGGCAAGCGAAATTGCCGCGGGCGCAATGGGTGGGTCCCAAAGCTGGTGAAAGTGGGTCATGGCAATGCCCCAAGGTGCCATCGCACACTTTGGATCCTGGTCTGCCACCTGCTGAAATGCACTTTCAGCCGCAGTGTAGGCGAACGAGTGAAGCAGCGCGACGCCTCGGTTGAACTGCTGCTGGACCGCCGGTCGGCAGGAAATCGGAAACGATACGTCTCCCAGCTTCTCAGGAGCGCTGTGCTCGTGTGCTTCTTGTGCACCTGAAAAGAGCGGGGGGATGAACATCAGGATGACGAATACTCGCCATAGATGGGACACTGTTATCTCCAGCGGCGCGTAACGTTCTGGTAGCCTTCAAATTTTACCCTGATGACGGGCCAGTGCCCGAGCCAAGCTTTCTTTGGTTGGGTGAGAGTTTCGTCCATCCGCCGGTTTTTCCTTCGACCTTCCATCGCCCACGGCATCACGAAGTTCCAATTCGGGAACCCTTAACAAATCTTTACCAAAAATCCTGTAACGCTTTTTTGCCTTTCTGCGTTTGTTTAAGTGAGATGGTTGTAGCTGTTATCCCCTCCATCCGCATCCTCATGAGTTGAGCCTGCAGTAGCCACTTGCCGCTGTTCCGGCTACGATGAGCAGGTGCTTTCGCTGCTGGACGTTCGAAGTCTCACCGTCGAATTTGCCACGGCCCATGGAAACGTCACCGCCGTTCGCGATGTGAGCTTCCAAATTGCGCCTGGCGAGGTGCTGGGGCTGGTGGGCGAGTCGGGGTCGGGGAAGTCGGTCAGTGCGCTGGCGATTTTGCGATTGCTGCCTCCACAGGCTCGGATTCTAGGCGAGATCAGGTTTCGTGGCGAAGAACTGCTCGCCATGCCTGAGCTACAGATGCGGCACATTCGCGGCGCCGGCATCAGCATGATCTTTCAGGAGCCGATGACCGCGCTCAATCCGGTGATGCGGGTGGGAGACCAGATAGCCGAGGCGGTATTAGCCCATGCGGGCGTTGGTGTTTCCGGGGCTGAAGCCCAAAGAGATTTGGAACACTTTGACGCGGGCCTAAAGGCCCGCTCTTCCACCAGCAAGGCCGATGCCTGGCGCTTGGCGGTCGAGGCTTTGCGCACCGTCGCCATTGCCGAGCCCGAGCGGCGGGCGCGCGATTATCCGCACCAGCTTTCCGGGGGGCAACGTCAGCGGGTGATGATTGCCATGGCTGTGGTAAACCGGCCGTCATTGCTGATTGCCGACGAGCCGACGACGGCACTCGATGTCACCATCCAGGCGCAAGTGCTGGACCTGCTGAGCGAGCTGCGCGAGAAGTTCTCGCTGGCGATGCTATTTATCTCCCACGACCTCGCGGTGGTCTCGCAGGTGTCGCACCGCATCGGCGTGATGTATGCCGGCAGCCTGGTCGAAATGGGAACGGCCAGAGAAGTTTTCTCGCATCCTGCGCATCCTTACACGCGCGGGCTGTTACACTCTGTGCCGACGCTGCGCAGCGAACGCGAGCAACCGCTGCAGACCATCGAGGGAACTGTGCCTGCCATCACCGCACTACCGCCCGGTTGTGCCTTCGAGCCGCGGTGCTCGCTGCGGATTCCAACCTGCGCCACGGCGCTGCCGCCGCTGGTGGAAGTCGCGCCCGGCCATGTGGCGCGCTGTCCCGTGGTATCGCCGGAGGTCCGCTGAACGATGCGGGTGCTGCTGCTCAGCGACATTCACGCCAACCTCGAGGCCATGGAGGCCTGTCTTGCGGTGGCGCCCGCGCATGACTTCCTGGTTAATCTCGGGGATGTGGTCGGCTATAACGCGTCGCCCAACGAGGTTTGCGAGCGGGTGCGCGCGATGGGTGGGTCGATCGTGCGCGGCAACCACGACCGCGCCTGCTCCGGACTGATCGACCTGTCGGAGTTCAACCTGGTGGCTGCGATGTCGGCGCGATGGACGCAGACCACGCTCCTGCCTGAACATCTGGACTGGCTACGGTCTCTGCCACAGGGACCACTGCGTGGCGAAGAGCTGCCAGGAGTCGAATTTGTGCACGGATCGCCGCGCGATGAAGACGAGTACGTACTGAACCCATCCACTGCGGCGGCGAACCTTCGCATGCCCGGTCACGCCGAAAAGATCTTCTTCGGCCACACGCATCTGCAAGGCGGATTCGCCTTCGACAACGGGCGGGTGCGCAACTTTGCGCCCATCTTTCCCACCGGCGGAAACGGTGTGGAGTTCACCATGCCGCTGGTGCGGAGTGAACACTATCTCATCAATCCCGGCTCGGTGGGGCAGCCTCGGGATGGAGACTGGCGAGCGGCATTCGCTCTCTACGAGCGCGATGGAGATGCGCCGGGAGCGGTGACATTCTATCGCGTTCCCTACGACGTTGACGCAACGCAGCAACGAATCATGGCTGCCAATCTTCCTGAACGGTTGGCTGTAAGGTTGAAGCTGGGGCGTTGATTCGATCTTGTGACCGATTCGCGCTTGATCGCATCAATAATGTTGGGAGTAAATGACTGCATGCCTTACCGCTCATTTCCTCAGACTTCTCTGTTTCGTTCGCAAGAAATGCCCGGCGGCACCATCAGCAACGTAGAACAGGGTTACCTGGTGGCTAACATCGACGGCGGCGCTCGCGGCAATCCTGGTCCCGCGGGCTACGGTGTTGTGTTTGAAGACGAGATTGGCCGTCCGGTGGCCGAGCTAAGCGAGTTTCTCGGCCATCAGACCAACAACTACGCCGAGTATTCGGCACTGCTGGCCGCACTGAACTATACGCTGCGGCACGGTTTCAAAGCGCTGAAGGTCATCAGCGACTCCGAACTGCTGGTAAAGCAGATCAAGGGCGAGTACAAGGTCAGCAATCCCACGTTGCAGGACCTGCACGGACGGGCGGCGAAGATGCTCGACCAGCTTGACTACTTCGAGATCAAGCATGTGCTGCGCGAAAAGAACCGTGAAGCGGACCGGTTGGCCAACCTCGCCATGGATCGCGGAATCGCGAAAAAGGCGCCCGCCATCACCGCTACCGATGTCGGAGGAATAGCCTCCGTCATTCCCGAGGTCAATGGCGTGGTGCGAAACGGGGTCATCGAGTTCCTGGGGAAGACTCTGCCGGATGGCACACTGGTCAAGATTCGCGCAGCGGAGCCGGGGTCAAAGCGGTAGCAGTTCAGGCCGAAGCGATTTGGCGTCTGATCATCTCCGGTTCAGCAAAGCCTCTGCGAATCTGTGGCGGCTCGAGAATGCGAATTTCTTCTGGCGGATTCTCCACTGCCCACGCCAGCGTTTGCGTCATCTGCTCCACCGTCACCAGCCCGAGCCGTTCGGCGCCGTCGCGCGTCGCCGGAACCAGGCGCGCCAGCGCGTACATGGGAACCAGCAGCAGCGGCCATCGGCGCCGCGGTCCCAAGACGTACCACGGACGGACAAACGTCGCTGTCACACCGCTCTCACGGATGAGCCGTTCGCCTTCAGCACGCACCGCCTGATATTCCTGCATGATTGGCGCCGGCCGCGCCACGCTGAGATAAACGAAGTGCCGGACACCAGCACTGGTCGCCGCGCGCACCGCCTCCTGGCATGACTTTAGGTCAATGTCCTTGAACTCCGCCGCCTTTCGCGGGTTGGGATGCGCCACCCCGATCAGGTGCACAAACGTATCGGCAGGCGCTACTCGCGCGGCGTAGGTTTCAGCCCGCAACGCATCGCCATGCACTACTTCGCAACCGGCAGGAAGCTTCGATTCGGAGCCGGCCCGGGCCAGCGCGCGCACCCGATGTCCGCGTCGCACCAACTCGGCCGCCAGTCTGCTGCCCATAAAGCCCGTCGCTCCGGTAAGAAAGACTTCACGTGATTGGGAATTCATTCGCCCCTCCGGTGGCTAGTCAGCCGCCGATTGTAGTACGGGCGTGCAAGGTGTCCGGATTTCCTCGCATCTGTGACCGGGAACTTTGACAGAGTAACCCTGGGCATCGGTCTGCTGAGAACGCAACCGGTGTAATCGAATCGTCACTAACCGCGCCGCGTGCGGGGCAATCGGATGAGCGAGATGTCCTGGATGTGCAGGACGTCCTGCAGGTATTCGCGCAGCGCCATCAGAATGAAGGCTGCCTCCGCCGTGAGGAACATGCCGAGATAGCACACGGTCAACTGCAGGCTGTCGGGAATCTCGCGGTAGTCGGCCGCCTTCAGCAGGTCCGTGGTAGTGTTCATGACGCCTCGCTCCGAGAAGGCAGTCAGCGATTCCATCAGGTAGTGATGGTAGAGGAACACCAGGCTGAGGGACGCCAGGATGAGCAGCAGGGGCACAAATGACACGAACGCGCGGAGCCGTACGTGTCCATCCGGCTTGGTATAAAACATCAATCTTCCGAGCGAGTGCCGGACGTAGAACAGGTAGCCCAGCAACAGAAAGCAGAATAGCGACGTGTAGGTCGAAAGAAACTTTTCCTGCGCCGCGTAGGTGGGGATGAGGTGGAACGCGGCCAGCGGAATCGGCAGGGACGCGGTAACCAGCGATGCCGTTCCCATGTACGCCTTGAAGAACTTGGCGAACGCGGCTAACCGCACCGGCTCTTGGGGTTCAACCTCGGATCTGTCGGCTCGTAGGCCTACGGCACCGGTATCTCGCATTTCACCTTCGCATCCTGGAACGCGGATACTGTGATGGGTTCGGTCTTTGTCAAAGTGCTGCCCACCTGCTTGGTGGCGTACACCGAATAAACTCCTGGGGGCACCGCCTTGGAAGTCGGGGTACTGATCTGCGGGAAGGAGAGTTCCGCCGAATTGAGTCCGCTGACAGACACCCACTTGTACATCACCGTCCATCCGGCATCCGGCTGACCGTTCTTGATGGTATTCGCGATGACGGTAATCAGGCGCCCGGCTCCCCACTTGCGGCAGTCGGCCGCTTTGATGTGGAGGTCGTTGGCGATGCTCGTCAACACCTTCAGCGCTGCCTCCTTCTTGCCGGGATCTGTGTTCAAGATGTGCGCTACTTCAAGGCACCAACTGGCCTCATGTGTCAGGGCCTCGACATAGTCCTTCGGCGGCGGAGCTATTGACCACTCGCCCTCTCGGCCGTACCCGCCACCGTTGTACCCGGGCCCGCCGACTCCCCCCGCGTCCGCATAGCCTCCTTTGAGCAAGCCAACCGTCAACTGGGTTTGTGAATCGAGGAGCTTGGACGAAATATCAGGCGCATTCCTGGCGATGAGCTGCCCGCACCTCTGAATCCCTCCGAGGGCCTCATTGGTTGGCCCCAGTTGCGGCGGAGGCGGGGCGAATTGCGCAGGCAAAGAAAGCGCGCATCCCAGCACGACCAGGCACATGAAACACGCGCCGCGACCTCCATGATGGGCACGACGCGGCCGGTCTTCGATGCGGCGAATTGAGGGCATCCCGACGTCCTCCTGGGAACGACCGAGCACAGGGGCGTGATGCATAAAAGGATATAGCACTTTCCAGGTTCTTGAGCACTCTTCACGCACTGTCCGATTGACGGGCAACTTCGGGCCACTCTTGCTACAGTTACAATGAAAGGCTTCTTCCCGATACAACACTGCGACTCGTAAAGGAGTTTCGCTTGATTGCTCGTTATACACGGCCTGAGATGGGGCGCATCTGGAGTGATGAAAACAAGTTTCGGACATGGCTGGAAGTGGAGATTGCTGCCACCGAAATACTTGCCGAAGCCGGTATCGTTCCGCAGTCCGCCGCGAAAGCGATCCGGGAAAAGGGTGACATCGACGTGGCCCGCATCAACCAGATTGAAGCCGAAGTGAAGCACGACGTCATCGCCTTCACCACCGCAGTGGCGGAAAAGGTGGGGCCTGAATCGCGCTGGCTGCACTATGGACTCACGTCGAATGATGTGGTGGATACCGCACAAGCTCTGCTGGTGAAGCAGGCGTCAGCCATCATTCGGGAGGACCTGACGAAGCTGCGCGAGGTGCTGAAGCGGCGCGCCTGGGAGTTCAAGGACACGCCGGCGATCGGGCGAACGCACGGAATTCACGCCGAGCCGATTACCTTTGGCCTGAAGCTGGCCAACTGGTATTCGGAAGTGCAGCGCGACATTGAGCGCTTTGAGATGGCGGCTGAGCAGATGCGCGTGGGCAAGCTCTCGGGAGCAGTGGGCAACGCGGCCCACCTCGAACCGGAGTACGAGGAGAAGATCTGCCAGCGGCTGGGCTTGAACGTCGCTGCCGTTTCGTCGCAGGTGATTCAGCGCGATCGCCATGCCTTCTACGTTGCGACCCTGGCGGTTATCGCATCCACGCTGGACAAGATCGCCACTGAGATTCGCCATCTGCAACGCACCGAAGTTCGCGAGGCCGAAGAATATTTCAGCGAGAAGCAGAAGGGCTCGTCAGCGATGCCGCACAAGCGCAACCCGGTTACGTGCGAGCAGATCAGCGGACTCGCGCGGGTGGTGCGCTCGAACGCACAGGCCGCGCTGGAGAACGTTGCGCTGTGGCACGAGCGCGATATCTCGCATTCCTCCGCCGAGCGCATCATCTTGCCGGACTCGACCATCCTCATCGATTACCTGCTCGGCAAAACGACGAACCTGATCGATACACTGCTGGTATATCCCCAGCGGATGCTGAAGAACCTGGAATCAACCGGCGGACTCGTCTTCAGCGGGCAGTTGCTCCTCGATCTGGTCGAGGCGGGAGTGCTGCGCGAGGACGCCTATCGGCTGGTGCAATCGAATGCGATGCGCGCATGGGAGGAAGATCTCAATTTCCGCGAGCTGATCATGAGCGATCCGGAGATCACCTCAAAAGTGAAGCGGGAGACGCTGGAGCATGCCTTCGATCTGCGGAGGCCGCTGCGGAACGTGGACAAGATCTTCGGGCGGGTGTTTGGAGAGAATGTAGCTGCTGGCGGGCGATCCCGCAGCGGCATTAAACGCCTCGCCGGCTCAGGAATGTTGGCACGTCCCGGCCTCCGTAAACGATGGCAACAATCTGTATGGAATTGCGAGCAGCTTGATAGATAACCAGAATAGTTGCCCACCGGCCAAAAGAGCACGTGATGGTCGGTAAGGTGCTTCCGGCTATGTCCCATACCGGGATGCCGCGCAAGGGCTTCGACAGGCATCCAAAAGTTTCGCGGTCAGGCGATCTGCCGCATCTACGCTGTCATCTGCGACGTAGTTCCAAAGATCGTCGAGATCGTGGTCTGCCTCACGGCTGAGAACATAAACCGCTCATGCGGCCGCTGCCGGCGGTCTCGCGACCTCCGGTGCAGGCGAGCACGCGTTTCGGCTGGGTCAACAATCTCACCCCGGTTTACGGAAGCCAGGCGCCGACCCAGTTCCTTATTAAATTCTTCCAACTGAGTGATGCGCGCCTTCTCATGCTCCTCCAAGAGCCGCAACGCCTCTCGAACGACTTCGCTGGCCGAGTTGTATCGGCCATTCTCGACCTTCGATTGCACAAACCGCTCGAGTCAGGGGTGAGCGAAACGTTCATGGCAACCTCTCGGCAAACAATATCGCCGATGACAGACATTGTCAATCCTTAGCATCGATCAAGACGTGTAACCATCCATCGTCAATGGACGCTACGGCAGCCGATTGATGACCGACGCGACGTATCCCGCGCCGAAGCCGTTGTCGATGTTGACCACGCTGACATTCGAGGCGCAGGAATTCAGCATTCCCAGCAGTGCGGCGATCCCGTGATAGGAAGCGCCATAACCCACGCTGGTGGGCACAGCGATGACCGGAACGCCAACCAGTCCTCCCACGACGCTGGGCAGCGCGCCTTCCATACCGGCGCAGACGATCACCACGCGGGCCTGGGTCAAGGCCTCACGGCGCGCCAGCAGACGATGGATGCCGGCAACGCCGACGTCGTACACATGCTGCACTTCATTGCCCATGATCTGGGCGGTGACAACAGCTTCTTCCGCAACCGCAATGTCGCTTGTCCCGGCAGAGACCACGATGATCGTCCCTTTGCCGTAGATGGTCTTGTCCTGGGTTAGCGTGATGGCACGCGCCAACTCATGCAGCTCAGCTTTGCGAAACTTGCGTTTGACCGCGCGAAACTGCTCCGCTGAAACTCGCGTTGCCAATACGTTGTGGCCGTGGGGCGCGAGCCGCGAGAAGATCTCAGCGAACTGCTGCGGACTCTTTCCCGGTCCGAAGATGACCTCCGGCATGCCGACGCGCAGGGTGCGGTGATGGTCCACATTGGCGAAGCCGAGGTCCTCGAACGGGAGATGCTTCAGTCGCTGCACGGCTTCGTCAGGCGAGAGCTTTCCCGCGCTTCACCTGGTCGAACAGTTTCTTGATGGCTGCAGAATTCATCGTCAGTGGTCAGTGATCAGTCGTCAGTTGTCAGGCAAAGATTTCAAGGTTCGAGTTTCAAGTTTCCAGTCGAGTGCAAGTTCTGACGAGCGCGCTGGCCCGTCTTGTTGCCGAAACGAGGCCACCAGCACCGAGTGGTACGATGTGAAGCTTAAATGCTCGGACCAGCCAATACAGCACCACGAACCCTGACGGTCGCCATCACCGGCGCAAGCGGCTCCATCTTCGCCAAACATCTGCTAGACGCGCTGGAGCGCGACGAACGCGTGGCCACCGTCAACCTCATCCTTTCCGACAGCGGCCTGCGGGTGATGGCCGAAGAGCTGCAGATATCAGGCCGCAACGAGTTGGTGCAGAAACTGTTCGGACGAACTGCGCAGAAAATCTGTCAGCAGAACAACTCCGACATCGGCGCCAATGTTGCCAGCGGTTCCCACCAGACGGACGCCATGATCGTGCTTCCGTGCAGCGTGGGGACACTGGCGCGAATCGCAAATGGCATGGCCATCCAGCTCATCGAGCGCGCCGCCGACGTCTGCTTGAAGGAGCGCCGCCCGCTCATCCTGTGCGTGCGCGAGACTCCCTTCAACCTGATCCACCTGCGTAACATGACGCTTGCCGCCGAAGCGGGCGCGACCATCTTCCCGGTGATTCCGGCCTTCTATTTCCGTCCCGTCTCCACCGACGAGATCGCGCGCGAATTCGTGAACCGCGTTCTGGCGCACGTTGGCCTGCCGCAGCCGGACGCGTATCAGTGGAAGGGCGAGTAGGTCAGTCTAGAGCAAATTCAGACTTGCGGCATCTCGGGTAGAGCAGGCCTTTAGGCCTGCGTACATGGCTCATTTTGGAAGATTGAGCCCCACGGGGCGGCACAAGAAGTGCAGTTGTGTCGTGCCTACGGCACTCAGGTTTTTCTAGATGGCGTTTCACGCGGGCTTTAAGGCCCGCTCTACCCGAACGGCTTCAGTAACTCCTAAACCTCTACTTCTTTTCCCGAATGCTGAAATCCACGGGCGGCTTGATGTTGTAGGTCTTCGCGAAGTTGGTCTGGTTGAGCGAGAAACTCAAGCGCCCGCGCGAGTCGATGAACGCCAGCGGGCTGCCAATCGCGACATCGCCGAAGGTCTTTACAAACGGCATGTTGAATTCGTTCGCTCCCAGCGTTACGTGGATGGTGTCTCCGTACTGGTAGCCCAGCTTGGCGAATTCTTCCCGGCTGACGTTAGTGATCAGGTTGCCGAACGGCCCATCGGTGCCGATGACCTGAGCTTGCAGCGCGCCGTTGACGATGCTGGCTTGCGTTAAGTTCAGGCGCACCAGTTGGCTGACCGGCATTTCCGGGCCGACCTCAGTCCAGTTCTCGCCGCGCGCCAGATGTGCGCCTACGGGCGAGAAGACATCGCGGCCGTGGAAGGTGGATGAGATGGCGTCCTGGATCATCCACTTGGGATTGGTGATAACGCGGACAGATTCGATGCCATCGGTGTCCTGCACCTTGGTGAGCAGTCCGTTGTCGGGAAGCACGTAGTAATTGCCCTTCTTCGATTTCGCCACAATGGCTTTGCGCGAAGTGCCCACTCCTGGGTCGATCACGACCACGAACACGGTGCCCGGAGGAACGTAAGCGCTCATCCCATCGAGATAGCGTGCGCCGTCGAGGATGGAGAAGGGCGTGACCGCATGGCTGATGTCGAGGATGCGGACGGTGGGATCGATGTTGTACATGACCTGCTTGCAGATGGCGACCGAATCGTCGAGCAGGCCGAAGTCGGTCATGAACGCGATCTCGTTCGGATGATCGGAACCGGCACACGTACCCGCCAACAGCAATAGCATCGCAAGCAGCGCTACGGCGAATGACTCCAGCCTCCAGCGCATGGGAATCAACATTTCCACCTCGCAATCACAACGAATTTCGATGGATTATATGCCGCAGCGCCAAATGCGCCGCGCGACGATGAGCGCGATCCACAGCAGACTGGAATAGAATCGCCAGCAGCATGACGGCAGCGCAACGCACCATCTTTCACGTTGACATGGACGCCTTCTTCGTCTCGGTGGAGGAGTTGTTCGACCCGTCGCTGAAGGGGAAGGCGGTGGTTGTCGGCGGGAGGCCCAACGAGCGCGGCGTGGTGTCAGCCGCTTCGTACGAGGCGCGCAAGTTTGGAGTACATTCCGCCATGCCGCTGCGGACGGCGGCCAGGATGTGTCCGCACGCCGTCTTTGTGGATGGCCATCCTGAACGGTATCGCGAGTACTCCGGCAAAGTTTACGAAGTGTTGAACCGCTTCTCGCCGAAGCTGGAGATGGTTTCCATCGACGAGGCCTATGTGGACATGACCGGCACCGAGCGACTGCATGGTCCTGCGATGCGCGCGGCGGACGCCCTTCACGCCGCGATGAAAGCCGAGACAAAGCTGAACTGCTCGATTGGCATCGGCACGTCGCGGCTGATTGCCAAGATTTGCTCCGATCAGGCCAAGCCCAATGGCGTGCTGTGGGTGGTGCCGGGGGCGGAGATAAAGTTTCTGGCTCCGCTGGATGTGCGGAAAATTCCGGGCGTCGGAAAAGTGATGGAGAAGCGCCTTCAGGAGCAGGGCATCCGTAAAGTTGGCGACCTGGCGGAACGCGATGAGCGCTGGCTGGAGCAAAACTTCGGGGCGCTGGGACTGGCGCTGTCGGGGAAAGCGCGTGGCCTCGACGCAGGCGCCTGGTTCGATAGCGATATCGGCGAGGACGTTGGGCCGCGCTCGATCAGCCACGAGCACACCTATTCGCATGACACAGACAATCGCCAGACCCTGGAGGCGACGCTGGCGCGACTGACGGAGATGGTTTGCCGGCGGTTACGCGAGCAAAACCTGCATGCCCGCACGCTGCAACTCAAGCTGCGCTATTCGGACTTCCGGACGCTCACGCGTGCGCGAACTTTAGAGCGGCCAAGTGCGGTGGATTCCGAGGTGTTAGCCACGATTCGCGAACTCTTCCGCGCCAACTGGAATGGCGAAGCAGTGCGGCTGCTTGGGAGTGCATGCGTCGCATTTCGACGAGGAGAGCGAGCAGCTCGGCCTGTTGGGCGCCTCGGCGCACGAGAAGTGGAACCAGGCGCTGTCGGCCGCCGACCGGTTGCGCGAGCGGTTTGGAGAAGGCGCCGTCTCGCTGGCCAGCGGCATGAAGGCGCGCTTCCGTGAACGCACCCATGAAAACCCCGCTGGACTGCCGGGGAAGAATCGGAAGGCATAGGGTCGCGCTTTCTGTGGCAACCATCGCATACAGTCACACGTCACAGACAGATGTGACGATCCCGCTTACCTTGATGCTCAGGAGAGGTTGGCATGTGCCTGGCGATTCCAGGAAAGATCCTGAGCATCCAGGGCGAGGACTTCGCCCGCAGCGCGCAGGTGAGTTTCGGCGGGATCCTGAGAGACGTGAGCCTGGCCTACGTCCCCGAAGCCGAGGTTGGCGACTACGTGATTGTGCACGTCGGATTTGCCATCAGCTTGCTGGATGAAGCCGAAGCGACGCGAACGTACGAGTATCTGAAGCAGATGGATGATCTTGAAGAATTGGAGCAGCCCAGCGGAGAGTAAAGACAGGCTTATGCGCCGACGAGCCTCTCCAACACCGCCTTGTTGCGCACGGTGAGGGTCGAGCCTTTGAGCACGGCGATCTGCCGTTTGCGGAAGTCGGCGAGCACGCGGGTGACCGTCTCGCGTGAGGTGCCGATAATCTGCGCGATTTCTTCGTGAGTGAGCGCCAGCTTAACCTTGGACTCAGGTTGCTGAGGACTGCCCGAGGTCCATTCCAGCAACAGTCGCGCCAGGCGTTCCGGGGCCGAATGGGACAAACCGAGACTGCGGATCTGCTGGTAGGCGGTCTGACAATCCTTGCTCAGGTGCTGCGCCGCTCTCAAGCAGGCATCGCCGTGCGTCTGCAGGAAATTCAGGAAGTCGTCGCGCTTGACGAAATTTAGCTGGCAGGGCTGTCCGGTCTCCGCCGTAATCTCATAGGGCGTACCGGAAACCGTTGCGTGCATGCCCAGGACTTCTCCTGGCTGCGCGATCTTGAGGATGAGAGTCTTGCCTTCGGCAGAAGTGGTGGAGAGCTTCACCCGCCCCTTGCACAGCATGTAAATTCCACGCGGCGATTGGCCCTCTACGAAAAGCACAGCGCCGGCAGGATACGAAGCCGTGTACTTGATGTGATCGAAAGCTTCGAGAGATGCTTTGGGAAGCGAGCAGAAGAAGCTGTCGGTGCGCAGCTTGCAGATAACGCAATTCTCGACGAGCTCGAAGCCGTAAGGTGCCCCCACGTTTCCCTCCGAGGATTACCCACTATGCTAACACCTTAAGTGACTGCTGCACGGGGAATTTCGGCCAGTGGGGGACCGGAGAGGCATACCGCTTTGGTAGCAGCCAGAAACCGTCCGGCCGTGCGCCATTTCGATCTTTGCAGACCCCCGGTGATGGACATCACAGGCACACGTATCCCCGGTCACAGACCTCGGCCCGCCCGGCGAAGGAAAATCCCGCCCACAACGGCTCAATGCGGCGGGAGGCGAAGGTCTAATCGCTTTCGGCTGTCGGGCCTGATCGGCGAACCTAAGTTCACGCTCAGGAGGCTGAGACACTGCGTTTCAGTTTGCGAATTGGCCCCTTCAGTCGGGAGCAGTCTGACTACTCTCCTCTACCCCAAATCGCTTCCCGCCTTGGGTTATTGCCGGGTCCTGATTCTGCCCAGATCAGGCAAGGGGACACGTAGCACGAGAGTGAAACAAGATCGGAACGACGGTAATTGTCAGTCCCAGGGTCCTTAAAGTTTTCCCTTGAAGTGTTGAGGTCGACGCAGTTAAATGATCCTCGATTTCTTGCGCAGAACAACGGCGCCAAGCCGCTACTCTGGAAAGGATGGAAGAGATGGCCACATCAACAACAACAAGCGATAAGTCGGTTGAGATTGGCAGCACCGGGCTGAACCGTTGGTGGCGTGTCTTCGGTGGCATGTCCATGAATCTCGCGCTGGGCACCCTATATGCCTGGAGCGTGTTCGTGGCTCCGTTGGAGAAGGAGTTTCATTGGAAGCGCGCCGAAACCTCGACGGTCTTCACCATCGCGGTGGTGGTATTCGCGCTGACCTTTATTGTCGCTGGGAGGCTTCAGGACAAGTTCGGCCCGTTCTGGGTTTCGCTCACCGGCGCAATTCTGGTGAGCCTGGGCTTTTTCCTCTGCGCGTACACGAGCAGCCTAACCTACCTTTTCATCTGTTTCGGAGTGATTGGAGGCTTGGGCAACGGCTTCGGCTATGCAACGCCGATTCCGGTGATGTCCAAATGGTTTCCCGACAAGCGCGGTCTCGCGGTCGGACTGGCTGTGGGCGGTTATGGCGGCGGCTCGGCCATCTTCGGCCCTTTGTCCGCCAGCTATCTGATCCCGCACTTCGGCTGGCGCACTACCTTCCAGGTCCTGGGCGTGATCTTCCTTTTCATGACCGTGTTGGGTGCGTTTCTGCTGAAGAATCCTCCTCCCGGCTACAAGCCTGCCGGTTGGACGCCCGCCCCGAGCTCGAAAGCTGTGGCCACCACCTATGACTTCTCCCCGGGAGAAGCGCTGCGCACGCCGACCTTCTACTTTATGTGGGTTGCGTACGCGTTTGGCTGCACCGCCGGTCTTATGGTCATCAGCCAGTTGGTGCCTTTCGCCAAAAGCGTAGGTATACCCAGCACCACTCTGGCTTCCTTCGGCTTAGTGGTGGGCGCAGTGGGCAATGCTTCCGGACGCATCCTGTCGGGATGGATGTCGGACCACTTGGGCCGCATCAATGTGTTGCGCTTGATGATCGGCATCTCAATGGTGGCTATGCCCGTTCTGTATAGCGTAGGCGGCAACGTGGCGGCCTTGTTCGTGATGCTGTTCATCGTTTACTGGTGCTACGGTACGCAGTTGTCCGTAAACGGCGCTGCCGCTGCCGATTTCTGGGGCACCAAGAATGCCGGAATTAATTATGGGATGCTGTTTACCGCGTGGGGCGTGGCCGGTCTCCTCGGTGGCCGCATTGGCGGGAAGCTGTTTGATAAGTATCACAATTACCAGATGGCGTTCTACACCGCGGCGGTTCTTGCCGCAATTGCGCTGATCGCCGAGTTCCTAGCAAAGCGTCCCAAGCATGCATGAAAGCAATTGTGCTGGCCAGACCTGCACTAAAGCAGTCCGGCCAAATTTCTTGGTTGGAAGGTCGATCGTAATAGGCAGTTAGAAGTTATTCATTGGCAAGGAGTCTTCATTATGGCTACTGCAACGAAAATATCCGAAGCGCCGGAGCTGAAAACGACGACCGTCGACGAGCCAAACCGCTCATACAGTTCCGCACCATCTGATCAGTCCGGTGACGCAAAAGTGGATCGAGGAAGGAAAGCAAGATCCGGAAGGTTTTTGGGGACGCGCGGCGGACCAACTGCCGTGGTTCCGTAAGTG
This sequence comes from uncultured Acidobacteriaceae bacterium, assembly GCA_963760415.1. GTDB lineage: Bacteria > Acidobacteriota > Terriglobia > Terriglobales > Acidobacteriaceae > Bog-257. The sequence continues at coordinate 63,336 of CAVXDA010000003.1, read as the reverse complement.
GGACAAGGTGCTGGAGTGGAATCCGCCCACCTTCAAGTGGTACGTCGGCGCGCAGACCAACCTGGCTTACAACGCGCTCGATCATCACGTGAAGCGCGGCTGGGGCGGACACACAGCGCTGATTTACATCAACGAGCGTGGCGAGCGGCGCGTGTACACCTATGCCCATTTGTTGCACGAAGTCGAGAAGGTGGCAAAGGCGCTGCGCGGCATGGGGATCAAGAAGGGCGATCGCCTCACCATCTACATGCCGACCTCTCCGGAGGCGATCATCCTGATGCTGGCGACGGTGCGCATCGGCGCGATTCACTCCGTGGTCTTTGCCGGCTTTGGCGCCAAGGCGCTGGGTGATCGCATTCAGGCGAGCGGCTCGCGATTGGTCTTCACCGCCGATGTCACCTATCGTAAGGGCAAGGACACGCGGCTGAAAGAAATCGTCGACGATGCATTGCAAAACGCGGGCGATAAGGTTGAGCACGTTGTCGTCTTGAAGCGAACCGCTGGGGAAACTCCGATGCGCCCCGGCCGTGACCTTCTATGGGAGCAGTTTCTGGAGCACGGCGCTGGGGAAAGCGGCGACTATGTCACGATGGAAGCCAACGAGCCGGCGTTCATCCTTGCCACTTCCGGCACGACCGCGACTCCGAAGCTGGCCGTCCACACCCATGGCGGCTACCAAGTCCACATTCACAGCATGGGGCAGTGGCTGTTTGGCCTGAAACCGACTGATGTCTGGTGGTCCACCTCTGACATTGGCTGGATCGTCGGTCACAGCTACATCGTGTACGCACCGCTTGATTGCGGGCGCGACCACGGTCGCCTTCGAAGGCGCACTTGACCATCCCACTCCGGAAGGCACGTGGAAGACGCTGATGGAGGAGTATCGGGTCAGCGGCATTTTTACCTCGCCGACCGCGGTGCGATTGCTGATGCGCTACGGCGATGGGCCGTTCGGGAACGTCGATTACAAATATCTGGAACGCGTCTTTTGCGCGGGCGAGGTTTTGAATGCGCCGGCATGGGAATGGCTGCAGAAGAAGATTTTCAAGAACCAGATTCCCGTGATCGACCACATGTGGCAGACGGAAACCAGCGGCCCCGTATTCGGCAATCCTTATGGGCTGGGAATGTTGCCGATCAAGCCGGGATCCTCGACGGTACCCATGCCGGGCATCGATGCCGAGGTGGTGGCGCTGGACGGTACGCCCTGCGGCGTCAACGAGAAAGGCATCATGGTGATCAAGCGGCCTTTCCCGGGATTGACCCCGGAGTTGTGGGGGGAAAAGGAACGGTACGGCCGCGATTATTGGCAGATCATTCCCGGCGTGTATTACACCGGCGATTCGGCGCAAATCGACGAAGATGGCTATGTGTGGTTTGCCGGGCGCGCCGATGAGATCATCAAGATTGCGGGACATCGCATCGGCACGATCGAGGTCGAAACCGCGCTCCTGGGCCATCCTGCGGTGGCGGAATCGGGCGTGATCGGTCGGCCCGACGAACTGCGCGGTGAAGTGATCTCAGCGTTTGTGATGCTCAAACAGGGCTTCATTCCTTCGGAGAAATTGAAGCAGGAGCTGCTCGACCAGGTGCGACGTGAACTCGGGCCGGTGGCCGTCATCGGAGAATTGAACTTCGTGGACATGCTGCCCAAGACGCGCAGCGGTAAGATCATGCGGCGTGTGCTCAAGGCTGTGACCCAGGAGAAGAACCCTGGCGACATCACGACCATCGAAGACGAAGGCTCGGTGGAGGAAGCCCGGCACGCGTGGCATCAGATGAGGGCGGCGCTGGACAAGCAGCCAGTATCAGCGGCGCCTTCCAAGGGCAAGTGAACCTTGCAGTAATGGAATTTCCGGCCCGCTACAATGGCGGGCCGGGCCATGTAAGCCTCCACCCGTAATGTTCCAGGGACAGGCAAAAATGGATTACTTCGGCCGAACAATGCAGTACAGTATTTAACGCGAACACAACCATTCAAAGGAGTAACTGATATGGCTCGACCTCTTCCGAAGCAGAATGCGGTAGTTGAGACTAGCGCGGCTCAGATCGCAGTCCATTGGCGGGAGGAAGAATACTATTATCCTTCCGCGAAATTTGTCGGCCAGGCGAATCTGTCCGATCCCGACATCAACGAACGCTTCAGCGAGAAAAATTTCCCGGAATGCTTCCGGGAGTATGCCGATCTGTTGGACTGGGACCAGTACTGGCACACCACGCTCGATACCAGTGATCCGCCGTTCTGGAAGTGGTTCGTGGGCGGCAAGATCAACGCCTCGTACAACTGCGTGGACCGGCACCTTGACAAGTACAAGAACAAAGCGGCGATCATCTTTGTCCCGGAACCGGAATCCGAGGCGCCCGTCTCGGTCACCTACCGCGAACTCTATGTGAGAGTGAATGAATTCGCGGCGCTGCTGCGCGATTTTTGTGGTCTGAAGAGCGGAGATCGCGTCACCATTCATATGCCGATGGTCCCCGAGTTGCCGATTACCATGCTGGCATGTGCGCGCCTGGGGGTAATTCACTCGGTTGTGTTTGGAGGCTTCAGCGGCGAGGCTTGCGGCATGCGCGCCGCCGATTCAGGCAGCCAGGTCCTGATCACGATGGATGGCTACTATCGCAACGGCAAGCTGCTCGACCACAAAGCAGGCGCCGATATAGCGCTGAACATAGCCAAGCAGGAAGGCCAGACCGTGGACAAGGTCCTGGTCTGGAGGCGTCATGCAGGCCAAAATGCGTCCGCTTCACCGTTTGTGGAAGGGCGCGATTTCTGGGTTGACGAGATCCTCCCCAACTACTCGGGTGAAATCGTGGCTCCCGTTCCCATGGATGCGGAGGCGCCGCTGTTTCTTATGTATACCAGCGGCAGCACTGGAAAGCCCAAAGGCTGTCAACACCGCACGGGCGGCTACCTCGCCTATGTGACGGGCTGCTCCAAATACATTCAGGACATCCACCCCGAAGATGTGTACTGGTGCATGGCCGACATCGGCTGGATTACCGGTCACTCGTTTATCGTCTATGGACCTTTGGCCCTGGCCGCCACCAGCGTCATCTACGAAGGTGTTCCTACCTACCCCGACGCCGGCAGGGTATGGAGAATCGCCGAGCGCCTGGACGTCAACATCTTCCACACCTCGCCCACGGCCATCCGCATGTTGCGCAAATCCGGTCACGATGAACCCGCCAAGTACAACTATCATTTCAAGCACATGACCACGGTGGGAGAACCCATCGAGCCCGAGGTTTGGCGCTGGTATTACGAAACGGTGGGCAAAGGTGAGGCAGTAATTGTGGACACCTGGTGGCAAACGGAGAACGGAGGATTCCTGTGCACCACCAAGCCGGCGCTGGATCCCATGAAGCCGGGAAGCGCGGGCCCGGGTATGCCGGGCATCTACCCCATCGTCTTCGACGAAATGGGAGAGGAAGTGCACGCCGGTTCGGGGAAGGCGGGGAACATCTGCATTCGCAATCCCTGGCCCGGAATCATGCAAACTATTTGGGGCGATCGCGAGCGCTTCGTTGCCCAGTACTACGCTAAGTACTGCAAGGATACCAACAGCAAGAACTGGCAGGACTGGCCATATTTTGCCGCGGACGGAGCCGTGTTGGCCGTGGACGGGTATTTCCGGATCTTGGGCCGCGTGGATGACGTCATCAACGTGGCCGGCCACCGCCTGGGCACAAAGGAAATCGAGTCTGCGTGCCTGACGGTTGCCGAGGTGGCAGAAGCGGCGGTGGTGCCGGTGGTGGACGAAATCAAGGGCCGCGTGCCCGAGGTCTATATCGTCGTGCAGCCCGATGTACTGCCGACGCAGCATCAGGAGATACTTGAGAAGGTCAATCACGTAATTGAAACGATGATTGGCAAGATTGCCCGGCCGCGCCGGATTCTCATTGTTCCGGATATGCCAAAAACACGGTCCGGCAAGCTCATGCGGCGTGTTCTGGCGGCCCTGTCCAATAACATGAACACGGGAGATATCACGACCCTGGCCAATCCTGACGTGGTGGAATCGGTTCGGGTAATGGTCCAGGGCAAAGAGGCGGTGGCGCTTGTTGATGGACCGGAAGACCTGAAACAGTTTGGATCATCGGAGTGAAGGTTAAGACTGTCGGAGGTGTTCCCACGACGGGGCGCGCGATGCGCCCCGTTTTTTGTCAGGCGTCTGCCGGCGGCAATTCGGTCTCGGGATACAGCGACAATTGCGGTGTCGGCTCGGGCACTTCCGACGGCAGCGGCGGCGCGAAATCCGGCGAGGCGGGGACCGGCTCGACGTGCCGCTTATACCAAAGCGTGGCGCTCGCCATCTGCCACAACCGCGCTCCTAACTGCACCAGCATGACCAGTTCGAGCAAAACGAATGTCGCCCAAATGGCGGTCGGCGGAATTCTCGTCCAAATCAGAAACGCGACCACCGCAGTAAGCCACGCAACCAAGCTGATGCGGAGATAGATCCACAGCAGCGCCCTCAATTGCCGCCGGGGAACGGCGAGGCCCTTCCACGCGCAGCGCAACATGCGGCGGTCGTCGCTGGCGACGGTGTGCACCTTCGCGACGTCGAACCACAACCGCACAAACAGCGCGATCACGACAAGAAGCAGGACACCCGCCAGCCAGATAACAAAGCCGACCTGATCGGCGGAGACTTTGTCGCCGAGGTAGTCGGACGCCTTCTCGACCTCGAAGTACGCCTCGCGAAGCAGGGCGAAGGGCACGAGCGAGAAGAGCGTGAGTCGCACGAAGCGCCAGAAAAACGCACCGGAAACGGCGAAGAAGTCACCTACGCTGATCCGGCGGCGGCCCTGGCGATAAGTCTCCAGAATTCCGCCGCTGACGAACAGCATGAACATAGCGAACAAGGCCGCGAATGCGTAGGCACTGGTTTTGAACCGCAGCGGATTAACCTCCGGCAGGCGCTGCAACTCGTAGAACATTCCCAGGTCGAAGCCTTTGAAGAGCTGCTCCCCTGCGAGGGTGTGTCTCAGGGCGCGGTTAAGTTCCCTCGCCATGGGCAACGTGCCCATCGCGCCCAGTACGACGTTCCCCGCGAAGACCAACCACAGGACACTTCGGCGGCGCCACACCAGACCGGCTCCTTCGGTTAACAATCCTTGGTTGTCGTCTGCCATGGTCTCCCGCTATACCAGCCAGCTCAGCAAGTGGGCCAGAAGCTGAGTCAGAAACATCCAGTAGGTTGCGATCTTCGCGGTCGCTCCGCGCCGTTCCTCGGTCACATAACTGTTGTTCAGGTAATTGCGGTCCAGCGTAATCCGGTGATCGGGGTCTATTTCCACGGACTGCACCTGCGCCTTTTTGTAATACACGTAGCGCACCCAGCGATCTTTGCCGTCCCAGCGCTCGCGCGTGCTTTCACCGTTATCGAACTTGATCTCGGTCTCGACCGGAAAGACAAAGTCTCCCTTGCGTTGCAGGATGACCTGCGTCTCGTAGGTGGTCTCGCCCGGCTTCTCCGTCGCATCCTTCTCGTACCAGTCGGTTGGAGTCGAGTCCGCGCGCAGCACCGCATAGTCGAACACCTGCGTACCATAAACCGCCTGGTCCCAGTACCACTTCAGGTCACGGCCGGCAACCTCATTCACCGTGCGCAGGAAGTCTTCCTGTGTGGGATGGGTGAAGCGGTACTTCATGAAGTAGGTGTGCAGAGCATTCTGCAGGGTTTGCTGGCCGACGATTGCCTCCAGCGAAACCAGCATGGTGGCCGTCTTCCCATAAGTCACGCCGCCATACGATCGAATGCTCATGTCGGTGTAACTGGGACGCGCCAGCGAGTCGGTTTCGGCGACCGGCAGATAGTCAGCCCCTGAGGACTGAGGCGTCGCCCTCCTGCGCGCCCAGCAGGTTGATGTTGCTGGCATTGCGCCCGTACATGTTGTCCAGCACTTTCACTTCGCTGTAGCTGTTGATGCCTTCGTCCAGCCAGCCGTTCTCGAACTCGTTGGTGGCCACCATTCCATACCAGTACTGGTGCCCGAACTCGTGTTCGGTGACCAGTTCGGTCTCGTGATCACCCTTGAAGGCGAACCAATCCGTGCCCGCGGTGATGAACGTCGGATACTCCATGCCGCCGGCCTCCTCGCCTCCGTGGGGCGGATCGACCACGGTGATCTGCGCATAGGGATAAGGTCCATACCATTGGTCGAAGCGCTGCATGGTGCCTTTCAGCACGTCCACGTAACGCTGCCAGGAACTCTTGTGGCTGGTATAGCTGAGCAGGCGGATTTTCACCGGCCCGACGCTGCCATCGAATTCGTCGTCGATGACCTTGAAGTTGGGATCGGCGGTCCAGGCGAAGTCGTGCACATCCTCAGCGTGAAAGGCGACGGTCTTGGTGCCGTTGCCGTTGTCGCTCTCGCCGGTCTGTACGCCGGTCGCGCCGATGACGTAGTCCTTGGGCAACGTGACCTTCACGTCATAGGTGCCGAAGTCGGCGAAGAACTCGGTCATGGCGTGGAACTGGTGGCAGTTCCATGCTCCATGCCACCAGACGCCGACTTTGGGAAACCATTGTCCGGCGAGCAAGAAGGTGCGCTTGTATCCGGTGCGGGCGACCACCTCGGGGAACTTGGCGCGGAACTTGATTCTGAACTGCACATCCTGACCGGGCGCGACCGGACGCGGCAACTGCACCTCGAAAACGGTCTTGTCGTCGGGATTGCCGTCGTCGGGCGAGATGAACTTCATCTGTTTCGTCAGGTCGCCCATCCCGGCGACCTCAAACGAAGTGACCTCGTTGGAGCCGAAGTCTTCCGGTTCCCAAGTGTCGAAGCGGCTGGAGCGGAAACTGCCGTCGCGATGCGCCTCACGCACCCAGGTGGACTTTCGGCTGAAATGCGTTGAGGTAGAGATGGAAGGGAAAGCGCTGCAGCGGCTGGCCCGTCAGATTGCGGTAGGTCAAGGTCTCGGTGGCGTCAACGGTGTGGTCGGCTGGATTGTACTTCGCGTCGATCTGATAGGCCACGACTCGTTGCGAAAGCGGTCCCGACACCTTGGGCGCAAAGGGACTCTGGGCGCCAATGAAAGAGAGCCGCCGAAGAAGAATAGGAGAAAGCAGGTGATGGGGAACGGCTTCAGCCGTGCCGAAAAAAAGAGTTTCGAAAAACGGGCTTTATCCCCGGAGGCCGATTGCCACCCAGCCGTGGCTAAAGCCAATCGGCTCGGCGCGCCATTTCGCCGGGCTGAAGCCCGGCGCTTCCACCGCAAATGGGACATTTCAGTGACCAACACAGCGACTCCGAAACTCATCTAACCATATCGCGAAATGCGCCGCCGCAAGTAGTACACTCTCGCAGTTGAGCCGACGAGTCAGGCGGAGGTTGCGATGACGGAGCCGCGTACATTCCGTTCCTACGACGAGTTCTTCGCCTTCTATCTGCAGCAGCACAGCGACGCGGGCAATCGTTGGATGCACGCCATCGGAACCTCGTTGGGTCTCGTTGTCGCGATCGTGGCCTTCGCGACCCATCATCCGTGGTTCGCGCTGCTCTGGATTCCGTTGGGCTACGGCTTTGCCTGGACCGGCCATTTTCTTGCTGGAAAAAAACACGCCCGCAACCTTTGGTCATCCCTTCTGGTCGTTCATCAGCGACTTCCGGATGCTGGGATTGATGGTCACCGGGCGCCTTAGCTCGCGGCTGCGGGCGGCGAGCGAACAGCAGGCGTACTTAGAACTGCATCGTTGCCGCTCTTCCCAATTTGGGACGGACTGATAACGGGTTGGTTAACCCCCCCTCTCCTACCCACATTGTTTAGAATCATACGATTACGCAACTTTTCCCGGCAATCGATTGAGCCACAATGACTTACGGCTAAGTGCTTTGATTGCTTCAGTTGCAAGGCGAGTTTTTTGCAGCGCGTAATTGAGCCATGACTCCAATCTCCGCACGAGCCAACGCCATGGAATGGTCAAAGAACTGTTCGCTGCGTCCTGGGACGCGTGAGGGCACACTTACGCCCTAGTCGCAGAATAAGCCAAAGAGGCACTTGTCAAGATTACGAGGGTACAGGTCTGGTAACTGTACTTTCGTAACTCTTCCGCAGCATGGTAACCAGCCTGCGGATTTCGATGACTGGCGGACAACGATCTCCCTCTCGATCGTCATCAAGCTAAGTATCGGAGCGAGAGCAGACGTCCGCATTCGGAGGTAGAAAACTGAATCGCCCCTTCGTGATCGGCGTGGTTGCGCTTTTTGCGTTGGCCGACGCAAACCGAGTTTGCTCACACAGAGCTCACTCAGCCGACGCGAACCGAGCACTGTGCTCACACAGACTCGTATGCCGTGGATTGACCTGTCAAGATTACGAGGGTACAGGTCGGGTAACTGTACTTGTCGTACACTTTTCAGACGGCAAGGTAACCAGGATCGAACCCGAACGCTGGAGATAACGTGTTTCCTGATCACCGTCATCCCGTTAGGAGTCAGAAGTGTCGGCCGTAGCCATGGGAGTCTGTAGTCATGAGCTGGTCCGCCACTCCGCGGCTCGATTACTTGCCCACTTGACCCGGGCTCGCGCCCGGAGTCGATGTCGCCGCCGACCGCTGCAGCAGCTGGTCCGGAATCAATTCCGGAATCGGTTTTCCACTAGGCTAGTCTTGATTCCAGCTACGGCACAGACTCCATTGGCGCTGCCGCGCCCTTTCGCAGTCAGGACAGCAACAGCCCTAGAATACGCTGCAAGACAGGGCGGGCGGCTAGCGTATTTCCACGTCTCCCGAGCCGGTGGAGACTGCCACTTCCGGTCCGCCGCCCTTTACGCTGCCCTTCAGTTCGCGCTTGCCCAGCGAGCCCTGCACCGTAATCGGCAGATCGGAATGAATCGACCCGGAGCCGGTGTGGACATCCAGATTGAATCCGTTCGCCGGAGCCAACCGCCAACTTTACCGAGCCTGATCCGGTATGCAACTGCCAGCCGCCGGTAACGCTGCCGTCGGCGCTGATATCGCCGCTACCGGTGCGCGCCCGCAATCCGCCCTTGACGCCGCGCAGGTGGACACTGCCCGAACCGGTTTGGATATCCACATCGCCCGAGCCGTTGAGTTCGGCTTCAATATCGCCGCTGCCGGTGTGGCCGTAGAACGGGGCCGCGACATCCTGGGCGCGAATGCCGCCACTTCCCGTCTGGACATGAACGTGGCCGCCGAGATCGCGCAGACGGATGTCACCCGAGCCGGTCTGCGCCTGCACCTCGCCGCGAACACCCTCGACGCCGATACCGCCGGAACCGCTGTGGGCCTGCACGATCGCGTCCGCCGGGACGGTCACCTCGTAGCTGATGGAGACGTGCCGCTTCACATCGTCGGGCAGGTTGTAGCCGATGCGGATGCTGTTCCCGTTCTGCTGAATCGGGGGATTGGACTCGACCTGGTGGATGGCATCTTCGGAATTGCTGAACCAACTGTTGTTGCCATGAATCGAGCCGTGCACGATTACCTGGTTGCGAGCCTCCAGCCTTGATGGTAATGTCGCCCGAGCCGGTGGTGAGGTCCAGGTTGACAACGCCGGACACTTGCAGCGTGCGGTCGAAGTGCCCTTCTTCGCGGGCATGCAACAGAATGGGGACTAACAGGAAGCTCAGTAGAAACGCTACATTGTGCTTTTTCATAAAGCCTCGCAGGGAGATGGGATGAATTGCCTTCAAGAAACGGGCTGCCACCGGGGCCCCCAGCCAGCGCCGGTTTGCGCTGGCTGGGTGTGACAGTCTCTGGCCGCCCTCATGAAGAGAATCCGTTACTGCTGCAGAACCACCTGGTCGCCTTCTTTGAGGCCGGACAGAACTTCGGTCTTGGCGCCGTTGGAGATTCCGATGGTGAGCGCAACCTTGCGCTTGCCGTCTTTGCCCTTGGGATCGGGAACTTCGGTCGACGCCTTCTTGTCCTTGTCGTACAGGATGGCGCCTTCCGGAATCATCAGCACGTTCTTGTGTTCGTCGAGGATGATCTCGGCGTTGGCGGTCATCTCCGCCTTCAGCTCGCCGCCGGGATTGTTGATGGACACGCGCACTTCGAAGGTGGTGACGTTGTCTTTCTCGACGCCCATCGGCGAAATCTTGGTGACATGCCCGGTGAAGGTCTTGTCCTTGAAGGTCTCAACCCGGATGCGAGCCGGCTGCCCGAGATACACCTTGCCGATGTCGCTCTCGTCCACCTTGCCCTTCACGTACACCTCGCTGGTGTCGCCCAGCGTCATGACCAGAGTGGCGCCGGAGCCGAGCACCAGGATGGAGCTGACCGCGTCGCCCATTTCGACGTCGCGCGAGAGCACAACCCCGTCAATCGGCGCGGTGATCGTGGTGTAGCTTAACTGCTCTTCGAACTGCTTCAGGCTGGCCTGGTCTTTTTTCACCTGGGCCTGCGGCCTGCGCGACCTTTGCCTTGTTCACGGTGTACTGCGCGCGGGCGACATCGCGCTTGTTGACCGCCATGATGTAGCTTCGCTGCGCGTCGTCCAGCGTGGCCTGCGAGACCACGCCGTCCTTCGACATCTCCTGCGCGCGCTCGTAGGCGCGCTGCAAGGTGGGAATGTCCACGCCCTGCGCATCCACCTCGGCGCGCTTCAGGTCGGCCTCGGCGCTCTTGAGGTTGGCGTCCGACGACAGCAACTGCGCGCGCGCGGAGTTCACCTGCGCTTCGATCTCAACGCGATCGAGTTCAGCCAGCACCTGCCCTGCTTGACCTTGTCGCCGGTGTCAACGTAGAGCTTCTTGACGATGCCGCTGGCCTTGGACTTGATCTCGACCTTGGTGATCGGCGTGACCTTGCCGGTCGCGACCACGCTCTTGGCGAGATCGCCCTTCTCGACTTTCGCCAGCTTGGTGGGATCGATCTTGGTGCCGCCACGGGTCGCCGCTACTCCAACAATTACCAGCGCAAGGACCGCCACCGAGACGATCGTGATAATGAGCCAGCGCTTCTTTTTCTTTTTGCCGTTGCCGTTCGCCACTGCAGCCTCCCAACTTGGGCCCAGACTTCGTTCTGCTGATTGTTACGAGTGGAAATTGGAAATAGTTCCGTGCGTGACAGGAAAACCCAGCCCTGGAAACGCCCTTACCCTTTAATTAGACCGAGGCGCCAGGACAATTGGTAGCAGAATTCGAGGTAGAGTTCGTGGTTCGAAAAGAGCGCGAAGCGCGGTGCGGTTTCCCGTTTTGGAAACCTTGATGACGGTGAGACTCTGCAACTGATCACCGCCTAGTCGCGCTTGGTCACCGGCTATCCGCCACTAGCCCCGCGGAATGTGCTGGAAGAGCGCGAACACCGCGCCTTGCGGATCGGCGACGACGGCCATTCGGCCAACATTTTCCACGGTCGTAGGCGGCAGGTAAATCGCGGCGCCGAGCTGCTTGGCCTTGTCCGCCGTCCCGTCGCAGTTGGAAGTCAGAATGTAGGCCAGCCAGTGGGCCGGAGCGTTGGCGTTGTGATACTTGGCCGGAGGAATGCCGCCGATGAAGTGCTCGCCGTTCTTGATGTGCAGGTAGTCGTGCTCGGGATCTTCGTCTTCCTTCATCATCTGCCAGCCGAACAGATCGCTATAAAACTTGCTGGCGCGCTGCGGATCGGGCGTGCTCAGGTCAGCCCAGCACAGCGTTCCATCCACGTGGGCGATGCCGATCCCCTGGCTCTTGTTCGCTTGCCAGACGGCAAACACCGCGCCGGTGGGATCCTGAAGCACGGCCATTCGGCCTGACTCGCCAACGTCGAAGGCGTCCTTCAGCACCGTTCCGCCAAGCTCCTTGGCGCGCTTGGCCGCATCGTCGGCACTGGCAACCGAGATGTAGAGCATCCAGTTGGGCGGCACTCCCTGCGAGCGCTGCTCCGCGAACATGGTGTAACCAGCTGCGGCGTCGCGGTCTTCGAGCCGGAAGATGGTGTACACCTCGCCCGGCCCCAACGGCATGTCGGAGGGAGTCCATCCAAACAACGATGAGTAAAAGGACTTGGCGGCGGCTTGATCGGTGGTGGCCAGCTCAAGCCAGCAGAAGGAACCCGGCGGATGCGAATCAATGTGTGACATGGCAGCTCGTTTCGTTAAACGAGGTGTGATTTCATCCGTTGCATCATCGGGTCGAACTTGGTGGCCCCTGCCGGATTTGAACCAGCGACCAACCGATTATGAGTCCCCTGCTCTACCGCTGAGCTAAGGGGCCAAGTTTCCTGGCTCGATTCGTATTTCACAGCGAGCCGTATGTATTCTAGCTGATTGTTTCCGGTCGGGCCGAGCCGCAGGACAGTCTTGTTGATATGGCTCCGATCAACCGTGAACACGTAGGTTTTTCCAGGTTCGAGACAGTGTGCCGCGATCACGTCAGCGCGTCCTAGATAATTCCCTGTAGCAGTGGATCTGCAGCTGATAACAATGCTGTCGCGACTTCGGTTTAGAGTTGCCTTCTTGCACTGCACCCGGTGGAACTGCCCAGCGATTTCGACGACCAGATCATAGCCGCGGTCGTGTCCCAGTGGCAGAAGCACATTGAAGCCGTGACGCAAAAGGTCCCCGATAATCGCACCGACGACTCGGCTGCCTTTCTCGAGTGTGGTAAAGCCAATAGCCATGTGTCCCTCTATCTAACCTGCCCACTCAATACTCCGACATCCCCCCGATGCGGACGGTGCTTTCCTTCGCCCACATGCGCGGCGCGGCGGAAGGCTTCCGGCAGAGCGCTGAGCAGATCGGTGGCCACCAGCGAGTGCTCGCCCATTTTCTCTGCAGCGATGTCGCCCGCCAGACCATGCATGTAAACCGCGGCGATGGCGGCGCGCGCCACGTCGTTCTGCATCTGGCCGATGATGCCCGCGGTCATGCCGGTCAGGATGTCGCCGGTGCCGCCGGTCGCCATGCCCGGATTGCCGGTGGGATTGACCCACGCCGTGCCGTCCGGCAGCGCGATGATGGTGCGATTTCCCTTGAGCACGAGAATGAGCTGATGCTGACGCGCGAAGTTGCGCGCGACGTTGAGCCGGTCGGCCTGCACGTCCTTGATCGAGATACCTGCCAGCCGCGACATCTCGCCGGGATGCGGCGTGAGCACCAGCGGACGCTGGCGGCCATCGAGGCGATCCGTGTGGTTCTGAAATGCATTCAGGCCGTCGGCGTCGAGGACCAGCGGAACTTTGGTCAGGCGCACCGCTTCGTGCACGAACTCAGCAGTCTCGCTGTTGCGCCCGATGCCCGGGCCGATGGCCACCACGTCAACCGGCTTCACGAGCTGTCCAAACGCGCCGCTCTCAATCGCGCCCATTGCGATGCTGCCGATGTCGGTTTCCGGCAGGGGCTCGGTCATCAACTCGGCGGCGAACCCGGCGACGCTGGCGAGTGCACTTGCCGGTGTGGCGACGGTGCTCAATCCGCAGCCGGCGCGCAGCGCTGCCATTCCCGCCATGGCCGCGGCGCCGGACTTTCCCAGCGAGCCGCCCACGATCAGCACATGGCCGTACATGCCCTTGTTGCTGTCCACGGGGCGCGGAGCGAACAGCGCGGCGATGTCGCGCGGCGTGGTGAGTTCGAGGTTCAGCTTGGAAACGATCGCTTCGGGTGGCGAGCCGATGGGCGCGATGACAATCGGTCCGCGGGTGAGATTGCCGAAGACGTGCGCGGGGCGCGGCGCGGTAAAGGTGACGATGGCGTCGGCGCGCGCGATGCCCTCGCCCGACTGCTCCGACATCGCGTCCGAGTCAGCGCCCGACGGAATGTCCACCGCGACCACCGGCCTGCCGCTGCGGTTGATGGCGGCGATGGCGTCGGCGTAAAGGCCTTTGACGGGCGGCTGAAAGCCGGTGCCGAGTATCGCGTCCACGACGAGGTCGCAGTTGGCCAGGCTGCGCGACGACTCAGCCTGCAGCTCCTGCGTAGTCTGTAGGATGACGGGCCGAAGCGGCAGGCGCTCGAACATGGCCAAAGCATCGCCGCGCAAATCAGACGCCGAGGCGAGCAGCAGAACTTCCACCACGCGTCCAGCGCGATGCAGCTTGCGCGCCACCACAAAGCCGTCGCCGCCGTTGTTGCCTTTGCCGCAAACCACGGCGATGCGATTCGCTTGCCCGTACTCTTCCAGGATGAACTGGGCGATGGCCGAGCCGGCGTTTTCCATCAGCGTGAGCGAAGGCACGCCGAAGCGCTCGCTGGTAGCGCGGTCGATGTCGCGCATCTCAGCCGCGGTAGTGATCTTCATGCAGGCTCCGTGGCCGAATCCTCCAGCCGCCGCAGCCCGCTGGGCTCGCCCATGGCGATGAGGTGGTCCCCAGCACGGATCATTTCGTCGGGCGGAGGATTGAAGCGCATGTGAGAGTCTTCGCCCTTGATGGCCAGCACGATGACGCCCATCTCCTGGCGGATGCGCGAGCCTTCCAGCGTCTTCCCGGCGAAGCGGGAGCCGGGCCGCACCTGCACTTCTTCGATTTCGAGCGGCTTCTGCTGGTTCATTGCGGTGTCGAAGAAATCGACCACGTGCGGGCGCATGAAGGTTTGCGCGATGCGATAACCGGCGAAGTTATATGGCGAGACCACGTGATCGGCGCCGGCCGTAAGCAAATGCTTCTCGGCGTCCTCTTCGCTGGCGCGCGCAATGATGTTGAGCTTCGGATTGAGGCTGCGCGCGGTAAGAATGATGTAGATGTTCGTTGCGTCAGTGGTGGTAGCGGCAACCAGTCCGCGGGCGCTCTCGATGTGGAGCTCGCGCAGAACATGCGCCTGCGTGGCGTCGCCCACCAGGGTGAGCCAGCCTTTGGCGGAGTAGCGTGCCAGCTTCGCCTGGTCGGTGTCAACGATGACAAAAGGCAGCGGCTTGCGCGCCAGCTCGCGGGCGACGCTGCGGCCCACGCGCCCAGCGCCGCAGATGATGAAGTGGTCCGACAATCGGCTGATCTCGCGGTCCATGCGCCTCCTGCCGAAGACCGATTGTAGCTCGAATTCCAGCAAAGCTTGCGTCGCGCCCCCGAAGAACAACAACACCAGAGCAACACCGGCAACAATGATGAAAGTGTTGAAGATGCGGCCAAGGGGCGACAGAGGATGCAGTTCGCCGTAGCCGATGGTGGTGATGGTGGTCAGCACCATGTAGAAGCCGTCGAACCATGGCCAGCCTTCGAGAAAGTGGAATCCGGCCACGCCGATGAGCATCAGCGCCACCAGAGCAACAAACAGGATCTTCAGGTTGAACAGGGCTTTCACAGCAGCCATTCTGGCGCGTCGGGAATGGAAGCGCAATGACGATCATGAGGGTGAAGTTACCCGCGCCGCTTCCGTCCTAAGAAATGAGGTGCCGGTTGATCACGATCCCACGTATCTCGCGTACAAGCTGCGCGCCACCGCGGTGTCCGTCGTACCTTTGATGATGGCTCGTCCATCGGGAAAGAGGGTCAGCTCATACGGCTCACGCCAGAACTTGAGAACGAATTCGTTGTGTTGCACCGGGCCGTGGGGAGTCAGCCGACGGGTAACCTCGTCGAAGTCGATAGGCCGCTGGCGCTCGTGGATCTGCACCGAATTGCGGCCGCAGAGCGTGATATGCGGACGGCCTTCGCCGCGGAGATGCACGAAATCGCGCAGCTCGCAGGCGCGGCATCCAGCGTGCGGCTTGGCAGTGCTGATCTCGGCAAAGTCGTTCGTCCACACGTCGTAGGAAAGAAGTGTGCGCCGCAGCTTATCGCGCGAGCCCACCAGCAGCTTGAGAGCTTCGGTTGCGGCAATCGAGGCAATGAGGTTCACGGCCGAATTCAGAATGCCGGAAGTGTCGCAGGTCTCGACCATACCGCGGGGGGAATCAGGAAAGATACAGGCGAGGCAGGCCGTCTCGCTGGGGAGCACGGTCATCGTCACTGCGTAGCTGGCGACTGCGGCGGCATAGATCCATGGCGTACCCTGGCTCACGGCAAGGTCGTTGATCAGATAGCGGGTTTCGAAGTTGTCGGTGCCATCAAGAAGAACATCGACGCCGCTGAGCAACTCTTCCGCATTTTGCGGGGTCAAATCTGAAGCGTGCGGCTCGACGATGACTTCTGAGTTGAAACCCTTGATTTTGCGCGCTGCGGCGATGGCCTTGGGCAGGGACTCGGCGGCGTCGGTCTCATCAAACAGCACCTGCCGTTGCAGGTTGCTGAGCTCGACGTAATCGCGATCGATGATGCGCAGGTAGCCAACTCCAGCCCGGGCCAGCAACGAGGCCAGCACCGATCCGGTGGCGCCGCAGCCCACGATAGCAACCCGTGCCGCGGCGAGACGCCTTTGTCCTTCGGCGCCGATGGGCGGAAAGAGAATCTGGCGGGAGTACCGCTCGGCGAAATCCAACGACTGCACCTGCTCTGTGGAAGGCTTCCTTGTTTATTATAGGGACTTCACATCCCCTCGCCGCTGGGCGATGGAGGGCTGCCGCAATTCGACCGCGGCGAACGCAAGTGCCTGGGTAATCGCGACCTGGCAGACCTCGTCGGCAGAGGTCCCCAGGTTAGCAGGTGTATTCGAAGCCGGAGCTTGAGGGAGCCAATCACGCCATCGCGATACCAGCTTGCATCGCTCGTCACCCTCTGGACGCTGGTCGCGTCTTTGGCGTGGCCACAAAACGTTCCACCAAAACAGACCATCCCCGAAAATGGCGTGGGAACCCTGGCCAAGTACCAGGGTGAGATCGTCCGCGACATCCAGTTCCGCGGCATTACGGGCACCAATCCCGAGACGCTGCGTTCCCTGCTCGTGCAGAAGGCCGGAGAGCCGCTGGATCGCGATAAGCTGCGAAGCAGCATGGAAGCACTCTATGCCACAGGCCGCTTTGCGAGCTTGCAGGTGGAGGCAGAAAGCGCTTCGCCCAGCGGGATTTCCCTGGCGTTTGAAGTAACGGAGAATTATTTCTACGGCGACATCAATGTGGATGGCACGCCCAAGAAGACCAATCCCAAAGCGCACCAGCTAATTGATGCCAGCAAGCTCGACTTAGGGGCCCCGTTCTCACCGGAGGAGGTGGATCGTGCGGCCCAGCGCATGCAGAAGGTGCTGGCCGACAACGGATACTACAAGTCTGCGATCACCCATCAGCTAAAACCGAACGATCAAACGCGGCAGATGGGGGTTGACTTCCATGTCGTGCCTGGTCCCCTGGCGCGGGTTGGGCAGGTCGTGATTGAAGGAGACACGGGCATTCCGCCCGACAAGATTCGCAGCCTAACCAAGTTGAAGTCTGGCGCTCCGGTGAAGCAGGAACACGTGACCCGGGCGCTGGAACGTCTCCGCAAGAACTATCAGAAAAATAACCATCTGGAGGCGCAGGTCTCTCTCACGGAACGGCAGTATCAGCCAGACACCAATCAGGTGAATTATCTCTTCAGAGTGGATGAGGGTCCGACGGTCGAGATCACCACCGAGGGCGCCAAAATCAGCAAGGGAGAATTGAAGAGGCTGGTTCCGGTCTATCAGGAAAATTCCGTGGACGACGATCTGCTGAACGAAGGACGCCGCAATCTCCGCGACTACCTGCAGATCAAAGGCTATTTTGATGCCACCGTCGAGGTGGAACGGCATCCCATCCCGGCGCAGAACCACCTCAACATTCTTTACGTCATCGACTCTGGCGACCAGCATAAGCTGTCTGCCATTAAGGTCGAAGGCAACCGCTACTTCAATACCGAAACCATTGCTGAACGCCTGACCATCCAGCCTTCCAGCCTGCTCCTGAAGAATGGCCGCTTCAGCCAGAGACTGCTGACCGAGGACGTGGTTTCCGTCAAATACCTTTACGAGTCAAACGGCTTTCTGGACGTCAAAGTGGACTCCGCGGTGCAGGGAAACTATGAGGGTCAGAAGGACCAGATTGCGGTTGTCCTCAAGATCGAGGAAGGCCCGCAGACCTTGGTCAATTCCCTGCAAATTGCCGGGAACCGCACCTATACACAAGAGCGGCTGGAACGATTGTTGTCCAGCCTGCCGAAGCAGCCCTACAGCGATGCGAATATCGCCGCCGACCGCGACAATCTCACCCTCTTCTACTACAACCATGGCTTCCCCAACGTGCAGTTCGAAGCCGCGGCAAGTCCTGCCCCGAACGATCCCAAGCGCATGAATGTGGTTTACACCGTCACCGAAGGACAGCAGGTCTTCGTGGAACGCGTACTGGTGAGCGGAACCGAGTTCACCCGCCCCTACATTGTGAATCGCCAGATGCGGATCCACGACGACGATCCCTTGAGCCAGAACCGTATGGTGGACTCTCAACGGCGACTGTACGACCTCGGCCTGTTCAACCAGGTGGACATGGCGGTGCAGAACCCTGACGGGCAGGAACCTTCCAAGGACGTGCTTTTCAATCTGCAGGAAGCCAAGCGCTGGACTTTCCGCTACGGTGGCGGAATTGAATTCGCGACCGGCAACATTCCCACCACCAGCAACCCGCAGGGCAGCACCGGAGTCAGCCCGAACGGAGTGCTGGAAATCACTCGCTTAAACATGTTTGGGCGCGACCAGACCCTCACCCTTCGGGCCCGGATTGGTTTGCTGAAACGTAGTGCCCTCATCAGCTACGATGCGCCGCGATTGTTTCACCGCGAGAGCTGGCGCTTCACGGTGACCGGCTTCTATGACAACGCGGCCGACGTGAATACTTTTACCTCGCAGAGGCTCGATGGAACGTTGCAGGCGGAGCAGAAGTATAGCCGGCGGACCACCTTGCTGTATCGCATGAGCTGGCAGCGTGTAGCCATCGATTCCAATAGCCTGGTGATCGACCCTACCCTTATCTTGCTGTATTCAAAACCCGTACTGCTAGCCATTCCGAGCTTCACCTACTTGCGCGATACTCGTGACAACCCCATTGACTCGCACAAAGGGAGCTATACCCTCGCCGACCTGGGGTTGGCGACCAGCGCCCTGGGCTCGCAGGCGAACTTTGGCAAAGTGCTCCTGCAGAATGCGACCTACTACACCTTTAAGAAGAGATGGGTCCTGGCCAGGAATACGCAGATTGGAATCCTGCACTCCTATGGCACGAACAACTTTCTCGCTCCACTGCCGCCGGAAACGCCACTGCCCGCGGAAGCCACGTCGGTCCCGCTTCCCGAGCTGTTCTTCGCCGGCGGCGGTAACTCTCTGCGTGGTTTTTCCATCAACCAGGCCGGACCTCGCGACATGCAGACCGGCTACCCCATAGGAGGGCAGGGGCTGTTCGTCAACAACTTGGAAATTCGGACTCCTCCGGTACCGCTCCCGTATGTGGGTGACGACATCGGCTTCGTCTTCTTCCACGATATGGGGAACGTCTTTGCCACCGCCAACCAGATCGCGAGCGGGATGCTGCGAATCCACCAGCCTTCCATCGCCGCATGTTCCGCGTCAAACACGGCATTCTGTAACTTCAGCTATAACCCGCAGGCCATCGGGGCGGGTATTCGCTACAAGACGCCGGTAGGGCCGGTCCGTTTCGACCTTGGCTATAACTTCAATCCGACGCGTTATCCCATCCAGTTAGACAAGACGGTGCAGTCGCTGCGGCATATCAACATATTCTTCAGCATTGGACAGACATTTTGATGAAACGACTTCTTCATTTCGTGATGTGCGTGATTTTCTTACTGCCGGCAGCGGCGGTCCCAATGTTTGCTGGCGAGATCATCGACGGCATTGTGGTCACGGTGAACCACAAACCAATCTTCCGCAGCGACTGGGACGAAGCAATCTCCTACGAACTGTTCATGCAGCGCAAACCCGTGACCCAGGTGAGCGAAGCTGATCGTGTTACTGCCTTGCAGCGGCTCATTGACCGGCAGTTGCTGAAGGCCCAGATGAGCGACGCCCACTACCTACAGCCATCGGAAGAGGATTTGCAAAACGATGTGGCGAAGCTGCGGGCACAGCTCCCGGAAGGCAAGGAGGACTCGAGCTGGCAGAAATTGCTTGCTGGCTACGGACTCACGGAAGAGCTGCTGAAGGACCACCTGCGCGCGGAAGTAGAGGTCATGAACTTCGTGGAAGTTCGTCTGCGTCCCAACATTCACGTCCAGCCGGAAGAGATCGCCTCGTACTACCACAACCAGCTGCTGCCCGATCTGGAGCAGGCCGGCGGCAAAGTTATCTCGTTCGAAGATGTTGAACCCCGGATCCGCGAACTGCTCACCCAGCAGCGCATGGACGAACTGCTGGATGCATGGCTGCATAACCTGCGGCAGCAGGCCCGGATTTGGACGAGCGTACCGATTCCCGCGCTGAAGGCCCCGGCCGAACAACCCAGGGCCTCTGGCGCTAACTGAAAATGCCCGAGAAGACCACAACTCGACGCTCGCACACTCGCCTCTGGATCGAGGCGGGGATCGGCATCGTGTTGCTGGCGGCCGCTATCGCGCTCGCCTGGTACCTGCGAAGCCCGCGCTTCGTGGACTTCGTTCGCCGCAAGGTTGTTGCCACTCTGGAAGATGCCACCGGCGGCCGGGTTGAGCTCCAGTCGTTTCGCTGGAACTTGAGGAAACTTGAATTTGAAGCCGACAATCTGACCGTCCACGGCCGCGAAGCGGCGGACCAGTTGCCCTATGGGCACGCCGATCGCGCCCACGTGCGGCTACACATCGTCTCCTTCCTGGAGACGCGAATTCACCTGGAGTATCTCGGGCTTGAGCACCCGGTCTTTCACGTCATTGTTTATCCCGATGGCAGTACGAACGCACCCGAGCCGAAGCTGAAGAGCACCACCAAGCCGGTGCAGCGGCTTTTCGATCTCGCCATCGGCCGCGCCGATCTTCGCAACGGCATGCTGCTGCTGAATGATCGCGAGCTGCCGCTGGACTTCAGCGCGGACGACGTGGATGGGTCCATGACCTACGACCGCGCCGACCATCGCTATGACGGTACCTTGCGCGTCGGCAAAATCGACGCCCAGTATCAGAACCTCCGCGATATTCCGGCCAGGACGGAGATGGAGTTCAGTCTCTGGCGCAACGCGGCGCAGATCAAGTCGCTGACGCTCACGTCGCAGAAGTCCTCGCTTGAGGCGCAAGGGAAGTTCACCAACTTCGATGACCCGCGGATCGAGTTCACCTATAACGCAGTGATTGACATAGGCCAGCTGGGGGCCATCACGCGCGACTATGAACTGCGCGCTGGTACGCTGACCGCCAGCGGGTCGGGGAATTATTCAGAGACAAGCCGCACCTCGCGGGGCAAGGTCGCGATTCGCGGGTTCGACTATCTCCGGGAAGGCGCCGCGGTACGCAATGCAAACGCAACTGCTGACTTTTCTTTTGACAACAGCCGTCTGGTGCTTACTCGAATCGCAGGGCGTGTACTGGGCGGCGGCGAGCTGACAGGCGAGGCGACCATCGACAACCTCCTGGGATCGGGTTCAAGCTCCACACCGCAATCGCCCGCCAACAACAACTCGCGACCGCGGCAGCAACGCTCAAGTAAGTCCGGCAAAGCCGGCCCCCTCACTGCGACCACCCCGAAGATCAGCGGCCCCGGTCCGCAGCATGGGACGGCCCACCTGCGTGTCAGCGGAGTGTCGCTAGGCGAGTTGGTGCGCGCGATCTCGACGCGGTCGCTGCCGTTGGCCTCGCTGAAGCCGGCTGGCACCGTCGGGGGAACGATCGAGCTGGCGTGGACGCGGTCTCTGGCGGACGCTCAGGGCGAGCTCGCGCTCGACGTAACCCCTCCCGCTCAACCGGCGGATGGCGAATTACCGGTGAGCGGGACCCTGCGCAGCCACTACAACCTCCGTCAGCATGCTATGAATGTTTCAGCCTTGAATCTCACCACTCCTCACACCCGCCTGAGTGCTTCGGGCACTCTGGGCGCGCTATCAGAAGACCTGAAGGTGGACCTTACAGCGACCAGCCTGACTGAGCTTGAGCCGTTCTTGGCTGCGCTCGGCTTCGCTCCTTCCCCCATCGAACTGGCCGGGGAGGCGAACTTCAAGGGGACCGTCAGCGGGCGGCTGCCTGACTCCCAAGTTGCGGGCCATTTGCAAGCTTCAGACTTCACCTACATTTACAATGCGCTTCCCAAACCTCCTGAACCTCATCCGCTGTCGAAGAAGGAGATGTTGGCGCACGCGGCCACCACGCCCCAGCCGGAACCGTCGCGGCCCCCTGTACAGGTTAAGCGCATTCACATCGACGAGTTCTCCGCCGACGTGAAGTATTCGCAAAGCCAGGTTGCCATCCATCACGGCATCATTCAAGAAGGAAGCGCGCGCTTGAATGTGGATTGGACTGCGGCCTTGCAGAAGGGCAGTTTCACCGACGATTCGCCATTTCAATTTCAGGCCGCCATTCACGATGCCGGCTTATCCGACCTGCAGCGTGCCACCGGTTTCGACTATCCCGTGACCGGCACCTTGAACGCGACCATGGAAGCTGAGGGAGCTGAGGGCAATCCTCACGGCCAGGGACAGTTCACTTTGACCAGTGCCGAGGCTTATGGGCGCCCCATCAAGTCTTTGGGCGCGGACGTCGCGTTTGCCAATCATGAAGCACAACTCAACCACATCCGGCTTCAGGCTGCCGGTGGAGTAGTCGCCGGCACGGCTGCCTACAATTTCGTCAGCAAAGCAGTGAGCTTCGACTTGAACGGCGTGAGCCTCAATCTTGCAGAAGTTCCTGAACTGCAGTCCGCTCGCCTGCAGACAGCCGGGGTCGCCCGCTTCGAAGCCAAGGGTTCAGGCACCCTCGATGAACCGGTTATCAATGGCCATCTCCAGGTGAATAGCCTGGTGCTGAACGGCGAGACCGTGGGTAGTCTCACTGCCGATGCCGTGACCCACGGCAGGCAGCTTCAGCTCACCGCGCGATCGAATTTCGCCAAGGCAAGCTTTTCTCTCGACGGAAATGTCGAACTGCGCGGCGACATGCCCGGCAACATGACCATGCAGTTTTCCAATCTCGATATCGATCCCTTCCTGCGAGCCGAGGTCAAGGGCAGAATAACCGGGCACTCGTCGATGGCGGGACAGGCGACTTTGGCCGGACCTCTCAAGCAGCCCAGGCTGCTCAACGGCGACTTCAAGATCGAGGAATTCAAGGTCGAAGTGGAGAAAGTTCCCATCGCCAGCGATGGTCCCATCGAGTTGCGGCTGGCCAACGGAGTGGTCTCGGTGCAACGCTGTGCGCTGGTCAGCGAGGAATCGCGTCTCGTCCTGAGCGGGACCATGAGCTTGCAGGATAACCGCCGGTTGGACCTGCGCGCCGATGGCAACATCAATCTCACACTGGTGCATACTCTCGATCCCGAGGTCACCTCTTACGGCGCCGTGACCTTGGGCATTACCGTCACCGGTGACACCGCGAAGCCGCTGATTAACGGCCGCATGGAGATCGTTCATGCGGGCCTGTCTATGATTGACTTGCCCGCCGGACTCGGCGATATCAACGGCAGCTTCATCTTCAATCAGGACCGGCTGGAGGTGGAGCACCTTACCGCACACACCGGCGGCGGGCTGGTGACCTTCGCCGGCTTCGTCACTTATGGCCGGACGGTGGGCTTCGATCTGACCTCCACGGGCAACGAGATCCGCTTCCGGTATGCGGGAATCAGCGTTACCTCCGACCAGTCGCTGCACCTGGTGGGCACGCTGCAAAACGCCACCCTGAGCGGCGACGTGACCGTCACGCGTTTTGCGCAGATTCCGTCAACCGACTTGAAGCTGGCATTGGCGCAGGCAGGCCCGTCGGCGATACCCAATCCAAAGTCGCCACTGAACAACCTGCACCTGGATATGCGAATCCTGTCCGCGCCGGAATTGACCGTACAAACAACGCTCGCCAAATTGTCCGGCGGCGTGGACTTGCGACTGCGCGGCTCAGCGGCGCGGCCGGTGCTGTTGGGTCGCATCAACGTCGCCGAAGGCGACCTCAACATCGGTGGAACCAAGTATCACCTGGAACGCGGCGACGTTACCTTTACCGATCCGGTGCGCATTGACCCGGTACTCGACATCGAAGCCACCACCCGTGTGCGCGACTACGACATCACGGTGGGACTGCATGGAACGTTGGAGCGGCTGACCACCACTTATCGCTCTGACCCGCCACTTTCCAGCGAGGACATTGTTGCGCTGCTCGCCTTCGGCCGCACCCAATATGACACCACCGGGGCTGCGACGCCACAGTTTGGATTCGCCGAGAGCGCATCCAATGCCGTGCTCGGGCAGGCCATCAATCAAACCGTCACCAACCGGATGCAGAAGCTGTTCGGCGTCAGTTCGATTCGAATCAATCCCTCTGTCGGAGGGCCGGACAACAATCCCAATGCGCGCCTGACGGTGGAGCAGCAGGTCTCCAACAACGTGACCCTCACCTACATCACCAACCTCACCCGTTCGGCCCAGCAGGTCATCCAATTCGAGTACAACATCAACAGTGAATACACGCTTCAGGGTATCCGCGACGAAAATGGCGTGGTCAGTTTCGACCTGCTGATTCGGAAAAGAAAGCGGTAGGAACAGACTCCCGTCCTACAATAAAGGGGTCAACTCCTGGGTTGCCGTGTTCACTCACATCTTCAACAGTGGTAATGGGGCGGGAACCCTCGCTCAGCAGCGATCCCGCATGGTCGAGGAGCAACTGCGCGCGCGCGGCATACGCGATCCGCGCGTGCTGGCGGCGATGGGCAAAGTTCCGCGCGAAGAGTTCATTTCCGGCGAAGACTTCCGGGACGCCTATGGCGATCACCCTCTGCCTATCGGCGCGGGACAGACGGTTTCTCAGCCGTACATTGTGGCTGCCATGGTCGAGGCGCTGGAGCTGCGGCCGTCGGACCGCGTACTCGAAGTGGGAACCGGCACCGGATATGAAGCCGCGGTCCTGGCAGAGTTGGCGGCCGAGATATGGACTATCGAGCGCCACGAAGAACTGGCCGTCAAAGCGCGGGAGATACTGGCCCGGCTCGGCTACACCAACGTGCATGTCATTCACGGCGACGGCAGCCTCGGCTTGCCCGAGCAGGCCCCGTTCGACAAAATCCTTGTGGCCGCAGCCGCGCCGCAAATTCCCGAGAGCCTGATCGCTCAACTTGCCGATGGCGGCAGGCTGGTGGTGCCCGTCGGGACGCGCGCCGAGCAGCAGGTGCACGTCGTGCGAAAGGTGGGCAGCGAAATCGTTGTCACCACGCATGACCTGTGCCGCTTTGTACCGCTGGTGGGCGCAGAGGGCTGGCAAGCCTGAGTCGCGCCAAAGTCAGGACCGGAGCGCCAGGGCTGAAGACACCAGAGAGGAGACTTCCGATGAACGATGACCCGGCCCGCGCTGCGGGCCCAAAGACTTCCATATCTCCCATGCTCTCGGTTCGCAATGGGGCAAAGGCGGTCGAGTTCTATCAATCGGCCTTCGGAGCGGACGTGCTGTTCCGCCTTGACGGCGAGAACGGAGGCGTAGTCGCACAGCTTTCGGTGGGAGCAGCCGAATTCTGGGTGGCTGACGAGTCTCCCGAGCACTTGAATTTCAGCCCCGAATCTCTCGGCGGCGGCTCGGTGCGAATGGTGATGGTGGTGGAGAATCCGGATGCCGCTCTCGACCGCGCCGTCGCAGCCGGTGCCACCGCGGTCTCGCCCGTCACCGACCAGCCTTATGGGTGGCGCGTAGGCCGAATTGTCGATCCCTTCGGACACCATTGGGAAATCGGCAAGCCCCTGTCCCGAGGTTCCTAGGGTCGTGCTAGCATGTGTTTATGGCGAACACAAAAAGTGTGACTCTCAGCATCCGCCTGAAGCCAGCGACCAAGAAACGGCTCGCGCAGCTCGCTAAGGACCTCGGGGCGCAGCTCAAATTTTCTCATCTCCGATGCGGTGGAGTCCTATGTCGCCGATCAGGAAAGGATGCTGGCTGAGGTGCGCCAAGCGGACCGGCAAGTCAAATCAGGGCACTACATCAAGCACCAGGACATGAAGGCCTGGCTCTTGTCCTGGGGCACCGATCGCGAGCTGCCCCCGCCGCGCTGCGTGTGCGGCAAAGTCCACGATGACGAGCGGTTGTGCCGGTAGAGATCGTCTGGTCTCCCCTGGCCCGGCTGCGGCTTCAGGAGATTCGGGCCTACGTCGCAAGCGACAAGCCGGAGGCTGCGGAACGCTTGGCGATCAGGATCGCGGCTGTCGTTGAAATCCTCAGAGACCATCCCCGCTTGGGCAGGGCTGGAGCAGAACCGGGGCTGCGGGAGCTGGTCATCGGAGGCACGCCTTACATTGTGCTGTATCGCCTGCAGCGAGACCGCATCACCATCAATACCATTTGGCATGGAGCGCAACGGCAAGAGACCCGATAGACCGCTCGGTTCTCTGAAGTCTGCCGCGACAATTGTCAGCGGACCAGGAAACCGCTGGCCGCGGCGACCAGGCCCACACACGCCAGCCCGATCCCCAAGTACCAGTACCCGCGATTGTCGGTAAGCAGCGTGATGGACGTTACGACCAGCGCGATCTCCAGAAACACTTCGCCCAGGTCGAAGCGGTCCGCGCGACGGCTGGCACGCGCCACTTCGCCTTCCAGGCCGCGGGCTTCGGTCTGGATCTCGGTCTGCTGCTCCCGATACTTGTCGATCTCCGCCTGAAAGTGTTTTCGCACCTCTTCCGCGCGTTCGGCCTTGGTGTTCTCCAACGCGGTCAGGACCTCGTCCAGCGCCTCCAGATTGTTGCGGCGCATATTCTTGGCCTGGTAATAACCCCACTGGTCGGTGGCGCGGGTCTGCATCAGGATTTCTTCCGTATGCGCGCGGTGTCCCAGTAAGGACACCACGGCCACAAACACTGCCAGGATCGCGATGGTCAGGCTGACCGGAGCCAGGTGCTTTCTCTCCTTGGCTTCCGCCGCCGCTTCCTTCGCTTTCTCCATCGCTTCCATTTCTGAACTCATCGCACCCTCGATCTGTATTTAGCACTTATAGCCTGTTTCGGGAAATACGTCTGTAACAGGGCACGACTTCCAGTCGTGCCGCCGGGGCCGCCCAAGACAACGGCTTTAGCCGCTGTGAACCGGGGCTGAAGCCCAGCGGAGAGGCGACGTCCTTTCGGCACGGCTTAAAGCCGTGCCCTGATACAAATCCAATTATGAAACACGGCGCATGGTCTATTTAAACCGCAAGGCAGTGACTCACCTCAACACGCTTCAGACTAAATCGCAGTGGCGGTTCGGCACGCCAGACAAATTGCTAAATGCTCGCTGCTAAGTGCCGTCGCGATACCTTAGGTTCTGGCCAAACAAACATCTGGATGTCGGGCCTATCGGGACTCCGGGCTGCCACTTTCCCCTTGCCAGCAATTCGAACATTCACTAGCTTAGGTGAGTGCTGCCTGCTGAGTGCTGAATGCTGACTGCCGAATATCGAATAATTTTGTACGCGGTTGCGTTGCTGATCGGACTGGCGATCTTCGCCAAGGTCCGCTCGCGGAGCGCGCGCCAGGCAGTCCTTCTGATCGGCAGCTACGCGCTGTACGCAACCTGGGGACTCTGGTTTGCCGGCGTGCTGCTCGCCTCCACCGTGATGAACTTCCTGCTCGGCCGGTGGCTGCGGCGCAAGCCTTCAGCGCTCGTCCTGTGGATCGGCATCGTTTGCAACCTGCTTCTTCTGGGCAGCTTCAAGTATCTCCCCGAATTCGCTGGTTCGATCGGCTCGCTGCGCGAGTTCTCCCATATTGCTCTGCCACTGGGCATTTCGTTCTGGACATTCCAGGCGATGAGCTACCTCTTCGATTTGTATCGCGGCGAGGAACTGGATCCTTCGTTCGCAGAATTCGCGCTGTATATGGCGTTCTTTCCGGTGGCGATCTCCGGGCCGATCTGCCGCCTGCCCGACATGCTGCCGCAGTTTCGCTCCGAAGAGCTTGTGCCACGCAGCGACGTGATGCGCGGAATCAGCCGCATTGCGACCGGCGCGCTGATGATGCAGTTGGGTCAGTTGCTGGGACGCGGCATCCTGAACGCGGGCGGCATCAACGCCGGCTTCGATAAGCTCACCCGGTGGAGCGGTCCCGACGTCTGGTGCCTGGCTTTCGGATACGGTCTGCAACTGTTCTTCGATTTTGCCGGTTACTCGCACGTGGCGATCGGCGCGGCGAAGATGCTCGGCTTCACGGTGCCGGAAAATTTCGCCCGGCCGTTCGCATCCACCACTCCTTCGATCTTCTGGACGCGCTGGCACATGTCGCTCTCGTTCTGGATTCGCGACTATGTGTTTCTGCCGCTGGCGACGTTGCGGCGCGAGATCTGGTGGCGCAATTTAGCGCTGGTCATCTCGATGGTGCTGTTCGGGGTATGGCACAAAGCCACTCTGCTGTTCGTGCTCTGGGGCTCCTACCACGGAATCCTGCTCGTCCTGCATCGTCAGGTGCAGAAGCTGCAGCAGCGCTTCAACTGGGAGCCGCCGGCTGCGCTGTGGACGCCGCTTTCCTGGATCGTCACCATCACCCTGGTCAGTTTTGGCTGGATCTTTTTCCGCGCAAATTCCCTGCCGCAGGCCGGCCAGATGTTCGCCGCGCTCGTATCGCCTGCAAGCTACGTCACGCACTTCGCTTCCGATGGGCGCTGTATTTGCTGGTAACAGCTTTGGCAATTGGATACGCCGCCGCGCTGCTCATCATCGCCGGGCTCGATCGATACGCGGAACGATTTGGAACCCCGGAAGCTGCGCCGCGGTCGGAGGTCATTGCGACCATTCTGCGCGACCGCTGGGTATGGCTGACTCCGATGTACGCAGTCGCGCTGCTGATCGCCACCTGGCTGGTCACGCGCGCGCAGAGCGCTGGCGCGTCCCCCTTTGTCTATCGGTCGTTCTAGGACGACTATGGCAGCTTTTCCCATCTGCGAGTAAAACTTTCCAATCCTCCGTTGCGTCGGCTGTCTAACTCCAGCGTTTTCGCCCGCGAACAACTGGCATGCCTATTGCACATGAAAGGGATGGTGCCCGGCGTAAGCCACAGAGGGAAGAACCGGGCGGCCAGGATTTCTTGGGGTTGGCCGGGGCCGTGGAGTGAGGCAACTCCTAACGGACAACCAGGTTTCAAACTATCCGAGCTGACAGCAGGTTAGTCAGTCGAACAACAGGAGAACACTTATGAAGAATATTCTTCTCACAGCCATGTTACTTGGCTTGCTGACCGGCGTGTCCTTCGCACAGCGCGGACGGGCGCCGATGGGCGCGAACCGTGGCATGACTCAGATGGGACCTTACACACACACGAATCCAATCGCGCCGACACCTCAACTGGTTCGGCCGAATGCCATACAGACGCCGGGAACGGTGCGGCCAAATGCAATACAGATGCCCCCTGTGACAACGTTGCCGAAGGCGAACCCAAGCACAACGAGTCCGACCACGACTACGGGAACTCCCAACACCTTGGGGAGTACCAGCTCGGGAACGCCGGGACGTGTGCCAAATGCCATACAGCCGGACGCCAGGCAGATGCCTCCTATAGTGCACACCAGCGCCCAATAGCGCCGCCTGATGCGGTTCCGGGCGACGTCGAGCCACCGCCACCTGCAGCAGCGACGCGAGCGAGAAAGGGGCTGGCATGCGCCAGCCCCTTTCTCTGATCACCCGAATGACCTGCGACGCAATCAACCCTAGTTCGGTCTGCCCAGCCAGGAATACTGCCACGCCGCCGAAACGTTCTGGTAGTTGCCGCCAAACCGGATATAGGTGCCGTCGCTGTAACTGAACTTCAGAGACTGGTGGTGTTTGGTGATGGGGACCGAGACTGTGCCTCCGATCCGGGAGTTCGTCTGACGGCTGAGTGAGTTTTGCACACCGTTCACACTTGTTACCCCGCCGAACCAGAAGTTGCCGTCGAGCGAAGCCCACAGACGACGAGACTTCCCGAAGTCGTAGCTCAAGTGTCCTTCGCAGGCCCCAATAGGGGTTTTGCGATTGATTTCTGGTGCCCGCGTAGTACATGTTGCGCGACCAGAAGTCATTGTTGGTGGTGAAGAACCACACTCCAAAGTAGCCATCGAGTATCCATTTGCCCCAGCGTTGGGAGTAACCAAACTCGGGTTTGAAGCCCCAGCGGTTGGCGCCCCAGTTGATCAGCTTGGTCGGGTCGTACTGGCCGGTAGGAGCCGACACCTTGAGACTGGCGCCCAACAGCACTTTCTGGTGCCATTTCACGAACTTCTGCGGCGGCATGGCGGGGCCACCCTTCAGATTTACGGAAAAGCGATACACAGAGTCCAGAAGGCCAGAGCGGTAAAGGTGTTGCTCCGTGCCGAATACCGTCCCCTGGAAAGTTACCGAATGCATAGGGCAGCGAAGCCACGACATTGGCCGAGCGGCCAAAGAAACTGAAGGCATGGTAGTAGCTGAGGATCGGTACGCTGTAGGTCCCTGTGGCGCCGCTAACCGGGAGTCGCGCCATTGTAATCAATATTGCCGTCGTAGAAGGACCAGGTCAGTGTGATGGCATTGGAGTGGACCGGAGTGATGATGTAGGCGCGAGGAGACAGGTCCTGCCCCCAGCCGCAAGGCGCCAGGATCCCGACGAGAACCACCCAAAATAGCACTTGTGAGCGAGGTCGCATGGGTTCAATTGCGATGCCCGCTGCGGTCAAATCGCACAACCTTGCAAGCGGGCTAACCGACGATCGCCTGTACCTGTCAAGAATCAAAGAATGTCAGCGACACTACAAGGTCAGCTTCGAAAATGCAAGGCAGGCCGAATTGAGGTAGCAGGTCAGTTTGACCCACTACCCGAATTGAGATAGCGACCAGAATCCCGGCCACACGAGGCCCGATGATCGAGCATTTGGCGGCGAAAACTCTCCATGCGGAACCAAGAATTCCGCTTTTGGTCCTACGATTGTCATAGTATTTCGCGTCATATATTGACTTACGAGAGGGACGCGGAGTAGATTGCTTCCACCAATTGCTCGACCGCCAATTGCTCAAATTGAAATGGAAGTTAGCCTCTGCTGGTAATTGGACAGTTGAGGTGTTGACAGAAACCTGCCTTTGAAGAGTAATCACTTGAGGAGAAAAATGAAGCCTTTGCGAATGCTTGGATTCGCCACGCTTGTGCTGTGCCTCGCCGTCGGCGTCGCCAGCGCACAGACGTGGACACGTTTGACCAACTCACCGCCAGACAATGCCGGCGCGGCGCTGGTGCTCACCGATGGCACCGTTCTGGTGCACGCAGAACAATCGAACAGCCAGAACTGGTATCGTTTAACCCCCGATATTAACGGCAGCTATATCAATGGCACGTGGACCCAGGTCGCATCCATGCCATCGGGATATGCGCCCCTTTACTTCGCGTCTGCGGTCTTACCCGATGGTCGGGTAGCCGTCGAGGGCGGAGAGTACAACAACGGTAGAGGAGTTTGGACCAAGCTGGGAGCTGTATTTGATCCCACCGTCAACGCTCCTCAAGGCCAATGGACCTCGGTCAATCCTCCCACCGGCTGGAGCAACATCGGCGATGCTCAGAGCGTGATTTTGACCGACGGCACATTCATGCTGGCCAATTGCTGCAGCAAGCAACAGGCGCTGGCTGACAAGGCCTACACCCCGGTCTGGACCAGCACCGGCTCCGGCAAGTTCGACGAGAACGACGAAGAAGGATGGACCTTGCTCCCCGGCGGAAAGGTCCTTACGGTTGATGCCTACGTCGGAAGCTACCAGGCCAACGGCATGAACTCGGAAATCTACGACCCCGGCACCGGCGCCTGGACCAGCGCCGGCAGCACGCAGGTGCAGTTGTGGGATTCATCCGCTAACTGCGGAGGATCCGGGGCCGCCTCGTATGAAGAAGGGCCCATGGTGTTGCGGCCCGATGGTACGGTTTTCGCCACCGGAGCCAACCGCTGCGCCGCCGGCCACACTTCCGTCTATAGCGTGAGCGCTGGAACCTGGACTCCGGGTCCAGACTTCGGGTGCTCTGGCTGCCCGAACGGCCTGAATGTAGCCGATGCTCCCGCGGTCCTGCTGCCCGATGGCAACGTGTTGGTGATGACCAGCCCGGGAATCTTCGGGAATGGCGCCGTCTTCTTCGAGTGGGACGGAACCAAATTGAACCAAGTAACTCCCGGCCAGCCGGCGAATGCTCCGTCTGATTCGTCGTTTGTGGGTCACCTGTTGATGCTTCCGACGGGGCAGGTCCTGTTCACGGACTTCAGCAATGACGTTGAGATCTACACCCCGAGCGGAAGTGCGCTGCAGGGTCTGGCGCCCACGGCGCTGCTGACGCAGGTCGTGTATGCCCGTGGAACCACGATCAACCTGTTCGGCAACAAATTCAACGGCGCCTCGCAAACCGTCGCTTACGGCGATGATTACCAGGCCGCGACCAACTACCCGCTGGTTCGCATCACCAACAAGAGCACGGGCCACGTTTTCTATGCCCGTACCCATGGTCACAACACCATGGCGGTTGGCTATCCGGGTCCCACCTACACCCATGTTGACATACCCAGCAATATGGAAACCGGTGCTGCCACGCTGGAAGTCATTGCCAACGGGATTGCATCTCAGAAGTACCCCATTGCAATCCAGTAAGTAAGA
Source organism: uncultured Acidobacteriaceae bacterium (assembly GCA_963760415.1). Taxonomy (GTDB): domain Bacteria; phylum Acidobacteriota; class Terriglobia; order Terriglobales; family Acidobacteriaceae; genus Bog-257. Next base: position 30,864 of record CAVXDA010000003.1, on the reverse strand, counting down.
CAGTCGCAGCAACTTATGGCGCCACGTTCCCTCGAACGTGGCGTTTTTTTTGATACTTGTAGAAGCAACCTCAGCATGGCCTCCACGGGAGACCGGAGTTTGACTTTCCCGCAACGATTCAGATTAGATTCTTCCATCCATATTGCTCCACTTGAGTTTTTGTCGTAGCGGCATCTAGAACACCCTGCGTCGAAACCTGCCTGGAACAAAGTAACCAATCGAGGAGAATTATGAAGCGTTTGCGAATGCTTGGATTCGCCGCACTCGTGCTGTTGGCCGCAGTCGGAATGCCAGCGGTCAGTCGTGGCAGCCCTTAACCCACCAGCCTAGCTTCCCGGCGGGCGCCGCCCTACTGCTCACCGACGGTACGGTCATGGTGCATCATGAAGACGCCAATGATGGATTTTCGGAGTGGTATAAGCTGACCCCCGACATCAACGGCAGCTACGTCAACGGGACCTGGTCACAGATGGCCTCACTGGCCTCGAATTATGGGCCGCTGTTCTTTGCCTCTGCGGTGCTGCCCGACGGCCGATTGATCGTTGAGGGTGGCGAACAGAATTTCGCCAACTATGTCTGGACCAACATGGGTGCTATCTACGATCCGCTGACCAATGTGTGGACGCCCATTAACCCGCCCGCTGGATGGGGCACTATTGGCGACGCGTCGGGCGTTGTTCTGACCAACGGGACATTCATGCTGGCCAATTGTTGCACCGTGCAACAGGCACTCCTGAATGCGTCCACCTTGACATGGGCTTCCACCGGCTCTAACAAATTCGACGAGAACGACGAGGAAGGATGGACCTTACTTCCTGGCGGTAAGGTGCTCACGGTTGACGCCTATGTCAATCGCTTTGACCCCAATGGCAAGAACTCTGAACTCTACGATCCCGGCACAGGTTCCTGGAGCAGTATCGGCAGCACGATTGTGCAGCTCTGGGATTCCCACGGCTCGTATGAGGTCGGTCCCGCGGTGTTGCGGCCCGACGGTACCGTCTTCGCCACCGGAGCCAACGGCGCCGGCGCCGGCCACACTTCCATCTACAACGTGAGCAGCGGGACCTGGACCGCCGGTCCGGACTTTCCCAATGGACTTGACATTGCCGACGGCCCGGCCGCGTTGCTGCCCGACGGCAACGTCCTGATGATGACCAGCCCGGGAATCTTCAACAACGGCTCCGTCTTCTTCGAGTGGGATGGAACCAAGTTGAACCCGGTCCCCAGCGTGCCCAATAGCTCGCAGGACTCGTCCTGGTACGGGCACATGCTGATCCTCCCCACGGGACAAATCCTCTTTACCGATTACAGCAATGATGTTGAGATTTACACTTCGCCGGGAAGCCCGTACCCGGGTCTCGCTCCGTCGGCCCTGCTGACCCAGGTGGTCTTTGCCCGCGGAACCTCGCTCGTTCTCTTCGGCAACAAATTCAATGGCGCTTCGCAGGGGGCGGCTTACGGCGATGATTACCAGGCCGCAACCAACTACCCCATCGTGCGCATTACGAACAAAGGCACGGGACACGTCTTCTATTGCCGCACCCACGGCCACAGCACCATGGCCGTTGGTTATCCCGGTCCCACCTACACTCATGTGGACATTCCGTCCAACATGGAAACGGGAGCAAGCTACCCTGGAGGTCGTCGCCAACGGGATTGCGTCGCAGAAGTACCCGATCGCGATCCAGTAGGGATCGCACGCTACGGCTGTAATGACGGTGCCACGTTGCGGAATGGCGTGGCGCCGCGGTGGAAGCGCCGGGCTTGAGCCCGGCGACGTAGGCCGCTTCGACAAATGGCTTAGCCAGGGACGGTACGCTATCGGCCACTGCAGCCGAAACCCGCTGTCCGACGTTGTCTATGAGAAACGGCTGAAGCCGTTCAATTCGCAGGACTATTTCCCGCTCGATCCAAATCCCTTAGCCCCCCGCGCGGCCTCGCTCAATTCGTCCTCGACCACCTCGCCCGCCAGGAACGGATGCTCCAGCAACTGCGCAATCTTGTCTCCTTTGCGAATGGAGTAGGGCTCGTCGCCGAGGTTCTCCGTCAGCACGATGACTTCCCCACGGTAGCCGGCGTCAATTACGCCAGCGTTGCACATCAGGCGCTTTTTCGCCAGGCCAGAGCGTGTCTTTACGATGCCGCCCGCGCCGGGTACAAACTCAATGGCGATGCCAGTGTGTACTCCTGCGGCGCCATGCGCGGCAATCGTCAGGTCCTCAACGGAGTAGAGGTCGTAGCCGATGTCTTCGCCGGGATGGGCAACCGTCGGGAGAATGGCGTCAGGCGAAAGGCGCTTCACTTTCAGCATGCAGCCCATTGTGCCAGATGTGCGATTTGAGGATGCAACCGGCAGTTCCTGACGTCCGGTGATTTCCAGTCGTCAAGAAGCGGTTGCACGAGTTATGGGTTTCCCTTATTATGGGAAACATGAACATAACCCTTTCTCTGGACGACCAACTCGTCAAGAAAGTGCGCAAGATCGCCGTTGAGCAGGACACGACCCTGACCGGCATGGTCCGCGAATACCTGGAGCAGCTAGCCGTCGAAGATGCCACGCACGGCCGGAAGCGCCGTGAGCGCGAGGCGCTGGAGCGAAGCTTCGAACAATTCCACTTTCGGGTGGGAAAGCGCACCTGGAACCGGGCTGACCTCCATGCCCGCTCTTGAGTTTCTGGACACCAATGTTCTGGTCTATGCCTACGATACCAGCGACTCTCGCAAGCGACGCATCGCGCAAGACCTAGTCATTAGGGCACTCGAGGGCGAGATCGTTGCCTCGTCTCAGGTACTCGCGGAGTTTGCTGCAACTCTCCTTCACAAATTGTCACCGGTGGCACGCCCGGCGGATGTGATGTCGATCTTAGACGCGCTCGCTCCCATTAAGCTCGTCCCCACGGACGGGGATACGGTGCGCCGCGCCGTTCGAGTGCACGCAGAATATGGAATCCACTTCTACGATGGAATGATTATTGCGGCGGCGGAGCGTGGAAGCTGCGCACGGATCTGGTCAGAGGACTTTAACTCAGGACAGAGTTACTTTGGAGTGGTGGTGGAAAATCCATTTACCCGATGATCAGTCTGATTTCATCGACGTCCGCTTACATCACCGGCGGCACGGTAATACCCATCACGCCCAGGACGTTGATCAGTTCGCGGCGAACCACCGCAGCCGTAGCGAGCAGAAATTTCTTCCGCCCCTCGTCGGCTTCCGTGAGGATGTGGTGACGGTGGTAAAAGTTGTTGAACTGTTGCGCTAACTGAAACGCATGCTTGGCCGCGAACGCCGGCTCGGTCGCCGCAATGCACTGCTCGATGACGAACGAGGTCTTCCCCGCCAGCAACCATAGCTCCCAGATCTCGGTGCCGCTTTCGTCGGCGAAATGGCGCGCGAAGTCCACATCGGTGGCGAGCGCCTGCTCGGGCGCAACGCCGGCTTTGCGAAAGATGTTGGTCGCGCGCACCACGGCATATTGCGCGTACGGCCCGGTCTCGCCCTCGAAGGCCAGCGCCTCCTGGAAGTCGAAGGCGATGACCGATTGCTTGGTGAACTTCAGCATGAAGTAGCGCAGCGCTCCGATGGCGATTTGCTGGCTGATGCGCAAGCGCTCCCGCTCGTCAAGCTCGGGATGCCGGCTGTCCACTTCCTTCTTCGCGGCTGCAATCAGCGCGTCGAGCAGGTCGTCGGCCTTCACGCCGAATCCCTTGCGCCCTGAAACCTCGATGTGTGATTTCTCGCGGTCTTGCTCACTGACCTCGTAGCCGAGCTCTAACGCGCAGCGTGGCGTAAGCGCAACCATCTCGTAAGAGAAGTGCGTGTAGTGTGCAGCCTGCTCGGTGTAGGCCGAGCAGCCGGATGGCCTCGACGACCGTATTCTGAGGATCGCTCTGCCGCGAGTCGATCACGTTGTAGATGGCCGACACGCTGCCGAAATGCGGGTGGTCCCCCTCGCCGTGCTCAGCCGAGATCCAAACCTCATGGCCGTTGGGATAGCGATAGAACTTGCGATAGCCGAAATCACGTCCCAGCAGACCGAACTTCCACAGGTGATAGGCGATGTCCTTGCCGACGTAGCCGACTGTGCCGTTGGAGCGCACGATGACCTTCGCGTCCTCGTCGGGACCGCTCTTGACCTCTGCTGCTTCCGGCGGAGTCGAATCAGGGTGCCCCACCCTTGTCTCCTCAGGAGACAGGGTGGGCCTGGGTCGCGTCATCACCCAGCAACCCTTGTTCTTGCCCTCAGTCTCAAAGTAGAGAACACCTTTTTGCTTCAGCAACTCGAACGCCGACTCCCAGAAGTGCAGGTGGAGGATCTCGCTCTCGCGCGGCAGAAAGTCGTACTCGATGTCGAGCCGATCCATGGTCTCAAGATGACGCCGCAAGACGGCCGTCGAGATGAGATCGGCGATCTCAGCCAAATCATTGCCGCCCTGCTCGATGGCATGTAGCGCTTCGCCGCGCGTCTTCAGGTTGCCCTTGTCCTGCTCGTACCATTGCGACACGCGCGCATAGAGGCCCCAGCAGTAGTAGTCGAAACGCGGGTTCGACGCGATCATCTCTGCGATTTTCTGCTTCGACTTTTTCTCCAAGTGCGTGAAACCAACCACCACGTCGGCCACCTGCACTCCGGTGTTGTCAATGTAATTCTGGACATCCACCGTGTGGCCCGCTGCGCGCAGCAAACGCACGAAGGAATCACCCAGAATGGCGTTGCGCAGATGCCCGATGTGCGCCGCCTTGTTGGGATTGATGCTGGTGTGCTCGACAAGAATCTTGCCGTTCACGTCGGCGGCGCCTTCGCCCGCGTGACTTGCCGCTTCGCCCTGCACGTTGCCTCGCGTCAGCGATTTTGCCGCTTCCTCCCGCTTCAGCCGTGCATTGATGTACCCCGCGCCCGCGACCTCGAGCTTCTCGAAGCCGTCCGGCAAAGGCATTTCTGCGGCGATCTCTTCTGCAATCTTGCGTGGAGGCTTGCGCAGACGCTTGGCCAGTTCGAACGACAGCGGCAGCGCGAACTCGCCCATCTCCACGGACGGCGGCTGATCGATGACAACGTTGGCCATTTCGATCTGATACTTGTCGCGCAGAAACGCGCGTACTGCGGCGGCCAGTTGTTTTTGATGTTCCAGGTACACGATCGCTCTTTCGCTCTTGGTCTTCTCTCTGTATCAGCGCTTCTGTGGTAACGAACAGAATAGCAAACGCCAGCAGGCGCGCAGGTTTGACGCTGCATCGGGCCTTACCTATGATGAAGTTTTCCCCCAGCGATTCGACGGTTCCCATGCGCATTGCCTATCTCGATTGTTTCTCCGGCATCAGCGGCGACATGTTTCTCGGCGCGCTGCTCGACGCTGGAGTTCCGTTCGAGCTCTTCCAGAAGACTGTTGCTGACCTGGACCTGGGAGCGACTCTGGAGCTTTCGCGCGTGGACCGGGGTGGCATTTCTGCCGCCAAGCTCGACGTCCTCGTCAACGGCGAGAAGGACCTGCCGCGTGAGGAGTTCTGGGCGGATCACAATCCCGACTCCGACGGCGATTCGCACGAGCACCCGCCGCACGCACACCATGACGAACGCCATTTGAGCGCAATCCTGAACCTCATCGCCGCAGCTCCCGTCAGCGACCGCGCCAAGCGCACGGCAAGCGAAATCTTCAACGCCCTGGGCGCGGCAGAAGCGAAGGTCCACAACGTCGGCATCGAGGATGTTCACTTTCACGAGGTCGGAGCCGCCGACGCCATTGTGGACATTCTTTGCGCTGCTGTTGGCGCAGAAGCGCTTGGGGTCGAGCGGTTCATCTCCTCACCACTCAACGTTGGCAGTGGAACGGTTGCCTGCGCCCACGGGGTCTTGCCTGTGCCCGCGCCTGCCACTCTCGAATTGTTGCGGGGGGCGCCGATCTATTCCGGTGACATTCAGAGAGAGCTGGTCACGCCAACCGGTGCGGCCATTGTCAAGGTGTTAATCTCAAGCTTCGGACCGCGGCCCGTGATGACCACCGAGAAAATCGGCTACGGGGCCGGAGCCCGCGACTTTTCCGGCCAACCGAACGTGCTGCGCCTCAGCGTTGGCGAGACCGATGCCGCCAAGCTCGGCGCCCGCGATATCAACGCGAATCTGGCCGAGGAAGAAATCGCGATCCTGGAAGCGAACCTCGACGACCTGAATCCGCAGCTCATCGGCTACATCGTCGATCTGGCGCTGGCGGAAGGCGCGCTCGATGTTTTTACGACGCCGGTGCAGATGAAGAAGAACCGTCCCGGCACGCTGCTTACGATTCTGGCTCGACCGGAGCAAGAGGAGAAATTGCGCGCGCTGTTGTTCCGTGAGAGCAGCACGCTCGGGGTTCGTACGCGCCACGAGAAGCGTTACTGCCTGCCGCGGCGTCACGAAGCGGTCGTCACGCGCTGGGGTGAGGTGCGTATGAAGGTCGCAAACCTTAACGGAACCGTATCGCAATACGCGCCCGAGTACGAAGATTGCCGCCGCATTGCCGTCGAGCACCATGTACCGCTGAAGACGGTGATGCAAGAGGCCGTCCGCTTATACCTGGACCGAAAGAATGGATAATCCCGAAAAGTTCTACATCACCACGCCCATTTATTACGTGAACGCGCGGCCGCATATCGGCCACACCTACACCACGGTGGTGTGCGACGCCATCGCGCGCCGTCAGCGCATGATGGGCGCGGACACCTGGTTCCTCACCGGCACCGACGAGCACGGGCAGAAGATCGAGCGCTCGGCCGCGGCCGCCGGCTGTTCGCCGCGCGAGTTCGTGGACAAGATCGCGGGCGAGTTCCGCGCGCTGTGGGACCGCATGGGGATCACCTACAACGACTTCATCCGCACCACCGAGCCACGGCACGTGCGCGGCGTGCAGGCCATGTTCACGCGGTTGCAGGAGCGCGGCTACATCTACAAGGGCTCCTACAGCGGCCAATATTGCGTGTTCGACGAGCTGTACGTTGACGTCGGTTGGCCCGGGCGCGCCCTGCCCGGAGTGTGGACGTCCCACGGAAACCGTCCACGAAGAGAACTACTTCTTCAAGCTGTCGGCGATGGAAGAGCGGCTGCTGAAGTATTACGCCGAGCACCCCGACTTCATTCGTCCCGAGACGCGGCGCAACGAAGTGATCGCTTTCGTGCGCAGCGGTCTGCGCGATCTTTCCGTCAGCCGCACGTCGTTCAAGTGGGGCATTCCGGTCCCCGACGATCCCAAGCACGTGATCTACGTCTGGCTCGACGCGCTGGCCAATTACATGACGGCGATTGGCTTTGGCTCTGACGATCCTGCCGACAGGGCAAAACTGGAGCGCTACTGGCCGGCCGACGTGCACATGATCGGCAAAGAGATTGTGCGCTTCCACTGCGTCTATTGGCCGGCGTTCCTGCTGGCCGCCGATCTGCCGCTGCCGAAGTCGATCATCGCGCACGGTTGGCTGCTCTTCGAAGAGAGCAAGATGTCGAAGTCGCGCGGCAACATTGTGCGCAGCGAGACCATTCTCGACACGCTCGGCGGCGACGCCCTGCGTTATTTCCTGCTGCGCGAAATCGTTTTCGGGCAGGACGGTTCCTTCAGTTTCGATGCGCTGGTGCAGCGTTTCAACGCCGACCTGGCCAACGGGATCGGCAACCTGGCCAGCCGCACGCTCAGCATGATCACGCGCTACTTCGACGGTGAGGTGCCCTATCCGTCGCTCAGCGAGCGCACGCCGGCAGATGAAGCCATCGGCCATCTGGCGGAGCAGACGATTGCGGATTTCCACGCGCAGTTCGAGCAGTTCCAGTTCTCGCGCGCTTTGGAGACCGCCTGGTCGCTGGTGGCTGCGGTGAACAAGTACATCGTGGAAAACGAGCCGTGGGCCGTCGCCGAACGCGATGACCAGGATTCGCGCGCGCGGCTGGCGACCATTCTCTACACCTCAGCCGAGGCGCTGCGCGTGGTGACCGCGCTTGTGCACCCGGTCATTCCCGAGGCAACGGCGCGCATCTGGACGCAGCTCGGGCTGGGTGAGATCGGCCAGGTGAATCTGCGCACCCTCGCGTGGGGGCAATTGCAGCTCGGAACCAAGCTGGGCACGGTTGAGCCCGTCTTCCCGCGAGCCGACAAAGGCATGATCGAAAGGATGCAGCAGATGGAACAGCAACGCTCCGCAGAGAGCGCGACGAATGGCGACACCAAGGCGACGGGCGAGGCGCAGCCCGCCGGGACCGGCGCGAGTATCCCACCCTTACCGCCGGGTGCCCCACCCTTGTCGCCCGTTGTTGGCGACAGGGTAGGTACTCCGGCATCCGCTGTCGTGGACACTAAAATTACCATCGACGATTTTCTGAAGGTCGAGTTGCGCGTCGGCGAGATCAAAGTTGCGGAGAAGGTGAAAGGCGCCGACAAGCTGCTGCGCATGGAAGTGGATATTGGCAGCGAAGTGCGGCAGATCGTTGCCGGCATCGCCAAGGCCTACGAGCCGGAAAAGCTGGTCGGGCGCAAGGTGGTCATCGTCGCCAACCTGCAACCGCGCAAGCTGCGCGGCCTGGAGTCGAACGGCATGATTGTCGCCGCCTCCCTCGGCGAGGACGGCGTGCCAGTACTGGCAGGTTTTCTGGAGGACGTGCCGGTAGGGGCGAAGCTGAAGTAGGCCGCCGTTCGCTCTTCGCCTTTCGCGCTTCGCTCTTCGCCCACGTGCGCTTGTGCTGGCGTGGCGTTTTGTAGTGAGTCTCCGTTTCCGCGCGTTACCTTTGCACTTCTCGGTATTGCGAAGAGCGAATAGCGAAAAGCCGCGTTATGTACACCGACTCCCACGCTCATCTCGATGGCAAGCGCTTTGACGCAGATCGCGCCGAGGTCCTGGCTCGCGCCAACGCCGCCGGGATCACGACCATCCTCGCCATAGGCAACGGAGACGGCCCCGGCACGGGCACGCTGGATTGCGCCATCAAGCTGGCGCGGCAGCATCACGGTGTTTATGCGACGGTCGGCATTCATCCTCACGAGGCGGCGCTCGCCAAGCAGGAAGATTTCGACGAACTTGAACGCCTGGCGCGCGATCCCAAGGTCATAGCCTGGGGCGAGATCGGGCTCGACTACTTCTACGATCATTCGCCGCGCGACGTGCAGCAGCGCGTCTTCGTGCAGCAGATGGAGATGGCGCGCTCGGCCAAGCTGCCGATCGTCATTCATTGCCGCCCATCGGACAACAGTGAGAACGCATGGCAGGACCTATTCCGGCTGCTTCGTGAGCACTGGGCCTCCAGCGGTCTGGGCGGTGTGCTGCACTGCTTCACCGGCACGGTGGAACACGCCCGCGCTGCGCTCGATCTCGGATTTGTGATTTCGTTTGCCGGCAACATTACCTATCCCAAAGCGCAGAACATTCGCGATGCGGCCAGCATGGTGCCGCTCGACCGCATGTTCATCGAGACGGATTGTCCGTACCTCGCGCCGGTGCCTCATCGCGGCCAGCGCAACGAGCCCGCGTATGTGGTCGAGACCGCTCGCCGGATTGGCGAGTTGCGCGGGACCTCGCCGGAAGACATTGGCCGGCAAACGTCGCTAAACTTTGGCGCATTTTTCGGGCTGCCGAAAATCCCTTCGTGACGCGACCCCATCTGGTTGCAGCCAAAAACAGCCTCTCTTGTTACACTGGATTGCTTATGGCCGAATCCTTCGACATCGTCAGCAAAGTTGATCTGCAGGAAGTGTCCAACGCCATTCAGCAGGCGCTGAAGGAAATCCACACGCGCTATGACCTGAAGGACTCCAAGTCTGACATTCAGATGGATGAAAAAGAGGCGCTGGTGCTTACCTCGGCTGACGACTTCAAGCTGAAGGCGGTCAACGATGTGCTGCAAGGGAAGCTGGTAAAGCGTGGCGTTCCTCTAAAGGCGTTTACTTACGGCGCAATCGAAGAGGCGGCCGGCTCGACCGTGCGCCAGCGTATCACCATGCAGCAGGGAATCCCGATCGAAAAGGCGCGGGAGATCGTCAAACTCATCAAGAACTCGAAGAAAAAAGTGCAGGCCGCCATCCAGGGCGATCTGGTTCGCGTCAGCGGCAAAGACCGCGATACACTGCAGGAAATTATCGCCCTGCTGCGGCAGAGCGATTTCGGTATTGACATGCAGTTCACGAATTACCGGTCCAACTGAGGGGCGAACATTGAGCACGGCCGTAACCCACAACGCCAAGGAAGTATTCGACCTGCTGCACGACGATCTCGCGGCCATCGAGCGCGAGTTCGGCCGCGACACGGTCTCTGGCGTGCGCGCGATTACGGAAATTGGGGAATACCTCCGCGCCGGCGGCGGCAAACGCCTGCGCCCAGCCTTGCTGCTGCTCTCCTGCAAGCTGATGAACTACACCGGCCAGGGCGCCATCAAACTGGGCGCGGTGGTCGAGATCATCCATACCGCGACCCTGGTCCACGACGACATCATTGACGAAGCGCAGACGCGGCGTGGACGCCCCGCGGCCAATACGCAGTGGGGCAACGCGAAATGCGTGCTGGCCGGCGACTGGCTCTACATGCAGGCTTTCAAGATCGCGGTGCAGGAACGCAATTTCCAGGTGCTCGACACCCTCATCGACCTCACGCAGGCGATGGTCGAAGGCGAGTTGCTGCAGATCGAGCGCCTCGGCAAAGCCATCACCATGGATGAGCACTTCGAACTCATCTATCGCAAAACCGCCTGCCTGTTCTCGGTTTGCATGAAGCTGGGAGGAATTCTGGCTGGCGCTAGCGAGGGTGAGCAGCATCGCCTTGCCGATTACGGTCGCAACCTGGGCATGGCCTTCCAGATCGTGGATGACGTGCTCGATCTCACCGCGTCGGAGGAAGTGCTGGGCAAGCCGGTGGCCAGTGATCTGCGCGAAGGCAAAGCGACCATGGCTGTCTTGCACGCGCTCGAGCACTGCACCCCGGCGGAGCGCATCACGATAGAGTCCGTTCTCAGCAATGGTGGCTTCAACGGCATCACGCCTGGCGACATCGTGGCCATCCTCAACCGCCACGGTTCCATTGACGCCGCCTACGCTCGCGCCGTCGAGTTCTCCAACAAGGCGCGCGAGGCCATCTGCAGCTTCCCTGACTCGCACATCAAGCGCGTGTTGCTGTGGGTGCCGGAGTTCGTCGTGCAGAGGGAGAGCTGAGGAAAAGTGGATAGTGATTAGTGGCTAGTGGTTAGTTTCCATTCGACCAGAAAACCGGAAAGCATCGATTATGCGACTCCCAACCAAAATCTCCCGGGCTAACCACTATCCACTGACCACTAACCACTGATTTACCCATGCCTGCCCCGCAAGAAGTCGAAATCAAGTTCCTGGTGCGCGACCGCACAGCGCTTGAGCGCAAGCTTCGCGCGCATGGGTTTCGCGAAGAGACGCCCTCCACGCACGAAGTGAACACACTTTACGATCTGCCGGGCCAACAACTGCGCAAGAGAGGCGAGCTGCTGCGCCTGCGCAAGTATGGCGACCAATGGAGGCTCACCCACAAGGCGAAAGTGAAGCTGGGGCGCCACAAGTCGCGAGCTGAACTCGAGACCGGCGTCTCCGACGGCGGGAAAATGGATGCGATCCTGCGCGCGCTGAACTTTGTACCGTCCTTTATCTATGAGAAATTTCGCGCCGAGTGGAGCGACGGCGAGGGCCACGTCGTGCTCGATCACACCCCGATCGGCGACATCGCCGAGATCGAGGGCAAGGCACGATGGATTGATCGCACCGCGCGGCTGATTGATTTGAAGCCCGAGGATTACATCACCAAGTCCTACGCTGAACTTTTCTTCGATTGGAAAGGTAAAACCGGTAGTAGGGCAAAGAACATGACCTTCCGCGAGTGTGGTGGAAACGCGAAGAGCCGTAGCAAATTGCGATAGACGATTTCGCCTGCAGGAACGAGGATCTTGGGACCAGGCAAGAACTCTGAGAAAGGTGTTCCGGTGGTAGCGGAATGAAATACCACAGGCTCGCCTGCGTGATGCTTCTCCTTGCCTGTGGCTCGGCTCAGGAGAAACCGGTCGGCGCAGCGGTACCATTGCCGGCTGTCCAGGCTCCCGCCGAAAAGGAGCATACCGTGCTGGGCGTGCTGGAGATCATCCCCTTTACCAGCAAGATATTCCACAATACGCGCATGCTGCGCGTGTGGTTGCCGGCCAATTACGGTTCCCCCCGGAACGCCCATCGCTCTTACCCGGTGCTCTACATGCACGACGCGCAGAACTTGTTCGATGACGCCACCAGCAACGCCGGCGAGTGGCACGTGGACGAGACAGTGGACCATCTGGTCGGCAGCTTCAAGATTCCGCCCATGATTGTGGTGGGCATCGACCATGCGGGAGATCAGCGTAGCTCTGAATATCTGCCCTACCAGGATCCTCATCACAAGCAATATGACGTGCCCGTTCCCAAAGACTTGCGGGGCAAAGACTACGCAACGTTTCTGGTCACCGAAATCATGCCTTTCATCGAGAAGAGATACCGCGTGTCCCGCGGCGCGGCGAACACCGGAATTGGTGGCTCGTCCTATGGCGGTGTGATCAGCCTTTACACCGTACTGCAACATCCCGGTATCTTCGGACATGTACTGGTCGAAAGTCCGGTGCTTGGGGTCGGTAACGGACAACTGTTGAAGGATGCGGAGAATGCAAAACAGCTTCCCAAGAAGATCTTTCTCGCTATGGGCACGAGGGAGACTGGGGACTCCGAATACAATGCGCAGCTCGTGAAGAACGTGGAGGAGCTGCAAATCATCCTGCGCAAAAAGGGAATGGGACCGGAGCGCTTGAAAGTGGTCGTGGAAGCGGGCGCAGTGCACAACGAAGGAGCGTGGTCGCGCCGACTGCCCGACGCGCTGGTTTTCCTGTATGGACGTTGAGGGTCGTACCGACGAAGCGGTCATGGGACGAACTACCGGCTTTCCGTGATGAGGTGCGGTAAGTCTAGTTGACAGAATTAGTTCCCGCTTGCCTTCCCTGCCCGGACGAGGAGTATCATTGGGAAAACACCTGGCCAACTCGGGCAATCGTGGGGAGAAGGCATATGGTCCGCAAACTACTCGCAGTTCTGATCGTGCTGCTTGCTGCGGCGTCGGTTCCGGCCGCGGCTAAATCGCGTGGCCCTTCCACGGCAGAAGAACGCGCCCAAGCGCTGGAATATGCGCAGAGCCTGGAACAGCATCCGCTCGCCAAAGACAGCCTGGAAAAACGCATGTGGCTGACTGAATGGCTGGTCGAGGTGCCGGACTTGACGGTCAATGTCTGTTGCCGGCAGTTAAAGGTTCTTGAATCGCTCGACAAGGTGAATGACACCTACTCCAATCAACTGCGGATGCAGGTTTACTATTCGCAGGCGGCGTTCCAGTTGCAGCATCCGGAAGAGAAGAACATGGCGACGATTCAAGCCGCCGGACTGGCGGGCACCTTACGCGCCTATCGGGCCATCCAGCAATTTGATCCGAAAGCCAGGTATCCTCAGCTGGACAATTTGATGTCGCTCCAGAAGCAAGGCAAGCTGCAGAAATACGTAGAGAAGCAAAGGAAGTGCAGCAAGAGCTAGCCGGCCGTATTTCGGCTTCATCGAGGGCGCGCGCGGCGCGCCCTTTTTCGTTGCCGGGGCCGCAGGTTGGCGGTCTAAAATGACGGCCATGCACTACGACTTCATCGCCATCCCCGAACAGGACGTACCGCGCGCCAGTAACCCGTTTTTCCAGCATTTGCTCGACACCTACGCCAGCGAGACCGACAAAGTCGTTTCCGTGTGGCGCAGCTTCGCGCAGGAGGACATGGGCTTCCAGCCGCATCCGAAGTCATCAACGGTGGCCGACATAATGAAGCACCAGTTGCTGTCAGAGCGCAGGTTCTTCGGAGAGTTTGTCGGCACGCCTGAGCCCCCAGCCAGCGAGGTGCTGCCTAAGACGCAGGATCTCAGCGGATATATCCAGCGGATGACAGAGCTGGCGCGGCCGCGGCTCGCATTCTTCGGTACCCAGACGCCAGATTGGTGGTTGCAGGACGTTCCATTTTTTGGTCTGACTCGCCAGCGCATCTGGGTCTTCTGGCGCCGCGTGCTGCACACCTGCCATCACCGCACCCAGCTCACGGTGTACTTGCGGCTGCTCAACAAGCCGGTTCCTTCTGTGTATGGACCCACCTCGGACCAGACATGGGCGGGCGCGGATCCGACCACCTCGGTCGAGGCCGCAGGGCGCAAGTAAAGGATCTCGAGTTCTTTAGAACTTTTCCTTCAATCGCCGATATGTCGTCGGCAAGAGCTCTGGCAGGGTGCGCGTCTCGCCGATTACGGTGATGAAGTTCGAATCCGCGATCCATCGCGGCAGGACATGCATATGAATATGGCCGGCGACACCTGCGCCGGCAGCCTTGCCGACATTCATTCCCAGATTCATTCCGTCAGACTGATAAACCTCGTACAACACCCCCTCCAGGCGCTGTACCAATTCCATCATCTCGGTCGCAGCCGCGGGCGGCAATTGGTGCAATTGATCAATATGCTCATAGGGCACGACCATCGAGTGTCCCGAGGTATAGGGATATGCATTGAGAACGATGTAATTGTGGTTGCCGCGATGGACAATCAGCGATTCCTGATCGTCACCGTTGCGTTGCACATCGCAAAAGACGCAAGACGGTTGCTTGCCGGCACTGGTGAGGTAGGTGTACCGCCAGGGAGTCCAGAGATAGTCCATGGAGGGCAGACTACCAGACCGGTTGACGCTCCCCAACTGGCGCTCCCCCGCGGCCGGCTGCGCCAGGGCAGCCGGGCGCAGTAACACCGTCACACAAGAGAGTGATATCGCGCCCTTGACAGACTGCCAGAAAGTGGGAGAAAAGCTTGCAAAATCAAGGCGAACGCTGCTCTCGTTTGTTTGACACTGTTCCGCAGCGGTTGCTATAGTCAAAGAGTTCCCTGTGAGCGCAGCCCGCTTCATAGGATCCGGCCGCTGGATTGTCCAAACCCGCCTTGAGCGGGAACATCATACCTGTCGATTCAAGCCAGCAGTCCGTTTATCCCAGGCTCTTTGCGCGTCTTCCAGCGCGCGAGTGTGTGTACGCAACCAATGTCTTTCGAAGAAACCACCGACCAGACCCCGACCACTGAAACCCAGGAATCCGCCGCTGAGCAGCCTCACGCCAGCCCAGCCTCTGATTCCGTAACTCCCCCTGCCGAAACAGCTCCAGCGGCGGCTCCGCGTTCCGACAAAGAACCCAGCATGGAAGATTTCGCCACCGCGCTCGAGACCTTTGAACAAGAACAAGCCCAGACGGAAGCTGCCCTCAACGAGGAACAGATTGTCACCGGCACCGTGCTGAAAGTGACCCCACAGTACGTGGTGGTCGACATCGGCTACAAGTCGGAAGGCGTCGTCCCGGTCGCGGAACTGCAGGACCACGAAGGCAACGTGAGGGTGCAGCGCGGCGACGAAATTCCCGTCATGCGCGAGCCCGGCCACACCGAAGAGGGCTACATCAACCTCTCTCACGAGAAGGCGCAGCGTCTGCGCGCGTGGGACGAGATTGAGAAAGCCTTCAACGATAAAGCGTCCGTGAAGGCGCGCATTATTGATCGCATCAAGGGAGGGCTCACGGTTGACATCCTGGGCGCGCGTGCGTTCCTTCCCGGTTCGCAGGTTGATTTGCGACCCGTCCGCAATCTCGACGGCATGAAGGGCCACGATATTGACGTTCGCATCATCAAGCTCAACAAGAAGCGCGGCAACATCGTAGCCTCGCGCAAGCAGTTGCTGGAAGAAGAGCAGGCTGAAAAGCGAACCCTGACCCTGGAGCACTTGCACGAAGACGGGATTCTAACCGGTACGGTGAAAAACCTGACTGATTACGGAGCGTTCGTTGATCTCGGCGGCATCGACGGCCTTCTGCACATCACCGACATGTCCTGGGGGCGCCTGACGCATCCTCGTGACCTGGTGCAGGTGGGCGATCAGATCCAGGTAAAGGTGCTGAAGTTCGATCGCGAAAAGCAGCGCGTCTCTTTGGGATTCAAGCAGCTCACGCCCGACCCGTGGATGGACGCGGCGGAGCGGTACCCGATCGGGGCCCACGTCCGCGGTCGCGTCATTAGCGTGACCGACTACGGTGCGTTCGTCGAGTTGGAGCAAGGCATTGAGGGCTTGGTGCACGTCAGCGAAATGACCTGGTCGAAGCGGATGAAGCATCCGTCGAAACTGGTCAATGTTGGCGATCAGGTCGAAGCTGTGGTACTGAACGTGAATCCCACCGATCGCCGCATCAGCCTGGGCCTGAAGCAACTCGAGTCCAACCCGTGGGAGAGCTTGCACGAGAAGTTCCCGGTGGGCGCGATTGTCGAAGGCAAAGTGCGCAACCTCACCGATTTTGGCGCGTTCATTGAAATTGAAGATGGCATCGATGGTCTGGTCCACGTCAGCAATCTGAGCTGGACCAAGCGGGTCAAGCATCCTTCGGAAGTCCTGAAGAAGGGCGATAAGGTGAAGGCCAAGGTGCTTGCGATTGAGCCCGACCAGCGCCGCCTCTCGTTGGGCGTGAAGCAGCTTCAGCCGGATGTGTGGGACAGCTTCTTCGACCAGCATCGCGTGGGTGACGTCATCCACGGCAAAGTGCTGCGCCTGGCGAGCTTCGGGGCATTCGTCGAAATCGCCGATGGCGTCGAAGGTCTGTGCCACAACTCCGAAGCAGTGGACGCCCACGGTGCGCCCGTCAAGCTGGAGCCTGGCCAGGAGCACGAATTCAAAATCATCAAGATGAACCCGGCGGAGAAAAAAGTGGGACTCAGCATCCGGGCGGTTGGCGAAGAGGCCACGCGTCATGATGTGGAGGCCTACAAGGCCCCGGCGGCTTCGAGTTCGTCGGGAGCAGCCACGATTGGTGAGTTCATGTCGTGGAAGCGCGCCAGCAACGAAAACAACTGATCGTACTTCAGTGGGATCACGAAGGCCGCCAGAACTGGCGGCCTTTGCTTCTGGTGCTGACCGCTACTTGTTCACATCAAGCCGCAAATTGATATGCGGTTGCGCGCGATCGTCGAACTGGCTCAAGACTTTGGTGTCGCTCTTCTTGCCGTTCTGCTGGGCATACACTTCGTAATCGATGTTGTTGGAAAGCTCCGGGAAGCGATAACTGCCGTCCTTCTGCGCGATGTAAGTCTTCACCCCGAGCGTCTTGGTGTTTTTCAGATAGACCACCGCGTTGGCCACCGGCTGATCGCTCTTGTCGAGCACGCTGCCGGTCAGCGTACGAGTCGTAACGCGTGGACTCTTGCGGTCGGGGGACGGTGATGACGAATTGCCCCCCAGGGGGACCTGAAATTGGAAGGCGCCGCAATTCAGCGCAATCAGCAAAACCACGGCAGCGCCAAATACCCGTTTCATCACAAGCAAACCTCCACATCCCCATTCTACTTGCTTAGATGAAGGCTGATGTCTTTCCGTTCGTCGTTGTCAATGTGGACGGTGACCTCCGGCTTTGGCTGGCCCTTGGGCATCTTGATGTCGGCTTGCACGATGTAGTCCTGCGCCCCGACCGGAACACGCTGCGCGAACTCTCCACTCCGATCGGAAACCTGCTGCCACTTCGCCTTCTTGTCAGAGGCCCGGCGAATACTAATGGGCACACCAGCCACAGGATGGTCGCCTGGTCCCCACACCGTGCCATAGATCAACGCATAATCCTTCCGGGCCTCCTGCTGCGACGATGTCGAGGACTGAGCACGAGCCGTAGGATCCGGCGTGCCAGCAGAAACCGGAAGCGAAAGCAGTACGCTGGCACTCAAAGCCAACACGCAACTTCTCTGGATGCCGATTCGGCACCGGGCAATCACTGCTCTTCCTCTTCTTCCTCCTCGTCCTCTTCTTCGTCCTCCTCTTCGACGCGGGTCAGTTCCAATGGCTCGACGGCCACCACCTCAAAATCGGTGCCGCACTCCGGGCAGGAGACAATTTCCCCTTCGTCAACTTCATCCTCTTCGATATCGAGATCGCCTTCGCATTCAGGACAAATGACCATAATGATTGCCTCCCTTTCGTGTCTGGAGCCACGCGCCCGAATTACAGCGCACCGCCTCTCCATTTATATTTAGATTCTCCCGGCAGCAGCGTCAAGTGATAGACGCTCGAGCTTTCCAACGGGTTCGCGGAGTTTCAATGTACATCATGAGAATGCTTCCAAATGGAATCGCGGGTTTGATGTTGGCTGCGCCCTTTGCGGTTGCTTTATTTTCCCAAGAGCCGGCTGGCGTCCCGGCTGCGACGCCCGATCCCCAGATCGCTGCGGCCCTCGGCGACATCTCGGCCCAGCGCATTCAGCAGACTATCGAGAAGCTGGTGAGCTTCGGCACGCGCCAGACGCTCTCTTCGGATATGCCCGCGTCCAGCGGTAAGGGAGTGAGCGCGGCTGCGGCATGGATCCAAAGCGAGTTCGAGCGCTACTCCAAAGACTGCGGTGGCTGCCTGGAAGTCAAGACCGACGAGTTTATTCAGGAGCCCGGACCGCGCGTCCCCAAGCCCACGAAGATTACCAATGTCTATGCTGTGCTGCGCGGCACCGATCCCGCGAATGCGAGCCGCATCGTTCTGGTGACCGGGCACTACGACTCGCGCAACAGCGATACCAACAACGCCACCGATCCTGCGCCCGGCGCGAACGATGACGGCAGCGGCACCGCAGTCAGCCTGGAATGTGCTCGCGTGCTCAGCAAGCATCGCTTTCCGGCGACCATCATCTTTCTCACCGTGGCTGGCGAAGAGCAGGGACTCAACGGCAGCTCTCATTTCGCCAAGATGGCCTCGGCGCAGGGCTGGAACATTGAGGCAGCGTTGAACAACGACATCGTGGGCGGCGATCGCACTCCGGGCGATACCTTGCAAGACCCGCACGTTGTGCGCGTCTTCTCCGAAGGCATTCCCAGCACCGCCGATGAGAAGCAGCTAAAGACCATCCGCGCGCTGGGAGGAGAGAACGACGGGCCGTCGCGGCAACTGGCGCGCTACATCGCGTCCGTCTCGCAGGAATATCTTCCGCCCGCGACCTTTCGGCCGCTGATCGTGTACCGGCACGACCGCTACCTGCGCGGCGGCGATCATTTCTCCTTCAACCAGCAGGGATTCGCGGCGGTGCGGTTCACGGAGTTCCGCGAGAACTACAACCACCAGCACCAGAACGTTCGTACCGAGAACGGCATCGAATACGGTGACTTGCCGAAGTTCGTGGATTACGACTACACCGCGAACGTTGCGCGCCTGAACGCAGCCACGCTGGCGTCGTTGGCATCGGCGCCTGCGCCGCCGGCAAATGTGCGCCTGTTGACGAAAGAGCTGCAGAACGATTCCACTATAGCTTGGGACGCTTCTCCTGGCGGATTGGCGACCGGCTATGAAGTGCTGTGGCGCGACACTGCGGCCTCCGACTGGCAGCACGCGCAGACCGTCGGAAATGTCACGCACGCCACTTTGCCGGTCTCGAAGGACAATGTAGTCTTTGCAGTACGCGCGCTCGATGCCAAGGGACATCGCAGTTTGGCAGTCGTACCGACGCCCGAACGGTAGGTCTTGGGTTTTGTCATCACGAGCGGGCCTGGGGCCCGCGAGGGATCTGCTTTTTCGCTGAGGCAACACAACGGAGCAAGCCATGCGACGCGGCCAAACCATGACGATGAGTTTCCCGCCGTTCACCCGAGCGGTGAAGCAGTTGATGATCGCCAACGGCGTCATCTTCCTGCTATTCGCCCTGCTCGGGGCCTTCGCTCCCCGTGTCGCAGTCATCGGCGAGGAACTCTTTCAGCTTCGCGCCATCGCGGTCGTTCACGGATGGTTGTGGCAGCTGGTGACCTACGCGTTCCTGCACGCAGGCGTGCTGCACATCCTGTTCAATCTTCTCGCCCTCTGGATGTTCGGCGCGCAGCTCGAAATGGATTGGGGCTACAGCCTGTTCATGCAGTTCTACTTCTTCTGCGTGATTGGCGCAGCGCTGGTCACGGTCGCTGTCTCATTCACCGGGCTGCTCGGCGTCAATCCTTATACCGCGACGGTGGGCGCGTCAGGCGGAATCTACGGACTGCTGCTGGCCTTCGGCATTCTGCACGGCGATTCGGAAGTCATGCTCTTTCCGCTGCCGTTCCTCATCAAAGCCAAATACTTCGTGATGGGGATCATCGCGCTCGCGATGTACGGAGCGCTCTCGTCCGCGCACGGCGGAGGACAATCCATCGCCTACATGGCGCATCTCGGCGGCGCGCTCTTCGGATACATCTTCCTGAAGTTCGTTCCCCGTCGCGGCTTTGGCTTCGCCACTTCGGAGCGCTGGTTCGGCTTCCGCAACGCCTACTATCGCTGGAAGCGCAAGCGCGCCGCGCGCAAGTTCGAAGTCTATATGCGCAAGCACGACCGCGGCGATTACCGCCACGAGGACTACTTCGACGAGCTGGGCAACTTCCGCGATCCCAACACGCGCGATGCGCGCAAGAAGAACGGCGACTCGCGTCCTCCGTGGGTGAATTGAAGTCGATGCAGTAGTCAGTAGTCAGTAGTCAGTAGTCAGCCTTCAGCACTCAGCCTTCAGCTCTCTGCACTCGCCTTCAGCTCTCGACATTCAGCCGCTTCGTCCGACTTTGGGCCAAGTTCGCGCCGGCCCGAAGACGAGTGTTTTCCTCGCGGGCAACCTCCCCTCCTCGATTTAACGTAGAATCAATAACTTAGCGCATGAATAGCGTCTAACATTTTGATTCCATGGGACTTATATGCAAAATATTCTGCGATAAGGACTTACCCGGGCAAAATGGGCGCTGTTGCGAGTTCCTGTACATACTATACATTTGTATATAATTACATATATTAGCTTAGGAGACATAGCATGTTGGCACCGACCAAGCTGCTTTCCGTTCGATTGCCAGAAGCCGAGAGGCGCCGTATCAAGGCGCTGGCGGCCAGCCAGGGACTGACGCTCGCGGAAGCGATTCGCGAGGCGTTCGAGGCCTGGGCGTCCCAGCTACAGCGGCAGGGCGCAGCGCCTCCCGGCGGCACGCTGGCGATGGCTCTCTCCGTCGCTGGCCCGGAGACACCTACACCACAGACCGGCGCTCACGTCGCGGAAACCGGGCAGGCCGACCGGCGCCGCGAAACCCCACCCAAGCTAAACGCGCGTCCGCCCCGTGAGGAGAAGGTGATCAGCATGCGCTTCGGTGGAAGAGCTGGCCTTCAGGCCAGCGTCTGAGTTGCCCTTAACAGTCCGGGGCTTTAGCCCCACAGGTAGAGCCGGCCTTCAGAGCCTGCCCCAAGAGGCCCTGCTTTTTCTCCGCATCCCGCAAATCTCCTTTCTGATATCTTTCCCTTCTGTCCCCCGCGAAGGCCGCCGCCAGATATGGAACGCATCGAGAAGACCGTTTTTCTCAGCTATCGCCGGACCAACGCTCCCTGGGCGCTGGCGATCTTCCAGAGCCTGACCCACCACGGTTACGACGTGTTCTTCGATTTCAGCGGCGTCGCCAGTGGCGACTTCGAGCGCGTCATCATCGGCAACATCAAGGCCCGCGCGCATTTCCTTGTCCTGCTCACCCCGTCCGCGCTGGAGCGCTGTGGTGAGCCGGGGGACTGGCTGCGCCGCGAAATCGAGACCGCGCTGGACACCCACCGCAATATCGTGCCGCTGATGCTGGAAGGGTTCGACTTCGGCGCGCCCGGAATCGCCAGCGGCCTCACCGGCAAGCTGGCCTTACTAAAGAACTACAACGGGATGAGTGTTCCGGTGGAATACTTTGACGCGGCCATGCAGAAGCTGCGCGACAGGTTCCTGAATGTGCCGCTGGATGCGGTGCTGCACCCGGCCTCGCCGTCCGCACAACGGGCCGCGAAAGACGAGCAGGTCGCGGCTGGCGCCGCTCCAGCGGTCACCGAAGAAGAGCTGACGGCACAGGAATGGTTTGAGCGAGCGGTTCAATGCTGCCGATGCCGATGAAAAGCTGCGGTGTTCTAGCGAGGCTATCCGCCTGAAGCCGGACTATGCCGAGGCCTTCAGCAATCGGGGCCTTGCGCGCGATCACCAGGGCGATCTGGAGGGTGGGTTGCGGGATTACGACGAGGCCATCCGCCTAAAGCCAGATATTGCCGCCGTCTTCGTCAGCCGCGGCGGTGTGCGCCAGGGAAAAGGGGACCTGGAGGGTGCGTTGCAGGATTACGATCGGGCTATTAGCCTCGAACCAGACTTTGCGTTGGCCTTTGCCAAGAGGGGCGATGCGCGCTTTCAGAAAGGCGACGTGGAGGGCGCGCTGCAGGATACCGGCGAAGCCATCCGCCGCGAGCCTGCCCGTCCCTACCTCTTCCTCGCAAGGGCTCTTATGCGTAAGGCTAAAGGCGACCTCGATGGCGCTTTGCAGGATTGGGACGAAACCATTCGCCTCAAGCCAGACTTTCAGGTAGCCCTCGCCAACCGGGGCCTTGCGCGCAAAGCTAAAGGCGACTTGGAGGGCGCTCTGCAGGATTACGATGAGGCCATTCGCCTCGCGCCGGACGATGCCGCCACCTATTACAACCGGGGCGTTGCGCGAAAGGCTAAGGGTGACCGCAAGGGCGCGCAGCAGGACTTCAACGAGGCCGCACGCCTCAGGTCGAAATCCAAGAAATGAGATGTGGTTTGGGGCGGAGACTTCCATTTAAGCTTCTTTGGCGTCGAGCCTGCTCCGAGCGGTCTCCCATCCTCTCGCCAAAAGCAGGCGAAATGGCGGGCACTTAGCACAGAGCGCCCGCAAACGTCGACCGGTGATGTCTATCACGGGAACAGACGATTCTCCGCGTTAAAATGCAAGTTGCCAGTCCCGCCCCACGGGACGAAACTATTTAGCCCACAGCGGAAGCTGTGGGTCGGCGGCGATTTTATTTCCCGAGCCCCTTCAGGGGCGGCACCTATGGCCCATAGCTACGTCAGTTCGATCTTCCACATCGTCTTCGGCACCAAACAGCGCATGCAGCTCATTCGCTTCGACAACCAATCCCGATTGTGGAACTACCTCGCGGGGATCGCCCGCAATCATGGCATGCAGGTGATGGCCGTGGGCGGAACAGAAAACCACGTCCACATGCTCGTGGTGCTCCCGGCGGACATGGCATTGTCGGATGCGGTGCGAACCTTGAAGACGAACTCCAGCCGATGGATGCGCGAAACCGATCGGTTCTTCGCCTGGCAACATGGCTACGGAGCCTTCAGCGTCAGCCCGTCCCAAGTCGAGCGGGTGAAGCAATACATCGCAAATCAGGCGGCCCACCATCGGACGCACTCGTTTGAGCAAGAGCTACTGGCGATGTTGCAGGCCGCAAACATCCGTGTTGAGCCGGACTATGTTGTTATGTAAGTCCCGCTTCGCGGGACGAAACTATTTAGCCCACAGCGGAAGCTGTGGGTAGCCGGTGATTTTGTCTTCCGAGCCCCTTTAGGGGCGACACCGATGGCCCATATCCCATTGTGCCGCCCCTGAAGGGGCTCCGGTATGAATAGAATCGTTTATCCACAGCTTCCGCTGTGGGCTAATCAGTTTCACCCTTCGGCTTGGCGTAGGCGCGCAGCAGGATTTCGACGAGGCCGCACGCCTCAGGTCCGAACCCAAGAAATGAGATGTGGGTTGAGACGGAGCGGCCCGCTGGTCGAGTTTCTTTGTCCCCGTTTCCCATCTTTTCGCCAAAAGCAGACAAAAGGATGGGGCGCCGGGCAGGCCGCAAACATCCGTGTTGAGCCGGACCATGTTGTTACGTAAGTCTCGCTCCGCGAGACGATACTATTTAGCCCACAGCGGAAGCTGTGGGCCGCCGGTCATTTTATTTCTGGAGCCCCTTTGGGGGCGGCACCCATGGCGCGGAGCCCGATTGTGCCGCCCCCGAAGGGGCTCCGATATTATTAGGGATCCTGTACCCAGCGCTCCCGCGC
This sequence comes from uncultured Acidobacteriaceae bacterium, assembly GCA_963760415.1. Lineage (GTDB taxonomy): Bacteria > Acidobacteriota > Terriglobia > Terriglobales > Acidobacteriaceae > Bog-257. The sequence continues at coordinate 6,946 of CAVXDA010000003.1, read as the reverse complement.
TGGGCTAATCAGTTTTGCCCTCCGGGCTGGCGGGGGCACGCAACTGGACTTCGACGAGGCCGCACGCCTCAGGTCCAAACGCAAGAAATGAGATGTACGATTGAGACGCAGGACTAAGCTAACCTTCCCACGTTTAATCGGGCGAAAACGCTGGCAGTAGACCGGTCGATCCGACCGATACTTGGACACGCTGCTTTGGTCCTCTCCTAGGAGGAATCTTCGAGGTTCTCTTCACGGAGTTGTAAAAGCGAACCCCATTCGACTTCAGGAACGCAAACCCAGCATCCTTAAGGACGTGGTCGTTCGGGCTATTGGAAGGAAGCCATCCCTGCACGTTCGCCTCGTAAGAAAGCAACCAGTGTTGGTCACGGAGCTCTTGGTCACTCATAAGAGATTGGTGCCAAGTGCTATCCAAGCCGGGTGCGAGTCCGTGCTGCATCAGGTCTAACGCTAGAATTCCAACCACCGAATTCCGACAGATTTCAAGTTTTTTCACTGCCAGCTGCGAGAGATTGACGCGCCAACGCAGGCAGCCCCAGAGCGCCCAGGCTACTTCGTTGTCGTGTCTGGCGGGAGCATGGACTTCAAGAATCGAGTTAAGCGCATCGCCCAAATGGCCTAAATCAGTCGCATGTCCCTTACCCTCCAAGTCGATGAGAGTTTGGAGTACATCCGAGATCACACTCGGATCAGCTGTCAGCATCTGCAGCAGAAGCGATTCCACGAGTGGATGGTTAGATAAATCCACATCAATGTTTCTGATTTTCGAAACGGTGTACTTCAATACGGTCGCGTCGCTGTGTTGCTTCGAAAGTACGGCCGCCCTGTCGAAAACTCTCATCAGTTGAAACCGCTGAGATTTCGGATTCCTGCCAATCGGAAGTAATCGGATCTCCGACGCCCAATCAGTCTCGAGAGGGGCGGGCAATTCGATGATCCGCGTCTTTTTTGCATTCAGGCGCAGTTCGTAATCCTCCACCACGTTCAGGATCGCCGATAAAGCGTCTTCGACCTGTGCGTATGTGGAAAAGCAAAATTCGTAATCGTCGATGAAGCGGAATCCGCCTTTGCCCAATTGCTTTCCGAGTTCTAGATCAATGGCCGTCAGGATTATTTCCGCCGCAACCAACGACGTGTCTGGACCGATTGGTACGCCAACTGTTTGCGAGTCTTGAGTTCGCCTGATGCTTGCGTCTAGTCGATTGCCGAGTAGCGTTTTATCTGTTCGCTTGGCTTTCGCTACGTTCTTCGTGTGGATCGCCCAAGGGATCGAATGAGTATAAAGAGACGAGTAACACTGAGAAATGTCCGCGTGTAAACAGTACTTCGCGCCTGTCCGAATCCTTAACCGGCGCTCCAAAGGTTCAGACATGTCATGAAGGGGCTTAATTGCGCGCCCGGCAGCCCTCACCGGAGTAGAAACCGAGTACGGCGATTGGTCAACGTGCTTGGCTATCTCTACCCAAGAATCCGCGACTTCCTTGGCTAGTGAAACGAACGAGATCGGGTTTGGGATCCCGAGCGAACGCCGGAATATTCCGACCTTGGTATAGCTGTGGCGCATCATCCGCGTAGACTTTTTTTCATCAGCGTATATGGCGGGCAGTGTAGAAAACTTCGTTGTGACGACTTTAGCGTATTCTGAAGTCGAAAACGAGGGCGGTAGTTCCGCGGGCAGCAGGCCACGAGAGAGGATAGATCGAAAACTCGGTTTGGTGGCAGATTTCTTCAAGGTGGCCATTCGCAGTCGCCCGTCAAGTCTTCTTTTAAGGATAGGTCAGATTGTACTGGCGCCAAGGAAAGTCGCCTAGAGAAACTAGCTTTATTAGTCAGCTCCTCTCATCGGCACAGGCGCTTACGCCGCGAATATTTACAGAGTGCCAATGGGCCGCTTTTGCCCTTGTCACACGCAAACGTGACCTGCGCACTTGCCCGTGAGCGGCGCGGCGCGGTATCAGCGAAGTGCGGAGGGCGAGGTTGTTGTGTCTTCGCGGGCCGCTCAAGGCAGTGGTTAGTGGCTAGTGGTTAGTGGCTGGAAAGGAGTCTGGTTACCGGCAGCCCTCGCCGATGGCCTCGCAAACCCTTGAACTAAGCGAAATCGTGGCCTGTAAGTATTGCAAATAAAGAAGTTACTTGTAACCCTTTGGGGTTCAAGAGTTTGCCGGGAAAAAGTGCGTAATCGCATGATTCTAAAGAAAGTGGTATGGGGAGGGGGAGGGTATCAGTTCGATAACAGGCGGGAAAGCAGGCAGCAGTGGATGGTGGATAGTGGTTAGTGGATAGTGGATAGTTAACAGCCGAGTGAGAGCCAGTAATCAGTAGCCAGTAGTCGGAAAAAGCAGATCCCTCCGCTCGGACTAAAGTCCTCGGTCGGGATGACAACGTGAGCGGGATGACAAACCGCCCTAGCTCTTGAAGACCTTTTCCAGGCTCTCGTACACCGTCGGGATGATGCAGAGATCGGGCAGCTTGAGCCAATAGCGATGCACGTCGGGGTCAGCCTGGGCTTCGGCGCGCATCTCGGGCGAGGTCCAGTGGCGCAAGTGGAGCAAGCGGTTCGGTTGCGCCGAGTCGCGATACAGGGAATCGCGGGAATAGCCCTTCGCGTTCATCAGGGTATACAACTCGCGCAGTGTGGCCAGCAACTCTTCTTCTTTGCCGGGCAGCGCTTCCAAGACCGCCATGGACAGGATTTCCTCAGCCATTTGGTTTTCGCCCCTTCGCTTCGCTTGCGATCTTCTTTGGTGATTGGGATTGAGCTTGACCAGCCGTAATCAGGCGCATGAAATTGGTCGCTCCGGCGGTGCTGGTGGTTCCGGCGATGAGACCGAAAACATCGCCGGGCGAAAGCACTTGCCGGCGCAGCAGTTCCTGCTCCGCGAAATCCGCCATGTCCGCGGCCGTGAGCTTCGAGGGACAGCGCAGCGGCGTCACGCCCCACAGCAGGTTCATGCGGTTGCAGACCGCCTCGGTTTGGGTGAAGGCATAAATGTCGGCGGCCGGACGGTACTTCGAGAGCATACGCGCGGTGTTGGCCGTCTCGGTGAAGACAGCGATGGCGCGAATGTTGAGGTCGCGCGCGGCATGCGCCATGGACTCGCAAATGGTCTCGGCGATGGACATACGCCGCGCCGGGCGGTGCTCCGGCAGCAGAGGATCCGACGGATGAGCTTCTGCCTCAGCCACAATGCGGGCCATCATCTCCACCGCTTCGCGGGGGAACTTGCCAACCGCGCTCTCGCCGGAAAGCATGACCGCATCGGTCCCGTCGAAGATGGCGTTGGCCACGTCGCTGGCCTCAGCCCGCGTGGGACGCGGGTTCTCGGTCATGGACTCGAGCATCTGCGTGGCCGTAATCACCGGTTTGCGGAAGTCGAGTGCGCGGCGAATGACATGCTTCTGGATGAGCGGCACCTTCTCCGGAGGAACCTCGACGCCAAGATCGCCGCGGGCCACCATCACTCCATTCGCGACCTCGAGAATGGCTTCAAGATTTTCGATGGCCTGTGGCTTCTCCAGCTTGGCAATGAGCGGAGCATCGCCGCCAAGCGCGGTAATCGCCCGCCGGGCGCGCACCACGTCGTCGGCGGTGCGCACAAACGAGATGGCGACCAGGTCAACCGCGTGCTCCAGACCGAATGCGAGGTCCGCCTCGTCCTTCTCGGTGAGCGACGGAATGCTGACGTTGGTTCCGGGCAGGTTGATGCCCTGGTGTTCACCCAGCATCCCGCCGTTCAGCACCTCGCAGATGACGTCATCGCCGGAAATTTTCTCCACCACGAGCTCAATCCGGCCATCGGAAAGGAGAATATGCTCGCCCGGTTTTACATCCTGCGCGAGTTGCTCGTAGGTAGTTGATAGGAGGTCGGCTGTGCCCATTATGTCCTGGGGCGTGATGGTGACGGTCTGTCCGGTTCGCAACGCGATGGCCGTGCGATCCTTCAGCCGGCCAGTGCGGATCTTCGGCCCTTGCAGGTCCTGCAGGATGCAGATGGTGCGGCCGAGTTCGCCGGCGACTTTGCGCAAGCGGCGAATGACGCGAGCGTGGTCTTCGTGCGAGCCGTGGGAGAAATTTAGCCGGGCGACGTTCATCCCGCGCAGCATCAGCTCCCGCATCATCTCCTCGGTGTCGCTGGCGGGACCGATGGTGCAGACGATCTTGGCCCGGCGGCGAAGCGGAGCGGGACCGTCTATCCACTCGCGCCGATCCTGTGTGACGTTGTCCATATGGTTATTCGCGGAAGGTCAGAGCGCCTTCACGCGCTTGGGCTCGGGGTTGATCTCGGAATGCGCTCCGAACAGGAAGCGCGGATAGCGGAGAGCGTTGAACTCGGCGCCGATCAACACCACCATCGAGACGATGTAGAGCCAGATGAGCAGCGCGATGGCAGTGGCAACGGAGCCATAAATGACGTTGTAGTTGGCGAAATGCCGGAGATAGAAGCCGAATACCAACGTGGAGGCGAACCACAGCACCGTAGCCAGCGACGCGCCAGGCAGCACGCGGTGCCATGGCTGAGTGCGCGGCACACCGTGATGGTAGATGAGCGCGATGACCGCGATGCTGGTGAGCGCAGCGATGATCCAGCGCAACGCCGTCCACAGCCCCAGGACGTACGGCCCGAGCTCGTGGCCCAGATGGTAAGCGATCCACGCCTCAATCTGGTTGCCGAATACCAGCAGGAAGGAAGCAAAGACCATGGGAACGCCGGCCAGGACCACCAGCAGGAAGGCAATCATCCTCTCCTGCACCAGCCCCCAGATCTTCGGCATCTGGTAGGCATTGCGGAAGCCTTCCATCCAGGAGATCATTACGCCCGAACCGGTCCACAAGGTAATGGCGGCGATGGTAATCAGGGACTTCACATCGACTGGCTTGGTGGCGCTGAAGTATTGCAGTACGGAGGCCCGTGTCCCTTCGGGCAGAATACGGCCCACGGCATGGCCGATCTCGCGAATAAACGACGCTGTGGTGTGCGATTCCGACAGCGCCGAGGCCATCAGAAGCACCGCCGGAAACAGCGTAAAGATCGCGGAGAAGGCTGCGCCCTTGGCCACGGCGAAGGCGTCGTGCTGAAAAGCCCGCCAGAGTGCCAGACGAAAATGTTCGAAGAACCGCACCATACAGGAAAAAATCGAGCTACCAGGGCGCAAGGGCAGTTTACACAGCCTAGTAAGAAGGGGCGACTGGAATCGTCGCCCCTTGGTTCAGAGTTTCTCCGGCACAACGTAGCCGTTGAGCGCGGAAACCATCGCCAGTTATTCCACCGGAAGTTCTTCGGCTTCGTTTTCTCCTTCGTGACGGAGCAGCTCGAGCGCGCGCTCGGCCTCTTCGTACGCGGCCGTGACTTCCTCCTGCACCTTGGCGGCGGCCTCCTCCATCTCCTGCGAGAGCCGGACATTGCGGTAGTACTCCATGCCGGTTCCCGCGGGAATCAGACGGCCCACGATGACGTTCTCCTTCAGACCGCGCAAGTGGTCGACGGCGCCCTGGATGGAGGCCTCCGTGAGTACGCGCGTGGTCTCCTGGAACGACGCTGCCGAGATGAACGAATCGGTCGAGAGCGAGGCCTTGGTGATGCCGAGCAGCAGCGGACGGCCAGTGGCCGGCTTGCCGCCGTTGGCGATCGCCTTCTCGTTCTCTTCGCGGAAGCGGAACTTGTCGATCTGCTGTTCCAGCAGGAACGACGTATCGCCCACGTCCTCCACCTTCACCCAGCGCATCATCTGGCGAACGATCACTTCAATGTGCTTGTCGCTGATGTTCACGCCCTGCAAGCGGTACACTTCCTGGATTTCGTTCACCAGGTAGGCCTGCAGTTCCTTCTCTCCCAGCACGGCAAGAATGTCATGCGGGTTGAGCGGGCCATCCATCAGTGGCTCGCCGGCGCGGATACGCTCGCCTTCCTGTACGTTGATGTGAACGCCGCGCGGCACCTGGTATTCCTTCTCGGTGCCGTTGTCGGCCACGACGTAAATCTTGCGCTGCCCCTTGGCCACATCGCCGAACTTGACCACGCCATCGATCTCGCTGATGACCGCAGTTTCGCGCGGCTTGCGGGCCTCGAACAGTTCGACCACGCGCGGCAGACCTCCCGTGATGTCCTTGGTCTTGGTGGTTTCACGCGGGATCTTCGCCAGCACGTCGCCCGGAGTTACGGTGTCGCCATCCTGGATCATCAAGTGAGCGCGCGAAGGCATCAGGTAGCGCTTACTGCCCTTCCCGCCCTTGATGATGATCGTCGGCTGGCGTTTCTCGTCCGGTGAATCGATGACGACGTGGCGCGAGAGTCCGGTGACTTCGTCCACTTCTTCATGCAGGGTCGAGACCTTCCTGCAGGTCCTTGAACTGCACCGTGCCGCCAATCTCGGTCAGGATGGCAAAGGTGTACGGATCCCATTCGACCAACACGTCGCCCAGTGAGACCTGCTGCCCGTCTTCCACCTTCACCTTGGCGCCGTACACAACTGCGTAGCGCTCCTTCTCGCGGCCCTTTTCGTCCACGATGGCGAGCGAGCCGTTGCGGTTCATCACCACCAGGTGGCCTTCCTTGGAGCGGACGGTGATGAGGTTGATGAAGCGCACCATGCCATTGTTCTTGGCATCGAGGCGGGACTGCTCGCTGACTCGCGAAGCCGTACCACCGATGTGGAAGGTGCGCATGGTGAGCTGGGTTCCCGGCTCGCCGATGGACTGCGCTGCGATGACGCCAGTGGCCTCACCCAGCTCGACCAGACGACCCGAAGCCAGGTTGCGGCCATAGCACATCACGCAGACGCCGCGCTTGGACTCGCAGGTCAGCACCGAGCGAATCTTCACCCGCTCGATGCCTGCGGCCTGCACCGCGCCTGCCAGGTCTTCGGTGACCTCCTGGTTGATGTCAACGATGATGTTGCCTTCGTAGTCCTTGATCTTCTCCAGCGAAACGCGGCCCACGATGCGGTC
>CAVXDA010000002.1:0-114818 GCA_963760415.1 uncultured Acidobacteriaceae bacterium | reverse complement strand
GGCCGACGTTCCCGGCCAATACTCGCAGCCCGATTCGATCGCACCCTCAAGCACCGCAGTCTTTATCGGCTACGGCAACGGAGGAAATGCGGCGGCGCGAATGCGTCCCCGTCCACCATCATCAAATATGATTTCAACGGCAACATTCTCAATATGGTCTTGGTCAATGGCCACAATGACGGATTGAAAATCAATCCACAGACCGGCGACCTCTGGGCGCTGCAGAACGAAGATGCCAACGCGAATCTATTGATCTTAGACCCCAGTAATTTGAGTACCAAGAAGAAGTATTTTCTGGGTACTGGTCCCCACGGCGGCGGTTACGATGACATCGTCTTCCTCAACGGAAACGTTTACATCAGTGCCTCGAACCCGCAACACAACCCGAACAACGAACCCGCAATCGTCCAGTTCACCAGCAATGGCAGCTCGTTCACACTGACGCCCGTTCTGTATGGAAACGCCTCCGCAACCGACATCCCTACCGGCCAGGGAGTCGTTCTGAATTTGCAAGATCCCGACTCCATGACTTTCAATTTTGGTGGCGATATCGTGCTTGACAGCCAAGCAGACGGGGAGCTGGTCGTGGTGCGTAATCCCGGCAGCGGCAACCAGACTGTCTTTCGCGTTCTGCTGACAGTGGGGGACAGTCCACGACGGTTGATGACACCGTGTTCTTGACGTCGTCATCGGGGATCATGCTGGTTGCCGACCGCAACGGCGAGACAGTCTACGCCATCACGGCGCCCTTTCTCGAGCCGGGGTCGGCCTACTCGGCGAGCGACAGTGGTGGCTTCGTTGGAGCGCTAGACTTTATTGCCGGCGAGCTGATTCCTGTGGTCACGGGCATGGTGAGCCCGCACGGGATGGGGTTCGTTCCCCAGCAATAGACAGACCTCTTGCTGATTGGCCCGAAAAGGCAGCCATTCGTGCGGCTGCCTTTTCCCCCGCCTTCTCAGTTTTGGGTGCCGAACTTGCCTTGGAGCTTATTCCAGCAAGCTGAAAGAACACGGCACTCGAGCCGGACTGTCCGGTCCAAACTCTCGATCTCGCGACATTCGCAACGGCGTGGACGTGCTCGTCAGGAATCGCCTTCCGATAATCTTGCTTATCTCGGACGGGATTGGCCCAAGGCAAATGCTTCCAATCTTCGCCCGCGATCCGGCTGAGTCGGGCATCGTTGGGTTTTGGGGTTCGGCTGGAGAAGTATCTGAAAAAAGCTCGGGTGGCCAAGCCAGCGCTGGCCACCCGAGTTGCTTACGGCAGGTAATAGCGGAAAGAGGTGAAGAACATGTTGTCGATGGCCGTCGGGTTAACAGGACCTGCCGGAATCGGACGTACTGCACCATAGCCAGCCCAGGCCGTCTTGGTCAGGTAGGAGTACTGCAGTCCCAGTTGCAAGCGTCCCTTGGGGCCGTTGTACGGCTTGTACCAGAAGCCCAACGAACCTTCCCAGATGTCCTTGGTATCGCCATTACAGGCGGCCAAGCTGCCGGGGTTGAAGCCCGCGGTCAGTCCGGAGCTGGGCAGCGTCTCGGTACTGCAACCTAGATTGCTGAGGTTGATCGCACCGTAGCCGATGTTATCCAGACCCTTCGAGTTGGGGAACTGTGTGCGGTCGGCATACTCCATGCCGCCGTTGCCGTACCAGTCCCACTTGGGTGAGTGATACTCCAGCGTCAACAGGGCTTGGTAGCTTTTGATGGGAGACACGTGCCCGTTGGCAGTGATGGTCGCATCGGGCAACCCGGATGTCCCGTAGCGTCCCAGTCCTTTGCCGCCCAGAGCGTGAATGCCAATGTCGAAGTGTTTCTGGAACAGCGACCAGCGAGCGTTAGCGCCACCACCACCTGTCCATGTCGAGCTGTTGTAGGCGCCCAAAGCGCTCGGGATCGATAGACCGGCGTTGGGGAAGATGCGATCGCGGAACTCGGTGAGTACGCCAAAGATTTCATAGTGTCCGAAACCAGGCTGGAACGCCAGCTTGCCGACGAAATCGGGCGAAGGATTGAAGGAATAGTTGGCAAGGTTGCTGCAAGTGGTCGTGACGCTGGAGACAGGGGAGCCTGAAAGAGTCGACGAGCAGCCGTTGATGGCGGCGTTGTACAGACCGCCCGAGTTGCCCTGCGAACCGATGAGGAACGAATTTGCGGTATTGCCGTGCGCGGTAAGCGTCTCCTGCGAGTTCTCCACCGAGAAGCCGGCCCACATTTTGTTGTTGAAATTCTTCACGATGCGGAAGCCGTACTGACGGGCCCAACTGAAGCCGACGGTATATTGCGGGTCGATGGTCAGCGGCGTAGCCTCGGTACGATTATCCTCACCCACCTTGGTTTCCGTCACCAAGCTCCACATTTGTCCGCCGGTGAAGCTCCAGCCGTCATGCAACGCAGCCTGGCCCCACACTTGGCGCTGACGTAGAACGTAGGAGTTGCTCTGGTTGTTGTTCGAGGTCGTGCCCGCGCCCAGGAAGTCAGCCTCGACATAGCCCGTCATGGTCATGTTGTCGAGCTTGCCCTGTGCCAGCATCGAAACGCGCGACTGACGGCCGGAGCCGTAGAACTCGGACATGTGCGCTTGCGAGGCGCCGAAGTAAGGAATGCCGTTGAGGTTCGTGTTAATGTCGGCGCCCTCGGCGCGCTGACGCCGCACAGTTTCTGCCGCCAGGAAGCCACCCGGAGTAATGGTGATTCCCTTGTAGTGGATGGCCAGCGGGCTCTCCAGACCGGCCACCCGCTTCTGCGTCTCCTGCAGTTCGTTTACGGTGTTGCCGGATCAACCGCCTTCAGGTCAGCCACGTCGTGCTGCAGCGCGCCGATATCTGCGTTTTCAGGGACCTCGCCCTTGTTGGCTGCGTTGGCTGCCTGCTGCGCCGCTTGCGCCGCCGACTGGGCCTGGCCCACCTGCTGCTGCAGGGCCTGGATGGCCTGATCGCGGTTCTGCACCTGCTGCTGCAACTGCATGATCTGCTGCTGCTGCGCCGAAATAGCGTCTTTCATGTCCTCAAGCTGCTTCGAAACCGGAGCGGAGCTGCTCTTATGGGCTAGCTTTCGGCTTCGGGCTTGAAGAATCTGTTTGCGCGAAAACGCCGGTTGCGGTCAGTACCACCAGCGCTATAGCCAGTCTTCGTTTCATTTCTCTTTTCTCTCCTGAAACCAAAGTGGGCGGATGAGTCATTAACGAGTTCTCGAACGCCCGAGAACCTCTGCAACCTGAGAACTGGGATGGACGTTCACCGGAATCGTATGGGCGAAAAGTTACAGGCTTGTGAATGCTCGATGAATGTTCCGCGAATCCAGGAGCATCGCCGTGGATTATGAAGGTATTAAGAATTTCCGGCGGATACAGCCGGGAATCTCCATGGCTGACGCTCTCGGCGAATTTCCCCGTGGATTCTCATGCGAGATTCATCATCCTGTAACGTTGTTCGTCTATGCTGCGCGTGAATTTGGTTGGCGTGAACACACGAGCTCATTGCTGAGTGGTATTCCGAAGCTCTGTGCTAGAGCTGTGGCTCGTTGACCTCTGGAAGGGAAGCCAACTTACTCGTGGAGGAAGTTATGCAAAGAAATCTGGCCTTAAGATTTTCGTGGGTGTCGCTTGCTGCGTTCTTGCTGGCGGCAGTGATCTTCTTGCCGGCCGCCAGGCTTGAGGCGCAAGCCAGTACGACGGAGTTTAGCCAGAATGTGAAGGAAGTGTACTTTCCCTTCAATGTGTACAGCAAAGTCATTGACCCGCAGGTGCTCGATCGCGATGCAGAATGGCTCAAGCAGCACTCCGACGCGCATTTTTGGATCGAGGGTTACGCAGACGTTCGCGGCGATATTTTCTACAACCTCGTCCTCTCCTACCGGCGCGCACAGTTTGTCAAGACGTCGCTGATGGATCGTGGGGTGAACGAGTCGCAGATCGGTTTCGCCACGGGATGGGGCAAGCTCTATCCGGTTTGCGCGCAAGCCGATTCTGACTGCTTCCAAAAGAACCGACGCGTGGACATGGTGCTCCCCGAGCTGCTGTCGCTGATGTAGCGCCGGAAGCTTATGTGCTGCGACGTCTCGGAGTCCCATACCGGTAGAGACTTCAGCGCGGGCTTGTCGCGCTTGGCTTGAATTCTTACCCTGAAAGTGGCACGGCTGCTCTTCTGCAAATCTTAATCTGCCCCTAAGGTGCTTCCAAGGAGAGACTTAGCCGGAATATTACAATTTCATGTCACTGCCCATTTGTGACGTACGTCACAAGCAGCAGTGAGAAATGTCCGCAAGCCATCCCCCTCCCCTCCCTTAAAGTTTTGCCCCAAGCCCAGTTACAGGTGGGACGCAACGCAAACTCGTCCCGGTGACACCAGGCATTCCCATCTGGCAAGCGAAATGGGCCCATTTGCGGAGGCAAAATGCGAGTACGTTTGTGGTCATCGGTCCTGTCCTTGGTCGTCATCGCTTGTCTCTTGTTTCCCGCAGTGCTCTTCGCTGCGGATGCAAGTGCTGCGACCGCCGTGGATCCGAATAATGCGGCCGCCAGCGGCGCGCCGACGAACAGCGGCGCAAGCGCCGGCCCCGGATCCGCCATCAATCCCAGCCTGGTCGACTTGCTGGTCAAGAAAGGCATCTTGACCACCACGGAAGCCAGCAGTCTGCGCAACGTGTCCGGATCCGCCGGAATGGAGCAGTTGCTCCTTTTGCTGAAGGCGAAGGGCGTCGTCAATGACGCAGAGGCGGCAGAGTTGAAAAATGCAACCGCTGAAGCGGAGTCGATGCATTCGCTGGTCGACACAGAATCGGGCCCACTAACCAGTGCCAACCTCATCTCCGGACAGGCCGCGCAGGCCAAACCTGCGGAGCCCTCCGGGCCAACTGTGATTCCGGCCATTGCGCCGGTGCGGGTGCTCCCGCATTGATCCGCCCGTCAAGGATAGTCTGGTTGCCGCTCTGAAGTTGGGCGCGGTGAGGGTGACGCCCTACGGCTTCATCAAGGCCACCACGGCGTACGACTCCAGTCAACCTCGTGGAGATGACTTCCCGCTTCCCGGCTTCCTGAACGCCGACACCGGTCCGAATCAAAACCCGGAATATCCACCTTAAGGCGCGTTCCACTCGTGTGGGTTCCAAGTTCGAGTGGCCTGATATCTCGAAGAACATTACCGTCACCGGACAGATCGAGGCCGATTTCGAGGGTAACTTCAGCCGTGTGGACAACCGCAACATCTCAACCTATCGCAGCAACGCGCTGCAGTTGCGTCTGGCGTTCGGACGAATCGACTGGAATGTCCGGCCAAATACGGACATCTTCTACGAAGCCGGGCAAGACTGGACCGTCTTCGGGTCGAGTGCACTGATGAACCTGTTCGAGACGACGTTTTATGGCGCCTTTTGGGGCAACGTTTACGAGCGCGCTCCACAGATGCGTCTCGGCTTCGTGCAAAAACTGGGCGGCTCGCGTAACTGGAAGATCTCCCCCGAGGTTGCGATCATGACCCCGTTGGAAGGCAACGTCCCCGCCGATGTCACTACCTGTACCATCACGGCGCTCAACACGCCCACAACCTGCACGGTGCTGGACGGCACCGGCAACCAGTTGGGGTATGGCGAGCGCCAAGGTCAGGACGCTGCACGTCCGACACTGGAATCCAGAGTCGTCCTGCAATTCCAGCTCGACAAAGCTCCCGGCGTTGTTCCGGCCCAGATCCTGTGGAGCGGCTTCTATAGCGCACGCCAGGCAACTGTGCTGGCCTCCGCCGTGCCAACCGCTTACAAGACTGCTTTCCCTCGAGGTGTTGACCAAAACAGTAACGGATACGGCAATCAGGTGGCGGTCTCACTTCCCACCCGCTGGGCAACAGTTGTAGCCAGCGGCTACATGGGAGCTGACCTGAGATTCTTCTTCGGTGGCCAGCTCTTGTCCAACTACAACCAGGCGGGAGGCCTGACCAAGACGGCAAATGGTTTGTCGGTCGATGGTTCTTCCACAGTGGTCTTCGGACTCAGAGGGGAGACCCCTGTTATAGCTCCTCAGCTCGCGGTGCGAGGCTACGGCGGATTTGTTCAGGTCGGTGTGCCGCTCTCGCGCTGGTTCAACGCCGAGCCGAAAGGCAGAAATGCCGGCTGGCAAGCCTACTTCGAATACGGCCTAGATGCGGCCAATGCCAATGACTTCCGTTACGCCAAGTCGATTAACGCGGAAGCCGGCGGCGGGCCCATCAGAAGCTCGATAAAGGCCGCGACCGTGTTCTACAAGATGAACCCCTGGGTCCAGTTCGGCTTTGAGGAAAGCTATTACAACAGCAAAGCTCTTCCGGATACCAAGGGCGTTTGCACCACGAAGATCGCCGGGTTGCCTAATTGCACCTCAATCGATTGGCGCACGGAGTTCGGACCGGTCTTCACCTTCTAACCATCCACAAAACGGCTTGACTGCAATGGGCGGCCCGCGTGAGCGAGCCGCCTTTTTTCACAGGTGAGGAACCCCCCTCCGGCCACGCAGAGGCACCCGGAAGGCCGGGCTCGTGAATACCCCTTCTTGATTTTGGCTGGCAGCTCTGGTTAGAGTAACTGTCCATGCAAGAGAGGCCGACCTGATGATTTCCGCCCGCAGGTGGTGGCAGGCGATAGCTCTTCTTGTCATCTCGCTGCCCCTGCCCGCGAGGGCGCAGATCCCCGAGTTCTTTCCTGAGATTGATGTCTATACCGGCCTGGCATCTGGTTCTCGGCTCTGGTTTCAGGCCAAGGACATTCGGGAGGATGGCGCTTCCACACAGGCGGAGATCGGGCCAAGCCTCGACTTCTTTCTCAAGTCTCACCCCAAGCTGAAAGAGCTCACGACCTTCGACCTGGACGACTCGAAAAAAAGACTGCTGGTGTTGTCCGTCGGCTATCGCTACCTGCCTTCGCCTGGCGAACCGTCGGAGAATCGCATTCTGCTGATGGCAACTTCCAACGTTCCGCTGAACACTGTCTTGCTGCTGTCCGACAGAAACCGCCTGGAGATCAACTTCGCGAACGGAAACGCCTATTGGCGCTATCGCAACCGGCCGACACTGCAAAGAACGATTGCAATTCACTCTTATCATGCCTCGCCCTACGCCAGCGCCGAGTTCTATTACAACAGCCAGTATGGCAAATGGAGCGACACGGCCCTTTATGCGGGTTGCATCTTTCCGCTGGGTAAAAAGACAGAGCTCGATCCCTACTACGAACACCAGAACAACACCGGTAAGAGTCCGAATCAGCAGATCAACAGCTTTGGGCTGATCCTCAATCTGTTCTTCCGCCGCCAGGAAAAGTGATTGTATGCGACTGGAAGCCGACTCGATGCCCTGGCAAAAGGAAGTCAATCTTTTCGAAACAACTGCAGGCGGGACACAGCATTTGACTTCGGGCTTTTCTTGGAGTCGAATGCGGAGCGAATTCGACTTGAAAGGAAGGCCCTCCACATGAAAACGCGTATTGCTTCGCTCACCATTCTGTGTCTTGCGCTGGCTATTCCAGCTTCCGCTCAGATTCTCTACAACAACGGTCCGGCGGGACCCGACATCGATGCCTGGACAATTAACTTCGGTTACATCGTCAGCGACACTTTCACACTCACGAGTAATTCCACGGTCAGCGGTTTTGACTTCGCGGCGTGGGAGTTCCCTGGCGACAAAGTGTTAACGGTAGATTGGTCGATCACTTCGCAGGAAAACGGCGGAACGATGTACGGAGGGGGAACTGCCAATGTCACTCAGAAGTTTATTTCGGTCAACGCGTATGGCTATGACGAAGACGAGGTGACGGCCACTGGTCTGAATTTGGGGTTGAACGCAGGAACGTACTGGCTGAACTTGCAGAATGCCGTCACCCAGCAAGGTAACCCGGTGTATTGGGACGAAAACAGTGGTATGGGTTGCCAGTCTCCCGGCTGCCCGTCCCTTGCCTCGGATAGCGCCGTGGGAACGATCCCCTCGGAATCATTCGACATTACCGGAACACCCGGCAGCGGAACAACTCCCGAGCCATCTAGTGTCGTGCTGTTTGGCTCTGCAATTCTCGGCTTGACTGGCGGAGCGCTTCGCCACAAACGGCCCTGAAACGGGCGCGGGCTCACCGCAACACTGCTCTTCTGTCTGTGCGTGCCGATAATACTTACGTGAGCCATGTCCGGCGCAAACAAATTCCTGCTGGGTTGCGCAGTTGGGGTCGTGATTTCTCTCGTTGTTGTCTCCCGGTTACCGGCAACGCGGAGACGCCCTTCTGCGGCACACGGAGGACGTATGAGGCAGCCAGAACGTCCTCCAAGTGAACAGGAAAACAACGAAGTTCGTGTCACTGGAAGCAGCTCGCCCGATATCGAGTGTCCCGAGACCGTTGAAGTCTCGTATCGGCGGCCTAAGCTCACGGTCTGGATTGCGGCGATGGGCGCCGTCGTGGCCGTTGCTGCAATTTACTTCGGTATCAGCATGGAGACGCGGATCAGGCGAATCGACTCGCAACTGGCTCGCATGTCTGACGGCAGATCGCTGGCCCGGCAAGGGGGTATCGAGACGGATCAACAGGCGTGGGTTGGGCTCGTAGGAGCCACCCTCCAGCCGCTGACCTCCGACGGCGGAGGTTTCACCATCACGCTGCAGAACACCGGCAAAACCGCGGCGCTCGACTTGCAAATTTCGGATGTGGTCACGATTGAGGACCGCGATCAATCTGCCGGGCTTCACAAGCCAAACATCACTGCCCACTGTTCAGCTGGAACTTTGATGCCCGGGGCTATGTACACAACCAATGTCTGGTTCAGAACCTCGTCCGACGCCGTGTCCGGCCTGACGCACGATCAGTTGCGCGCCGTAAACTTTATTCGCATCACCTACAAGGATGTATTCCAACAGTCAAATGCTGCCGACGCGTGTTTCTACTGGCGCAGCAGCCTTCCAGGGGTGAAACCCTGCGAGGGTTACAACGAACTGAACTGATGTGAGCTAGCCGCGATCACAACAGGTTAGGCCAGCCACGTTGAACGCGAGCTGGTCTTTCGGTTCGATCCGGCTTGCCTGAATCGTTCCCGCCGGCAACTCCAGGACCTTGCGGGTTTTCCAGTGAATCGCAGCAAATCGCCACGGGCCCAGCTTCTGCCAGGTTCCCAGCACACGCATCTGCGCATCCAGGGAGACCACATCAATGGGAAACCGCATGCCGAAGGTATGGATCCCGGATGATGGCTCGATGAGGAGCCCGCATCCGGGTTCCAGGTTCTTGGTGCGCAGCAGGCCCACCAGACGCGTGAAGGCCTTATCGGCCAGGCGTATCCGGGTGCCCACCACGGCGTTCTTGGTTAGGTTAACGATCTCAACTTCACGAGACCCTGGCATGGCCTGCTTCCTCCGGACTATGCGGTCTTACGTCGGCGCATAATCAGGACCAGCAGAATCACAGCAAATAAGACACCTGCCGCCGTGCGAATCACCGTTACGCTATCCATGTTCAGCTCCTCTCCTCCTTGGGTTGGTTACCTCTGTTGGCTACTTAAACAAAGTATTCAGGCTCTTGCCGATGGTAAGAAACGCCGGCCCGAGCAGGACAATGAAAATGCTGGGAAATATGAACAAGACAAGCGGAAAAATCAGCTTCACCGTCGTCTTGGCCGCCATTTCCTCGGCTTGCTGCCGCCGTTTCATTCGCATACCGTCGGAAAACACGCTAAGCGCCTTGGCGATGGGAGTCCCGAAGCGATCGGTCTGCCCCAGCATGCTGACGAAGGCTTTGACCATGTCGAGGCGGGTGCGCTCGGCCATGCCGCGCCAGGCCTCCAGACGCGCCTTGCCGGCGCGCTGCTCGATGTTGATGGTCATGAACTCCTCGCTGATGGCCGGATGGCTGATCGCCAGTTCCTGCCCCGACCGCAACAGGGCCTGGTCCAGACCCAGGCCGGCCTCCACGCAGATCACCATCAGATCGATGGCATCGGGAAGTCCCAGGCGGATGGCCTCGCGCCGCCTTCTGGCCATCTCGGTCAGACAAAGATCGGGAGCGAGGTAGGCGACCGCGGGCAGCACGATCATCCACAAGCCGGTGTTGTTCGGAATGAAGGTGGCGGCCACGATGGCGAACAGGGGCGCCATCAGGCGCAGCCCGAAATAAAGGTCGATGTCGCTCTTGCTGCGCCGTCCCGCCGCGATCAGGCGCTGGCGCAGTTTCTCGTTGTCCTGCAAATCTCAGACGGGTGCGGATCGAACGCACGAATCGCCAACGCCCGCTGAGTCAGACTGGTGCGCTCCTCAGCCAGAACGTCGAGGGCGGCGGGAGTGCGGGTCACTGCCATGATCCGCCGGGCATGCCGCGAAGGCATGATCATGTACAACCCGACCAGCAGTCCGGCGGCGCAGAGCGCGGTGACGACAATGCTGAGCAGAAGTATCAGGTTCATCCTCATCACACCTTGATATTGACGATCTTGCGAATCATCAAACCCCCGAGCACCATCCCGGCGGCCCCGGCGTAGATGAGCTTTCTGCCCGTCGGGTCTTCCACCAGCACATGCGCGTAGCCATGATTCGCCATGTTGATCAGAAAGAACATGATGATGGGCAAAGCGCCCAGGATGTAGCCGGTCATGCGTCCCTGGGCGGTATAGGTCCGCACCTCGCCCTGGATACGGATGCGATCGCGCACCACGGCCGCGGTGCGATCCAGAGTTTCCACCAGGTTGCCGCCCGTTTCCTTTTGCACCAGCATCGCCGTAATGACAAACTGCAGGTCCTGCGAAGGCACCCGGCTGGCCAACTCCAGCAACGCTTCCCGGTGCGGCAGGCCGAAGTTCTGCCGCCGGTAAACTTCGCGAAACTCGGTGCGCACCGGTTCGGCCGCTTCCTGGCCCACGATCTCGATCGCCGCACTGATCGAATGGCCGGCGCGCAAGGCCCGGGTGATCAGATCCAGGGCGTCGGGAAGCGCCTGGTTAAAGCGCTTCAAACGCCTCCCACGTAAGACGTTGAGGTACAGCAGCGGCAGAAACAGTGAGGCCAGACCAGCCACGATGGCGACGATCAACTCGCCCAGGTAGTAATACGAGATGGCGAATCCAGCGCCCGCACAACCTGCGGAAATCGCCAGCACCACCGGCACGCTCCAGGAACTCTCCGCCTGCGAAGCCAGCAGCCGGAGTTTGTGGAATACGTTCCAACGCTGCAGCAGCACGTCCAGCCAGCCAATTTCGCTCAGTTGCGTACTCTTGAATATTTCCGGGACACCCTCACCGAGGAAGATGCCCTGGGAAGCGGCCTGAATGCCCGCCATGCGTCCCTCGATGACGCGATCTGTGGCGCTGGGGCGCGTCAAGATCATCACCACCGAGAAGGTCAGGATCAGAACCACCAGGAAAACCAGGCCAAGCAGGATCATGGTTCAGGGGCGGGCCCTACACCTCCTCCGAAACTTCCAGCAGATTCATGTCGAATGGGATACCCGAGGCCCGCAGTCTCTCCGCGAACTTGGGGACAATTCCCGTCGCCTTGAATCTGCCAATCACTTTTCCATTCGGTCCGACACCGCGCTTCTCGAACAGGAAGATGTCCTGCATGCTGACCATGTCGCCCACCGTGCCCGTGATCTCCGAGACGTGGGTGACGCGACGCGTGCCATCGCTCATGCGCGATACCTGCACGATCACCTGGACCGCGGAAGCAATCTGCTGGCGCATCGCTTTTTCCGGCAGGTTGAGATTGGCCATCATGGCCATGGTCTCGATGCGGGCCAGCGCGTCGCGCGGGCTGTTGGCGTGCACCGTGGTGATCGAACCGTCGTGGCCGGTGTTCATGGCCTGCAGCATGTCCAGGGCCTCCTCGCCGCGCACCTCGCCCACGACGATGCGGTCGGGACGCATGCGCAGAGCGTTGATCACCAGCTCGCGCGGCCGCACGCCGCCCTTGCCTTCCACGTTGGGAGGCCGGCACTCCAGCCGCACCACGTGTCGCTGCTGGAGCTGTAATTCGGCGGAATCTTCGATGGTGACGATGCGCTCCCGGTCGGAGATGAAGCTCGACAGCACGTTGAGCAGCGTGGTCTTGCCGGCGCCGGTACCGCCCGAGACGATGATGTTCAGCCGCGCCTTGACCGCTCCCTGCAGCACTTCCAGCATCTCGGGGGTGAACTCGCGGTAACCCAGCAGATCTTCCGCGGTAAGCGGCGTGGTGCCAAAGCGCCGGATGGAGAGAATCGGTCCGTCCACCGCCAGCGGCGGAATAATGACGTTGACGCGCGATCCGTCCTGCAGCCGCGCATCCACCATGGGTGAGGATTCATCGACCCGCCTGCCCACCGCCGACACGATCTTGTCGATGATGTGCATCAGGTGGGTGTTGTCCTTGAAGACGACGTTGGTCCTCTCCAGCACTCCGCCGCGTTCCACGTACACCGTGTCGAAGGTGTTGACCAGGATGTCGTTGACGGTCGGGTCCTGCAGCAGCGGCTCCAGCGGGCCCAGGCCAAACACTTCGTCCAGCACTTCGTTGGCGATGCGCTCCCGCTCCATGGCGCTGAACGGGATTCCCTGCTCGCTGACCAGCTGAAAAATAATTCCCAGAAGCTGCTGTCGGGCGCGGGTGTCCTCCATGAAAAACAGCTTCTCGAGATCGAGCTTGTTGATCAGGTCGCGATGGACCGCAGACTTCACCTCCTGCTGCGCCCGTCCCATCATCTGCTTGGGGACCACCTTTGGCCGGGCTCGCAGCCCGGTTCACCGGCGGGGCGTTCATGGTCAGCTCAGCCACGCTTCCTCCTGCAACCGATAAGGGTCAGCTTGCTCATCTAGCCCCACAACGAGAACTTTCGTTTCGGCTCCTCGACGACTTCCGCCGACGGCGCCAGACTGCCGGCCCACTTCTTCATCTGCAAGGCAAACTCGCTCTTCTGGTCCGGCGCGATGGGGGTGCCGGTATTCATGGCCCGAATCAGCGCGATCGAATGGTTGGGCATGGTAATGGAGATGGGCTGGCGGATGGCGTTCTCGATCTGCTCCAGGCTGACCGCCCCCTGCGACGAAAAGCGATTGATCACCACCCGGATCTTGGCCGGCGACACCGAGCACTGCAGCAGGCGGTCGATGTAGCGCGACAGGTCGCGCAGGGCGGGAACGTCAGGGGTGGCCACCAGATAGAGCTCGTCGCAGCAGTCGATGGTGACCAGGTTCAAGTCCCCGATTCCGCGCGGCGAATCGATGACCACGTACTCGTACACTTCGGCCAGAAAGTGCAGCGACCGTTCCACCGCATCGAGCGAGACGTTGGGCACTCCATCCAACAGGTTGGGAGAGGGCAGGATGTCGATTCCGCCGGAATGATGAGTGACAAAGCTGCTCAGCAAGGTCTGGTCAAGCCGGCCCACGTTGCGGACCAGTTCGTAAAAGTCATAGCTTGCTCCGTCCACGCCGAGGTAGAGGCCGACGTGCCCCAGTTGCCGGTGCTGGTCCACCAGCAGCACCTTCCTGCCGAAGACCCGGCACAGAAACATGGCCAGATGGACTGCCAGGGTGGTGGTGCCGGCGCCGCCGCGGCAGCCGAGAAAGGCCAGGGTCTTTCCCGCGGCCTTGTGCGCCGAGTCGCCCGACTTCAGGCGGCCGCGGATGCGGGCGAGAGACTCGCACAGCGCCTCGATGGACAGCGGCTTGGTAAGGTACTCGCTGCAGCCCGCGCGCATGGCTTCCAGAATGAGCGCCGGCTCATTCCTTTCCGACAGCGCGATCAGCGTGGTCTTGCCATGCAGCATCTGCTGCAACGTGTTGGCCGCCTGCACCGCGCGCTCATGGTCCTTATCGAAGTCGATGACGCACACCGACGCTTCTGCGTTCTGCAGCTTGAGCAACGGCTGCAGCTCGCCTTCACGCGGCGAGTAGTCTTGCAACTCGCCCGCGAAGTTGCAGTATTCGCGCAGCGTGGCCTGGCGCACCTGGTCCGCCGAAGCCGGATCGGCGCAAACCGTGATCACGCACATCCCGGTTTGATTCGTGTTCGGTTCAGCCTTCACAACCTGCTCCCTTTTCGCTCGCCTGCCATCCCCGCCTGCAAGTTCTACTTGGGCATGCCATGGTCGAAGTTGTTCAACTGGCCCGGCGGTGACACCCAGTTCGGCTGTTCGGGCGGCTTCAGCGGGCCGTTCAGCGGATCGACGATGGTCGGGGTCGCAATCACGATCAGTTCCGTCACCGAATGAGTTCAGGTTCTCGGGAGCGGAAGAACTGCCCCAGTATGGGGATGTCCCCGATGCCCGGCACTTTGCTGAGTTGCTCGATGGTGCGATGGTCGAGCAGCCCGGAGATGCCGAAACTCTGCCCATCGCGCAAGCTCAATTTCCGTCTCCGCCTTGCGCGTCGATATGGCTGGCAAGGTGTAGCCGGCGATCACCACCTGATTGGTGTAATCCAGAGCGCTGACCTCCGGCAGGACCTTCAGCCGGATCGTTCCATCGGGATTCACAAAAGGAGTGAACTCCAGCTTGACGCCGTACTGCTTGAACTGGATGGTCACGCTGGTTACGCCGCCGCCGCCGGAAGGCTGCACCACCGGGTAGGGAAATTCACCGCCCGCCAGAAACCTGGCCGGCTGCCCGTGGATGGTCATCAGCGTGGGCTCCGCCAGGATCTCCAGCACGCCTTTGTTCTGCAGATCTTTGATGGTCACGCCCAGGTTGAGAGCGCTGTTGAAGTAGAACAGGTTCAACACGTCGCTCAGGGTGGCCGTCGCCCCTCCCGGAGTCCCGCCGACGATGGGAAAGGTCGGCGCGGCGAACTGGCCGGTGGTGGACAGCGAGGTGTTCTTTCCGATGCTGAAGATGTTGATGCCGAAGGCGTCGAGCTTGGTCCGGTCAACTTCGGCAATTTCTATCTTGAGCTGGACCTGGGGCCGATGCCGGGGATCGACGACAATCGAATTGATGACGTTCTTGGAGTAAACCGCCGCCAGATTGCCGGCGGCCTCAGCCTCGGCATCCGCGCCCACAACCCCCGACAGGAACACCTTTCCCTGGCGCGACTCGACTTCAATCTGATCGCCCGGCAAGGCCTCAGCCAGGGCCTGGCGCAGCCCGCTGACGTCCACGTCGGCGCACACGTTGTAAACCGTCGACTCCCCGCTTTCCGTCCACACCACGACGCTGCCGGTGCCGGTGGCCTTGGCGCTGATGACCAGTTCATAGGGGCTGGCGGTCAGGGAATCCAGGACTGCGGGATTGCTCACATAGACCCGGCGCAGCCGGCCCGTGGTGTTAAGGAACAGCGATCGTCCCACGACCAGATGCAACGTCTGGGGAGCGCCTTCGGGTTCGGCCGCCGGAGCCTGTACCGGTGCAGGGTTTGCGGCAGGCGCACTGGAGGACGAGTTCGGCAGCTTGCTGAACACCCAGGAAGCTGGGCGGCGCTGCCGCTTTGGCCCCGTCCTGGGGCGCCGGCAGGCGCGGGCGCGCGTGGGGGTTGAGCGGGAGCTGGCGGCTGGGGATTGGCTTCTTGCGCCAGCAATCCGCCTGCAGAAAACAGAACCAGCACCCAGGACAACGTACAACCACACTCGACGGTTTGTTTTTTTCGCAACCATAGCTTCACTCGAACCGGGCGGTGGAATGCTTGTCGCCAATAATCGTCTCCACGACATAGCCGTGATTGTTGGGTCCCCGGAGTCGCACGTCCGCCCGTTGGGTGCGGCGTCTCCGGGCCCGACAGGGCCGTAATCTCGATGGGAACGGGATTGACGCGGCCGCGGTCGGCTCCGTTGCGCAGCACCAGCTGGATGGTCCCCTGACTGGCGGCCAGCACTCACCTTTTGCGCGTCCTGAGGAGTCAGCAGCAGGGTGACCACGTTGGTCGATTGCGCCTTGCCCTGCGGATCGGGCTCGAAGTTCTGGCCGGTGGTCAGCACTTCAACGTCCTGCAGCACGATCTGGGTGGCGGTCACCGGCGTTGCGACTTTGTCGGAGCGAAAGGTGACCAGCACATCGACATGGGAGCCGGGAAACAGGAACCCGGCGACCCCTACGACTTCATCCGATTTCACCGAGGTCGCCCGCATCCCTTCCGGGATCTTTCACCGTCAGCCCGATTCCCGAGCCGGGCATGCTGCCAGGTAGGTCATCCAGAATCGGCTGGCCGCTGGCCACCGGGTAGATGACGGAGCGCCCTACCAGCTCTTCCGGCTTCTTGAACCCACCCTGTACCGGAACCGCGTCCGGCCAGTCCACCAGGGTCAGATTGTCCGCCTTGAGGACCTCACCGGCCTGGACGGGGCGGGAGGCCGCAACATAGCGGCGGGTCTGGGGCCGGGCGGTGTTGCGGTTGGTAAGCTTCCGGCTGATAAAGAACGTCATCCCACCGGACAGCAACAAAGCAATCAAAAGAGCGATCACAAGTCGGCGTGGATTCATGCTTTTATCTCAGTAACGCGTTCCACGACAGCACCGCCGCTCCAGCAGCGATGGCAATGCCGTACGGAAGGCGCAGGGTTAGAGGGTTGGTGAGGTTAAGTTCGGGATGGGGAGTGAGGCCGGCCTTGCCGTGATGGACGAAGATCCCGGCTACGTTCCGCCACCACCGCTTTGAGCTGTCCCTTGGATACGGCGAGCAGTACGGCAAACACGCCCCCCAGCAGCGCCGTCGCGATCAGCACTTCGCCCACGTGGCCAGTCCCACCAGCACGCTGACGCCGGCCATCAGTTTCACGTCTCCCGCACCCATGCCACCGCCCAGGTAGAACAGCAGAAACACTCCTCCTCCGATGGCGCCGGCCAGGGCCGCGGTCGGCCAGCGCCATCCGGCCCTGCAACCATCCGTGCATTCCCAACCCAGCCCGATCGCCGTCCCGGTAAGCCAGTTGGGAATGCGGCGCGAGCGCACGTCGCAGACTGCGCCGATCAACCCGCAAGCCAGCGCGGTCAGGATGTATATGCGGTCAAGGTCGTGACTCGGCACCAATCGCCTCGCTGGTGAGTTTGCCGCTCCAGAGCGGCCTCCACGCTATCCCTCGATAGGTGGTTTCGCTTCACATTGGCCCTATCGGCAAGGCGCGAGAAAGACCTTATGGCCGGGCAATTCGGAGCGGAGCTGTCGCCGCTGATCGGGGTGGAAATCGCGGTCGCAGCCTATCCCGGCCCGGCGCCGCTCAACGTGTCCGGCCCAGCGACGTCCGCTCACCTTAGAGAGGTCTTAAGCCACCGGGAACCGGCGAAATCCCGCTCCGGAACTGCACCCCTCGATCTGTTCGGCAATCCGAAGCTCCACTGGGGAGTCACTACATAACGGAGCAGGGCGTTCGCCGCGGGCTGGGCGGCCAGGGTGACGGCCAGCCCTCCCACCAGGTCAATCACGTAGTGCCAGCCGGTGGTGACGGTCGAAACACAGATGGCAGCGCACAGCGCGACCAGCGCCAGTCGCAATTTGCGGTAAGGCCACAAAGCTGCCGCCGACAGCAGCGCCAGCACCACGTGGAAGGAGGGGAAGCTGACAATGGCGGCAATGTCCATGTCCATCGGTGATCGGGCCGGGCGACTTGAGGAGCAGCAGATAGGCCTGTACCGCCGCCTGCTGGCGTGAGGGCTGGTGCCCGTTCACCACCCACGGGCCCACGGCCGGCCAGAGCGCGAACAGGGCTGCCGTCATGAAGGCCGCGAGCATCACGGCCACGATGTACTGCTGCGCCTGGCGGTAATGGCCACGCAGGCTGGGCAGCATCACCGCCAGCAGCATGAGCCATGGCAGTGTGTCGTAGAACATTCCCAGGACGGGCACGGGGTGAATCCAGCGCATCAGCGGGGCAAAAAGCACGCTGTCGATATGCGCGAGCTGCTGGTCAACCAGCGGCGCCGGAGCTCCTGCCGCAGATCTGCATCAGCAGGTTGAGCAGGATGCTGAGGGCAACCATCCAGATCGACAGCAGCGGCGGCCTCGTACAGGTGGCGATGGTTACGCCAGCGGCAGTACAAAGCGGTGACCAGAAGCAGCATCAGGCCGAAAGAGGCCAGCCGGAGCTGCCGGCCCAGGCCATCCAACTGGAGCCGGCAGGCCAGAGTCCACTCCACCGCAGAAGCATAAGAACCATGGCCCCCATGAAGCGGTGGAAGCGCGAGCCTTCGCGGTTCATGATCATCTTTGAATACATGGCTGAGGTTTCGAGCAAACAAATGGCGGCCAGAACATTTCTGCCCGGGCCGCATTTCCTCTTAGGATGACGAGACCACACCTAATCGGTCACACCGTTCTTGGGTTTAAGGCACGCCATTCGTGGTCAACGTGGTCGAAATGGCACTGAAGGCACCGCTGACGGTGGTGCCAATGGTTTTGATGGTGACGATGCAGCCCAGGGCGATCAAAGCCGCCACCAGGGCATACTCAATCAGGTCCTGACCTGACTCGTCACGCATCAATTTCTTCAAGGTCGCCAGATACTTCATTCGTTCACCTCCGCGAAGTAGCATCGTGGCCGCAGGATTTCCCGGTAACACAATGCCCAGGACGAGACTAGCCTTGGCGGCGGCCGTCTTTCTTCCAATATCTTGCGCAGGCTTATAGATTCTTACGGCAACTCGTCCCAATTCCGCGCTCTGCACGACTTCCCTGTTTTCAGCTCGAAGTCTGCCACTCTGGCGGTGATCGCGAAAAGCCCGTCTCGTTTTCTGGCCTGACCCCGGTCCCCCGGCCCCTATCCTCTTTCTTCGGTTGAAGACCACTCCACCCTACTGCCGATAAGAAGGAAGCGCGCCAATATTCTGGAACCGGCGCTACGAGTCCTTATGGTGAGTGACCGGATAGGAGCCTGGGATCGCGCCACCAAGCGGGAGGTGCCGATCATCCCCGGCGTTGATCCACTGCATGATTCGAAAGGCTCTCCCTGGCCCGGCCTCAAGCTGGAGCAATTCCAGGTAGAGAACCTGTGCACCCCGGAGGTTTCCACCACTTCGTTTCTGGCAACGCTCTGCTTGAGCGCACGATCCGGCGCGGCGCTTGGGCCGCCGGGTAACCGGACTGCCGTCAAGCCTCAGGATATGGTCGTGGCCGGCCCGGGAAAGATCCCGGCGCTGCAATCCAGCGGAGAGATCCAATTCCTGCTGCTGGAGATGGCGCCCACCTACTTGATGTGGGCGGCCGAGGAGCTGGCCGGAGGCGAGTCCGTCGATTTCAGCCAATGCTGGCGGTTTCGCGACGAGCAAGTCCGCCACATCATGCTGGCCATGAATCATGAGCTGCTGGCGGGCTTCCCCTCGGGCCGGCTCTTCGGAGAGTACATGGGGCTCTCCTTTCGCCACCTCCCTGCTCAGCAAGCGTTTCGCTACGGCGCCGCGAACCGGCGGCTATCGGGGAGGTCTCTCGCCGGCCAAGCTCCGGCTGGTCAAGGCATTCGTAAACGACAATCTCTCCAGCAAGCTTGAGCCTGAACGATATCGCGGCGCTGGTGCAGATGGGCCCCTGCCATTTCGCCCGGGCCTTCAAGGAGTCCACCGGGCTGTCTCCCCACCAGTACGTCTTGCGCCGCCGCATCGATCGGGCGGTGGAGATGCTCAAAGACGAACGCTCGAGCCTGGCCGGAATCGCCTACGACCTCGGCTTCTCCAGTCAGGGACACTTTACGACGGTATTCCGGAAATTCACCGGGACCCAGCCCGGCAGCTACCGGGAACAGCTGCAGTCGCATAAGCAAATGAGTGTATGGGGCAATACCCGGTTTGCGCCCGATGGTTTCTCGCCCTGATCGCCTCGACGGCAGCGAGATTCAGGGTTCGCCCTCGACAAACCGCAAGAATCTGAAAACCGCGCAGAGATCCTGAAAGCCCCCGCCCTGGATTCAAGGCTATCGTGACGAGTGCGGATGTTTAGCTGGCAGCCTTGTCGGCAGGAGTTGGTATGGGAACAGAGCCGCAGCAGTCTTCTTCGGGAGGAGCTGCCGGATGTCCGGCCGAGGCGGGGCGCCGGCTGGGTGAGGCGGAGCCCGGGAGCTCAAGCAGACCTCCACCGCGGGCACCTCGCTACTGGAATTTGCCCTGGTTGTGCCCCTGTTTTTCCTATTGCTGTTCGGCCTCATGGATTTTGCGCGGCTGTTCTACGTCGAAATTACCCTGCAGAACGCGCTGCGTCAGGCTGGACGATATGCCATCACCGGGAACCATCTGCCCGATCCCCAGCATCAGGGCCAGAACCTCTCCCGGGTGGCTTCGATCATTCAAATTGCCCAGAATTCCGCCGCCGGCCTGGATGTTTCCTCCATTAAAGTGTCCAGCCTGGGCGGAGGAGCAGGCAGCGCCGGCGGCCCGGGAGACACCGTAACCATCTCGTTGACCACCAACCTCAAGCTCATGACCGCTTTGGTGGCGCAGTTTTTTAAGAATGGCACCTATACCTTCACCGTCAGCGTCAGCTTCCGGAATGAAGCCTTCCCACCCGGCAACACCTAGAGGAGAAGAACGATGAAAACCTCGCTTGGGAAGAGGACGATAGGACGCAAGAGCAGGGCCGGCGATTCGGGACAGGCGCTGCTCGAGTTTGCCATATCGGCAACCGTCATGCTCACCCTGGTGTTTGGGGTGATCGATTTTGGCCGCGCCATTTACGACGTCGAGGTGATGAAGAGTCTTACCGGGGAAGGCTCCAGCCTGGCCTCGCGCGGCACCACTCTGTCGGACACGGCCGCAGCGGTGGTAACGGCAGCGGCTACTCTGGACCTGACCGACAATGGACGGGTCATCGTCACCTCGGTTTACAACAATAACAATTCTCTCCAGATCACCGGCCAGGCGTCGCAGGGAGGCATCGCGGCGTCCAGCAAAGTAGGCAATGTGGTTGGCGGCGCAGCGACGCTTCCCGCCTCGGCGACTCCTGCCGTAAACCAAACCGTCTATGTGACCGAGGTCTTCTGTAACTACAAGACGATCACGCCGATCGGCAACTCTATTAGGCAAAAACATCTTACCGTCACAGCTATACGACGTGGCGTACTACTGACAAGGAGCCGGGAACATGAAACTCTTTCTTCGCAACCGCAACCCAAAGAACAATGAGCGCGGACAAGTGGTTGTCCTCCTGGCTATTTCCATGACCGTGGTCTTGCTGTGCCTGGCTCTGGCTGTCGATGTGGGGTTTGCCTATGTCACAAAGGCGAAACTATCCAAGGCCGTGGATGCTGCCTGTCTAACCGCCATGAGGAACCTTTCCCAAGGACAGGCGACCGCCAGTACTCTGGCGAAGAATTCCTTCAATGCGAACTACGGAACGTCGAGCCTTGACTCAAGTCCTCCGTCGATCAGCGTAAGCTTTCACCACCGATGGCAACGGCCAAACCCTGGTCAACATTAATGCCACGGCAACAGTCAAGACATTCTTCCTGGGAATCTTGCCTAAGTTTAAGACCTGGCAAGTCACCGACAGCGCCCAGGCAACGCGTGGCAAGCTGGTAATGACCCTGGTATTAGACCGTTCGGGATCCATGACTGGCAACGGCGGATCCACGGCGCTTCCGCCCGCCGTCACTAGTTTCGTCAACGACTTCAACAACACTACCGATGAGGTTGCAATGGCGAGCTTTTCCTCCAATGCAACGGTAGATGTAGCGATCAACTACAACTTTATTACTCCCATTACCAATGCGGTCAAAGCCATGCCCTTCGCGGGCGGCACGTTTGGCCCGGGCGGCCTGACTTACGCCAAGAGCCAGAATGAAAGTGTGCCCGTGCAGCAGGGAGCCAATGTCGTAAAGGTGGCAGTCTATTTTACGGATGGTTGGGTCAACATCATTCAGCAGACTCTGAACTGTGGAGTCACTAAGAAATCGCCGGGAACGCCTACCCTCCTAAACTTTGGCGGCTATGACTCCGGCAACACCGTCGACTTTTTCGATCCCTCCAACGGAACTGACAAGTGTAGCTACACCTACAGCAACGGTACCTCGCCTTCTTGCTGCACGGGGGTGACGCAATTTACTTCCGCGCATCAACGGCTCGCTCCAGAACTTTACCCGCACCAACGTCACCAACGACTCGGTTTATGACGCCATTCAGCTGGCCAATGCCATGCGGGCCGAAGGCATGTACGTATACGCCATCGGGCTGGGCAACAATGTTGACCAGTCATTCCTGCGACAGATCGCCAACGATCCCGCCAGTTCGACCTACAATTCCAGTCAACCGCAAGGCTTGGCAGTGTTTGCGCCCAGTTGCCCGTCTTCGCAATGCACAGCTCAGCTGAACCAAGTCTTTCAGACCATCGCGTCCAAGATTCTTCTTCGCTTGACGCAGTGATGTAACTCCTCTCTGGCCGGCGCGGCGGCAATGCCGTTGCGGTCTGTGGGCGGGCTCGCACTCGGATCGTCACCCGAATGTAGAGCCCGCCCGGAGCAACGAGCCGTTTCTAGCGTTGTCCCGCAACCGGCGAAATGCTGGCCAAAGCCATCCTGGCCTGGTCCGAGCCCACGCTATTCAGTTCAGCAGCTTCTCGCAGGTAGCGTTCCGCGGCTGGCCTGTCTCCCGCTTTCAACGCAATTTCCCCGGCATGGCGAAGCATCTTCGCGTCACGAATGCCCACAGCCAGCGCGGTCTCGATCTGCTTGCGCGCTTCGGCGTACTGCCCATTGGCGTACAGCGCCCAGGCGTAAGAGTCCAGCGTGAAGACATCATGGCGGCGCGCCATCTCGCGCTTGGCCACTTCGATGGCCTTGGCCGGCTGGTTGGCATGATCGGTGTAGTAGAAGACCAGCTCGTGGTTCGAGTTGTCCGCCCGGTTGGTTTCCAGCAGCGACTTCCGTTCGAATTCCGCGAAGTCCTTCTGGGCCTCGTCGCTGCGACCAGCCAGTTGCAAGGCCTCTGCCAAGTCGTAAAGGTTCTCGGCGTGGGGCGCAGCCTCGTAGCGCTGCTGTAGCAAGGCGACAGCTTCGCCGTATCGCTTCTGCTGGATCCTTACTTTGGCCAGATTGCCCAGCGCGTAGTGATACCCCGGAAACATGACTAGCGCCTGGTGAAGCAGTTTCTCCGCCTTGTCCAGATTGCCGGTCGCCAGCTCGAGGTGTGCCATCTGGGCTCAGGATCCAGGCGCCGTCTTCGGCTTGGGTTGGCGGAGTTGACTGGAGCGCCATGTTCATCAGGTCGAGAGACCCCTCCGTGTCGCCGAACAGTTCACGCAGGTAGGCCGCGCGAGTTATTCCCGGCAGATTGCCGGTGCGCAGATCGAGCATCCGCTGGCATGCATTCTCCGCGTCCTTATAGTTGCCGAGCTCGACATTGGCATCGGTGAGAAAGCCATAGACCATCACGTCGTCAGGCATTTTCTTGTTCAGCTTCGTGGCTTCCGGCAGCGCCTGGGCAAACTCGTGTTTGCCCAGCAGCAGCCACACATGAATTCGCTCTCCATCGAAGTTTCCGGGAGAGACTTCAAATGACTTCTGCAGCGCGGCTTCCGCCTGCGCGTAGAAACTGACGTCCGAGGTTTCACGGGCGCGACGCGAGAGCGCCAGCGCCAGGGCGTTGTAGGCCTCGAAGTTCTTCGGGTTCTTCTCGATCAACTTTCTCGCCACCGCCATACTCTGCTCGGCGGGAGAAAGCTTGGGTTCGGCATTTGTGGCGGTTTGCGCGAAGGCCGCGACGGCGCACACCACCATCACTATGAAAGCAGTAAGTTTCTTCATGACAGTCCTCATCTCTCAGATCAAGAAAAGTCCGTGGCCGCCATCTCACCGCTGAGGACGGCCACAGATCAGGGTTAGTTCACTGGGCAGACGCCACCGGGCTGACCGCTGCAACCTACTTGGCCAGGACCGATGTGGTGACTGTCACGCCCGCTGTGGGCCGGCATCACATACGGGAACGTGGCGCCATAACCCTCGTCGTTGATGTTCACGCCATCGCCGATCCGAGTTCCATACTTCACCGGGTCCACCAGGATGCCGCCGACGGCGCGCGAGGCGATATCCACCGCGTCGTCGATCAGTCGGCGTCCGTTGGGAAATCCCGCATTGTCGCCGACCAGAAAACCCAGGCGTTTCTGCTGGTCCACCTGCGTCGGAGGAATGCCAGTGTTCAGGCGTAGGAGATCGGCCACGGGGCCGGCAGTCGTTCGGCCCGCAACCGGGACAGATGGGAGGCTCGTACTGGACCAGCAGAAGCAGGTCGTTACGAGGAGGCGGAGGCACTGGAATTCCGAGCGACGCAAAAAGTTGCGCCAGAAGGGGATCGAGAACGAAGTTGGCGAATTGCGAATCGCCGGCCGGATCGCTGATGCTGAACGTGTCCTTGGATCCGGTTCCGATGATCAGCTCATTGATCAGCGGGTTACCTTCGCGTTGGACCTGCACAAAAGGCAGAGCGTTGGGGCTACGACGCACCGACAGCTTCTGGCGCGAGGTGGCACCGTAAGTTCCGATGACCGCCAGCTTGTCGTCCGGCGGGTGAATCTGGCCATCCTGGGTCAGCATGGTGATCGGCACTTCCAGCACGATCGAGTTCACGTTGAACCCGGCGACCGCGTCGGAAGCAAAGTTGTCTTTGTCGTCGTTGTCTTCCTGTTCGCTCATCACCCCGCCGACTCCCATACGGAAGTTCAGCGAGTCGAACGCCGCTCCCAGGTCAATGTAGAAGGGATCGTCCACCGTTCCGGCGAACACTCGCATCCCATTGCCCAGATCGTAGATTCCCTGCTGGAACAGGGAGTTGTAATCCGGCATGGTGCGCGGGCCGACATTCGACGGCAGTGCGTACAGAATTTTGCCGCCATTCAAGTCGATATGCTGGCCATTCTTCACCATGGTGACGGTATAGTGCTGGCGCAGGCTCAGCCCTTCGGAGCCGGGCCCGTCCAGCGCAGTGATGGGAGGAATGCCGGCGATGCCACCGACAAATCCCGGTGAACACATCCGGCAGGCGAATCTCGGTGGTGAAACGGAATTCGAAGGTGATGTCCTCCACCCCGTCGCGATTGTTGTCAATCTTCATCTGGTAAAGCACGTTGGGATCGAAGGGGAAGTAGTTGGGACCGTTGGAAGGTTCGAGAAAAGGGTCGACGTTGAGAATCATCGTCACCCGGTCCGGGTGGTCGTAGCTGACGAACGCGTACCAGTCGGTCACGTCCGCTGAGTGGTCGAGAGCGGTAATGGGCGCCTCGCGATGGCTGGACGCAAACAGGCTGGCCGGAACCAGCAGGAGCAGCGCCACGGCGAAGGCCACCCTGGTGTTCAATCGCTTCATAGATTTCCCTCGGGATGGAATTTTTGTGGACGTTGCCGATCGTTCGATCAGCTGCCAAGACGCGGCGCCTCGTCTCAGCAGGTACGACCGGCTCCGTCTACGAACTCAAGTACGCGCGGAATTTGAGAACGGATTTGTGGTGGTGAAGAATTCCTTGTTTTGCGTTACAGGAAGATCAAATTCTGCGAACTAAGTGGCCCTTTGACATTCCGGGCACCGCAGAAACGGCGCGAACCTCGGGAGAGCCGCGCAGTGGCGACATTTGCGTTAGCCGCGGGCGTGAGCCCGCGGTTCCTGCGGGAGAGAAACGGAGCCGCGCCAGCGGCGGCACGAGAACTAGTGGAATGTAGTGCCGCCGCTACGCGGCTCGGACCCTGTGGGACGACGCTCACCGCGGGCTCACGCCCGCGGCTAAGGCAAATGTCGCCCTTCGGGCTTGATTCTCATTTCGATGGATGGTCCCGCGCGGCCAAGCTGATACTCAGGATGGATCCCGAACGCAATGAAGAATTTGTCTAGCTGTTCGGCTGCTCCGCCAGCGCTGCGGCCACGGGATCATCTGCAATCGCATCCACCAGGCCGATTTGCAATGCGCGCGGCGCGTGCAATTTCTCCGCCGCCAGGAACATCTGCAGCGCTCGTGCCTTTCCCACCAGTCGAGGCAGACGCTGGGTGCCTCCCCATCCGGTAATCAAACCCAAGGCTGCGCCGCGATGCCCGAACAGCGCATGCGGTCCGGCGATGCGACGATGACACGCCAGCGCCAGATCGAGTCCGCCACCCATGCAGTAGCCGTGCACCGCAGCGACGGTTGGAGAAGGAAAGTTGGCAACCGCGTTCATCAGCCGCTGTCCCATGTGCGCGAAGCGGAACGCTTCCGCCCCGCTCAGGGCCGCGATCTCGCGCAACTCGGCTCCGGCGGAAAAGAAGTGCGCGTTGCCGGTAATCACCAGGAGCGAGGGAGGATTTGCCGCGAGTTCTTCGATCGCGGCGGTCAGCGCCAGGACGCGATCGCGCGTCAACCGGTTCGTTCCGTCATCCGAGACCAGACGGAGGACGACCGCCGCACCGATACGATCCAGAACACATAGCGTCTCGTTAAATGGCTCCAGCGAATTCACAGAGGAGCCAGCTTAACAAATCGGACGATGCAGCCTACGGCGGCAAGCGCCGGATGGGATGCCCATACCGATACCAATGCTGATGCTGATAGCAATGTCTAAGTCATTGTGGCGTAGATATTTAAGCAATATGCACCGAACGAATGACCACTCTGGTGGTAATCGGCTAAAGCACTATCAGGCCACTCCCCACAATACCCCTAGAGCGCTCAGAAATAGCCCTAGAATCGATTTGCTCCTGGCAGATGACCATAGATGCCATCTGCGCAATTGCCGTGGCTAGAATCGCCCTATAGCGCGACTTTCCCAATTCGGAACTAGAAACGCCTCTCGAACGGCTCGAACCCGGTTGACTGGTCGCGTTCAGCTCGGGAATCGGGCAACACCATTTGGCCAGAAAGCGTTAAGATGGGTTTTTCAAGGGAGCCTCGCCGATGGGTCGCCGACCTTTCTCCTCTCTGTCCCGCAGATCATTCCTGCAAGCGTCCACCGCCGCGTCGGCGGCGCTGGCGTTTCGCATCATGACGGAGCCCATGCTCGCCTATGCCGCGCGCCACAGCAACGTTCCCGAAGGCTCGGTCATGATCGACAGCAACGAGAACCCGCTCGGCCCGTGCGCCGCGGCCCGGGAGGCGGTAGTGGCGATCACTCCGCAGAGCGGACGTTATCTCGACCATTTGACCGATGAATTGATGAAGCAATTCGCCCAAAGTGTCGGGGTCGCCGAGGAGCAAATCAGAGTTTACGCTGGATCGAGTGAGCCCTTGCACTACACGGTGATGGCGTTCACGTCGCCGCAGGCCAGCTTCGTAACCGCCGATCCGGGCTACGAGGCCGGGATGCACGCCGCCCGCAATTCGGGGGCGCGAGTCGTCAAGGTTCCGCTCACCAAGACCTACGCGCACGACGTGAAGGCCATGCTGGCCGCCGCGCCCGATGCCGGGGTGTTCTATGTCTGCACGCCGAACAATCCTACCGGGACCCTGACCAGCCATTCCGACATCGAGTACCTGGTGGAGAACAAGCCGAAGAACTCCATCGTGCTGGTGGACGAGGCTTACATTCACTTCAGCGACGCGCCATCGGCCATCGACCTGGTGAAGGCAGGCAAAGACGTGATCGTGCTGCGCACCTTCTCGAAGCTCTACGGGATGGCGGGCCTGCGCTGCGGCATGGCGATCGGCCGTCCGGACCTGGTGCAGAAGATCCAGAACTACGGCGGCGGCAATCCCATGCCCGTGACCGCGGTGGTTGCGGCTACCGCCAGCCTGAAGGAACCGCAACTGGTAGCCGAGCGCAAGCGCGTCAACGCGGAAGTTCGCTCCGCAACCTTCGAGTGGCTCGAGCGTAACGGATACTCGTATATCCCCTCGGTCTCCAACTGCTTCATGGTCGACACCAAGCGGCCGGCGAAAGAGGTCATTGCCGCCATGGCGCAGCAGAAGGTCTTCATCGGACGGATTTGGCCGGCGATGCCGACCTATACCCGCATCACGGTGGGCAGCAGCGAGGAGATGGAGCGCTTCCAGGTGGCTTTTCAGAAGGTGATGAAGGGAACTGTGGCGGTCGGTAAGCTGCAACCTGATCCGCGTACGATTGACGGGTTCGTTCTGCCGAGCTGAATCTTGGCGCTGAGCTCGTTAGCTCTTAGCGCTGGGCCTCAGGCGGTAACGCCGCGCGGCTTCACGTTCCCGCGAATGAACTCGATGATGGAATCCATCGGCGTGCCCGGCTGAAACACCGCGGCCACGCCAATCTTCTTCAGGGCTTCGACATCCTGGTCGGGAATGATGCCGCCCACCAGCACCAGCACGTCGTCCATCTGGTTCTGCTTCAGCAGGTCCATCACGCGCGGCACGATGGCGTTGTGCGCGCCCGACAGAATGCTGAGGCCGATCACGTCCACGTCCTCCTGCAGCGACGCGTTGACGATCATCTCGGGAGTCTGGCGCAGGCCGGTGTAGATGACTTCCATACCGGCATCGCGCAGGGCGCGGGCAATGACTTTCGCGCCGCGGTCGTGGCCGTCAAGGCCGGGCTTGGCAACAAGTACGCGGATTTTGCGGTCAGGGGACATGGGCAGCTCTTCGCTTTCGTTTTGTCATCCTGAGCACAGCGACCAAAGGGAGCGGAGTCGAAGGACCCCTGTACCTTGCTGCACTCTCAGACTCGACAGGAAATCATAAACCCCGGGGTAGGAACTGCGTCTGTGACGCGTGACCATCTGCGCGAAAAGTGAAGAGCGAACAGCGGATCACTCACGCGAACGCGGTCTCGGTGTACGTGCCATACACCTCGCGCAAGGCGTCGCAGATTTCGCCGACCGTCGCATAGGCCTTCACCGCGTCCACGATGAACGGCATGGTGTTCGCCGGGGAAATCTGGCCGTCAGTTCCCGCAGTGGGCTCCTGCGCCGCGGCCTTCTTCAGCGCATCGAGACACCGGCGAACTTCGTCATTCGAGCGCCGCTCGCGGAGTGCCTTCAGCTTCTTGCTCTGCGCTTGCGCGACCTCCTCGCCGATGTAGAGAATGTTGGGCGACGGCTCCTCGACCACAAACTCGTTGGCGCCGACGGTGATCTTCTCCGCAGCTTCGGTGGCGCGCTGGAACTGGTAGCTGGCCTCGGCGATTTCCTTCTGCGGATATCCTTTCTCGATGGCCTTCACCATGCCGCCCATGGCGTCGAGCTTCTCGAAGTAGTCGAAGGCGCCCTTTTCCATGTCGAGCGTGAGCCGCTCGACGAAGTACGAGCCGCCCAGCGGATCGACGGTCTGCGCCACGCCCGATTCGTAGGCGATGATCTGCTGCGTGCGCAGCGCGATGCGCACCGCCTCTTCGGTCGGCAGCGCCAGCGCTTCGTCGTAGCTGTCGGTGTGCAGCGACTGCGTCCCGCCCAGCACGCCCGCCAGCGCCTGGATGGCGACGCGCGCAATGTTGTTCATCGGCTGCTGCGCGGTGAGCGAGACGCCCGCCGTCTGGGTGTGGAAGCGCATCAGCCAGGTGCGCTGGTTCTTGGCGCCGAAGCGGTCCTTCATCAGGCGATACCAGATCTTGCGCGAGGCGCGGTACTTGGCGATCTCCTCGAAGAAATCGTTGTGCGCGTTGAAGAAGAAGCTCAGCCGCGGGCCGAACTCGTCCACGTCGAGGCCGCGGCGGCGCGCCCACTCGACATACTCGACGCCGTCGTAGATGGTGAACGCCAGCTCCTGCAGCGCGGTCGAGCCGGCTTCGCGAATGTGGTAGCCGCTGATCGAAATGGTGTTGAAGCGCGGCGTGAACAAAGAGCCGAACTCGAAGGTGTCAATCACCAGCCGCATCGAAGGCGCCGGCGGATAGATGTATTCCTTCTGCGCGATGTATTCCTTCAGGATGTCGTTCTGGATGGTGCCGGAAATCTTCTTCCAGTCTGCGCCCTGCTTTTCGGCGACCGCGAGATACATGGCCCACAGTATCGACGCGGGCGAGTTGATGGTCATCGAAACCGTGGTCTTCTCCAGGTCGATGCCGTCGAAGAGGATTTCCATGTCCTCGAGCGAATCGATGGCGACGCCGCACTTGCCAACCTCGCCTTCGCTGAACGGATGATCGCTGTCGTAGCCCATCAGCGTGGGCAGATCGAACGCGACGGAAAGCCCGCCGGTGCCGTGTTCCAGCAAATACTTGTAGCGCTGATTGGTTTCCTCCGGCGAGGCGAAGCCGGAGAACTGGCGCATGGTCCACATCCTGCCGCGATAGCCCGAGGCGTGAATGCCGCGCGTAAACGGCGGCTGGCCGGGATAGTTCAGGTAGTCTTCATACTTCCAGTCGGCGGGAAGATCGGCCTGCGTATAGAGGCGGCGAATCGGCAGACCCGAGATCGTCGTGTAGCGCGCATGGCCGTGCTCGTCAACGTTGACGCCCGTCGGCGCGCCGATCGGCTTCTCCGGAGCTTTCTCCAGCGTGGGAGCGAGGGTTTTCTCGACCCACTGCTTTTCGGACTCGGATGGATGACGGCCATCGTCGAGCAAATCGGTCACCGGCGATTCGGCCAGAACTTTCCCGTTGGACTTGGTGCTATTCGGCATCAGCGACCCCACTCATGTGACGGAACAAAACCCTTAATGGTAGTGGATGCGGGGGACGCGAGCAAGGCGGCAGATTCCAAGACTCAAGGTAGGCGCGCCGGCCGGCTTCGCTCCCACGCCTTGGCGTATTTCCAGCTTACATATTCCTCGTGGTAGAGGTGCAGCAGCAGGCCTTCGCGGCCATCGAGGAAGCCGCCGCGCAGAATGTAGTTGTATAAAAATGTCAGCCGCGGACGGATGGCGATGTCGAGGAGGCTGAACCCACGTGGACCATTCGCCGTCGCCATCTGTGCACCCAGCGATGAGTAGCGGTTCATGTGGTCGAGGTAGCTGTCGAGCGTCGGATAGGCGTGATGCAGGAGATGATTCTTCAGCTTTGCGGTTGGCCCATTGAGGTGAACGTCTTCATGCACCAGACGGTCTTCGAACTGGCCTGACCCGCGGCGGAAGAGCCGTAGCTTGGGATCGGGATAGAAGCCACCGTGACGGATCCAGCGGCCAAGGAAGAAATTCTTGCGGGGGATCCAGAAGCCCGCAGCGTCAGGATTCGCAGCCAGCGCGCTGCGGATTTCATTGGCCAGCGCAGGCTCCACTTCTTCGTCGGCATCGAGCGAAAGCACCCAGTCGCAGCCGGCTTTTTCCAGCGCGAAGTTTTTTTGCGCGGCGAAGCCGCGCCACGGCTCGACGAAGAACCTGGCGTGGAAAGATTCAGCAATCTCGCGGGTGCGGTCGGTCGAGCCCGAGTCAACGATCACGATCTCGTCGGCCCAGGCGACGCTTTGCAGCGTGCGCGCGAGGTTCGCCTCCTCGTTCAGTGTGATGATGACGACGGATAGGCTCAAGCAGACAATGCTAATCGCCGAAGGTTGCGGCGGGAAGAGAAAACGGCGGTGCCGCCGCTGCGCGGCTCGGTGGAAGCGCCGGCGCTTCAGCCCGGCGAAACATCGACTTGTCTCTTTGACGGGGCTTCAGGCGCCCTGGTCTCGGGCTTCAGCCCGGGGCTCGATTTCAAGCCCGGCTTGCTCGCGCCATGCGGCTCGTGCCGCCGGGCTGAAGCCCGGCGCTTCCACCGTTCGCATGATTGCATTTCGACAGAGTGCAATCACGCTGCTGAGCTCACCTGCGCTCATTAACGATCTCACCTTCAGTCAGTGCGACGGCTCAGTTCCTGCCGGCGGCACCTGTGCCGGCGTCTGCATCTGCATCTGCGGTTGCGCCGGGTTCTGCGGCGGCGTGCCCGGTTGCGCCGGAGCGTTCACCCCCGGAACCGGAATGGGCGTCAAGTTCGGTTGCGTCAGGTCGTTGGTGTTTGCCGGCACCACGCCCGGCACCTTGGGCGCGTGCTGAACCTTGGCGGCCTCGGCGTCCGACATCTCGATGCCGAGCTTCTTCAACGTTTCCGCGGTTGACAGATCGAGCTGCACCTTCGACTTCTCATAATTGGTGGCCGCGACCAGAACGTTGGACTCGGCTTGCGTCAAGGCGCTCGAAGCCTGCAATACCAGCGTGCTGGTGGAGGCCCCCATGCGCAGCTTCTTCTGCTCAGCGTCCAGGTTTTGCGCGGCATAATCGCGGGCGGCAATCGCCGCCTGCAGACCCACATAGTTCTGCTGCAGCGCGAACTGCGCCTGCCGGACCTGCAGCCGGATGGTGTTTTCGGTTTGCTGCAAGCTCATCTGCGCCTGGCGATATTCCAGCACCGAGCGCACCTGGTCGGCCTGGATCTGGCGGTTGCGCAAGGGAATGTTGATGTTCACTCCCACACCCTTGTCTGGCGCCGAACTGTTAAACAAGTTGGAAAACGCGTCGCCGTAACCGGTTGGAGAGATGGTTCCCGGCGGCGGACAGAAGCTGCCGTTCGTGCAGAATGGGTTTTGCGGACCGGCCAGCGAAGATGCGCCGTAGAAGGCATACAGGTCCACCGTGGGCAGCAACTGGTTGCGAATCGACTTGCGTGAGATTTCATTGTTGGTGAGGGTAAGGCGCGCGGTGGCGATTTCCGGACGTTGCTGCAAGGCCTCGTTGATCAGGTCTTCGACCGGAGGCATCTGGTATTGCTCGGTGATATTCAGAGTGTCGGTCGGTATCACCGGGGCGATCGCCAGCATTGGGTCAGCTACATTGCGCGTGATTGCGTTTTTCATGAGCAATTGCTGGAGCTGTAGGTTGACTTGCGCGGCAATCAGGTTCTGCTGCGCGGTGGCGACGGCGCTCTGCGCCTGCACCACGCTGAGCGGAGCCAGCGTTCCGGCCGCCACCTGCTTCTGATTGTCGGAGAGCGTCTTGTTGGTAAGATCCAGGGCGCGCTGCTGCACCGTCACGTTGGCGTATGCATTGACCAGGTCCCAGTAAATGTTTTCGATCTGCGACACCGTCTGGATGACCTGTAGCCGGAAAGTCACATCTTCGATTTCCCGGTTGTTTCTGGCAATGCGAATCCAACGCAGGTTGGGATCGTATCCAAAGCCCGACAGCAGGTGCTGGCGCAGTTCAAAGCGAAAGTTCGGCGTCAGGGTCGGATTGAGCGTGTTGAAAGCGGAATTGGAGGAGGTACGCAGGTTGTTGAAGCCCACCGTCATCAGCGTGCCGGTGGAGAATCCCTGGCTATAGAGAAAGTTGGCCGTAGTGATGTTCTGGCTCAATTGCGGCGTGCCGGTAAAGATGGTGTTCGCCTCCGGCGTGATCACGTGCTCCTCGGATACCGTCCCAGTGATCACCGGATCGTAGTTGTCGAGCGGAGGACCCTCGCCTGTGGTGGAGGCGACGATGCCTCCCACGCCCGCGCCAGCGCCGCCCACACCGATGGTGGTGCCGCCTGCGCCTCCGCCGGTGGAACCGGTGGTGGACGTCCCCGTGCCTCCGGCGGAAGTCGTACCCGTTGTCCCTCCCGGCGTGCCCTGCACCAGGCCGGCGTTCACGCCCAGCGCCACGGCTCCTGAGCTGGTCCGCAGAATGTCGGTGTCGGCAATCGAGAGGTTGTAGCGCTGAATGCCGATGTCGAGGTTGTCCTCCAGCGCCATGGCCACCGCGTCGTTCAACGACAAATACATTTTGCCGTCGATCAGGAGGTGGTCGATATGCCCGCTGTTAGCCACGTTCAGCGGCGCAACTTCCCGTACCGTATACACCACAAAGGGGTTGGGCCACTGCCTCTTGCCCCGGCTGTAATCCTGATCGGAGTAGGGATGGGAGTTGTTTTGCGGCACAGGCGCTTGCGGCAGCGGCGTCAGCGGCGGCCCCGCCGGCGCGGTAGCTTGTGGCGCTGCATTCTGGGCGAAAGTCGCCGCGGCAAGCAGGCAAAACAGGGCCACTGAGAACAGTTTTGTAAGCAACGGATTCACATGCTTCGAAGCAAACATTCCTTTGTCTCCAGGAAAGCGGGCTATACGTTCTGTATCCTTCATTAAGTTCGCTGATTCCAATCTCTGATGCTGGGAAAGCTTGCGAAGAACCATGCGCAGGATGACATTCGCAGGGGACAGAGATTGCGTGCAACATCTCACGTCGCAGGAATGGCATAGTATAGCTGACGCGCCACGGTCCTTCGGACCGCTTTACACTGCTTTACATAGCTTTACAGAGCGGCAACAGAGCGTGTTTGCCGCCCCTAGAAGATTATGAGCCGCACTCTAAAAATAACGTTGGCCTATGACGGATCGGAGTTTCACGGCTGGCAAGTCCAGCCTGGGCTGCCGACCGTGCAGGGCACCCTGGCCGAATGTATCAAGCGCCTTACCGGCGAGGAGGTGCTGCCCCAGGGCTCTGGACGCACCGACGCCGGGGTTCACGCGCTTGGGCAGGTCGCCTCCGTCCATCTGGAATCCTCCATTCCGGAAACTAACCTGATCGTTGCGCTGAACGATGTTCTTCCACCCTCCATACGGGTCAATTCCGTACAGGCGATGTATAAGAACTTCCACGCGCGCCATTCCGCCTCCGCGAAAACTTATCGCTACCGGATTTACCGGGACGCCATTTGCCCGCCCTTTCTGGCCCGCTACGTCTATCACGATCCCTATCCGATGAACGAAGAGGCCCTCATTCGCTCGTCCGAACACGTTGTCGGCACGCACGACTTCACCTCGTTCGCCGCCTCCGACCCGGATCGCAGCGCACGCATCGCCGAAATGCAGGAGCAAGGCGACGAGCGAGGGCTTTCGAACGTGCGCACCATTCATTCCTCACAGTGGGTGAGGACCGATGACGAGCTGACTTACACAGTGCGTGGCGACGGCTTTCTGCACCACATGGTGCGCAACCTGGTCGGCACATTTCTGCAGGTCGGCAAAGGCGCGTTGCAGATTGAGGATGTGCCCCGCATCCTGGAGGCCCGCGATCGCAGCGCCGCCGGCCCGACTGCTCTCGCTTGCGGACTTTACCTGGTCAGCGTTGAATATTAGGCATGGCGACTTCAGCGACCGTCGTAGGGAACAGCACGATCGTAACCACGAACCCGGCAACCGGAGAGGTGTTGGCTGAGCTGGCGTGCGCCGGTGCAAGCGATGTCCGGAATGCCGTACTGCGCGCGAAGCAGGCGCAGCCGTCGTGGGAGGCAACGCCGGTCAGCGAACGGATCGCTATCGTACGCCGATTCCAGCAGCTTTTGAGCGAGCGTCACGACGAAGTGGCCAGCCTTATCTGCCGCGAGGCCGGTAAGCCGGTCGTGGAGGCGCTGGTTACGGAGGTCCTGGTAGTTCTGGATGCGGCGGAGTTCTGCATCCACAATGCGCATCAGTTTCTCCGCGAAGAACGCCTGCCGCACGGTAACCCGGTCATGAAGATGAAGCGGGGCAAGCTGGTGCGCGAGCCCTTCGGTGTGATCGGCATTATTTCGCCGTGGAATTATCCCTTCTCGATTCCCGCCGTTGAAACACTCGCCGCGCTGGTAACCGGTAACGCTGTGGTACTGAAGCCGTCGGAGTTCACGCCGCTGATCGCGCTCGAATTACAGCGGCTGTTGATCGCTGCAGGCTTGAATCCCGCTCTTATGCAGGTGGTTGTCGGCGAAGGTCTGGCGGGTGCGGCGCTGATCGAGTCGCCTATCGACAAAATTATCTTCACCGGCAGCGTGCCGACCGGCAGGCGTGTCGGCGAAGCGGCTGCTCGCAAGCTGCTGCCGGTTGTGTTGGAGTTGGGCGGCAAGGACCCTATGCTGGTGCTGGACGACGCCAATGTGGACATCGCCTCCAGCGGCGCCGTGTGGGGCGCGTTCGTGAACGCCGGCCAGACCTGTCTCTCGGTCGAGCGCTGCTACGTCCATCGCAGTCTCTACGACGAATTCCTCGAAGCTTGCCGCAGCAAGATTGCGAAGCTACGCGTAGGGAACGGAATCGACTCTGAAGTCGAGCAGGGTCCGCTGATCAGCGAGCGTCAGCTGCGCATTGTCGAGGAGCATGTGAATGACGCGGTCTCGCATGGCGCGCGCTTGATCCTTGGCGGGAAGCGGCTGACCGACCTTGGGCCGAACTTCTATGCTCCGACGCTGCTGGCGGACGTGACGCACGACATGCGCCTGATGCGCGAGGAGACGTTCGGGCCGGTGCTTCCAGTAGCTCCGTTCGACAGCGACGACGAAGCGGTGCGCCTGGCGAACGACAGCGACTTCGGACTGGCCGCCAGCGTATGGACGCGCAACCGTCGCCGCGGCGAGGCCATGGCCGCACGGCTGAAAGCCGGGACCGTGATGGTGAATGACGTGATCTCGTGCTTCGGCATCGCGGAAGCGCCGCACGGCGGATTCAAGTTCAGCGGCATCGGCCGCACTCACGGCGAGATGGGCATGGCCGAGATGGTCCAGGTGAAGCACGTGGATGTGGACCTGCTGCCCAACGTTCCCAAACCCTGGTGGTTCGGCTACGACCGCAAGCTCAAGCAGCAGATGACTGGTTTTATCGACCTGCTGTTCGCCGGGAGCGTGGGAAAGAAACTCGGCGGGGCGTTGCGCTCGGTGGGACTGGTGCGGCGCGGGAACCGGATCTGAAACGATAGCCGTCAGGAACTCTTCAGCCCTTCCGCCTCCGCCAACTTTGCTTGTCGCATGTCAAACGTCCAAAATTGTTTTGCTCGCAACTCCAGCGCCGCAGCCACGTGAAGAGTATCGAGCGTCCGGGTGCCGAGCCGAGCGCCGTGGCGCTGCGCCAGTTGAATGCACAATTCGAAGGCCATCTCCGGGAGGTCTGCTTCCGCCCAGAGTCCGGCTGCGCGATCACTCTTGAAGTCCTTATGAACCTGCTGCGCCTCCCGCGCTGAAATCTTGCCCTGAAAAACATGTTGCGCGACAGCATGCGCCCATTCCGCCCGATGTAGAGGCGTCAGCCAAATCTTGGGATGCTGTCCGGTGCGACGCAAAGCCTCGTCGGTGTGGCTGTCGGGCAGATATAGCGAGACGAAGAAACTTGTGTCCGCGTAGATCAATAGCGCCCGCGTTCCTTGATGACCAGGTCTGCTCCCGGCAAGCGTCGCTCTCCAAAGATTCTGTTCAGCCGCGCGCCAAAATCCGGCCACTTCTGAGGTTGCACAGACGGTGTTTCAGGCACGATATGGCCCAAGACACGCTCTCTTTCCCGAAGTTCCACGGTCTTGCCCGCTTGAAGCCATGCTTTCAACCGTCGGGTATCACGCAGTTGGCGGATGTTCATGGAAGGCATCAATAGTAATGTGCCACATAATGTGACACATTGTCAAGAGGTGGCAGGGATATGTTCCAATCGCAGCCGCCCTGTTTTTGCTGGCGTTGGAGTGTAATGGACGGCACGACGGTTTATGTCTTACTGGTTATTTTTGTCGCCACCCTGATTCGCTCCGTCTTTGGATTTGGCGAAGCGCTCGTCGCGGTTCCGTTACTCGCCCTCCGCCTTCCGGTGAATGTGGCTGCGCCGCTGGCGGTGCTGGTTTCGATCACGGTCGCGGTTGTCATCGTCGCGCAAGACTGGCAAAAGATCCACTTGCGCAGCACGGGTTGGCTGGTGCTCTCAACCCTGTTCGGCATTCCACTGGGCCTCATGCTGCTGACTGCCGGCAACCATCGGATGGTCAAAGCGGCCCTGGCCGTCGTCATCATGGCCTTCTCGGCCTACGCTCTACTCGGGCGCAGACCGCCGGAGTTGCACAGCGACAGCCGAGTATGGCTGCTGGCCTGCGGCTTCGTTGCAGGCGTGCTGGGCGGAGCGTATGGGATGAACGGACCTCCGCTGGCAATTTACGGGGCGATGCGCCGCTGGTCCGCCCAACATTTCCGCGCGACCCTGCAGGGATACTTCCTGCCCGCCAGCATCATCGGCATGGCAGGCTACTGGCTCGCCGGCCTGTGGGTTCCCATCGTCACGCATTACTACCTGCTGTCCCTGGCGCTCGTC
Organism: uncultured Acidobacteriaceae bacterium; assembly: GCA_963760415.1. Classification (GTDB taxonomy): domain Bacteria; phylum Acidobacteriota; class Terriglobia; order Terriglobales; family Acidobacteriaceae; genus Bog-257. The sequence goes on along the minus strand of CAVXDA010000002.1, from coordinate 77,121 downwards.
TTGCCGGCGATCCTGATCGGCCGGTTCGTGAACCATCGCCTGCGCGGAGACGCCTTTCTAAAATATGTTCACGTCGGCCTGGTGTTGATTGGGGCGGCTCTGCTGGGCCAGGCCATTCTGCAATAGTGGCGGAATTTGCGGTATTGAGATATTCCGCACGACAGGCGATACTGCCTTTATGCCTGAGACCGTACAGACAGAAGCTCCGCAGCTGCCGAAACACAAGGTGAAATATAAGAAGGCGTTCCAGCGCGCCTGCAACGAGCCGGATGCGAAAGGCAAACTCTGCGGTGGCCATTTGAAGCGCTGGTTCTATCTGGCCGACGTGCTGGAGCAGGCTTGCGGCGATGTCCGGCAGGCGTTTGGCGACCACGCGGAAATCTATCGTTGTGAGCACTGCAAGACGCTGTATCTGCCCAGCGAAGAGGAGCCGCGAGGCAGGAATGTTGCGGGTCTGGGCAAGCAATCGATTTTCGGATTGACCTTGACCGCCAAGCCGGGTGAAGAAAAAGCCAAGCAGTAACCGGCGTTTGGGCGATAATCTGAAGCGCAGCAGGGCATGTCCTGCATCTGTCAGAGTAGGAGCGGCGCAGTGGGGCGCCGAAAGACGGGGTGTTAACCAAGAGTGACTGCCAAAGTTGCTGATCTCATTTACGACTGGAACACGATCTATGCCCGCTCGATGATACCGGCCGGCAAGGTCCTGTTGAATGACGAATCGCTGCGCGACGGCCTGCAGTCACCCTCGGTCCGCGATCCTTCCATCGAAGAGAAGATCGAGATCCTCCATTTGATGGAGGGGCTTGGCATCAATTCGCTCGATATCGGCCTGCCCGGGGCCGGTCCCCGTGCCCTGGCGCACTGCGAAGCCCTGGCGCGTGAGATTGGCCGGGCCAAATTGAAGATCAAGGCCAACTGCGCGGCCCGCACCCATCAGAATGACATTCGGCCCGTAGCCGAGATCGTGGAGCGCACTGGCGTCCCCATCGAGGCGGCAACGTTTATCGGTTCCAGCCCCATCCGGCGCTATACCGAGGATTGGACTGACGACTTCCTGCTGCGCACCACCGAGAACGCGGTGAAGTACGCGGTCTCGCTTGGTCTCGACGTGATGTACGTGACCGAAGACACCACGCGCTGCGATCCCGAAACCATCCAGCGGATGTACAGCACCGCCATCGCCTGTGGCGCGAAGGCCATCGTGATTTGCGATACCTGCGGACACGCAACCCCCATGGGCGTGGTCGCCCTCATGCATTTCGTGATCAACGAAGTGGTGAAGCCATCGGGCGAGAACATTCGCGTGGAGTGGCATGGACATTCCGACCGCGGCCTGGCGGTGGCGAACTCTCTGGCTGCGCTGGTGGCTGGGGCCGAGGTGGTACACGCCACGGCATGCGGCATCGGCGAGCGCGTCGGCAACACGCAAATGGACCAGATGCTGGTGAACCTGAAGCTGATGGGCATCGAGCCCTGGGCGAGCCAGGACCTGACCAGCCTCAAGCAGTATTGCGAGACCGTGGCCAAGGCTACGGGAGTGCCGATTCCCAAGAACTATCCGGTAGTCGGCGAAGACGCTTTCAAGACCGGCACCGGCGTGCACGCGGCGGCGGTCATCAAGGCCTATCGCAAGAACGACGTGCTGCTGGCCAACAGTATTTATTCCGGCGTGCCCTCACACTACTTCGGCATGGAGCAGATCATCGAGATCGGCCCCATGAGCGGCAAGTCGAATGTGCAGTTCTGGCTGGAACGAAACGGCATCCCGGCCACCGACGAACTGGTGGACCGCATCTATCAGCGCGCCAAGAATTCCGACCGCATGCTGACCGACGCCGAAATTATGGAATGCGTCCAGGCAGCGCCGGGCGTGCAGTCAAGCCTGGCGTCGTAAAACCTGTTCAGAACAATTCACTATGTGAGCCGAGGCGGACCAACTCCAAGGTTTCAGTGCCGGGTTTCCGATAGATCAAAACCAAATCCGGTCTGATGTGGCAATCGCGGTGGTCCTTCCAATTGCCGCTCAAAGGATGGTCGTAGTTTCGCGGCGCCAGAGGCTTGTCAGTTGCGAGAAGTTTGACGACTTCAAGCAGTACCTCATCCAGTTTTGTTCCATAACGTCCTGCCCGCTCGCGCTCGTAATCGCGCTTGAACCTCGCGGTGTATTTAATCGCTCGCATTTAGGCTCGCGAGCAAGTCCTCAGGACTCCCAACTACTGTCAGCTCCCCGCGTCGAGCAGCCTCCATGGCTGCCACGGTCTCGGTGTTTGGAGTCCGAATCTCAAACGGCAGTGTTTTCTCGGCAGCTACGCGTACGAGCAGGAGCCGGAACGCGTCTGAAACCGTAAGCCCCATGGACTTCAGAACGGCAGCGGCCTGGTTTTTCACGTGTTCGTCAATACGGGCCCGAACTACAGCATTCGCAGGCATAAACTTCCTTCCTGAGCTACATTGTAGCTCAATACTGGTCTTCCCCGCAGGTCTGATCGCAAAGTAGCTACAGACCGCTAGAATCACTTCACTCTTAGCAGCACCACCGCGTGCGGTGGAACGGTTGCGGTGAAGCTGTTCTGCAAACGGCCGAGGTCTTTCCCCGCCCACAGATCGCGCACCATCGCTGATTTCCCCACCCCGAGATCGCGGAGCTGCACGGTCACAGGCTCCTGCGGCTCTCCTGTGTTGAATATACCGACAGCTTTGGAGCCGTCGGCCAACGGCTTCACCCAAATCTGTATAGGACCTAACTGCCACGCGCGATGGCCTTGAACGCCTAGCGGGTCCTGGTCAATGGCGATCACCTCGCGGTTGGTGAGGATGGAGAGAATCTCCGGCCGCATGTTGGCCAGGTCATTTCCCGCCAGCAGCGGCGCAGCCAGCAGCGCCCACTGAGACATGTGCAGGCGGTTTTCGTCGAGCGTTAGTTTGCCGTTACCGACTTCCAGCATGTCGGGATCGTTCCAGTGGCCGGGCCCGGCGAAGCGGTCGAGGCCGGTGTTCTCGCCGAAGCCCAGGGCGACAATGCTGTTGTAGTTGGGCTCGATGTCGCGTGTGGTTCGCCACAGGTTGCCGCCCGACTGCGCGCCCCAGGTCCAAACCGCGTCCACGCCGTACTGGCAAAGGCTGAACACGATGGGACGTCCTGTGGCCTTCAAGGCGTCGCCCATTTTCTTATAAACCGCGGGCATGTTGCTGTTCTTGTACACCTTGTCGGCACTGCACCAGTCGTACTTCAAATAGTCGAAGCCCCACGCCGCGTAGGTTCGCGCGTCCTGCTCCTCGTGCTGGTAGCTGCCCTCGTACCCGGCACAGGTCTTGGGACCGGGAGAAGAATAGATGCCGATCTTCAGGCCCTTGCTGTGGACATAATCCGCCAGCGCCTTCATGTCTGGGAACCTCTCGTTGCCCTGAATATTTCCCGCGGCATCGCGCTGGCCCTGCCAGCAGTCATCGATGTTGATATACGAATATCCCGCGTCCTTCATGCCGTTGGTCGCCATGGCATCGGCGGCCGCGCGCACAACCGCGTCACTCACTTTGCAAGCGAACAGGTTCCAACTGTTCCAGCCCATGGGCGGCGTAGCTGCGAGCGTGGCCTTCTGAGCATAGGCTTCAGCAGCGGGAAACAACACGACCACGGCGAGTACGGCGATCACAACAGGAAGAAGACGTTTCATGCCAAATCCTTTCGCCCCGGGGGGATACTCGAGTGCGGCCGCTTTGCCGCGCCCTCAGTGTACAAACCGTCCCTGTGAATTCAAGCTGAATTTCAAGGGCAAAGCCTTTCGCTCGTCCCACCTCCGTATTACCATTGGGCATCCTTCATGGGCCCCGGTCCTCCAGCACGCGTGGTTTCCGGCGAAGATTTCTCGTTAAGTGAATCGCAATCCTTGCGCTCGACCCAGCAGCAGGTGGCGCGCCTTGCCGGGCTACGCCGCGTTCATGAGGCGTTTGCCTGGTTCCGCTCCCATTCCCGCGAACTGGAAGACTTGCAGCTTCAGGTGACCTCAATAGCAGCGCCGCCCTGGGGCGAAGCCGCGCGCAGCGAATGGCTGGCGGCGCGTCTTGCTGAGCTGGCGCTTGCCGACCCCCACTGCGATGAAATTGGAAATGTATTTGGCGTTCGCCCCGGCAGTGATCCGGACGCGCCTTATATCGCGTTGAGCGCCCATCTGGACACGGTTTTTCCCGCCGGCACGGAGATTTCCGTGCGTCGCGACGCCGACAAGCTCTATGGCCCTGGCATCTCCGATAATTCGTCGGGAATCGTCGCGCTGCTCGCCATCGCCGGCGCCATGCAGGCGACGGCGGTTCCCAACCGCGCGCCCATCCTGTTCATCGGCGACGTAGGAGAAGAGGGCGAAGGCGACCTGCGCGGCATGCGGCACATTTTTCAGCAGCCCGAGTGGTCGGCCAACATCGCCTCGCTGGTCGTGCTCGATGGCGCTGGGACCGACACCATCATTGCCGAAGGTCTTGGCAGCCGACGCTACGAGGTCACGATTCGCGGTCACGGCGGGCACTCGTGGAGCGACTTCGGGGTTGCCAATCCCATCGTCGGGCTGGCACGCGTGATTGATCGCTTTACCCGGACGCCGGTCCCCACGACGCCGAAGACGACCTACAACGTCGGCATTGTCAGCGGCGGCACTTCCGTAAACTCCATTCCTGAGTCGGCGACCATGCGCGTGGACACCCGCTCCGCCTCGGTCGAAGAGCTTGACAAGTTGGAGCGCGCATTGCACGAAGCGGTGGACCAGGTCATTCCCGAACTCACCGGGCGCAAACGCCAGGAGCTGCTGACTGCCGAAGTCCGCGTCATCGGCAACCGGCCCGCCGCCGACCTGCCGGCCGATTCGCAGCTGCTCAAGGCGATTCGCGCCGTGGACGCCCAACTTAATAACACCGCCCGCATTCAACGCGCGTCCACCGACGCCAACGTGCCGCTGTCGCTCGGCCGGGAAGCCATTGCTATCGGCGCGGGTGGCACCGGCGGCGGCGCCCATACCATTCACGAGTGGTACGACCCGACGGGCCGCGATCTCGGCCTGAAGCGTATCCTGCTGCTTACTCTTGCCCTCTCTGGAGTGGCGGACGAATGAAGTTCTTGCTGCTTACGGTTTTTGTGATTGCTGCCTTGAACGCATCTTTTTCAGGCGACGCGGCGCCGGGGAAATCCGCCGGCCAATCCCCGGACATCATCTTCGTCAACGGCGACATCTACACCCAAGCAGTGCCAGCGCGCGCGCAGGCGATCGCCGTGCTCGATGGACACATTGTTGCCGTCGGTTCCAACGACGACATTCGCAAGCTGAAGGGGCTGCACACGCAAATCGTCGAGCTAGGTGGTCACTTCGTCATGCCCGGCTTCAACGATGCCCACGTCCATCTGGAAGAGGCCGGCCTTGAGGCCCTTAGCGTGGACCTGCGCGGCGTGAAGTCGTTACAGGAGATGCAGCAGCTCATCGCGGCCAGCGCCAAAACCGCAGCTCCCAGCGACTGGCTGGTGGGCGGCGGCTGGGACCACACGCTGTGGGCGAGCGGCCAGTTGCCCACCCGGCAGGACCTTGACGCAGTCACCGGCGGCCATCCTGCGGTATTCAGCCGGGTGGATGGACACATCGCCATCGCCAACACGGCGGCACTGAAAATCGGCGGCGTTACCGGCCAGTCTACGGCTCCCGGAGGCGGCAAAATCGATCACGATGCCAACGGTGAGCCGACCGGCATTCTGCGCGAGACTGCACGCGACCTGGTCGAATCAAAAATCCCGCCACCTAGTCCCGCCCGACGACGCCGTGCTGCCGAACTCGCCCTGGCCGATGCTGCCCGCTGGGGTATCACTTCCGCCCAGGACAATTCCAGTTGGGACATTTTTCTGATCTACGAAGACCTGGAGCGCGAGGGCAGGCTGACGCTGCGCATCAGCGAATGGCTCGCCTTTGACGACTCCGTCAGCCTTCTGGAGACGCACCGCGCGCACCATTCTGCAACTGACCCCATGCTGCACACCGCCATGCTCAAAGGTTTCATGGACGGCTCGCTGGGATCGCGCACGGCGGCGTTGCTCGCTCCTTACTCCGACGATCCGGGCAACTCCGGCCTGGCGCGTTACGAGCAGGCCAAGCTGAATCGCATGGCGGTTGAGCGTGCGGCGGCCGGATTCCAGATGGGCTTTCACGCCATCGGAGACCGCGCCGTGCAGATGGCCCTCGATGCTTTTGCCGCTGCTGAAGCCGCCGCCCGCGACAACAATCAGTCCCGCGACTTTCGCTTCCGCATTGAGCACGACCAGGTCATCACCGCGGACCAGTTCGCCCAGTATCGCAAGCTCGGCGTGATCGCCTCCATGCAACCCAACCACCTGCTCACCGACATGAACTGGGCGATGGAGCGCATTGGCCCGGAGCGCGCGAAGACCTCCTACCCGTGGAAGGAGTTTCTCGACAGCGGCGTGCCCCTGGCTTTTGGCACGGATTATCCCGTCGAGCCGATCACGCCATTTCGCGGAGTCTATGCAGCCGTCACGCGGATGAACGAAGCGGGAACGAAGAGCTACCTCCCCGGGCAGAAGCTCACCATCGAGCAGGCCCTGGCCGCCTACACCACCGGCTCGGCCTACGCCCAGTTTGCCGAAAAGGAAAAGGGCACGCTCGCGCCCGGCATGCTGGCTGACTTCGTGGTGCTCGACCGCGACCTCACCAAAGTCGAGCCTCCGGAAATTCTGAAGACTCGCGTGCTGCGCACCGTCGTCGGAGGAAAGACCGTGTACGAAGCTTCCCCGGCCGCCAATTAATGCCAATCATCGGTGGTGTCTCGAGACACTACCCAATCATCCTCAGGGGCATGAGGCGGCTCTGCGGCAGAACATCAATTCTGCTTTGACCGACGACTTTGGCCACGGGCCACTGGTCCCGGACGATCACTGTTGCGCCGGGGCCGCGGGCGGTCTGAATCGCCAAAACTAGCCCTAAGGTGCCAGCTACGGACCAGATGCAATACACTGCTAGAGCTTCACTTATGGGATTTAGATTAGATTGTCGCCCAAAACCTGTAGCATCTTAGTGTTGATAGTGGGAAATTGATAACCCTTTGCTGGAAAACCCTTGCAGATAGGCAGGAGTGGTATGGCACCTTTGCCCTTTATTCTTAATGGCTTCGACTTGGAACTTGGATTGCGTCAGTAGCCATTGGTAATTTGCGTGTTTGGTGCGCTGGAATTCGCGGGCTTAGTGGCTCATTTCGGCGGCTACTGCTTCAGGAAAAGGTGGGTGTGATGAAACTGCGCGTTGCTTTTTTGTCCCTTGTCACAGTGTTGTGCCTGGTTGCACCCATGGTGGCAGGACCGATACCTATCGGCACTGCCTCAAGTACCGACGCCACTACCGACTGGAAAGGCGGACCTGGACCGGACTTCGTTTCCTCGTTGCATAGCTCGGCGCCAGGCAACTTGGGATCTTATGGCGACCCGCTCTCCACCTTGGGATCGGGCGGGATTGATCGAATCGTCACCGGACCCATGCCCCCGACGCCAGCCCCGGTTCCTGAACCCAGCGGGCTGATGGTGATGATGGGCTCCGGACTGTTGGGAGCTGGGGCCTTGCTGCGTCGCAAGCTAAAGGCCTAACTGGATTCCGTATTCAGGTGGTTCGCGAAGCCAGAGTCGTAAGCTCTGGCTTTTTGCGTCTGGGCCTGAAGAGAATGTGTAACAACCGGATGTGAGATCCGGCGGTGGAACAAAATGTCTAACATGATCGAAATAGCGTGCAGCGGCGGCGGCGAATTGAGCTTGGGGTGCAAACCCCGGGTGGGAGTGGGGAAAATTCACGAGCCGCGTAACGGCGGCAGGGTTGCGATACAGCCTCTTTAGCGCTGGATCGCTCGCCGGGGCTAAAGCCCGGATTCCTAGGATCGTTGGACGCTGGCCTAAAGGCCAGCTCTTCCACCGAAACGCGCCAAAGAGTCAGCTTGAACGCGGGCCTGAAAGCTCGCCCTGAGCGCAGCCGAAGGGGCCCGCGCTTCCACCGCAAGAAAGAACGTATGACCGCATTCATGCTCTCGTTCCTGCTGCTGTTCACGATTGTGTCGGCATTTGTCTTCGGCATCGCGCTGGGCTACTGGGCCATTTGCGGAGTGCTTGCACTTCTTTCATCCCGCGCGGGCGCAGCGAAAAGCGAGCCGGGCGCCGGCTCTCGCGCCGACCAGCGGAGATTGAGGTGGAAGCGCCGGGCTTTAGCCCGGCGAAATCTGAGCCCTGTTTCAAAGGGGCTTCAGCCCCGGATTGCTCGCCGGGGCTAAAGAGTCTGTGTGAGAACCGTGTCGCCCCTCCGGGGCTCAGACTAATTTCCCACTCTACCCAGCATTCCGCCTCCGGCTCCATGCTGGGCGAAACTGATTCGCCCCTCCCCACCGCAGCGAGCGCAAAGGCGGCGCTCGCCGGGGACCCCGGCTGCGGGGCTGATTTGTTGCCACTTCATTCCACCCGCGCGTACCGAACATAGTACTCACACAGACTCTAAAGCCTGGACTTCTAGGAGCGGCTGGACGCTGGCCTAAAGGCCAGCTCTTCCACCGAGCGATAAAAACGCGCCGCGCTTGCTCAACATGACACCCAGTGCCGCCGCGACGCGGCTGGGTTGGCAGCAGGTTTGGCTCCCAGCCGAGCGGAGGTTTCTCGTTCTGGTTTTTCGCATGCCAGCCGCGGCGAAAGCCCGGCAGGGAAGCAGGACGATTCGCAGAGCTCCCGTGCCGTCCCTGAAGGGACTCAGGCAAATTTTCCACCTTACCAGGGCTTACGGGTCTGTGTGAGAACCGTATCGCCCCTCCTCCACCCCAACGAGCACAAAAGCGGTGCTCGTCGGGGACCCCGGCTACGGGGCTGATTTGTTGCTACTTCATTTCACCCGCGCGAACAGAACATGGTACTCACATAGACTCTTACGGGTCTGTGTGAGAACAGACGCTGGAAATGGAGATGCATTACTGGGGGAAGAACAGCGATCCTGCGCACGGCAACCCGCGCAACCACCGCGGCGTCCTTATTCCTGCAGAAAGATGTTGAGCAGGGAGTTGTGGACCCGAATCTCGCCGTTGTATTCGATGAAGCCCAGTTTTCTGAAGCGGTTCATGAAAAAACTCACCCGGGACCGGGTGGTGCCAATCATGTCGGCCAATGTTTCCTGGCTGATCTTAGCAACCACAGTCTCCGGTTTGCTTTCCTTGCCGAACTGCGCGAGCAGTAACAGAATCCTTGCCAACCGTTTTTCGCTGGAATTGAAAAGCTGATCAACCAGGTCCGCCTGCATGCGGGCGTTGCGTGTGAGAAGGTAGGAAACGAATACATTTGAAAATGCGTGTTCTTGATTAAGCGCGCGGACCATTTCTGTCTTACTGATCCTGAGCAGGGCACACTCGGTCATGGCGGAAGCAGTCGCGAGTCGAACAGGATGAGCTGAGATCATGCAGTTCTCCCCCAGGAACTCCCCGGCGCCCACCAGGGCAATCGTCGCTTCTTTTCCTTGCGCGGAGGTGACCGTTACTTTCAGCCGGCCCTTCTGCACGTAAAAAATCGCGTCGGCGGGATCGCCTTGCGCGTAAGCCACCGCATCTTTCTTGAGACTGAGAATTTTCCTGCCCAGCCCAGCTCTCGCGAGAAAGGCCTCAGCATCGAAAACCGCATCACCATTTTTCGGTTGCGGCTTGGGCGTCTGAAGCCGGGAGGGCCCTGCAATCTTGCCAGTGCCGGGTCTTGCGGATCGCGCCGGTTCAATCCACGGGACGCGATTGGCAGGAGGACCTTGACTGCGGACTTGGATGCCCCTGGCGCTCATTTCGTTCCTCCGACAGGGCAGCGTTTACCCTCCAACATCATACATCTTCACAGCGAGCCATCGCCACTTCTTCTGTTCAATATTGCACAGTTTGCCAACCGTAAATTTTAGCCGTGTGAGCTATTTTGCACAGTCTCCGTCTGTTCCTAAGCTGTAGGCTCGGCTGGTGACGTGACTCTGATAGGCGCACACGCTTCGCAAAATCTGTCCGGATGGAGAGTATCCCTCGCGATGTTCATCAATAAGATATTGAGGAGATGTGACGACTTGAGCGACAGATTCATGTGGCCTGGCTGAGGATTGGACCGCGTCACAGCGGACGAGATCAACTCTTTAGGAGTCGACGATGCCAAGCAAACGCGCGCTTACTTTTAATCCGGCGACGTTTCTCAAGAAGATCGGCAGCCAGCAAACCAGTCGGGAGTACCGGAACAAACAGCCGATTTTCTCCCAGGGGGATGCTGCGGATGCGATGTTTCATGTCGAGGCTGGCAATGTGAAGCTGACGGTTCTATCGAAACGCGGCAAGAAGGCTGTCATCGCTATTTTCCGGCAAGGTGATTTTTTCGGTGAAGGCTGTTTAGGAGCACCGTCTCTGCGGATGTCCACCGCAACCGCGGTAGACCTGACCACAATCACGCGAGTGGAAAAAGCGACCATCGTTCGCATCCTCCACGACGACCCTGTGTTCGCAAGGCTCCTGATCGCGCATCTGCTTTCTCGCGTCGTCCGAATTGAAGAAGACTTCCTCGATCAGCTGTTCAATTCCAGCGAGAAGCGGCTGGCACGAACTCTCCTGTCGCTCGCAAGCTTTGGGACGCAATCCACGCCAGACCCCGCCAACTTGAAAGTGAGTCAGGGGACCCTGGCCGAAATGATTGGCACCACACGGTCGAGAGTAAGCTTCTTCATGAACCGGTTTCGCAAGATGGGCCTCATCGATTACAACGGCAGCTTGCACGTGCACAGGGCACTGCTCACCTTCCTTCTCCAACAATAAGCGCCACACCGGAGGTCGTGCGTTCCATACTCCACGAACGTGGCGGCATGTGCAATTTTGACCAGTTTTTTGAAAGGAGCAGGACTAGCGTAAAAGGCCGGAATTCAAGCATGCCGTTTCGGTAGCACGGGAGGTGCAGTTATGATCGACGTCATGATCGCCGACCATCAGGAGCTTTTTAACGCTGGGGTGGCGGAGATACTGGCGGGCGCCAACGACGTTCACCTCGTAGCCCAGCTACGTTCTCCCGAGCAGTTGCTGACAGCGCTGCAAACGATCACACCCAAGGTGCTGATCTTGTCGACGAGTTTCCTTTCAGCGTTTCCCAAGATCGAGCCGGTGTTGAAGCGGGGCCGGACTGCCTTGCTGCTGCTCGCCGAGGACAACGACCATGCCGCCTACGTGCGTTGGTTGCGAGCACAGGGAGTCATCTATCGCTCGATAGATGGTCCCGTTCTCATCGATGCTATGCGCCGAGTGGCACGAGGTGAGTTGTTCGTTCAGGGCCGCAGCTCGGACCTGAGGACAGACCCGCGCGAAGTTGCATGACGGCGAACGAACTCTCTTCCCTGCGGGCAATCGGCTCGGTATCTGGAGCACACTGCGTGTACCGTACCGGAACCGCTGCGACTGCGAGAGCTATCAGTTTTGGATCCGTCAGATTGAGATTCATCGAGAGCTCGTAAACTCCTGAGTGTCCGCGACCGGGGAAGATCCGGTTGGGGACAGTCCGCTGATTTCTGCTGTAGCAAACCGCCACAGTCGGGTTCGAACGCTCGTCCGAAGTGTTGCGTTATGCATCACGTCTCCCGGTGACCCCCGTCACAGCGCCCACTAAGTCTAAGGAACACAATCGAATCGTACGTAATAGCAAGGTTACAGGCGTACCTGGGGCCGAGCCGAAGCAAGCGCCATTTCGAAGAAACCGCTTCTGATCGTAAAGCCCAGCTTTCATAAGCATTCATAGGAGCAATCATGAAGAAAGTTATCTTGGCCGTGCTGCTGCTTGCCGTTGCCCTGTTCCTGGTCTTACCCAGCCTGTCGTGGGCGCAAAGCAGCGAAGAGCTGTACAAGGCGAAGTGCGCAGGTTGTCACGGAGCTGATGGAAAAGGAACGGCCGCCGGCAAGAAGATGGGAGCCCAGGAGTTCTCGTCCACCGCCGTGCAGAAGATGCCGGACAGCGAAATTGCCGACTTTATCGAAAACGGCGGGCCGCAGAAGAAGGCCTCGCACGCTTTCGCCAACAAGGGTGTGAGCGCGGCGGATGCCGCGAAGCTGGCTGCTTACGTGAAGACTTTGAAGTAGTTTTCGCGGTTCACGGGGCTGCCTCCAGACCGTCCGTGTCTGGGCCGGCCTGGAGCGGCAACCCTCCCCCGCATTCCGCAGTCGCCCGACGGCGCTCTCGCTTGGCGCCGCTTCCTCCCGCCGAGGTCCAAACTGGGGCCGCCAGGGCGACCTGGAGAAAATCCGATGAGCAAGGGAATCCTTTACGATGCGACGATGTGCATCGGATGCAAGCAGTGTGAGCAGGCATGCGCCACCGAAAACGGCCTGCCCTACGACGAAAAGATTGCAGACCAGCAGGTTACGTCGGCCCACAAATACACCGCCGTCCTGACCAAGGACGACAAGTTCATGCGCAAGTTGTGCATGAACTGCGACGATCCGGCCTGCGCCTCAGTCTGCCCGGTGGGCGCGCTGAAAAAGACCGCGCTCGGCCCGGTCACCTACGACAAGAGCAAGTGCATGGGATGCCGCTACTGCATGGCCGCCTGTCCCTTCGGCGTGCCGAAGTATGAGTGGGAGAAGGCGGTGCCGGGCGTGCGCAAGTGCGTCATGTGCAGCAAGCGCGTGGCGGCGGGAAAACCGACGGCGTGCGCGGAGATCTGTCCCACCGGCGCCACCAAGTTCGGCGATCGCGACGAGTTGCTGGAAGAAGCCAAGAAACGCATCCACGACAATCCCGGCACCTACCTGCCGCACATCTTCGGCGACACCGAGGTGGGCGGGACGTCGGTCATGCTGCTGTCGTCCATCCCGTTCAGCGCGTTCGGCTACCGCACCGATCTGACGGAGCGCGCGCTGCCCATGTACACCTACCAGGTGCTGTCGCGCATTCCTGACTTTGTGCCGCTGTTCGGCACGCTGCTGGGCGGCGTGTACTGGATCACGCATCGCCGCGAGGACGTGGCGCAGGCTGAGGCTGAGGAGAAGCGGCAGAAAGGCGGTGGGCGATGACGATGCCGAGAGTGCGGTTCACGTTCTGGAAGGCGATCTTCCTGTTCATCATGGCGGCGGGCGTTTATTGCACGTATCTGCGCTTCTTCCGCGGGCTGGGCGCCTCCACCAATCTGAGCGACCAATTTCCCTGGGGCCTATGGATCGGCTTTGACGTGATGTGCGGGGTGATGCTGGCGGCTGGCGGCTTCACCCTGACCGCGGCGGTCGAGATCTTCAACATCAAGCGCTTTCATTCCATCGTCCGGCCGACGATTCTCACCGCGTTCCTGGGCTATCTGCTGGTGTGCGCCGCGCTGATGTACGACCTGGGATTGCCGTGGAACATCTGGCATCCGCTGATCATGCGCAATCCGCACTCGGTGATGTTCGAGGTCGCCTACTGCGTGATGTTCTACACCGCGGTGCTGGCGCTGGAGTTCTCGCCCATTGTGCTGGAGCACTTCAAGCTGCATCGAGCGTTGAAAATTATACGCAGCGTGATGGTGGTGTTCGTGATTCTCGGAGTGTTGCTCTCCACGCTGCACCAGTCCTCGCTGGGCACGTTGTACCTCATCATGCCCAACAAGCTGCACCCGTTCTGGTACAGCCCGCTGCTGCCGGTGTTCTTCTTCCTGTCGGCGATTGCGGTGGGACTGGCGATGACCATCTTCGAATCTTCGATGAGCTCGAAGTACTTTGGCCGCGAGCTGGAGCTGCCCATCCTGCGCGACCTGGGGCGCGTGCTGGTGGTCGTGCTGGCGCTCTACGGCATCCTGAAGTTCGAGGACTTCTACCACCGCGGCGTGCTGAAGCTGATGTTCGTCCCCGGTTACGAGCAGCGCTTCTTCCTGCTGGAAATTTTCCTGTCGGTGCTGGCGCCGCTGGGTCTTCTGCTGGTGCCGAAGATCCGGGAGAGCGCGCAAGGCCTGTATCTGGCGGCGGTGCTGACGCTGCTGGGCTTCGTCACGAATCGACTGAACGTCACCATCACCGGAGTGGAAAACGCCGTCGGCGGCCGTTACGCCCCCAAGTGGACCGAAGTGGTCATCACCGCGATGTTTGTCGCGCTCGGTTTCGCCATCTTCGGCCTGGCGGCAAAGTATCTGCCTATCTTCCCCGAGGAGAAGGCACATCTCCCGGCACTCCGCGAACCGGTGTACGCAGAACTCGCGGTGCCTGTCCATGCAGGAGACTGACAAGCCGGGCCCGTCCTCAAGAGTCACTGGAGGACGCCTTTGTGTTTCATCCGCGCTGGATCCAACGGATGGGACGCAGCGTCAGCGCCAAGCTGATGGTCTCCATCTTCGTGGTCATGCTCGTCATCTTTGCCCTGCTGGGCTACTTCAGCATTCAGCTGCATCGCAAGAACCTGGAGGCCGCGGCGCTGGTGAGCGCCGAACAGCAGAGCGAAGTGCTGCGCCGCAGCGCCTCGCACTACATGCTGAACAACGATCGCAAAGGGCTGTACGAGATGATGCTGAACATGGCCGACCAGCCGGGCGTGATGCGGGTGCGCATCCTGAACCCGCAGGGCGTGATCAGCTACTCGACGGCGCCGGCGGAAGTCGGCAACATGGTGGACAAGGGTGCCGAGGCCTGCTACGGCTGCCACGCGCAATCGCAGCCGCTCACCCGCCTGAACCGTTCCGATCGCTTCCGCGTGTATCGCGCAGAACAGACCCGCATCCTCGGGGTCATCACTCCGATCGAGAACCAGCCGGCATGCTCGAATGCGGCCTGCCACGCGCACCCGGCGAGCACGCAAATCCTGGGCGTGCTCGACACCAACCTGTCGCTGGCCAAAGTTGACGCCAGCCTGGCGCACGAGCGCCGCGAGATGCTGGCCTACACCGCGGTCGCGCTGCTGGCGGTGGTGTTCCTGAGCGGGCTGTTCGTGTGGATTGTCGTCCACAATCCGCTGCGTGAACTGAAGACGGGCACGGAGCGCATCGCACGGGGCGGTCTGGGCTATCAGATTCCGGTGCACTCGCAGGACGAGGTTGGCGAGCTGGCCCACTCGTTTAACGACATGAGCAACCGGCTGCAAGTGGCGCAGGCGGAGATCACGGCCTGGGCGCACACGCTGGAGCAGCGGGTGGACGAGAAGACGCGCGAGTTGAAGCAGGCGCACCAGCGCATGCTGCACGTCGAAAAGATGGCGACCATCGGCAAGATGGCGGCGGTGGTAGCGCATGAGATCAACAATCCGCTGTCGGGGATTCTGACGTATTCCAAGCTGGTCAAGCGCTGGATCGGAAACAACGCTGCGGACGCGCCGCGCAGAGAAGAGATGCAGGGATCGCTCGACCTGATCGCCAGCGAGAGCAAGCGCTGCGGCGAGCTGGTGAAAAACCTGCTGAGCTTCTCGCGGGTTTCGCCCATGAATCTGGCGTGGTGCGACCTGAACCAGGTGATTGATCGTTGCCTGCGGCTGGTACAGCACAAGATGGACATGGCGGGCATTCAGCTCAACCTGGAGCTGGCCGCCGATTTGCCGCCGGCGCATTGCGATCCGGCGCAGATCGAGCAGGTGGTGCTGGCCATGGTGATCAACGCCATTGACGCGATGCCGCAGGAGGGCAACCTGTGGATCAGCACCCGCGTGACCGCGGATTCCACGATGGAGCTGGTCATCCGCGATGACGGCATCGGCATTCCGGCTGAGCATCTGCCGCATATCTTCGAGCCCTTCTACACGACCAAGGAGGCCGGCGGCTCGGGGCTGGGATTGGCCATCAGCCAGAACATCGTGGAGCGGCATGGTGGCCAGATCGAGGTGAACTCGGTGGTGGGTGAAGGAACGACGTTCAAGATTGTGCTTCCCGTGGACAGCCAGGGGCCGGCAATGGCTGAACAACCCGTGGCGACCGCGAGTGTCGGGTAGTGCGAGGCTCATGTTGGATATTACGGGCCTTTTAAGGCCCACCGTGGAAGCGCCGGGCTTCAGCCCGGCGAGTAGGGGTAGGCAAGGATTGGGGCTTTAGCCCCGGGGGTGGGAGCGCTGGGCTTCAGCCCGGCGAGTCTGGGCAGGTAAGAGTTGGGGCTTTAGCCCCGGAAGGGACACGATCGATGCGGCGAGCTCCGCAAGAAATCCGCACCTTCTTCGTCACCGCCGTCACCTGGCAGCGGCGACCTCTATTTCGCGCAGAGCCGATGGCGCGCTTATTTCTGGATACGCTCGCGCGCTATCGCAATCAAGGTCGCTTTCTGATTCACGAATTTGTTCTGATGCCAGACCACTACCACCTCCTGCTCACCCCGTCTCCCCAAGTTTCGCTTGAGAAGTCTTTGCAACTGCTTAAGGGCGGGTTTTCGTTTCGAGTCAAGCGCGAGCTGGAGTCGAATGCGGAGATTTGGCAGGAAGGATTCACCGAGCATCGTGTGAAAGGCGCAGAGGATTTCGAGCGCCATGCGGAGTACATCCGCGAGAATCCGGTGCGGAAGAGCTTGGCGGAAGATGCGGCCGCCTATCCATACGGGTCGGCGGCGGGCAGTCTCGAGGTCGATCCGGCGCCGCCGGGGCTAAAGCCCTCGATAACCAATAGCGCAGAATTCGCCGGACTAAAGTCCGGCGCTTCCACCGTTGGGACTGAAGTTCAGGTTGCGGCCGAGATTGAAGTCCGGTGCATCCACCGGACCGGCAACGAAGTGAGGTAGAAAAATGACGCAAGGCAAATTGCTGATCGTGGACGACGAACTCAGCGTGCGTGACTCGCTGGCGAAGTGGTTCGCCGAGGAAGGCTACGACGTGGCCATCGCCGAGAACGCCAATGAGGCGCTGACCCGCGTGGCCGAGACGGCCTTTGATGTCGCGCTGGTGGACATCAAGATGCGCGGCACCGATGGCATCGAGCTGCAGCGCCGGCTGCACGAAATTTATCCCGACATGCTGGTCATCATCATGACGGGCTACGCGTCGGTGGAGACGGCCATCGCTGCGCTCAAGAACGGCGCCTACGATTACGTCAACAAGCCGCTCGATCCCGACGAGATTTCGCACCTCATTGCCAAAGCCATGTCGCATCGCCGCACCCAGCAGGAAAACACGCGGCTGAAAGAGACCGTCGCCGAGATCGCGCACCCGTCCGACATCATTGGCCAGAGCGCCGCCATGAAGCATGTGTTCGATGCCATCGAGACGGTTGCGCCCACCGACGCCACCGTGCTGGTGACCGGCGAGAGCGGCACCGGCAAAGAGTTGGTGGCGCGCGCCATTCATGCCGGCAGCACGCGGCGGTTTCATCCCCTGGTCGTCATCCATTGCGGCGCGCTGACGGAAACTTTGCTGGAGAGCGAACTGTTTGGCCACGAGAAGGGCGCGTTCACCGGAGCGCAGTATCGCAAGAAGGGCAAGTTCGAAATCGCTGAAGGCGGCACCGTCTTTCTTGACGAGATTGGCGACATCAGCCTGAAGACGCAGACCGACCTGCTGCGCGTGCTACAGGAACGCGAGATCACGCGCGTGGGCGGCAACCAGACTATCAAAGTCGATTTCCGTATCGTTGCCGCCACCAACAAGGACCTGGAGCTGTTGATCGAGGAAGGCAAGTTCCGCCCCGACCTTTATTACAGGCTCAACGTTTTTCACATCGAGATTCCGCCGCTGCGCGAACGCCGGGAAGACATTCCGGTACTGGTGGACCACTTTGTGCGCAAGTTCTGCAGCGAGATGAACAAAAAGATCACGCGGGTTTCGCCCGCGGCGATGAATGCCCTGCAGCAATACGGCTGGCCGGGCAACGTACGCGAACTGGAGAACGCGGTGGAGCGTGCCATGGTGGTGGCGCAGGAGCCGGAGCTGCGCGAGCAGGACTTTGTGCTGAAATCGCGGAACGGCATTGCGCTGGGCGATGCCCGCAGCCTGGAGGATGTGGAGAAGTCGCACATTCTGCGCGTGCTGGAAGAGTCAGGCGGCAACCAGACGCACGCCGCCGAAGTGCTGGGCATCGACCGGGTCACGCTGCACCACAAGCTGAAGAAGTATGGGTGGAAAAAAGAGCAGGTGGAAGTGGCGGCTGGGGGATAGCAACCCGGTGCAGGGATGCGGATCGGTAGCGATACAGGCAGGAAAATAGCCCGCGCAGCGGGCGGCATTTGTGTTAGCCCGGGGCGTAAGCCCGGGATGAGCGGCCAAGAAAGGTCGAGCCGGCTTCAGCCGGCGGCAGAAGAGCGTTGGAAACCGGAGTGTGTCGCCGCCGACTCGTCAGCGCAAAGGAGGCGCTGACTCGTTCAGGATGACAAGGTAGTTTTGGCTGAGTGCTGAAGACTGAGTGCTAATTGCTAGTCGCTAGTTGCTGTTTCTATGAAGAAACTACAATTACTGCCGGTGGGCACGGTGGACGCCCGGCTGCTCGAATGGCTGCAGCAGGCGCTCTACGAGAAATTCCGTGTGCCCGCGGAGGTCCTCTCGCCGGCGCTCGATCCCGCGTTCGCGCTGCACGCCGAGCGGCAGCAATATCACTCGTCGGAAATCCTCGCCGGCATGCAGCGGTACATCGGCAGTCACACCTGGCGGCTGTTGGGAGTGACCGAGCTCGATCTGTACATCCCGATTTTGACCTTCGTGTTTGGCGAGGCGCAGTTGGGCGGCAGCGGAGCGGTGGTTTCCTATCATCGTTTGAAGCAGGAGTTCTACGGCCTGCCCGCCGATCTCGATCTGCTGGCCAACCGCCTGCTGATTGAGGCAGTGCACGAACTGGGACACACGTTGCGGCTCACCCATTGCCGCGATTATCGCTGCGCCATGGCGCCCTCGCACGCGGTGGAGTGGATCGACATCAAAGACAGCGGCTTCTGCGAAGAATGCCTGGCGCGGGTGTTGCAGACCGCGTAACGGCGCTTGAGGTTCAGCCCGGGCTAAGGAACCGGGGCTGAAGCCCCATGCAAGAGAAGGCGGCATTTCGCCGGGCTGAAGCCCGGCGCTTCCACCGATTTTCATGTGACGGTCAGGGCGACACTCTGAGTTGTTGGCCGGCGCTTGAGCGTCAGTCAACTTTGGGCACAGGCTCGGCTTCCTCCCATACCGCGGTGACCGCCAAGGCCACCCCAATTCCAATGGCCACCTCCAGAAAACGGTGAATCGCTATCACCGCCGGCGACTCGGTGTGGACCACAAGCATCACGATGGCCAGCGTGATGTTGGCCAGGCGGGAGGAGTTCTCCAGACCAAGTCCGGCACAGATCAGCCCGATCAAGAACACGCCCACGGCGAAGACCAGGAGTTTCGGTCCGAAGTAAATGCTGAGCAGAGCACCCAAGGTGGCGCCCAATGCGGTGCCGGCCAGCCGCTGCCAGGAGACGGTGAAGGTCGAGACCAGCTTGGACTGCAAGACGACAAAGGTGGTGATGCAGGCCCAGTAGGGCTCAGGCAGCTGAAACAGCCGGGCTATAGCCAGCGACCCGACGGCAGCGATCGTGTCCCGGCCAGCGTGCACGAGTGGCAGTTGCTGTATCCATCGAGGGTAGGTCGAGAGGACCATCTCTCCTCCTAGGGTTCGCCAATTCTAATGCGTTAATCTTGATCCATGGCGGATCTCCGGGAAAATCTTCGCGTGGTGCTGGTGGCCACACGCAACCCGCTCAACCTGGGTGCTGCCGCGCGTGCCATGAGCAATTTCGGCTTTGCTCACCTGGGCGTTGTGAATCCCTATGATGTCGCTTTTCGCGAGGCGCGGTCTGCGGTGGGCGCCGCAACGCTCCTGGCAAACGCGACGGAGTACGCGAGCGTGGCCGATGCGGTCGCCGACTGCACCCTCGTGGTTGGGACTACAGCGGTGCGGCACCGCGAACTGCAACATCCGCTGCGACGGCTGGAATATGGTGCGCGGCTCCTTCGTAAGCAACTCGTGTCGGGGCGAGTGGCGCTTCTGTTCGGGTCGGAAAAGGTGGGGCTCGCGAACGACGATCTCAGCCATTGCCACTGGCTGCTGCACATCCCCACGCGCGAGCAACACATCTCGATGAACCTGGGCCAGGCGGTCGCGGTTTGCCTGTATGAGCTGGTGCGGGACGCGAAGGCTGCTCCGTCAGCGAAAAAGAAGCAGCCGGCCAGCGCGGGCGAGACAGAGCGCATCACCGCAGTGCTGCTGGAGGCGCTGCACGCCAGCGGCTACGTGAATCCGGGCGCCGCGGGCGCAAGCGAAGAGAAAGTGCGCCGGCTTGTCCGCCGCTTGCAACTTGACGCGCCCGATGCGGAGCTGGTGCTGGGCATGTTGCGGCAAATCGCGTGGAAGCTGCGGCAGTAGGAACCGGGGCTAAAGCCCCATCCGAGAAACGTTGACATTTCGCCGGGCTGAAGCCCGGCGCTTCCACCTAGAACAGGCCCAGCTTTTTCTTCTTTTTTGTCTTGGACGTATCTTGCGTGGCGGCGGTGGTATAAACCGGCTTGGTTTCGTTGGGGCTGGCGCCGGTATCGATGTAGCCTGCCTTGATGTCGATGTAGGCATCCTCGCGCAGCTTGGTGAGGTAGTCGCGCAAGGCGGGCTGCATCTTCTGCATGTAAAGGTTTTCCTGGACCCTGCTTTCCACGTCCTTCAGGGGAGGAATGCCGGCCTCCTGGTGCTCGGTGACTTTCAGGATGACGAAGCCCTGGTTGGTGCGGATGGGCTTGGTGTATTCACCGGCCTTCATGGTGAACACCTGCTGCTCCAGTTCCTTGGAGAGGGTGCCGCGCTTGAAGTATTCCAGGTCGCCGCCCACGGCTGAGGTGGGGCCGTCGGAATATTGCTTGGCCAGTTCGTCGAACTTGCCGCCTTTCTGCAGCAAGGCGTAAACCTGGTCGGCTTTGGCCTGGGCCTTGGCCACGGTATCGGGACTGGGGGTCTGGGGCAGCACCTCGGTTCCCTTTTTCCGTCTTGACCGGCGGCGCTGTCTGGGTGGAAATCAGGATCTCGCTCAGGCGCACCTGCTCGGGGCGCTCCATTTCCGCTTTGTGCTGGTCGTAAGTCTGCTGGATTTCCTGCTGGGTCACGCTGATGTGGCTGCCCACTTCCTGGCTGATCACCCGCTGCGTGATGAGGCTGTTCTTCATGTTCTGCTTGAATTCTTCGAAGGAGACGCCTTGCGCCTGGGCGGCCTTCTCCAGGTCTTCCATGGACTCGGCATGCATCTGCTTGCGCAGCTCATCGAGCCGTTTCACTACCTCGGTATCGGCGTTGATACCGAGCTCTTCGCCCTTTTGCAGCAGCAGCTGCTGGTCAATGAGGTCGCGCAGCAGGTCCTTCTCGCGGTCTTTTTCCTCCGCGGTGGTGACGTTCGGTTCCTGCTGGTGAATGTCGGTGAGCAACTGGTCCCGGGCGCGCTTCAAGTCCGCGCGGGTAACGATGTTGTTGTTGATGCGGGCAATAATTTCTTCGACTACCGTGTCGTCCTGGGCCAGAAGCAAGGGAACGGCGACGGTCATCATGCACAAAAAGACGAAAAAATTCTTCATTAAAAACCTGATCAGGCAAAGCTGCGGTACAAAGCTCCACCTGATTCCATACATAGGTGGTGTCTGGCATTATTTTACCGCGTCCGGCGCGCTTGTGCCGGAGAAGCGGCAAGCCCGAGCATGATGCGCAGGAGGGAGAAGAAAAAATAAAGCCGGAGCATCGAGCTCCGGCTTTTCGAAGAGACCTGGGGGAAGGGTCGGATTCGTTTAGAACAGCTTGCGACGCAGTACGCCAGCCAGGCCCAGGATGCCAGAACCGAACAGCATGATGCTGCTGGGCTCAGGCGTGCTGCCCGAGGTGCTGCCGCCGGTGTTCACCGTGAAAGCTTCCGAGGGAATCGTGCCCAGGGCACTCTCGGACGCGCTCGACGGGCCGCTGTTTTCATCCCAATAGACCGGGTCGCCGCTGGCGACGGCCGCGTTCTGCAGGTTGAGCCAGTAGGTGGTGCCGCTGGTGGTGGCTACGTTCAGACCGGTTACGGTGATCTTGTCGATGTTGTAGCCATACTGGTTGGAGGAGATGTAGCTATCGGACAAGCTGGCGCCACTGGCGGTGCCGGAACCGAACACGGTTCCACTGTTTTCGCCGGAGGTAATCGACCAGTCCACCGAGGTCAGGGTGTCGCCCGGGAATTCCCAAACGCCAGCCATGAAGCCGGTAACTGAGGACGAATCGGCGATAAAGGTGTCACTTACGACGTAACCGAAGTTAATGGTCCAAGCATCGGTTGTGCCGTTGATGGCACCGTTGCTGTAGTCGGCCCAAGCCGGAATTGCGGCCAGCGCCAGGCACAGAACTGTTAGAGCAGCGATACGCATTTTCAAGGAACGAACCCTCCTTTAGGTTCAATTCGCGAACTGACCCCACTACCCCTACCAATGGGGGTCACAGTCTTACGAGCAATTAGGCTGCCACCGTAAGTGCCACATAGAGCTACTGCTAGCCACGTATGTGTGCAGCTGTTTGCGATTATGTTCTAGGCGGTTTCCCTGACAGAGAGCGAGGAGTAGGCAATATGAAGAAGTGTACTACTACTATTTATCTTTGTGGGTGTCTCCACGCCCGTCGGCAACGGGATAACCGTTCTACTCCTGCTGCTTTAGTTTTGCCGCGGCCTCGAAACATTCTCGCGAGCGCTGAGCATTCCCGAGCTTTGCATAGACGTGGCCCATGTTGATGAGAATCTGGACTTTAGCGGTGTCGTTCTGCTCCCGGTCGATCATCTGCTCGTAGTGGGCAATGGCGCCGGTCAAGTTGCCATTCTCGTGCTCATAAAGAGCGATCCCCAGCTGGCTCACCGGATCGTTGGGATGGAGCTCCAGCGCGCGGTAAAAGTGCTGCAGCGCCTCCAATCCTCGTCCTTGTTTGCGCAGCGCGTCCCCGAGGAGCGACTCGGCCACCCAATTGTTGGGGTCGGTGACCTCCAGTGTGTGGGACCACAGCTTGGCGTTGTCGCGCCAATATCCCAACTGGCGATGCGTAACCGCGGTCAAGGCGAGCAACACCAGGGCCGTGGCCCCAGCCAGCACGGCCGTGCGCATTCGCCGCCGTCCGGCCCATTCCGCCGCAGTCCAGCAAACCATGAGGAAGAGTCCAATGAAAGGGAGATAGGCATAGCGATCGGCCATGGCTTGCCTGCCGACCTGCACCAGCCCGGCCATCGGCACCATGGTCCCCAGAAACCAAAGCCAGCCCACGGTCAAATAGCGGCGCTGCCAGCAAAGCGTGACCACTGCGGTGGTGCCCAACAGGAAAAGCAGGGCGCCGGCCACTTGCCACCAGCCCAGAGAATTGCCGGGATGGGGATATAAAAGGGCGAGGCGCGTGGGCCAGAACATCTTCCCTACATAGCGTGCGTAAGCAACAATGGCGTTGGCCAGGCGGACTCCGAATGTGTAATACCAACCAGCGGGACGGCCCACGCCCTGGGCTTTCATCGTAACCAAGGAGTCGGCCGCGATGATCAAACCCAGAGGAGCTTTTTCCCAGATCAGCCACCTGAGACTTCTGGGCGGAAGGATGGCTGGCGTGGCCCTGCCGGCAGCAGCGCCCGGAGCGGAAGCGAACATTCGCCCCAGCGGCCAGTAATCCCACAACAAGAGAACGAAGGGGAGAGTGATGACCTGCGGTTTGGCCATCAAGCCCGAGAGAAATAACCACGCCACCAGCAGGTAACGGCCCACCCGCGGCTCGCGGGCATACCAGCGATAGGCGGCCAGGGCGAGCAGGAAAAACACCATGCTGAGCGTGCTCTTGCGTTCCGAAATCCAGGCTACGGATTCGACATTCACAGGATGCACCGCAAACAGCGCGGCCACCACGAAGCTGCGGCCCCGATACCCGGTCGCCCGCTGCAGCACCCAGAACAGCAGCACCACATTCACCAGGTGCCAGAGCACGTTCATGTCGTGGTGCCCGGCGGCGTCGGCCTGGAACAACTGGCAGTCAGCGGCGTGGGAGAGCCAGGTCAGGGGATGCCAGTTGCCGGCATGAAATGTGGTGAACGCCCACTTGATGGCGCTCCAGGTCAATCCCTTGAGGACGTGGTTGTTTTCGCTGACATATTCATGGTCATCGAAATTGACGAAGGGATTGCCGTGGACTGGGTAATAGGCGGCAACCGTGAGCAGGGCGAGCACCAGGCCGAAAAGAAATGTGCGGGCGGCGGGCGACGAAAGCAGGCCGACGCGTGGGCGGGAGGAAAGTGTTTCGGTCGCGTTGACGACAGCCGAAGACATGGGCCCGGGAACTCGCTCGGATTATAGCGCGGTGGCTGTCGCACTTCAGTGACGCGCGGCTAGTGCTGGGTGACGGCCGGTTGTCGCTTCAGGCTGCGGAGGAACTCGAGGCGTTGTTTCTGTGCTGCTTCAAAGCTCTCCGAGGCGCGGACCGGGTCTCCCAGGTCGCGATAGATATAGCCCATGTTCACCAGAGCGTCGTCACGCAGCTTGGCGTTGTTCCAAACGTTGTTCTGGGTGACGTTGAGCACCTGCTGGTACTGCTCGATGGCGGCCCGCAGGTTGCCGCGCTTTTGCTCATAGAAGCCGATGAACAGGTAGGTGCGAGGATCGGAGGGAAAAATGGCTGCGGCGGCGCGGAAGTGCACGATCGCGTCCTCCATTTGTCCTTTGTCCATCAAGGCCGCGCCCAGGTTGTCTTCTGCGATCCAGTTGCCACGAGTGACCTCGACGGTGTGCGCCCACAGCGTGACATTGTCACTCCAGTAGCCGATCTGGCGATGTGCGACCAGCGTCAATATCACGAGCGCGGCCAGGCTGGGGGCGGCCAACCACGCGGTGGAGAGATGGCGCTGCCCGGCCCAATCGGAAACGCCCCAGCAGATCATGATGAACAGGCCGATCAAAGGCAGATACGCATAACGATCAGCCATGGCTTGTGCGCCCACCTGCACCAGACCGATCATGGGCACCAGCGTCCCCAAGAACCAAAACCACCCTACCGGCAAATAGCGATGGCGGCGGCCCGCAAGCACCATGCCGGTAATGAGAAGCAAAACTACCAGCGCGCCGCCGACCTGCCATAGCGCCCACGATGCGCGCGGGTACATGAAGGCGAGATGCGACGGCCAGATGGCTTTGCCGAGATAGCGCACGTAAGAGACGATGGCGTTCTCGAGCCGCGGAACAAATGGATAGGTGTTCAAAGGCCCGCTCATGGCGCCGCCCGACCGCTGCGATATGACGGTGATGATTGCGCTCCCCGCCGCAAGCGCGAACAGCGGCAGCTTCTCCAACACCAGCCAGGAAAAGCTTCTCGCCGGGATCACGCTGGCGGCAGCCGCGTCGGAAGATTGCCCGCTGCCGGCAAACATTCGCCGCAACGGCCAGTAGTCCCATAGCAGCAAAACAAAAGGCAAGGTGATGATCTGGGGTTTGGCCATCAAGCCCAGCGCGAACGCCACCGTGACCACGATATAGCGGCCCATGCGAGGTTTGGCGGCATACCATCGGTAAGCGCCCAGAGCGAGCAGAAAAAACAACATGCTGAGAACGTTCTTGCGCTCGGAGATCCAAACCACCGACTCAACGTTGACGGGATGCAGAGCGAACAAGGCAGCCACCATCGCGCTGCGGCCGGCGTAACCCGTCGCGCTCAGCAAGACCCAGAACAACAGCGCGGCGTTGACCGCGTGCAGCACAACGTTGGTCTGGTGGTGCTTGCCGGCATCGAGGGAATAGAGGTGGCAGTCGAGCGCGTGGGAGAGCCAGGTCAGGGGATGCCAGTTGGCGTCACGGAAGGTGGTGAACGCCCACCTCACAGTGTCCCACTCCAGCCCGTACTTCACATGCGAGTTGTCGCTGATGTAGGAGTCGTCGTCAGCGTTGGCGAAGGGATAGTGGTTGACCGGGTGATAAAGCGCGAGGGTCGCGAACACCAGCAGGCACCCAAGCGCGAGGGCCGATTTTCCTGGCGAAGACAGGAGACTCTTGCGGGGAGCCGACGAAATCTGCTTCGCCGGGCCCAAACCAACAGCCGTCACTCGTCCTCCCTGGGAGGATGATTATAGCGGAAGGGGCGGGGGCGAAGGGGAGGGCGGGGAGTTGTGGCTCGGTTTGAAGATTCTTTGCGGGTGGTTAGAATCAGGCTTGATAAAGCCGATCCAATATGAACCTGTTGCCAGTGGGATCGAAAGTGATCGTGAAGTGGTCAAAAAATCCCGTCATTCCCAGTAACCCCGCTATGGGTAACTCATCTGAAAAGCCTGCGCGGATTCCGATTACGCCGCCAGGAGCGTAGAGCGAGACATCGTGCATGTAAACCTTGTTTGGGCCGTTGATGCCGAGCGTCTCGTTCGTCTCTCCTTTTTCGATTTCCCGTCCAATCGCTCGCCCAATAGACGCGTGAAATAGGCACGCAGAAGCGCCGGAATCTATTATCGCGTCGAATCTCTTAGAACGAGGGGGGTTCTTAGCTGGAAGAGCAATGTTTACCGGCAGGGTGGCAGCATAGTAAAAGCCGCCACTCTGCGAGTCCGGATATTTTGTATACGGACGTGTAAAGCTCACAGGGAGATGGGCAGCCAGGTCTTTGGCGTCTTTACTAAGACCGGGTCTGATACGCCCGCCTTTTCACTCCTCTGGACAGCTTCGTCGTAGGTCGCACCGACTGCTACCACTGTGCTTTCGTCCTCAGACAGGGCGACCCAACTGTCGGCCGGGGCAGTGCGTAAAGCCTCTAGGCGAATATCCTGCATGCTTGCGGACATGGGTACCTCTTGTATGTTAGACGTTGCAGGCTACCCTGGGGTCGCCCAGATGTCAATTTTACTTCAGGCACCCCTTGCGCCAAGTAGCTTTCCGAGCACAATAGCGGCGGGATTCTTGCCAGGGTCATGATCTTCCCGCAAAGTTTCGGTCCATCTTCTCCTAGTTGCCGGCCGCTCGCTCAGGGTGACAAGCGTCCTTGGCATTCGCGCGACGGCCTACGATTTTCCGGCGCCCTGCAGCAGGCGCAGCAAATCGTGTCCAGCCCGCTCCGGGTCTTCATGCTTGAACTCGCCCGGCAGCAGCACGGTGGCCGCCCCTGGGGCCAGGGATTTCAGCGAAGCTACCACATTGTCAGAGGTGAGCTCGGAATTGTCCGGCCCCAGGATGATGTAGTCGAACTTGGTCGCAGTGAGCAGCATCCGGGCATCGTGCATGCGGCAGGTGGACAGCACCTCATATCCATGATGATGCAGCAGCGCGCGCACAAACGCGCAAAGGTCGGGAGACTGGTCACGAACAGGACCATCGGTCCCACGCTGGCGTCGCCCGGGTTCGCTCCGCGGGGTTCTTTGAGGAACGAGACAATCGCCTCTTCCTCCGAATCGTAGATACGGAAAATGGCCGCCAGCTTGGTGAGTTGCAGCAGGCTGGTAAGGAACTGCGGAGGAGCGGCCAGGCGAAAATCGCCGCCACGGTTGCGGGTGTGCGACAGGAAGCGCACCAGCAGCCCCATGCCGGTGCTGTCCACGCGGGTGACCTCGCCGGTGTGCAGCACGATACGGACAAATTCGCGCAGACCGCGTTGGATGGCGGTCTCCAGCACGGCAACCTCTTCGCCGGCGACGATCCGCCCGGTGCACCGCACCACGTACACGGCGCCGCAGTGACGCGCCTCCACAGACAGTGACATGCGCCTCCTCCTGAGGGATGCAGACACTTTAACACCGCCGTGTTGGAAAGCTGTCGCGGACTGGCTTGACAGTTCTCAAAGGGCGGGCGGTCAGCAGAGCCAACTCATCTCATCAATCATTTTGTGTTGTATCAGGGCACGACTTCGACGGGCTGGGGAAAAAGTTGGATTGTGCCCGTTTTGTATCAGGGCACGACTTCCAGTCGTGCCGAACGACGCGCAACAAAAGCCAGGGCTTCAGCCCCTGTGTGAGAACCTTGCCGCCCCTACTCCACCCCAACGAGCACAAAAGCGGTGCTCGTCGGGGGCCCCGGCTACGGGGCTCGGGTTAATTTCCCACTTTACGCAGCATTCCGCCTGCGGCTCCATGCTGGGCTAAACTGATTCGCCCTCGACGGGGCTGGTTTCTTGACCCTTCGTTGCACGGCCGCAAACAAAACACCGTTCTCAGGCGCACTCTGGGGCATCGGTAAATTAGAAGGCAGGCTCTCGAGCGAACTACGGCTTCTTTTCTTCCGCCGGCTTCGCACTCTCGGGCTTCGCGTTCATCGATTCCCGGAAGCTTCGGATTCCTTCACCCAAGCCCTTGCCGAGTTCGGGCAGCTTCTTGGGTCCGAAGACCAGCAACGCGATGAAGAGGACCACCAGCAGGTGGGTGGGCTGAAACAGATTGTCAAGCATGACGACTCCTGTACTAAGAATAGCCTAGTCCGCGCAATTCTGCTCTCCCATATCGCAGGTCACGCCGGGTTGTGACGCGCATCACAGGAGGTTGGTTCCTCGCCCTGGCCATCCTCATTTGCCGCCCTGCGCGTGCAGGTACGCTTGCGCCAGCGCCTCGGCGATGGGCAGCACTTTCACCTCGTCGGTATTGGCCATGATGGTGACGGCGAAGCCCTGGCCGGGCAGCATCCAGATTGCGCTGCTGCAGCCGGGCTGCCCGCCGGTGTGTCCAACCGTGAGCGCTCCCTTCTCTTCATGGACTCCCCATCCGGAGGCGTAGCCGGTCACTTTGCCATCGGAGGTCTTCTGCGAGGTCCACATCAATTCGGTAGTTGTCGAATTGAGAAGGCGGCCGCTTTCCAGTGCGATGGCGAAGCGCGCCAGGTCGTGGGCGGTGGAGATCAGGCCGCCGCCGGGAATCTTGTTGCTGGTGTCCACGAAGGGCGCGTTCTCGATGCTGTGGCCGGGGACAACGCTGTAGGGGCGCGCTGCGATGCGGAATGATGGCGAACGCGTCATCGGTGCGGGTTGAGGTCATGCCTGCGGGGGTAAGCACCAGCGCGTTGAGGGCGGTGACGAAGTCCTCACCGGAAGCGCCTTCGACGACGCAACCCACGACGTCGTAGCCGAACGTGGTGTACTCCATCTTCGTGCCCGGCTCGAACAGCAACGGGTCATTGGCAAACATCTCGAAAGCATCGCTTACATGAGCGTAATGTTTGGTACTGAAAACGTCAGAATTGTCCTGCCTGTAATGCCGAATGCCCGACAAGTGGCCCAGCAGCTCGCGGGTGGTAATCGTCCATGGCTTTTGGGGAAACGCGGGACAGTACTTCTGCACCGGAGCGTCGAGGTCAAGCTTGCCCGCCTGGTACAACGCCATCGCCGCCGTCGCGGTCATGGGCTTGGCGATCGAGCCGGTGCGGAACAGCGTGGAGGTTGTCACGGGGACCTGGTTCTCGAGATCGGCCAACCCGTAGGCGCGCGAGACGGCGATCTTCTTGTCCACCACGATGGTCAGCGACAGGCCCGCGATGTTCTGCTTCCTCATCTCTTCCTGCACCAGCGAGTCGGCCTTCTGCGCCAGCATGGTGGCCACGTCCTGGGCGACGGCGAGCGGAGCATAAAGCAGCAGCAGAGATCCACATGATCTTGCCAAGGCCGCTGTCAAGAAATTGAGAAAAGCATCCACGTTGTTGCTCCTGGATCAGGGCTGTGGAGCCGTCGTCCGGCAGTAGCAGCTTTTATATGCGACGGGATCAAGCGCCGCGATGGCGCAATATAATCCACGATCGTCGTCGCCGGGCACCACCGCGGCCGAACTGGAAACGTTATACAGCTTCAACCATTGGTCGCGAGCTTGTTCTCGTGCTTTGGACCTGTTCGTAAACCGTTCCCAGGCTGGCCACGTCCAGCCGCCGGCTTCGCCACTCCCGCGAAAAGCTGTACTCCTTCTTCCAGCGTCCGCGGACCCTGCTGCTGGCCTGCTTGAGATTTGTCAGATAGTAGGTCGACTGATCGACAAGCGACCCGTCGTCGGCGTACTCGACGACGCGAAAGCTGGGATTCTGATCGTAAATGGGCGAAATCGCCGGAGTGATGATGATGAACGCCTGGTTAACGCCGGCGGAGTTGATCAGCCGGAAGTCGTCGCTATGGGTATGGCCCGCAAAGCTTGCGACGACGGTATCGTGGAATGTCTCCAGTAAGCCATCGACTCGTGCCGTCCAGTCCGGCACCCACATGGGCACGATGGCTTTGGCACATGGCTCGTCTGCCGATGGGGACGTCGCTTCCGACCGCGTGGCCCGGTTCTGAATGGTGGCGAAGCCGTCGATGCCGGGAGCGATATGGAACATCAGCCACGCCTTCTGCTTGGCCTGCCTGGCTTGTGTCAAGTTCGACTCCAGCCAGTGCGAGAAGGTCGCTGGCGGCGGTCGAAGGCACGGTCGCGCAGGCATCGTTGAAATTTGCGGCGTGATAGTTGTTGGAGAAGAAAATCGTATTCAACGACAGGATGCGGAAGTTTGGGATGGTTGGATGCGGCACGTTATAGCTGCCTAGAGCCTTCCAGCTATCGGCGAAGGCCTCGTCCGCTCCCGCCAGGTCGCGCACCAATTGGGCGGTGTCGCTCAGAAATATCCCGCCGGCCCGGATGCTGTAGTCTCCGCAATTTTCATCGTTATTGCCCGGCGTCAGCAGAATCTTCGTGTCCGGGAAATCTCTTGCGAAGCTCCAGGGCCAGGAACTCGACCGTCTTGCGTACGAAGGCCCGATAGTGTTCGCGGTCCTCGTCGTGGGTGGCGTTGCGATAGGTGCTGGGAAAGCCGTGTGCCAGCAAGTCTCCGTTGATCATGACAAAGGCGGGATGGGGCAAGGTCTTGCGCATCTGGTCGAGGGCCGATTGCAGCAGCCACCAATTCGTGTCTTGTCCGTACAGGCTGAAGCGATCAGGCGCGGTACGTTGCAGAATGGTCTCCCATTGACTGGGATCGGCGGCGGCGAGCTCTGCTACCAGAGCAGGATCG
The DNA here is from genome assembly GCA_963760415.1 of uncultured Acidobacteriaceae bacterium. Taxonomy (GTDB): domain Bacteria; phylum Acidobacteriota; class Terriglobia; order Terriglobales; family Acidobacteriaceae; genus Bog-257. The sequence continues at coordinate 46,253 of CAVXDA010000002.1, read as the reverse complement.
AACATGGGATTGAAGTGCAGGTCCGACGCGATCAGGAACTTGTTCCTGGAGGCTGCCTCGGCGGATGGGGCAAACCAACCGGAGGAGATCAGCGTTGCAACCATCAGCGTTAGAGAAAGGAATCGCGCCCTGCGCGTATTGAGCCTTACCCGGTCGAAGCCGACGCACGTTCGCGGACGCACCTGAATTCAGTCTCCCACCGTTGCTGCCCAGCCTGACGCCCCAGCCGGGTCTCGACGCAGACGCCGCCCGCCTGACTAGCTTCGTTTCTTCTTGAGGATTCCCGAGAATTTCCTCCAGGCCTTGCCGCACCTTCTTAAGGTCGGGCGAGCCTTTCTTGGGGAAAGGCAAACCGGATTGCAACTTCGCGGGTTTCGCTTCGGCCCGGAGATGCTGGCGTGCGCCGGCAATGGTGTAACCCTGCTCGTAAAGCAGCCGCTTGATGCGCAGCACGTTCTCGACGTCGCGCTGGCGATACATTCTCTGCCCAGTGCCGCTCTTCACCGGCTTGAGCAGAGGGAACTCGGTCTCCCAGAAGCGCAGCACGTAGGCCGGCAGGCGGCAGAGGCGCGCCACTTCGCCGATGCGGAAATATAGCTTGTCGGGGATCACAGGATCGGAAGCGCTGCTGCCCTTGCGTTTTTTCTTCTTCTCGGCAGTCATGACAGAAGGACGGAGAGCACGGATGGATACTTGTAGCACGAAACCCATGCGCGATACCAACTCCGGCGTGAAGGGTCGGCCCACGCGAAAACGCCTCCGCGAACAGCAATCGCGGAGGCCAGATTGTAGGCAAAAATTAAGCGAGGCCAATGCCTCGCCGGATTACGTTACTTCTTCTTTTTCTTGGCGGGCTTCTTTGCAGCTTTCTTCGTTGCCATTAAGTGTTGCCTCCTTGTAGAACCTTCTCCCTTGAAGGTCGGTTGAACTGCCATAGCTGCCCTACATCTTGGACGAGCAGTAGGTCTAACCCAAGATATTGCGGTTACTGCGCGGGAATGTCAACAGATATTTTTCAAAAAAGTATTGTGCGGCTGAAGAATTGGTGAATTAGCAAAAACGCCCCCCGGTCCGCAACCGGAAAGTTGGCGGTTCGGAAGGCGGAATTTCAGACGGCGAGGGGCGCAGCCACAGCCCATTCGCGGCAATTCGGCGTCCGCGAACAGTGCTTTCCAGATCGCACTTCCCGCTGCTGGTGGCGCGGCAACCGCATTCAGGAGACAATCAGCCGATGAGCGATTTCCCCGCCCTCTACATAGACGAAGCGTTTCGCAGCCTGCGTGGCCACAAGCGCCTGGCCGACGGCGCTATGGCGCAGCTCAGCGATGAGCAGTTTTTCGCGGCGCCCAGTGCCGAGTCCAACAGTGTTGCCATTATTGTGAAGCACCTGGCCGGCAACATGCGCTCCCGCTTCAGCGATTTTCTGATCAGCGACGGCGAAAAGTCCGACCGTAATCGTGACCGCGAATTTGTCATGCACGCCGACGCCAAGCGCGCGGAGGTGCTCAGCTCGTGGGAACAGAATTGGGAGCTGGTCTTCCAGACCCTGAACTCGCTGCATCCCGAGGACCTGGAGCGCACCGTCACCATTCGCGGCGAACCCCATTCGGTGCTGCAGGCCATCAACCGCCAGGTGGCGCACTACGCCTATCACGTGGGGCAGATCGTCTTTCTGGCCAAACACTGGAAGGGCGCGGAGTGGAAGACGCTAAGCGTTCCCAGGGGGCAGAGCGAGCAGGTCAACGCAAGGATGATGCAGAAGCAAGCTAAGAAAGGTTGAGGTGAGCCATGTTTCATCTGCGATCGATAGGCGTTCTCTCGGCCGCCAGGATCTTCGCCGTCGTCCAAGCGGCCATCGGAGTTCTCGTCGGGTTCTTCTTCCTGGTGTTCGGCGCTGTCGGGGCTGCCCTCGTCCCGGGCCAGAGGAAGATCGGGATGCTCGGCATCATCATCATTGCCGTTCTGATGCCGGTCTTCTATGGAATTCTGGGGTTCGTGCTGGGCGCGATCTGGGCGTTCGTCTATAACTTCGCGGCGCAAACCATCGGCGGCCTGGAACTGGATTTACAAGGGATCCTGCCTCCGCCGTTGGAGGCCCGCCCCTATCCTCCACCGCCGCAGTAAGCTCCTCGGCGTCACCGCCCACTTGTCAGCTGCGTGCTAAACTTGTCGGTTTGCCCACCGCTTCTTAATTCATAACTGGGCTGACATGCCGCGGGTGCCCCGTTCTTTCGCCCTCTTTTGGCGAACGAATGGGAAACTGACCCTAAGAGCCATCCAAATGCCTGACACCATGATTGCTGTTGTAAAGCCGGAGCCCGCGCCGGGCACGGAGATTCGCGAAGTTCCCAAACCGCAATTCGGCCCCACCGACGTACTGGTCAAGGTCAAGATGGCGTCCATCTGCGGCACCGACCTGCACATTTACCAGTGGGACCAGTGGGCGCAGCGGCGCATTCATCCGCCGCTCATTCCCGGACACGAGTTCTGCGGCACGGTCGAAGCCGTGGGCAACGAGGTCACCAGCGTCAAGGAAGGCGACTTCGTCTCCGCCGAGATGCACGTGGCCTGCGGCAAGTGCCTGCAATGCCGCATCGGCGAAGCGCACATCTGCCAGCACGTGAAGATCATCGGCGTGGACGCCAACGGCGCCTTCGCCGAGTACGTGGTCATCCCCGAGTCGAACATCTGGAAGCTCGATCCGTCGATCCCGCAGGAGTACGCGTCCATCCTCGATCCGCTGGGCAATGCCGTGCACACCGTGCTCGCGGGCGACATCGCCGCCAAGAGCGTCGCCATCACCGGCTGCGGCCCGATCGGACTGTTCTCCATCGCGGTGGCGCGCGCCTGCGGAGCCACGCAGATTTTCGCCATCGAGGTAAACGAGCATCGCCGCAAAATCGCCAAGCAGATGAAGCCCGACTTCGTGCTCGATCCCACCAAGGACGACGTGTACGGCATCGTGATGGACAACACCGGCGGCACCGGCGTGGATGTCGTGCTGGAAATGGCGGGCCGCACCGAGGCCATTCGAACAGGATTCAAGATCCTGCGTCTTGGTGGCCGCATGTCGCTGCTCGGCATTCCCTCCCGCCCCGTCGAACTCAACCTCGCAGAAGAAGTGATCTTCAAAGGCGCCACCGTGCAGGGCATCAACGGCCGCCGCATGTACCAGACCTGGTATCAGATGACCGCGCTGCTGAAGGCCAACAAGCTCGACCTGCATCCCGTCATCACCAATCGGATTGCGATGAAGGACTTCGCCTCCGGCATGGAACTGCTGAAAACCGGCGAGGCCAGCAAGATCCTGGTGTATCCGAACGGGACGCGGTAAGAGCACGTTCACACACGCTCTGTCATCCTGAGCGACGGCGGCCCGATTTTGGCCGCCGGAGTCGAAGGACCCCTATACCTGCTAGAGCTTAGGCGAATTCCAGCCGTTTGAGCTTTATGCGGCGGGTGGGAAGGTGTGCGAGATCGTAGTGCGCCTGTTGCGTGAGCCAGCTTTCGGCGCTGCCGCCGAAAACCTGCGACAACCTCACCGCCATTTCCGGAGAAATCCCGCGCTTCCCGTTCACCAGTTCCGACAGAGTCGTGCGCGTGACTCCGAGCGCGCGGCGGCCTCCGTGATGGTCAAGCCCAAAGGCTCAATGCACTGACGCATCGTCAGGTTGGGCACGCTAACCCAGTTGACTTTAATACTTCTCTCCTCCGTGCCTACGTTTGCATGGGACTCTGACACCAAGTCCACAGCCCCTCTCGGAGGCTTACCGGGTGCACTACTGATGTGGTGGATCTGTTCGCGCCGAAAAGACCAATCCATTGGTGGCTGGTTGCTCTATTTTTATATTCAGCTTTATGTATCTGCTGCAGTCGGCTTGTTGTTCATTTTCCTCTCGCTGAAGAACTACAACCCAGCAGGTTGGCGTGACATGACTCTTTATTGGCTCTGGTTCATATCTGTATTCCCAGCGCAGTTACTACTGATTGTTCAAGTCATTTTGGGTTTCATAATGCTAAAACAGCGCCAATGGAAATGGGTTCAGTACCTGATGCTCTCATTAGCAATGGACCTTGCCTTCGCGGTACTTTCAATCTGTATTGACAGCTGGCATTTTCCGGATAATGTTTTCTTGAATTTCTTGACGATCGCATACGCTGCCCTCTGGCTACCGTACTTTTGGCGCTCCGTTCGTGTGGAGGCAGTCTTCAAGACTCACAACTGGAAGATAGCCCCACCTAGCCCAACATCGGCGACTGTGCCCTAAAACTCGACGGATTTTGAGATGGATATTTATTGCATTAGTTGCGGTTCAAAAATGCCAGGTACAGCCAGCTTCTGTGCTTCTTGCGGCACGGAAGTGTACCGTCCGAAGCCGCTGCCGAGGGAAACTGACGCGTTGGAGCAGTCATTCCCGAGCACTCCGCTTGCGACCGAGCCGTCCTACGTGGTGCGGCAGAATTCAGTAACGTCTCCGCCTCTTGACGTTGGTGCCAAGGAACAAAATCCCAAGAACGCCGTGAAAAGTGTGGCATACGCCGCTGTAGCTTTATATTTGACAGTGGTCGTTGCGGCCCTACTTCTTCATCAGCACGCGAATGCCGAAGAGCAATGGGTCGTAAGGGATCTGGAAGAGTCACAGGCACAGCTTGCTGATTTGGTTTTTAATCGTGCGCAGCGAAGTCCCACGAATGCTGCAGCTTCTGAAGTGGCCGGAAGGGAGCTTCCGATAAGTGTCGACGGTTTCATCAGTCGCTGTGATGAACTTGCGCCTTTACTCAGCAATGAACTTTCGGCGGGCAAGAAGAGTCCATGAGCACGCGCTTCAGAGTCACTGGCGCGAGTACCCACTGAAAATCCTAACCACCGCCCAGAAGCTGCTCCTTGTGGCGCGAGGCAGCGGAGGACGATCGTTCATCTTGCTACGAATCGCTTCTGCTGGAGATTTCACCCTAGCAGACAAAGCACGGTTGAAGATCACCCGCGATGCGTGCTGAGTTCATAAATTCCGGATTGGTGGCACTGCACAATCAGGAAAATGCTGACTTGAAGCACAGGCAAGAAACAATAGAGCAACTCCAATAGGTGCTTCGTCGGCGCGTGGCCGGGCAGCCACGCAGTAACATGAGGGTGCCCCATCTAAGTCGGTTTTGCTTGGCCGAGCGTTATCCATTTCTGTCACATGGCGAGTTCTCCTCATGACGCGTCTGGGATAACATTATCCGTTTCCCACAGAAGGGATCACGATGGCAACTCTCACCACTCGCACCAACCCGCTCACGTTTCTCACCGACCAACTGAACGACCTGAAGCAGAAGGGCACCTACTTCAAGCTGCGCGTGCTCGACGACGAGCAGGCGCCGGTCTGCACCTTCGACGGCAAGAAGGTCATCAATCTCGCCTCCAACAACTATCTCGGGCTGACGACGCATCCCAAGCTGCGCGAAGCCGCGCTGGAGGCCACGCAAGCAAGTACGGCGTCGGTTCGGGCGCGGTGCGCACCATCGCCGGCACCATGAAAATCCACATGGAGCTGGAAGAGAAGATTGCGCGCTTCAAGAACGTCGAAGCCTGCGTGGTCTTCCAGTCGGGCTTCACCGCGAATGCGGGCACGGTTTCGGCGATCCTCGGCAAGGAAGACTTCATCGTCTCCGACGAGCTGAACCACGCCAGCATCATTGATGGAGCGCGGCTCTCGCGCGCCAAGATCAAGGTCTTCCGCCACAAGGACGCGGCGCACGCCGAAGAGCTGCTGAACGAGATCAAGAACGAGCCCGGCCACAAGCTGCTGATCACCGACGGTGTTTTCTCCATGGACGGCGACATCGGCGCGCTGCCGCAGCTCACCGCGCTGGCCGAAAAATACGGCGCCATCATGATGGTGGACGATGCGCACTCCTCCGGCGTGCTGGGCCGCAACGGACGCGGCACCATTGACCACTTCGGACTGCATGGCCGCGTGGACATCCAGGTGGGCACGCTGTCGAAGGCCATCGGCGCGCTGGGCGGCTACGTCTGCGGCACGCGCGATCTCATCGAGTTCCTCTACCATCGCGGGCGGCCGTTCCTGTTCTCGACCTCGCATCCGCCGTCGGTCGCGGCCACCTGCATCGCCGCCTTCGACGTGCTGGAGCAGGAGCCGGAGCGCATCGAGAAGCTGTGGGAGAACACCCGCTACTGGAAGAAAGAGCTGGGCGACCTCGGCTTCAACATCGGCGGCGTCAACACGCCGGCGAGCGAGACGCCGATCACGCCCATCATCGTGGGCGACGGCCGCCTGACCATGGACTTCTCGCGCGAGCTGTTCAAGGAAGGCGTGATGGGAACCGGCATCGCGTTTCCGACCGTGCCCGAAGGCAAGGCGCGCATCCGCACCATCATGACCGCGACCCACACGCGCGAGGAACTGGACCAGGCGCTGGAGACGCTGAAGCGCGTGGGCAAGCGCATGGGGATTTTAGCGTAGTCCGCTCTCGGAAGAATGGCCGGGGATGGGAAGTATCGTCAATCTGCGCCAGTCAAGCCGCGAAGTCGGCGGCATGGGGTGAGCCCGGGGCGCAAGCCCCGGGAACATTGTTAAGTTACGTCGAGCCGCGGAGCGGCGGCACTGCTCGACTGATGTGGCGATGGAATGGTGGGCGTTGGTTCCCCTCGCCCTGGTCTGCGCCGCGATGGCAACGCCGTATTTGCTGACCCACGGCGCCCTGATTGGCGTGGTCTTCGAGCGCGGCTTCGCGATCGTCTGCCATCAGCGGCCGGAACGGTCGTTGTGGATCTTCGGCGGCAGTGTGGCCGTCTGCTCGCGATGTCTGGGGATCTATTTGGGCGCGGCGATCGGGCTGCTGTTCCGGATGTCACGCACGATTGCGTTGCGCCTGCTGATGGCGGCGGCCGCGATCAACCTGCTCGACGCGGCCAGCGAGTTGGCAGGCCTGCACGGCAATTGGCTGGGCAGTGCGATTTGCGCTGGGATTTGTGCTGGGCGCAAGCGGCGCGCTGCTGATCGCGTCTTCCGTGGATCAGAGTCAAAGTGTGCCGCCCCTACGGGGCTCAGATTAATTTCCGACGTTACCCAGCATTCCGCCTGCGGCTCCATGCTGGGCTAAACTGAGCCGCCCCTCCGGGGCTGGTGGCTTGGCACTTCATTCAACGGCCGCCAACAAAACACAGTTTTCACAGAGACTCGTGTACTAGCCGCCTCTTGGGCTGATCTGATTTGCCTCGTGCGCGGACAGTTTCGTTGCAGGAAGTCGGCACCTACTGATTCAGACACGCACCTAACCGTCTTCACCCCTCGTAAACCACATTGCCGCCGACAATCGTCGCCACAACTTTTCCGCTGAAGCTCCAGCCGTCGAACGGCGTGTTCTTCGATTTCGAGTGTGACTGCGAGGCATCGAAGGTCCACTTCTTCCTGGGATCGAAGATGGTGACGTCGGCGTGGGCTCCCTTCGCCAGACTGCCCCGGCCCTTGAGGCTGAAGATCTTCGCGGGATTCGACGACAGCAGCTCGACAATCCGCGACAGCGGCACATTGAAGTGCTGATGCAGAACGGTGATGGCGATGGGCAGCGCGGTTTCCAGGCCGGTGATGCCGAAGGCGGCGCGTTCGAACTCGACCTGCTTCTCGTGGAAGGCGTGGGGCGCGTGGTCGGTGGCGATGGCGTCGATGGTGCCGTCGAGGATGCCCTGGATCAGGGCCTCGCGATCGGCGGCCGAGCGCAGCGGCGGATTCATCTTGAAGTGGGTGTTGAAGTCGCCGACGTTCTCGTCCACCAGCGTGATGTGGTGCGGCGTGACTTCGGCGGTCACGGGCAGCCCGGCCTTCTTGGCGCGGCGCACCGCCTCCAGGGCCTCGCGGGTCGAGAGATGCGCCACGTGAACGTGTCCCCTGGTCGCGCGGGCGAGCGCGATGTCGCGCTCCACGATGCTGGCCTCGGCGGCGTTGGGCATGCCGTGCAGGCCCAGACGGAACGACGTAGCGCCCAGGTTCATCGAGCAGCCGACCGTCATGCGCGTGTCTTCCGCGTGCTGCACCACCGGAATCTTCAGCCGCGACGCGGCGCGCAGTGCATCGCGCATCAGCCGATCGCTGAGAATCGGCTTGCCATCGTCGGTCACGGCGACCGCACCGGCTCGCTTCAGCGCGGCAAAATTCGTAAGCTTTTCTCCCAGGCTGCCGGCGGTCGCCGCGGCGATGGGAAAGACGTTGACCAGCGCGCCGCGCTCCGCAGACTGCATCCAGCGCGTGATCTCCGGCGAGTCGTTGACCGGCACGGTGTTGGGCATGGCGCAGACGGAGGTGAATCCGCCGGCCGCCGCCGCCGCCGTTCCCGTGGCGATGGTTTCCTTGTGGGCCTGTCCGGGCTCGCGCAGATGCACGTGCAGATCGATGAAGCCGGGAGCGACGATGCATCCCCGGGCGTTGAAGGTGCGTCCGGACTGGCCGCGAAGCTTACCGGGCGCCGCCACGGCAGCCACGCGCCCGTCGCGCAGCAGCACGTCCATCTCCTGATCGACGCCGCTGGCGGGATCGACGACGCGTCCGCGTACGATGAGCAATGAGTCCCCGTCTTTCATTTCGCGCGCCCCAGCAGCATGGCCAGAATCGCCATGCGGGTTTTCACTCCGTTGCGGACCTGCTCGTGAATGCAGGACTGCGGCCCGTCCGCCACTTCGCTGGTCAGCTCGACGCCGCGAATCACCGGTCCGGGATGCATCAGGATCGCGTCCGGCTTGGCCAGCTTCATGCGCTGCGGCGTGATCTGGTAATTGGCAACGTAGTCTTCAACGCTGATGTCCTTGCCCGCGAGCCGCTCTCGTTGTACCCGCAACGCCATGACCACGTCCGCGCCTTGCAGCGCGATATTCAGGTCGGGGCAGGCGGTCACTCCCGGCGCGATGGTGGCCGAGATCTCGGGCACGAAATCGGGCGGGCCGCTGAAGACAATGTCCGCGCCGAAGCGCGAAAGCAGCTCGGCGTTCGATCGCGCCACCCGGCTGTGATACACATCGCCCACGATCACCACCCGCAATCCGTTCAGCTTTTTCTTGTGGTTGGTGATGGTCAAGGCATCGAGCAGCGCCTGCGACGGATGCTGATGCATGCCATCGCCGGCATTCACGATGGGCACTCGCACATAACGCGCCAGCAGATATACCGAGCCGCTGTTGGCATGGCGCATGACGATGGCATCCGCGCCCAGGCTGGCCACCGTCCAGCCGGTATCAATCAGCGATTCGCCTTTTTCGATGCTGGACGAGACCGGAGTCACCAGCGTGGTGGTGGCGCCCAGCGTCTTGGCGGCAAACTCGAACGAGGTCCGGGTGCGGGTGGAGGATTCGTAGAACAGCAGGGCCACGCGCTTGCCGTGCAACAACTGCGACGGACGGCTGGGATCCATGCGCCGGGCCAGCGCCAAAATAGACTCAATCTGTGCGGTGGTAAGTTGTTCGATGCCCAGCAGCGAATGCAATTGCGGCTTCATTGCCCCTCGGGAATCCGCTCCACCAGCAGCACCTTGTCGGCGCCGTCGGTCTCCTGCAATTTGACTTCGATCATCTCGTCGTTGGTGGTGTGAATGGTGCGGCCGACGAAGCCCGCCTCGATGGGCAGCTCGCGGTGGCCGCGGTCGATGAGCACGCAAAGCTGGATGCGGCGCGGCCGCCCGTGATCGAACAGCGCATCCAGCGCCGCGCGCGTGGTGCGGCCGGTGTACAGCACGTCGTCCACCAGGATGATGTTCTTGTCCTGAATGTCGAACGCCATCTCGCCCTTGCGCACTTCAGGGCGATGGCCGACGGTCGAAAGATCGTCGCGATAAAGAGTGATGTCCAGCGTGCCCACCGGCACGTCGGTTTTCTCGATGCGTCCCAGCAACTTCGCCAGCCGCTGCGCCAGCGGCACGCCGCGGCGCATGATCCCCACCAGCCCGAGGTTCGCGACCCCGTTGTTTTTTTCGACGATCTCGTGCGCCAGCCGGACCAGAGTGCGCTCGATTTCAGAAGCGGAAAGGATTTGCGACTTCTCGCGAAGGTTCGGAGAACGCGTGGAGGCTTTCGTCATGCCGCTCGAATCATACGAGAAGCCCAAAGCAGGAGCAACCTTGGACCCGTGGGTTGTGATCCAGGGCACAGGAGACGGTGATTGACCTAGATCGAAGAAGCTGATCTTTCCCGAGCGCCATAAAACGGTGGAAGCGCCGGGCTTCAGCCCGGCGAGTTTGATGGACAAAAGAAAAGCGGGCTCTAAGCCCGCTTTCAAGCGCCGGGGCTGAAGCCCGGAGTTGGGAAGCGCAACGCATTCACCGGGCTAAAGCCCGGTGCTTCCACCAATTGAGGCCCGGTGATTCCGTCAGAATGCATCAACTCCGGAGAGTGCTCTACCGAAATTCCCGCCGTTTGCCAAACATGGAAGCGCCGAAGGCCCCTCCGGCGGCGGTGAACAGCACGAACATAATCGCCAGCACCACCAGGATCAGGACCATGAAGGTCGCCATCCCTTGCGGAGTGTTGATCCAGTCAAACATTTTCTGCATGATCTCCTGCGCTTTGGGATCGGAGGCGCCGGCAATTTGCTTGTCCATCTGCTCCTGCAGGGTGCGGCGGAAGTCGCTGCTGGAGCGCAAGGCCACGAACGACAGAGTGGTCACAAAGGCGTTGATCACGAACGCGAACACTCCGGCCAGAGCGCCCAGCTTCATGCCCATGCCCGGCGTGATCACGGTGCCCGGAACCCGGCGCTGGTAGAAAGCGACAGAAAGCGCGCCCGCGCCCAGCATCCACAGACAGCAACCCAGCGACGACGTAGGGAATGGCGGTGAGGACGGCAGCTCCGGCCCCGGCCAGCAGTGCGCCCCGCCAGGCGAGGTCCCACTGGACGCCGGTGACCGGTCCATAACGCAGAGCATTCGACGACCATGGGGGTGTCTGCGCTGCGGAAGGGAATTCGCCGGGCGCGGCCGGCGGCGACGCCGGCATGTTTTCTTCGGGAGGAACAACCCGGATTTGCGGAGCGCCACAGTGCGGACAGAAGGCAATGCCCTCGTCGATCAGGGCCTGGCATCGGTAGCAGGGATGTTCCACCAGCCGAACCTACCAGCAGAGACGCCACGGACGCAACCGGAGAGCCGCTCATCGCTTTTCGCTCCTCGTTCTTCGCTTTTCGCTTGTCGCGGTTCGCGCCTCGCTATTGCTTTTGGGTTCTGTTCTTTCGTACCCGTACGTGGCAATGCACGAGTCGGTCGCAAGATGACGAATTAGCACAAAGGCGAAGAGCGAACAGCGGCTCCCTATAGCGTGCTGTCTTTCCCGTGGGTCTGGATCAGGACCGTTCCGAAGCGCGTTCCGGAGCCGTGGGGCTCGATCGAGACCAGATGCTCGTTGTCGCTGGTGCCGGCCTTGATCTCCCATCCATCGCCATGCGTGTCTTTGCAGCTGAGCTTGGTGCTGCCGCTGTCATCCTTGTTAAAGTGAACGTCCGATCCGCCACCGTGGCCGCTGCAGACCAGCATATCGCCAAAGGTCTTCATCTTGTCCTGGTAGAAGGCCTTGACCTTTTCCGGAGAATCGTCGGTCTCATATTCCGCGGCAACCACCTTCAGGCCAAAGCCCATGGCGCCGATGTTGACATTGGCGGCGTGATTGTCGCCGTTCTCCGTCGGCCGCAAATGCGCGCCGGGATAAACCGGAATGCCGTTGTCGGTAGCGGCCTTTTCGTCGGTGTTGACCTTCAGGTTGGCGAGGGGAGTTTGAATGTCAACTTTGGGGTTCTTCTTGTCCTTGTCGTCAACGTTAATGCTGCACGCGGCCAGCAACAGCGCCGCGACGATCGCTAAGAACAGACGCCAGTGAAATCTTCTTCATTTTGGACCTCCGCTGGGAACGGGCGCCGGGCCGCCCAGGCCCGCGCCACGGTTGGCGATGTTCGGTATGGTGATCGGCAGGCGGCCGGGCATGGGGATTTCGCCGAACATCGCTTTCACCGCACTGATCTCAGAAACCTGAGCGTTGGAGAAGGTGCATAAATACGTTTGCAGCTCGGGGAACTGCGCGGCTATGTAGGGATTGCCCATGGCGGCAACTACCGTCTTACGCGGCCGCGGTGCGCAGCACTTCCTGCAGCAGCGCCGCCGATGCATCCTGTACCGTCGCTGCGTTGGCCAGCTTGCCCGGCGTGGGGACCGCATAGACCGCCGCGATCACCACCGCGGCCTGCTGGACTGCGTCCATGACCGGCTGGTTGAGTCCTGCCGCATCGCGTGGGTCAATATACATAACGTGCGCGTCGGGAATTCGCATCCGCACCTGCTTGTCAAGCTCCCGCCCCCAATCGGAGCGGCTGTCGTCGGTGAAGATGAGCACAAGGGTGCGGTTGTGGGTTTCCGCCACTGGTTGATACGTATTCTGCGGCACATTGGTTCCGGTGCGCGTGGCCTTGAGGGGCAGGACCTGATGGTTGTCGCGCACCAGGGTTACGGCGCTGTCGGCGATCTGTTGGGCGGTGGCCAGGCTCGCGGGCTTCGCCACGATATCAGGGATGGCGCTCATGTCCACCAGCTTCGCCTTGTTCAGCCCAACCGAGGCCTTGGCGCGCAGGACCTTCAGCACCGATTCATCGATTCGCGACTCCGGAATTTCTCCGCTGCGCACGGCCCGCAACAGGCCGTTGTAGGAGCCGTCGAGGTTGGAGGGAATCAGCAGCACATCGTTGCCGGCCTTCACCGCTTCGACCGCGGCCCTGCCCGCCGCCGCGGAACCGCCTTCCGGAAACAGCTTGGTCAAACCGTTCATGTCCATCGCGTCGGTCACCACCAATCCGGTAAAGCCCATCTGCTGCTTCAGCAGGCCGGTCACGATGGCGGGAGAGATGGAGGCCACGCGATCGGGGCCCGGATCGAGCGCGGGCGCGAGGATGTGCGCCACCATGATCGCGTCCACGCCGGCCTTGATCGCCGCCTGAAACGGTGGAAGCGCAATGTTCTCGAAGTAAGCTTTGTCCTGATGCACCACCGGGACTGAGGTGTGGGAATCGGTGTCGGTATCGCCGTGCCCCGGGAAATGCTTGACCGTGGTCAACATGCCGTACTGGTGCGCCCCCTCGATGTAGGCGGCCACCATGTCGCCGACCAGCTTGGGATCTTCGCCGAACGAGCGCGTGTTGATGATGGGGTTGGCCGGATTGGAGTTCACGTCGGCAACGGGAAACCAGTTCCAGTGCACGCCGATGGCGCGTGACTCCTGCGCGGTAATGCGTCCGGCCTCGCGCGCGAATTCCACGTTGCCGGTGGCGCCGAACGCCATCGCGTGCGGAAAGTCGGTGACCTCCTTGAGGCGAAAGGCCAAGCCCACGCTCGAAGTCGGCGGCGAAAATCAGCGGGAACTCGGAGTCCTTCTGCAACTGGTTGGTGACCAGGGCGGCTTCGAGCGGCTCGTTCCTGTAGAGGAAGCCGTCTTCGAAGCCGACGGTCAGACCGAAGCCGCCGATGTGATACTTGCGCATGGTGTCGCGCAGCCGGATGTAGTCCGGGCTGTCCACGTTCAGGAAGCGCGCCTGCGACCAGATCATGAACATCTGCCCGATCTTCTGCTCCAGCGACATCTTCTTCAGCGACTCGCGCGCCCACTTCTCGCCCTTCTTGTCGAGATGTACCGGGGCGGGCGATTGGAAATGATCTTCGGCATTGGCGAACGGAGACATCGCAAATAATACGAACAGCAGGCCCAATGTAGCCAGGCGAATGGTGAGGAGTGGGGCCATCACGCCCACGTTGGCAGGGTGTGTACTAGCGCCGAAGGCGCGGCAAGTCTTAGCCCAGCGCTTCAGAGTCTGTGTGACAACCGGCGTTATGAAAGTGTGGTGCGCGAGGACGCTGGAACCCGTTGCAAGTCCAGCCCCGAAGGGGCGGCTCAGTTTAGCCCAGCGCGCAAGCGCTGGGTAGACGTGTGTAGGAACCCTGAGTCCCGTAGGGACGGCACACGTCCAACGAATTGTGCCGTGCCTACCCCACGGTCCCGGCCCCGTTTGCTTATTGTTGTGGCCCATTCACCCGAACGATACCAGACATCTCGCCGCAAATCCCCAGCTGGGTTATAGTCTAGGGCCATTGGTTACCCAATATGGAAATTCCCGTTCACTCAAGACGAAGGTTCCTGCTCGGCACGGCGGCCACTCTCGGGACCATGCCATTGGCCGTGTCCGCGCTGCCCACAGCCAAAGAAGACGCTTCTCCGCAGGCGATCCTGGCGTTCTTCAAGGGCTTGCCCGGAGACGTGGCCATCAAGATCCACGCCCCCGCAAGCAACGGCAAGCCAGAGTATCTGGTTGAATCCAACTCCTCGAAGATGATGTTTGTGGGGAGCGCCATCAAGACCTTTGTTCTCTGCGAAGCGTTGCGCCAGGCCGATTCGCCCAAGGTGGTGCAGGCCCTTAGAGCGGAGCAATTGTCGCTCGATGCCAGCGTGTGGTCGCTGGATAGCGCAACCTTTAACCCTCCCAATCTGATTGGCAAGGTCTCGGAGCGCACCGCGCTGGAAGCCATGATCATGCACAGCGACAACACCGGGACCGATATGTGCTTCAAGTACGTTGGTCCGGACAAGGTGCGCGAGTTCATCGCGTCGGCAGGATTGAAGAACACCATGGTCCCCGACAGTACGCGCGTGTTCTTCGGCTATCTGCTGGGTGCAAAGGACTACAAGGCCTTCTCATGGGAACAGATCGGGGCGGCCGCCAACCAGTCGATGGTCAATTCGCCAATGAACAAAGTGCAGACGCTGGCATCCTCGGCGGATGATTTCGTGTCCTACTATTCCCGCGCCTTGCAAGGCGAATTCTTCCACAACAAGGAAACCCTGAACACATTCAGGCAGATCCTGTCGATCGGCGACGCCATCTGGCTGGTGCCTCTGCCGCTGGGTGTGAGCGCGTTCGTGAAAGGCGGCAGCATTGACGTGCCTGGCTTTCATGCCCTGTGCGTTCCAGGAGCAATGCTCTTCGACGACCGCTGGGTCTATTTTTGCCTGACCCTCAATTGGTATGCGGCGGCGGAGACCGATCCGAGTACGGTCGCCGCCTTTGCGGCTGCCTCGAGTCGCGCGCTCGCGCTGGTGAAGGGGGCGCTGTCCACCTAGCTTGAGCCGGACGTAAGGAGGAGAAGCAATGCGGGCCAGACAACGCCACACTCTGATTTCCCGTAACATCTCGCGCGCGGGAACAGCTGTTTTTGCGATGATGATGATCTTTCTGAGGTTAGCACCAGCGCAGACCTTCCAGGTCATCCACAACTTCACCGCCGGAGGCGATGGTGGAGCTCCCTTCGCCGGTGTCACCATCGATGCCAGCGGCAATCTCTACGGCGCGACATCCGAAGGTGGAAAAGGTGGAGGTGGAATCTTCAAAATGAGCCAGAAGAACTCGTGGATCTTTACCCCACTCTACATCTTTGGCGACCAAGGGAATGACGGAGGAGTTCCTTACGGAGGAGTAATTCGCGATAGCAGCGGGATCCTCTATGGAACCACTATCGGTGGAGGCAGTTTCGGGCGGGGAACAGTGTTCAAGCTCCAGCCCTCGCCGACCAGGCCACCTTCGGTGCTCACCCCTTGGATAGAGAGCATTCTCTACAGCTTTCAATACGGCGGCGGTGACGGCCTCTACTCCTACAGTAGGCTAGTCTTTGATCGGGCGGGGAACCTATACGGCACTACCAACGAGGGCGGCGCCAATGACCATGGAGTAGTCTTTGAGCTGACGCCATCCAACGGGGGATGGACGGAAAGCATTCTCTACAAATTCATGGGAGCGAGCGACGGCAGCGGCCCGCGCTCCGGCGTGGTGTTCGATAGCGCAGGCAATCTCTACGGCACAACCGAGCTAGGTGGCCCCTATAACTGCGGTACGGTGTATGAGTTGACGCCAGCCGGCTCGGGCTGGACGGAGAGCGTCGTCTACACCTTTACGGGCAGCGGCGACGGATGCCGCCCCTGGGCCGGCGTGATTTTCGACCAAGCGGGGAATCTCTATGGCGCGACGCCTATGACCAACACCGATCCCAAGAGCAACGGCGTAGTTTTCGAACTATCGCCCTCCGATGGCCAGTGGAACTATAGCCTGCTTTACACCTTCACTAGCGGTTACATCAGAGAATGTAGTGAAGAATATGGTACGGGCCCGACTGGCAGCCTGACCATGGACAGTTCTGGCGCTCTCTATGGTACGACCCAGGGAGACGGGTTCTATGAAGCCGGTAGCGTTTTCAAGCTAACGCCTTCGAGGGGCGGCTGGACCTACACTTCATTACACGACTTTAACAACAACTATCCTGCCGCTGACGGAGTCGGTGTATGCGGTGGGCCGGCCTTTGACGCCAACGGCAATCTGTACGGTACGGCGTTTTCGGGCGCTGGCTACGGTTTCGGCGACGTCTGGGAGATCACGCCGTAGCCGAACGCTCCCTTCGCGGAAGGCAAATCTGCATCGGACAGCAATCCGTTCAAGACGGGAAGTTCCGGTTCAGACAGACGACTGCTTGGTCGCGCGGCTGGAAACCAATTCGGCAGCTTGTCTGGCGATCGTGGGATCGTCCCCGAAGCCATCGAGCCACACGACATCCGGCTCGCGGCGAAACCAGGTCATCTGCCGCTTGGCGTAGTTGCGATGGCCCTGCTGTGCCGCCGCGATAGCCTGTTCGCGCGTGAGTTCTCCCCGCAGCAACTGCACCGCCTGCTTGTAGCCAAGCGACGCCAGCGGCGTGGCGGCCGTGTTCCCGCCGTAACGCTCCAGCAGCGACTCTCGTTTCTTCGATCAGCCCATCCTCGAACATCCGCGCGGCGCGCTGGTTGATGCGCTCGTACAGCTTCTCTCGCGGCGGGTTGAGCCCGATGCGCAGAACCTGAAAGCCGCGCAGAGGATCGCGCCCGCGCTGCTTCCATAGCTCGCTCATCTGCGCCCGCGAGGCCAGACAGACCTCGATGGCGCGAACCAGCTTCGGCAGATCGTTGGCATGTATCTTCGAAGCTGCTTCCGGATCGAGCCGCGTCAGCAACCGGTGCAAATAAGCTGAGCCGCGTATGGCAGCGCTTGCCCGTAGCCGCTGACGCAAATCTTCCGAACGCTGCGGGCCGGGGAAGAGCCCCTCCAGCAGCGCCCGCAGGTAAAGACCTGTTCCGCCGACAACGATTGGCAGGTGACCGCGCCGGGCAATCTCATCGATGATGGCCCGCGCCTGCCGGGCGTACTCACCGGCAGTGAACGGCTCGTCCGGCTCGGCGACGTCGAGGAGATGATGCGGAACCAGTGCGCGCTGCTCGCGCGTCGGCTTGGCAGTGCCGATCTCAAAATAGCGATAGAGAGCGACCGAATCGCAACTGACGATTTCGCCCGCGAACTCTTGCGCAAGCTGGATGGCGAGTGCGGACTTGCCGGAGGCGGTCGGTCCGAGAATCACGACCAGGAGGGGTTCCGGCTGCGGAGGCGGCTGCGCGTTCATTGCTTCGCAGAGGTGGTCAACGGGCGCCCCAGGGAATCGTCCTGCCGAAGCGCAGGAACGCCAGCGCAAGGATAAACAGCACCACGACCAGGATTCCCACCAGCTTCCGGCGCTCGCGCGAACGGAAGCGCGCTTCCCATTCGGCCTGCGTCAGGCCGGTGTTGGGATCGACTTTGCGATCGGTGGGTGGACCTTGATTCACACGCTAATTCTACGCGTGGGTGCCAGAGTGCGGGTCGCGAGCGCGGCTGGCGGCCCACAAGATGTTGTCATCCTGAGCGCCAAGCGAAGCGACGCGCGAAGGACCCCTATAGCTGGTCCGCAGTTCGTGGTCGCGATAGGGGTCCCCTCGACTTCGCGCGGGGCAAGCTCTTCGACTCCTCGGTCGCCAGAGCGACCTCGTCGCTCAGGATGAAACCCCATAAAGCAGGCGCAAGACTGAGGCATGGCGCGATTGACGCGAACTCACGACGAGTCGGGCGCTTCTACCTACTCCATATCGCCTTTTTGCGGGTTGTAGTAGAAGCGAAAGCGCAGCGCCAGGTAGGGCCCGTGAAACTCGCCGGGCAACGGCGCAAAGGGATTGGAGCCGGTGATTCCGCCCCAGGCTGCGCGGTCCAGGGCAACGTCACCCGAAGGCGCGACCAGCTTCATGCCGGCGATCTTGCCGTCGGGGAGGATGACAAACTCGATGGCCAGCCTGCCGCGTTTCATCAGCGGCGCGCGGGCTTCTTCCGGGATGAGGATGTACCAGTTGCGGCGCACCGCATCGAGCACGCGCGACAAATAAGGACCAAAATCCACGCCCTGGGTATCGCTTAGAACCTCCAAGTTCCCCAGGGTCCGCGCCGACCCACCGGGGCCAACACCGTAATCGCCCCCGCCTCCGTAAGAGCCTGCGCCGTGGCGCGAAGCCACCGCGCGGGCCGCTTGTGCGGTGAGATCGCCGGGCGATTTCATCATGTCAGCAAAGTTGACCGGGCCTTGATTGCCCTGCGAAGGCACAGGTAGCTTGGGATTGGGCACCGGCTCGAGCTGCGCCATCGGCTGGTTCTGCGATGGATTGGGCTGCTGCGATGGCGCGCCTTGCGGCGCGGGTGGCGACATCTGCGCCGACTGCGATGGCGGCGCCTGCATCCCCGGCGGGCCTGCGCGCTTTAGCTCTTCCAGCGTCTTCTTATCCAGACTCGGATGCCGGCTCTCCGCGATGCGATTTTTGTCGGAGAGCGCCTTTGCCTCCGGGGGTGGCTTGTGCAACTTCTGCGCATCCGGCGGCAGGTCAAGGTACGTCAGCTGCTGGTTGCGCATGATGTCCTGCGGCGAAATCAGCAGCTGACCCTGGATGTCGGGAAACATCTTGGGCGACATGAAAAGAAAAATGACCAGCGCCAGGTGCACGACCGCGGAAATCCAGTAGGCTTCGCGCATCCGCGCGCGCTCAATGTCGTCCTCTAACTGGATCAGGATGTGCGGTGTGAGTTCGACGTCCGGAAGGTCCGGGCTATTCCACAGCGCAAGCTGGCCATCATCCTTCGGGCTGGAAGGAAGCGGAGGTGGCGTGTCCGGCGGTATTAAGATTGAAGGCATCCGTCTGGATCAAGTACGCCTTGAGCTCAACCACTTAGACGCCCCTCGACCCTCCGGAAGCACAATACTTCCCTGGTGATGGAGCAACCGTAGTAAACCCGGCACTCTGTTGCAAGTTTCCTGCCACTATTTTCGCATACATGGAGTCCACAACGCGATTCACTTCTCGCGGCGGAGGAGTTCCACGAAAGGTTCGGTACACTGTTGGCGATGAAGGCTGTCATCGTCGGCACCGCCGGGCACATTGACCACGGCAAGAGCGCTTTGGTGCGCGCTCTCACCGGCATAGACCCCGATCGCCTGGAAGAAGAGAAACGCCGCGGCATCACCATCGATATCGGCTTTGCCAACCTCGATCTGACCGGGCCGGCCGGAGAGGCCATCCGCGTGGGCTTCGTGGACGTTCCCGGCCACGAACGCTTCGTGCGCAACATGCTGGCGGGAATCGGCGGCATCGATCTGGTGCTGCTGGTGGTTGCGGCCGACGAATCCATCAAGCCCCAGACCCGCGAGCACTTCGACATTTGCCGCCTGCTGTCAGTGCAGCGCGGCATCACCGTGCTGACCAAGGCCGACCTGGTCGATCCCGAGACGCTCGAAGTCGTGACCATGGAAGTTGCCGAGTACCTGAAGGGCTCGTTCCTCGATCCCGCGGCCTCTCCCATCATTCCCGTTAGCTCGAAGACCGGCGCGGGACTTGACCGGCTGAAGACCGAACTCGCGCGTCTGGCCGCCGAAGTTCCGGCGAAGGATTCCACCGCCGTCTTCCGCCTGCCCATTGATCGCGTCTTCACCATGAAGGGCTTCGGAACGGTGGTCACCGGAACCCTGATCTCGGGCACCATCCGCAAGGAGCAGGAGGTCGAAGTCCATCCCACGGGCAAGCGGCTGCGCGTGCGTGGCGTGCAGGTGCACGGAAAGTCGGCCGACGAAGCCATCGCCGGCCAGCGCACCGCCTTGAATCTACCCGGCGTGGAAACCACCGAACTGGCACGCGGGATGATGCTGACCCCGGCGCAGATGTTCACGCCGGTCAACAGGCTGGGCGTGCAACTCGACCTTTTGCCATCGGCCAAGCCGCTGCGGCAATACGCGCGCGTCCATCTGCACGCCTTCACCGCGGAGACGATCGCGCAAGTGACGCTGCTCGGCGCCAGGCAGCTTTTGCCGGGCGAGTCTGGATTCGCGCGCTTGAAGCTTGACCGCCCGGTTGTGCTGTTCCCCGGTGACCGCTTCATCATCCGGCAGTATTCGCCGGTCATCACCATGGGCGGCGGCCGCGTGCTCGATGCGGGCGAGCCACCCATACGCGTCGAGCGCCGCGATCAGTTGCCGTTTCTTCAGGCCATCGCCAATGCAACTCCGCCGGAAGCGCTGCTGGCGCGCGTCAATCGGCGTGGGATTTCGGGACTGTCAATCTCCGATGCCGTAGCGGAAACCGGGTGGCTGCCTTCTCGCGTGCAGCAACTCGCCGCGGAGCTGAAGCAGGCGTCGCTGATAACCATCTTTGGCGGCGTGCTGATTACCGATCACTGGCGGGAGAGAGTTCGTCAGGATGTCTTGACCCACGTTGGTCAGTTTCACGATGAAAACCCCTTGCTCGCCGGAATCAATAAGCAGCAGCTTCGCGAGAGCTATAGGGGCCCCGACGAGCTGTTCGATGGCGTGATGGCCTCGCTGCTCCGCGAGAAGAAGCTGGAGGCCGACGGCGAGCTGCTACGCCTGTCGGGTCGCGGCGTCGTCCTGCGCGACGAGGAAGCGGAGTCGAAGGCGCAGATCGAGCAGGCCTTCGCCAAGGCCGGCCTGAAGGTCCCGCTGCTCAAGGACGTTCTGGCATCGTTGCCGGTGGACAAAGTGCGCGCGCAAAAGATTGTCACCTTGCTGCTGCGCGATCGCGTGCTGGTCAAGCTATCGGACGACCTGGTGTTTCATCGCGACGCGCTCGACGGACTGCGGCGGCAGCTCGTCGCCAACAAGGGCAAGACCCCGAAGCTCAGCGTGGCGCAGTTCAAGGACCTCTTCGACATCACCCGCAAGTACGCAATCCCGCTGCTCGAATACCTCGACCGCGAACGCGTGACGCGCCGCGTCGGCGACGAGCGCATCATCCTGTAAGCGCAATGCAGACGTCATTCCAACCGAAGATTGGCCGGCCCGTTGGGATATAACGATGCCCGTTCCTGACCGCAACGTCCAACCAATACTTTGGTATCGATTGATACGTTCGTCCAATGGATTCGTCGTCGCGCTTCTGCTAATCTCCTCTTGAACGGCCACTCGCTCTGACATCGAAGGGAGTACAAAATGGACGCGACAAATGGACTGAAAGAGACGACGCGCGTGACCGCGCCTGTCGCGTCGAACACGCTTGGCGTGAACATTTTTACCGCCCCGGGGAAGGCTATGGTCGGCGAGCGGCCAAAGCCCTTCGGCGAGCCGCTCGGCTTTGACCCGATCACGTCGACGTTGATCTTCGGCGAGCACGACGCGGTACTGGTGGACGCAATGGGGACAGTGGCTGAGGCGGAGGCTCTCGCGGATTGGGTTGCATTGCACAATCGCAACCTGCAGACCATCTATATAACGCACGGCCATTTCGACCACTTCTACGGTCTGAGCGTTCTCCTCGACCGTTTCCCAGGCGCTCGGGCGATAGCAACGCCGAAGACGGTGGAGGCCATGCAGTCGTCGTTTGTTCCTCCGCTGAGCCAATTCGCCCGCCAATTGTTTCCTGGGCAAGTGCCGACGAAGTTGGTCTCACCTGAGCCCTATGAGGGCGACACCTTCACGCTTGAGGGCCACGAATTGCGCATCATCGAGCAGGGCCGCACCGATAGTCCCGATTCGACGTCTCTACACGTTCCATCGATCGGCCTGATCGTCGCTGGCGACGTTGTGTACAACCAGTGCCGCATGTACGTCGGCGACACCACCCCCGAGAGCCGGCAGAATTGGATCGCGGCGCTAGACCGGTTAGCGGCGCTGAACCCGGCGATTGTTGTCGCCGGTCACAAGAAGCCTGGCGCGCCCGACTCTCCTTCGACGATCCAAGACACCAAGCGTTACCTGCAGGACTTCGATCGGGTGCAGAAAACCGCGACCTCCGACCAGGAGCTATTCGATCAGATGACGGAGCTATACCCGCATTGGGTAGCCAATCAGTCGTGGTTGATGTTCGGATTCCCGCAGCCATAACCCACATCAGCAGCTGATGTGAATGTTTTCTCGCGCATGATGGAGGTTTGTCCATGGTTGAAAAGGCGCCGGAAATCGAATCAACTTAAAGTCTATACGATAGTGGGCCAGCTTCTATGGTTCCTCCTGCCGGCAAGTTGACGGATAACGGCCTTATCGGACAACTGGTTGCAAACGATACCAAAGTATCGCGCGACACCTTGGTCCAATTGTTTTGCCTTTCCTCGTCAGACTTAATCGGCAGCAGGTATGAATACGAAAGAACCAGAATCAGCCGACGAGCACTGTTTGTCGGAATTGGAGTCGTCAATGAACAGCGTACAAATCGAACAGAAGAGCTATGAGATGCCCCCGCGAGAGGGGATCAGCATCGCGCATTTTCTCACCGTCGCCGACATCGAGCGATCGGCTCGCTACTACGAAAAGGTCTTCGGCGCTCGCATTCTGAGCCTGGGTGACGGCAACGCGCCTGCGTACCTTCAGCTTGCGAATATCTGGATGATTCTGAACGTTGGAGGCGGACCGACCCCGGATAAGCCGACGGTAACGCTCAGCGTCCCCGACCCGAATCACATCAACAGCTTTATGAATTTCCGCGTTGCGGATATTCAAGCGTGCTATGAATTATGGAAAAGTCGAGGAGCGGAGTTCATCACGGAGCCGATCCCGAAGTACGGCGAGACGCGCTGCTACATCCGCGATCCTGACGGATATATTATCGAGGTCGGACAGAGCACCGACCTCGCGTACGGCTGACGCTCGGCCCGGGAAAAGCATTCTCATAGTCCCGGGCGAGTTGTCGTCCACTCGTCAGTTATGTAGAAGTAAACACTTTCTGGTTCGGTACCGGCAAACGGGATTCAGTCCAGCGATCTGCGTTTGAGGTGCCTCGGAATCCTCAACGAGCGGCAAATCGCCAATGCACTCAGCGAGAAGAGAGATCAAAGCAAGTTGCAGAATCGTTGGCTTGCCAGACAAATGACCGCGATCATCTTGCGGGCTTGCCAACTCAAATAGCGCATGATAAAGGACGTTATCATTCTGCTCTTTTGGCCTCCAGCTAGACTGAGATATCAGCCCTGAGAAACCAGCCGCACGTCGGACAGTGCTGCACGCTCAGGGGTGATGGGCCGTGGGTCTTCAAGGCACAGCTTTCGGGTTGGACATTTCGGGATAGCTAAATCGAAACGTCAGGCGTCAACCTTGTCATGGGGCAAGGTGTTGGCTCATGAGGTTCACGTGGCAATTCGCTTAAAGTCTTAAAATCTGGTTTCCCTGCGATGTTGCACCTTGATGGCCGACTAACGCTCTTCAAGGCTGGAGTCTCAGTGGTACGCGATGCGGCTTAGAGAGTTTAGGGCTCGCGATTATGCGTTGTTGGCGATAACGTCCTTTATCGTTCATAACCTTGGCGGATGTTGAATGCAGTCAATTCTGCCAACCGTGATAATGATCCAATGCTGCCATCCGATCCACGCTTCCGACACTGGCGAAACCTCGAAACGCGCTTTGGCGATTTACCACTCACCGCGTAGGTCCTAGCGAGTCGTCTGGCAAAGATCACTTGCCCAACAGGGCGGTGAGACACCGAGAAGGTTCCAGAGACAATCCGCATTCCTCCTGCCCCTGATGCCAGCGCCATAGCCCTTGCCGGCTCGCCCCTCCTGCGCAGAGTATCAATCAGCGCAGGTGTCAGGGTTCAGAGATCGGGGAACAGAAATCAAGAATCGCAAAATTCACACTTGACATTGACAGATAATCCACTACCATATGGTTGTGGATAAATTGGGTACAACATTCGCGGCTTTGTCTGATCCAACCCGCCGGGCAATGATCGAACGACTCTCCCATGGGCCTGCCTCTGTGCATGGATTGACGGAACCGTTTGCACTCTCACAGCAGATGATTTCAAAACATATTGCCTACCTGGTGCGAGCGCGGATTGTGATCAAGGCGAAGCGTGGACGAGAGAGTGTGTGCACGCTTAGGCCAGAGGCGATCAAGACAGTCAGCGACTGGGCGATTAGCTATCGCCGATTCTGGGAAGAGAGCTTCGACAAACTGGATGTCGTTGTAAATCAAATGAAGAAAGAGGAGGTCAGAGATGACAGAAAACACGGTTAGCGAAATTGAGCGGATGGTTGTCACAAGAGTTTTTGATGCCCCACGCGAGCTGGTTTGGAAGGCGTGGACAGACCCGAAGTACGTGATGCAGTGGTGGGGACCGAAGGGCTTTACTGCGCCCGTTTGCCAGATGGATTTTCGCGTTGGGGGAAAATTTCTCTGCTGCATGAAAACGCCGGATGGGCAGGAGTTCTGGAATGCGGGTGAATACCACGAGATTGTTCTGCACGAGAAGATCGTTTCCTCCATGTACTTTTCGGACTCGGAGGGAAATAAGGTTGAGCCTGCGCAATTAGGAATAGAACATGAGGCCATAGACGGTGCGCACGACGTGACCATCTTTGAGGATCTCGGAAACGGCCAGACGAAACTCACCTTCATTGGAAATGAACCCATGGAGAGCGCGAAAAATAGCGGTCAAATGGAGGGCTGGAACCAGATACTCGATAAAGTTGCTGCGGTTATTACGGGGCTAGTGCAGGCGAAATAGGAAGTTGACGTTTTGACGATCGTCATGCGCGAGATACAGCTGAGGCTGGCGGCGAAGGCTTGGTTAGAACAGGCTTCTCGCCGCTCGGCCGAATAGTCGCCTTCCCGGATAAGTGACCCTTGGCTCAACTGTTGACTTCAGGCCTTAGCACGTTTCCAGATCGTCGCATACGATTCCGCCGAGCTGCTTGAAAGAGCATCCTCGACGACCGGATACCCCTTTTCCTGGTGTCCAGATTGTGCATGATAAAGGACGTTATCGCCAACAACGCATAATCGCGAGCCCTAAACTCTCTAAGCCGCATCGCGTACCACTGAGACTCCAGCCTTGAAGAGCGTTAGTCGGCCATCAAGGCGCAACATCGCCGGGAAACCACATTTTAAGACTTTAAGCGAATTGCCACGTGAACCTCATGAGCCAACACCTTGCCCCATGACAAGGTTGACGCCTGACGTTTCGATTTAGCTATCCCGAAATGTCCAACCCGAAAGCTGTGCCTTGAAGACCCACGTCCCATCACCCCTGAGCGTGCAGCACTGTCCGACGTGCGGCTGGTTTCTCAGGGCTGATATCTCAGTCTAGCTGGAGGCCAAAAGAGCAGAATGATAACGTCCTTTATCATGCGTTACAGTAAAACGCGAGAGGGTGCTGGTTACCTTCCGCCAAAATGTTACGAAAGTACAGTTACCCTACCTGTACCTTCGTAACTTGACCTCGTCCAGCCAAGCGCTACACTTGGCAACGTGAGGCCTGGTGTCTCTGCCGCCCAAGTGAGGGCGGAATCGGCCCGCCGAGGCCGATGATCTTTGAAAATTCGGTTGCCAGTAGGCAGTCGTCAGCAGCCAGTAGCCAGTAGCCAGTAGCCAATAACTAGTTGATGAATGGCGCTCTCCTCCGGCATTGCGTGTGAGCATTCGAAGTTGGGCAAATTTGTTGTTATAAGTCCTTGTGGCTCAAACATTAACGTGTAAACCATTGGGGCTCTATTATTTGCGGGCAAAACTTTCGTAACATGATGATTCTAAACAGCACGTGTGGGAGGGGGGATTAACCAGGCTGTCACTAGTTCAGCCCAAAATGGCGCGTGGTCCCGTAGAGATTTCCCGCCTTGTCCATCACCAGGCTGGCATACGGATTGGCTCCGTCCTGTCCCTGGCCGGTGAAGGTGTGAATGACGGTGAAGGTCTGCGCCGCTGCCCCTGGCGTTGCGAGGACAGCAAGCATAAGCGCGATGGTCAGAGCCAGCCGACCACTTGCCGCTCGCAGGTTGGTCCGAAAAATCCTCTCTTGCTTGCGAGTCGTCATGATGATGCTCCTTGTACGCATTGCTGAACGCCGAGTCTTTCTGCGAAAACCCCTAACCACTGACACCTGCCTTACGGCGTAATCTCCCACACCACACCGCAGCCCAGGTTGCACGCTCCGGTGCCACCGAGGAACGCGGTGCCGTACATATTGCCCTTGGAGTCGAAGGTTACGCCGCCGAAGGGAGAGTCGCCGGTGTTGCTCTCGAAGTCGTGCAGCGTCTTATACGTCCAGGAGCCAGCCGAGTAGGTCAACTCGAATACCGCGCCCGACTCGTGCAGGCCGCCCCCTAGCGCGGTGCCGTAGAGATTGCCGCTCGCATCCATAGTCACGCCGGCGATGGGACTGACTCCTTCGTACTTGGAAAAGTCAAAGAGATGCAGCACCGCAAAAGTCCAGCTGCCGTTCGACGGTGAGAGCTCAAAGACGGATCCGGAATAGCCCCCCAAACCTCCAAGCTCGGTGGTGCCGTAGAGGTTGCCTGAGGCGTCGAAGATCAAGCCCCCATAGGGGACGGTTCCCTGGCTGGCATCCTGAAAGGCATGGAGAACAATTTCGATCCAGCCCGACCCGGAAGGCGTCAACTCGAAGACCGTGCCGTTGTTGCCCTCCCCGCCCGCCGAGGTTGTGCCGTAGAGGTTTCCCGCTTTGTCCAGAATGACTCCCGCATACGGCGTACCGCCATCGGCAAATCCACTGAAGTTGTAAAGGACGCTTTCCGTCCAACCGCCATTCGAGGGTGTCAGCTTGAAAACTGTGCCCAGACCGTAGGCGCCGCCAGCCTGAGTGGTGCCATAAAGGTTGCCGGCCTGGTCGAGGACCAGATTGCCGTATCCGGGGGTAGCTCCGTCTGAACCGCCGTTAAAGGAGTAGAGGATGGTTTCCGTCCATCCCTCCAACACGTAGGACGAAGCGTTGGGCGGCGGTTTCAGGTTGAAGACTACCCCATAACCATTTCCACCGCCTTCGCTGGTGGTGCCGTAAAGAGTGCCATCGGGACCCTTGATGACTCCGGCCTCGGGGAATGCCCCCTTCTCGAATCCCAGCTCTTTCAGTGGGGTCAAAATCCAGCCAGAGTTGACGGGGCGCATTTTGAAGACCGTGCCGAAAATGTTGTAGGTGGTGCCGTAGAGATTGCCCGCCTGGTCAATCGTCACTCCGGCCCCAGGATTGGCCCCGTCCTGTCCACTCTGGAAGTAGTGAAGGACCTGGTAGGTCTGCGCTTGGGCTGGAGCGGCCTGGACCATCATCAGCAATGCTACGAAGGCCATCACCGCAACGCTCGTCTGCAAGCTATCTCCAGCTGCCCTGTTCCGATTTCGCCACTGACTTGTCATGAGATTCTCCCTTACGGTCTTGGAGGGTAATCCGCCCTCCGCCGGGCGGATGTGTAGGTTTCCGCTCTTCGGGAGGCCAGGTCAACTTAATTGTGCATTACGGTCTAGGTTGTTCAGCGGTGGATATTTAGGGTCGATTCCCAACGAAGGGAAACGCTTGACCGAGCGGCGGTTGACGCCTGGGAAGGAAGGCAATAGCAGTAGCCCGGACACGGCGGGTTTCGCCCCAGCCCCCAACGGTTCAGCTTGCGAGCGAGAAATTCTTGACAATAGAGATTTGACTCCGTAGACTCGCTTCCAAATTCCCGCCCGGAAAAGAAGAAAGGTAACAGCTGTGAAAACCCACATGCCGTTGTTCTTGTGCTGCCTCGTCGTGGCCGTGGCGTCTCCGCTCATGGCCCAGCTAACGGTGACTCTGACTCCCAACCCCCCCGGCCCGCAACCGGTTGGAACTTCAATCACTTGGACTGCCAACGTCAGCGGTGACCCGGACCCGGATCCGAGCTACGAATATACGTTCAGCGCCGAGCCGGCGGGAAGCCCAGTACAAGTCCGGAAAGGCTACGGGGACCAGAAGACCTGGGTTTGGACGCCCAGCGCTTTTGAGGGCAATTTCACAATTGGGGCGACGGTGAAGAATGTGCACGCGGGCACATCGGCCTCGACCACCACCTCTTACACCTTAACCTCACGGCTGGCAGGGATAGGCGCCTCGGTACATCCCACCAATCATCCGCTGGTGGCGCTGTTCAGTGCGCCGCCTTGCCGGGCCCCCAATCTCATGCGCGTCCGCTTCACGCCGCAGAGTGTGCCGCCGGGCGGTATATCGTCCTCGATGACGACGAACCTGGTTCCCTGCCGCTACAACGCAACCTCGCATCCCCCCGACTCGACCAGCATGAACTTCTACATTGCCGGCATGTATCCCAGTACCACCTACAAGATGCACTGGGAGGTCGTCAACGCGTTCGGCATCCAGCAGTCCACGGGCAACAATCTTTCTTTCACGACCCAGCCGATTGCTTCTGGTCTCTACTTCCCGGCCTTCAGTCCAACGGGAACCTCCAGCGACCCTCAGGAGCCGATAACGCTCCACAATGTGGTAACCATTCCGGTGAATGGCCACGTCTATACGTCCGCTGCGGTGGACCTTGCGGGTAACATCCTGTGGTACACGTCCACGCCTCCTGCGCGAACTGAGGTAGGCGGCAACTCGTGGGGCTTTGTGCCCGGCCAGGATCAGTATGTGGCGGGCATCGCCGAGTTGGATCTGGCGGGCAACGTTGTGACGCAAACGACAGTAGGCGCGATAAACGAGCAGCTAGCCGCCCTGGGAGCGCGTCCCATTACGGCTACGCATCATGAAGTGCGCCGCATGACAACGCCCAACGGCGCGGCACCGGGAGGCTACATTCTTACCATCGGATCCACCGAGCAGATTTGCACCGACTGTCAGGGTGGTACTCCTCAGAATCCGGTGGATGTGCTTGGCGACGAAATCCTCGTGCTCGATCAGAACATGAACGTGGTGTGGACGTGGGACGCTTTCAATTTCCTCGACATCGATCAGGAGGCGGTCCTGGGCGAGACTTGTACTCAGGGTGCGGCGGGCTGCGAACCCTTTAGCAAGCAGTTCACAGTAGCCAATGATTGGCTGCACTCCAACTCCCTGCAGTACAACGCCTACGACGGCAACATCATCATCTCGATGCGGCACCAGGACGCGGTGTTCAAGGTCAACTTCGGTAACGGAAGCGGAGATGGCCACATCGTCTGGAAACTGGGTAACGGGCCCATCGGAGGGCCGGGTGGCGCGCCTTTGCCTTCGTTCACGCTGTTTACCATCGGCACCGGTGGCCCCGACCTGGGTTATCCCTGGTTCTCCCACCAGCACGACGCGGAGATCGAACTCGGCGGCTACGTCTTCCCCAACGGATTCCGGGTGCTTACCCTGTTCGACGATGGCAACACCCGCCAGGCACTCTACGATCCCAACGCTACCAGCCGTTGCCACTTGCTGGCACTGGACGAGACTGACTTGATCGCCAATCTCAACACCAATGGCGACATGGGCACGTACTCGTTCGCCGTGGGTAGCGCACAACTGTTGAGGAACGGAAATTTGGCTTGCGATTCCGGATTCATCAATGGCCTAGGCGGGGCTGGTACCGACCCCGAAACTCAAACCGTGGAAATGGACCAGCAAGGCAACTTCATTTACTCAATGACTGCCTTGGAGGACAGCTACCGCACCTTCCGTATGCAGGACTTGTACACCGCGATTAACCCTTAACCGGGAGAGTCGCCGCGGTTTCTTGCTTGAGTCGGACCCGCCCGGAGCTTCCGTCTCAGGGCGGGTATCCACAAGGACCGCTGGCCTACCCATCAGACACTCGCGGGTGCGCGCACGATTTCCACGGAGCACTTGGCGTGGCGGGCGACGAATTCCGCCACGCTGCCCAGCAGGAACCGCTGGATGCCTCGCTGCCCGTGCGAACCGACCACGATCAGATCGGCACGCCACGCGGCTGCGGAGTCGATGATGGTCTCCCGGATGTCCCCGATCTCGACGGCGGTGTCCACCTTGAATCCTGCAGCGCGCAACTCTTTCCCAATTCGCTCGACCAACTCATGGGCGGGCTTCTCCAGAAGTTCCAACTCGGGTGCGTAGTCCGCCGCCATTTGCGGCGGAGCTGGCACAAACGGCTGCAACACATGCAACACGCGGATTTCGGTATTCTCCGTCCGAAACTGCGCGACCATGGCCTTTACCACATCCCCGGAGGACTTCGAATCGTCAATTCCGATGAGAATTTTCATACTCCCCCTCAAGAGGCAACGGCGCGCTCGCGATCAGCACGAGATGCATTGACAACGCGCGCTTGTGCGAGCGCCCAGCCGAACGCAGCATACACCCATGGCGACGACGGAATCTGTGACGTGTGACGGAAAGATGAAAGCTGTGCAAGTCCGGCACCGTCCAGCACGCTTCCTAAGGTGTGATCTCCCAGACCACTCCGTTGTTGTTATAGCCACCCTGCAAGGTCGTGCCATAGAGGTTTCCATCGGCGTCGATGGTCAGCGTACTGTTTGCCCATCCTCCGTCGCTGCCGCCCGTGAAGTCATACAGCGAGGTGTAGCGCCAGCCGCCGTTGGCGGGGCTCAGCTTGAAGACATTGCCCTGACCGTGCGCACCTTCAAATTCTGTGGCGCCGTACAGGTTGCCCGCCTTGTCCATGAGCAGGCCTCCGTTAGGCCCGTCGGTCCCAGTGAAGGCATGCAGCACGCTAAAGGTCCAACTGCCGTTCGCGGGACTCAGCTCCCAAACCGTGCCCCCACCGTTGGGGCCAAAATACTCGGTCGTGCCGTACAGGTTTCCGGACGCGTCCAGGACCAACCCGCCGCTGGCCCTGCCCCCGTCAGTCGAATTTTGAAAGCTATGAAGGACGTTCTCGGTCCAGCCCATGGCAGACGGGGTTAACTGGAAAATTACCCCGTCACTGAACTCGCCGCCGTAAGTCGTGGTGCCGTAGAGATTGCCGGCCTTGTCAAAAACCACGCCGCTCCATGAGGCGCCGCCGTCGTAGCCTCCGGTGAAGTTGTGCAGCCCATACTCCGTCCAGCCATTTGGGGTGGGCGTCAGCTCGTACACATTCCCGGCGGAACCTTCCGGTCCTCCCCACGCCGTGGTGCTGTACAGGTTGCCCGCCGCATCAAAAACCGGCTGGCCGAAGGCCGGCTGTGAGCCGTCGTTGGGGTATCCCTGGAAAAAGTGAAGCACGGTTTCTGTCCAGGGACACAACGCCGTCCGGCAGGCTGTCGCCGGCGGCTGCAGCTTGAACACGGTGCCGCAACCGTTGCCGCCGCATGCGGTACCCGGGCCCCAGTAGGTCGAGCCGTAAAGACTGCCATCCGGGCCAAAGCTGACGATCTGGTCGGGAACGTACCCGTCGGTTTCTCCGTTAAAGCTATAAAGTACGCTGAAGATCCAACCTGAGCCCTTGCGGCTC
Organism: uncultured Acidobacteriaceae bacterium; assembly: GCA_963760415.1. Lineage (GTDB taxonomy): Bacteria > Acidobacteriota > Terriglobia > Terriglobales > Acidobacteriaceae > Bog-257. Next base: position 14,715 of record CAVXDA010000002.1, on the reverse strand, counting down.
ATCTTGTAAACCGTGCCGCAGCCGGTCTCGGATCCTCCCCAATTGCAGCTTGACGTGTACTGGCCTCCGAAACCCGCAGTGCCGTACAAATTTCCTGCCTTGTCGCTGGTCAGGCCGCTGGCACCCGGTTCCGAGCCATCCGCGCCGCCGCTAAAAACGTGAAGGACCTTGAAGGTCTGCGACTGCGCCACCTCCGGTACGACCGCTGCCAGCGAAAACACGATCGCGATCGTCAGCGCCGCAGTTGCGGGCCGGAAGCTCAGGTTGAAGGTCCAACTTTGATACTCTGCCGAATTCGTCATGACGAAATCTCCTTAACTAACAACTGACAACTGGCCACTGGCTACTGCTTTACGGCGTAATCTCCCACACAGCCCCGTGGCCATATGCTCCACCTCCTGACGCGGTGCCATAGAGATTGCCGTTGGCGCCGATGGTCACCGGGCCGTAAGGAAAATATTCGGTGTGGAAGGAGAAATCGTGAAGATCGGTCAGGGTCCAGGTGCCGTTGGATTTGCTCAGCTTGAAAACCATCCCACCACCACCTGCGCCATCGGCATTGGCCGTGCCGTAGATATCGCCTGAGGCATCGATGGTGAGAGTTTCATAGGGACCGCCGCCACAAGGGGGAAGGTTATAGATGGGCGCGAAGGTCCATCCGCCGTTCGAAGGCGACAATTCGTAGATCACTCCGCAGTCGCCCGTACCTCCCGAGACCGTACCTCCGTAGAGATTACCTGCTTGGTCCATCACCAGGCCGCCGAAGGAGAGGCCGCCGTCGGATCCGTTTCTAAAACTGTGCAGAATGGTTTGAACCCAACCATACTGGGTGGGACTGAGCTCGTAGACCACGCCGTCCCCACCGTCTCCTGAGATGCTGGTCGTGCCATAGAGATTGCCGGCGCTGTCCATGACAACTCCGGAATAAGGCTGTGAGCCGCTTGCACCATTTCCAATAAAGCCGCCGTAGAGAACTTTCTCCGTCCAGCCACCCCCGGATGGAGTCAGCTCAAAAACAGATCCTCCCTGATTACTGCCGCCAAATTGGGTGGTGCCGTAAAGGTTTCCGGTTTGATCGAACAGCAACTGCGGGTACACAGGCTCATATCCATCCGGACCTGTAAAGGCGTAAAGCACAGTCTCATTCCACGGAGTAAATGCGGAGGGAGGAGCCGTCGCCGGAGGCCTGAGGCGGAAGACCACACCACCGCTGGAGCCGCCAGCAAGGGTTGTGCCATAAAAAGCGCCGTCCGGGCCGATCGTCAACGGGCCGAGGGGATTTCCTCCGTCGTAGCCTCCCTTGAAACTGTAGAGAGGATAGAAGACCCAGTTGGAGCCAGAGTGCACCAACCTGAAAGCCGTGCCGAAGCCGGCGCTCCCACCCTCGGATGCCGTCCCGTACAGATTCCCGGCTCGATCCATGGCCAGGCCAGCCTCAGGATCTGAACCATCGCTTCCGCCGGTAAAGTTGTGGATGACTTTGTAGGTTTGCGCCTGCGCCCCCTCAGGTCCGACCGCCGCCAGCGAAAACACGATCGCGATCGCCAGCAGTGCAGTTGCGGGCCGGAAGCTCAGGTTGAAGGCCCCACTCCGATACTCTGCCAAATTCGTCATGACGATTCTCCTCCACTAATAACTGACCAATGGCCACTGACAACTTGTTTACGGCGTGATTTCGAAGACCACTCCGCAGCCCGCCTGACATGCGCTATTGCCGCCATAGGTCGTGATGCCGTAAAGGTTGCCGTTCGCGTCCATCACCACGTTGCGCGGAAATGAGCCGTCGCTGCCGCCGGTGAAGTCATACAGCGAGGTATAGGTCCAACCGCCGTTGGATGGAGTGAGCTTGAAAACAGCGCCGTAGCCATAAACGCCATCAGTTCCAGTGGCCCCGTATAGGTTTCCGGCACTGTCCATGATGAGCGCGCCGAGGGGACCCTCGGGATAATCGGCCCCGCCGCGGGCGAAGCTATATAGCGAGCTGAAAAGCCAGTAATTTCCTGATGGCGATAATTCGTAAACTGTCCCAGCGCCGTAGTAGCCGCCAGCAACTGTCGAGCCGTACAAATTCCCTGCCGGGTCGAAGATCAGGCCGCCCACCGGAAGATCGCCATCGGTACGCTGGAACTGATGTAGAACATTTTCCGTCCAGCCTCCACCCGAGGGGACGAATTGAAAGACCAACCCTGGTTTGAGCTGGTTGTTGGGATCACCCTGGGCGGTGCCGTATAGATTACCGTCGTCGCCGAGGATCACGCTGGTGGGGTATTCTCCATCGGACCCATAAGTGAACTGGTGAATAATCTGTTCGGTCCAGACTCCGCCGGATTGTGTAAGCTCGTAGACCACACCGCATCCCTCGCTCTCGCAGTTGTTAATGGCGCCGTAAAATGTGGCTCCATAAATGTTGCCGGCGGCATCGAAGGCAAGGTCACCTATGGGTTCCCAACCCGTGCCGGAAGCTTGGAACGGGAAGAGCACAGTTTCAGTCCAGGGGCAGGACGCGGATTTGCAGGCGCTGGCTGGAGGCTGCAGGCTGTAGACGACGCCCCAGCCGCCGGAACCGCCGCTGACGGCGCTACCGTAGAGTTTGCCATCCGGGCCGAAGACAACTCGGGCCTCCGGGTTGTAGCCATCATCGCCTCCGTCAAACTTGTACAACTCCGAGAGGATCCAGCCTGAGCCATGGTGGTTCAACTTGAATACAGTTCCGCAATAGCCCATGGGGTGGCAGTTTCCCGAGTCATTGCCTCCGTAATCGGTCGTGCCGTAAAGATTTCCTGCGCGATCGATGGTTAATCCGGCATCCGGGTACCATCCGTCGGAGATGTCGAAGGCGTGGATCACTCTGAAAGTCTGGGCGTGGGTAGGCAGCGCAAACATGATTACTATCGCCAACGCCGCGGCTGTAGGCCGGAAATTGAGGTTCCGAGTCCAATTCCGATGCTGTCCCGAATTCGTCATAACCATCTCCTTAACTGACAACTGGCCACTGACCACTGCCTTACGGCGTAATCTCCCAGACGACGCCGTACTTGTAGGCGCCTCCACCAGAGGCCGTCCCGTACAGATTGCCGTTTCCATCCATAACGATCTGGCCCATAGGCCCATAACCATCTTCAGCGCCGGAGAAATCATGAAGTGAGGTATAGGTCCAACCGTAGTCGGATGGCGTCAGTTTGAACACTCCGCCGGATCCGTACTTGCCGCCCTCCACGGTAGTGCCGTAGAGGTTGCCCTGCTTGTCCATAAGCAGCGCCGTCTGCGATCCGCGGCGGGATCCAGGGAAGGAATAAAGCAGGTTCAAGCCCCAGCTTCCACCGGACGGCGACAACTCGAAGGCGGTTCCGGCCCCGCCTGTACCGCCGTTGCGGGTTGTGCCCCACAAATTGCCCGAGGAATCGAGAATGAGGTTACAGAAGGCGCTATATCCCTCGGTGTTGGGCGAAAACGAGTAGATTGCAGTCAGCGCCCAAGTGTCGCCCGAAGGAGTCATCTGGAAGGCCGTGCCCCCTCCGTTCGCACCGCCACCGGTGGTGCTGCCATACAGATTGCCGGCGGTGTCGAACACAAGGCCGCTCCACGGATACTCCCCATCGAGCTGTCCGGTAAAGCTGTGCAAGACATTCAGCGACCACTGGGAGCCGGAGCGGGTCAATTCGAAAACGATTCCTGCGTAAGGAGGGTCTTGACCGCCTACAGTCGTCGTGCCATAGATATTGCCGGACTTGTCGAAGACCAGAGCACCGAATGCCGGCCGCAATCCATCACCGTTGGCGACGAATTGGTGCAACACGGTCTCCGTCCACGGGCAGTAGGCCGATTTACAGGACGTAGGCGGAGGGCGCAGGCTGTACACGACGCCGCAGCCTCCGTCGATGCAGGAATTAGAGCCTCCGTAGTAGGTCGTGCTGTAAATCGCGCCGTCCGGACCGAATACCAGGGGCGCATCAGGCTGCTCGCCATCGCCTCCGGTGAATTCATACAGGGTGTTGAAGATCCAACCTGATCCTTTACGGCTCATCCGGTAGATCACGCCGCAGCTTCCCTGGTAAGAACACTGTCCGGACTGCCCGCCGTAGGACGCTCCGCCGTAGAGGTTACCCGCAGCATCCATGGTGAGGCCGACTCCGTAGGGAGTGCTGCCATCGGCTCCTCCGGTGAAAGCGTGCAGAACAGTGAAGGTCTGTGCCTGTGCTGGTTGCGTCGTCAGCCCAAACGCTATTGCCATCGCCAGCGCCGCAATCGCGGGCCGAACGTTAAGGTTGAAAGTCAAACTCCGATACTCTGCCGAATTCACCATGACGAATCTCCTTAACTGCTTACTGGCCACTGGCCACTGACAACTGCTTTACGGCGTGATCTCGAACACCACCCCGCAGGTGTAGGTCTCGTTCAACAAGCAATCTTCCCCGCTCTGCCCGCCGGTGTAGGTGGTGCCGTAGAGATTGCCCTGTGCGTCCAGGACCAGGCTGCTATAGGGATTCGCCCCATCGCTGGCGCCGGTAAAGTCGTACAGCGAGGTGTAGGTCCAACTCCCGTTGGAGCGCGTCAGCTTGAAAACGTTGCCGTAACCATAGGTGCCGTCGGCCTTGGTGGTGCCGTAGAGGCTGCCGGCAGCATCCATGATCAAGCTGGCAACTGGGCCCGGGCGGAACGAGTTGTTGACCTTGGTAAAGCTGTAAAGGGTGTTAAGCGTCCAACTGCCGTTGGAGGGAGTGAGCTCAAACACCGTCCCGCCGCCGTTAGCGCCGCCATAGCTGGTTGCGCCATACAGGTTGCCGGAAGAATCGGAGATCAGGCCGGCCACAGGGTACCCGCCGTCACCTCCGCCGCTGAAGTCATACAGGAGGTTAAATTTCCAGCCGGAGCCGGAAGGGGTTAACTGGAAGACGGAGCCCGCTTCCGCTCCGAAGCCGGTTTGAGACGCCGTGCCGTAGAGGTTACCCGCCTGGTCGACGGTGACGCCGCCGCTGGGATATTCGCCGTCGTTGGCATCGGTGAACTCGTAAAGGACGGTCTCAATCCAGCCGCTCTTGGAAGGCGTTAGTTGATAAACCGTTCCGCAGCCCAGACCGCCGCAGAACCGGTCATTTCCGCCTGACTCGGTGGTCCCGTAGATGTTACCCGCCGCGTCGAAGACGATGTCACCGCCTGGCTCATTTCCTTCTCCCGCGCCGGGGTAGAACTGATGCAACACGGTGTCGTTCCAGGGGCTAAACGGAGTGGCGGGGCGTGTCGGCGGCGGTTTCAGGTTGAACACGTTGCCGCAGCTGCAGTCATACCCTTGCCCGTAGGTGGTCTCGCCGTAGAGAGTCCCGTCGGGGCCGAAGATGACTCTGTCCTCGGGGCCCAGGCCGTCACCTCCGCTGAAACTGTATAGGGGAGTGAGGACCCAGCCGGATCCCGAGTGCTTCATCTTGAAAACCGTGCCGCATCCAAACTTGAAGTAGCAATTGGCGGTCCCTCCGGCCCAGGTTGTTCCGTAGAGATTCCCCGCTCTGTCAATGGTCAAGCCAGCCAGAGGATTTGCTCCGTCGGGCCCGGTAAAGCTGTGTAGCACGCTGAAGGTCTGCGCTTGCGCCGGGACGGCCAGGAGTGCCAGTAAACATGCGATTGCCAGCGCAATTGCGAACTGTACCGAGCGGGCGCCAGCACCCACGACTGAAATTGGTTGCTGCTCTGAGAGCGACATAGAGATCCTCCCTATTCCACGGCGAGGGCTTGGGATGCCGAATCCAGCTATAGCCCCTGCGCACGGGAGCTTGCATGCCCCGTATCAGCAGACTTCTGCCCGATGTTTCGTATTGGCTTCAGCGATGGACAGCCGCCGTGCGGCGTTGTGGTTATCGCGCCGCAGGGGACGCAATGTCAACTGAATTCCACATTACGGTCTAAGCCGTTGCAGGGGCAACGAATAACAAGAAATGATCGGCGGTCCTCGCAAGAGTCCGACTCATTCTGGCATCCGGCGTTTCTCTCGTTTCGCCGCGTCACGTGCTGCTGCGGCATCCGTCACTGACAAATGTTTGACGCTAGTATGAAATTGTCTTGAACCCTTGGGAGGGGATCCCGGGCCGTTTCGCGTCTTGCCGCCCAATGATCCGCGCGGCGGCCGTCAGACCCTTGATCGTTTTTTCCCCGAGGCTTCGCTGTCCCGTCCTTCTGAACGCCTGGAGAGGAGGCGAATCCCATGCACAGCAAACACCGTTTTCCCAATATGATTTTCGGCGCGGGCCTGCGGCTGGATGGTACCGCACTCGCCATCATGTTCCTGCTCCTGTTCCTCCTGTTTGTGCTGCTGTTCATGACACTCATTGCACAGCCGGTGCAGGCCCAAGGTTTCAACGTCATCTACACCTTCACCGGCGGGGCGGACGGCAAACTGCCCTACGCCGGACTGACCATGGATGCAGCCGGCAACTTCTACGGGACGACGTCGCAAGGCGGCTATAAGGGAGCCAATTGTTACTACGGCTGCGGTACCGTCTTCAAGCTGTCGCACAAAGGCTCGGGCTGGATCCTGACTCCGCTCTACAACTTCCGGGGCGGCTATGATGGCGCGACCCCGACATCGCGGGTAATCCTTGGCCCCGACGGCAGTCTCTACGGCACCACGACTTATGGAGGATTCGGCACCTGCTTTTACCAGCAGGGCTGCGGCACAGTTTACCGGCTCAGACCACCAGCCACCGCCTGTAAGACTGCCCTCTGCCCCTGGACCGAAACCGTGCTTTATCGTTTCGCCGCAGGCACCGATGCAGCTTGCCCGGGCGACCTAACCTTCGACCAGGCGGGCAACCTCTATGGCGTGACCTGGTCCGGTGGACAATACGGCAACGGCACGGTTTTCCAGCTCACGCCCTCGCAGGGCGGATGGACGGAGAGTTTGCTCTACAGCTTCGCCGGCGGTGACGACGGCCAGAACCCAGTTGGCCTCATCTTCGACAACAGCGGCAACCTCTACGGCTCGACCGGTGGCTCTTTCGCTCAGCCCGGCACGATTTACCAGCTCCAGCCTTCCGTAAGCGGATGGACCGAGAATGTTCTCCACCACTTCGACGGCTACGACGGCGCCGGACCCAACGCCCTGATGTTCACTCCGTCAGGCAGTCTCTACAGTACGACCGGTGCTGGCGGCTGCTGCCAGGGCGGCACGGCGTTCATGTTGTCGCCGGGGAACGGCGGCTGGAGGTTCGACCTGCTGTACAACTTTATCGGGAACGGCGGCTCGGGATGGGGATTCGGCGGACCTACCGCGAATCCTATTATGGATTCAGGCGGCCAGCTCTACGGCCCCACGCGCTACCAGGGCGCTTATCAACAAGGCAACATCTTCAGGCTGACCCCATCGGGCGGAGGTTGGACGTACACCTCGCTGCATGACTTCACCGGCGGCGCGGACGGAGCACAACCGTTCGGCGGCCTGATCATCGGCTCCAACGGCAACCTGTATGGCACCGCCTCGGGTGGAGGAAGCTGCCCGCCGTATGTGTGCGGCGTCGTCTTCGAGATCACGCGGTAACCTCGACAGTGGTAGGTTAACGAGCGTCGACATGCTACGGCATCAGCTGGGCCAGGACCGGAACTCAGCGTGGGCGCACGAAACCGGGGGTGGGCGTCGATCACGGGAGCGGGAGCGGGGGCGGGGGCGGGGGACACTCACCCAAGAAACTCCTTTCATCTGACGCCGTCCGCTGCTACCATCCGTAGCATCCAGACTGCTTGATCTTTTGCCGCGCCTATGACTCCGCACGCGATCCGCAAGGATTGGAACGCCAGTTCGGAATCCTCGCAAGGAAAGTTGAGCAAATCGGACCCGAAACCCACTGACGATTTCTTGGGAGGGAAGCCCATGCAGCGCCACCGCAGTCTGCACTTCGTTTTCCTGCTATTCAGTCTTGCCGTGGCATTGCCGTCCGCCGTCGCCCAGGTTGTGGTCGCGACGCTACCAGTGGGAGCAACCCCGGACGCAGTCGCGGTCAACTCCGTGACCGACAAAATCTACGTTACAAACCAATGCGGCAACGATCCTACCTGCAAGAGTGCTGGGACGGTAACGGTCATCGATGGAGCCACCAATAACACCACAACCGTGAGCGTTGGCTACGCACCCCGAAGTGTCGCGGTTAACTCTGTGACCAACAAAATCTACGTTACAAACCAGTGCGGTAACGACCCTGCTGCAAGAGTGCTGGGACGGTAACGGTCATCGACGGAGCCACCAATAACACCGCCACCGTGAGTGTTGGGTACACACCCCAGGGCATCGCGGTCAACTCTGTGACCAACAAAATCTACGTTACAAACCAGTGCGGGAACGATCCCACCTGCGGCAGTGCTGGGACGGTAACGGTCATCGACGGAGTCACTAACAACCCCACGCCAGTCAACGTGGGCAACGGGCCCGATGCCGTGGCGGTCAACTCGGTGACCAACCAAATCTACGTTATCGACTTCGGCAGCGCCAATGTGACGGTGATCGACGGCGCGACCAATGAGACCCAAACGGTAAACGTCGGGTTTGACCCCTATTCCGCGGCGGTCGACTCGGTTACCAACAAGGTCTACGTTGTAAATACCTGCGGTAATGACCCGCTCTGCAACAGTGTTGGGACGGTCACAGTGATCGACGGGGCCACCAACAAAACCACAAGCGTTAATGTCGGGCTGAAGCCCACTTTCGCGGCGGTCGACTCGGTTACCAACAAGATCTATGTCGCCAACACTGGGGTCTCCAATGGCGGCGATACGGTTACGGTGCTAGACGGAACGACACTTTCCACTGCTACCGTAATCGTTGGCACCGGACCTTGGGCCGTGGCGGTGAATTCAGTGACCAACCAGATCTACGTTACCGACATCGGCAGCGACAACTTGACGACGATCGACGGAGCCACCAATTCTACGGTGCACCTCAACGCCGGTAACCGCCCAGTGGCTGAAGCAGTCAACGATGTCACCAACACGGTTTATGTAGCCAATTCTCCGGATGATACCGTTACTGTTGTCGCCGGGGCAGTTTCTGGCTCCTACTATCTGAACGTATCGCTATCGCCGACCGGTAGTGGCACGGTCACCAGCACTGATGGATCCATCAATTGTCCCGGCACCTGCTATTACCCATATCCTGGCAACACGCAGGTAACGCTGAATGCCACACCTGCCCAGGGTTGGGCATTCACGGGCTGGAGCGGAGCTTGCACTGGCACAGGCTCCTGTGTCGTGACCATGACCCAGAACCTGTCCGTGAGCGCTACGTTCACTCCGGCCTACACTCTAACGGTTTCCACCACCGGCAACGGAACCGTCACCAGCACTGACGGCTTCATAAGCTGTCCCGGCACCTGCAGCCACTCTTATCCCAGCAACACGCAGGTAACGCTGAATGCCACACCCGCCCAGGGATGGGCATTCACGGGCTGGAGCGGCGCCTGCAGTGGCACTGGCTCGTGTGTCGTGACCATGACACAAAACCTGACCGTGGGCGCCACGTTCACTCAACTCTCCTACACCCTGACGGCGTCTGCCACCGGCGATGGAACCGTCGCCAGCACCGACGGCTTCATCAACTGCCCGGGTACCTGCAGCCACTCCTATCTCAGCAATACCCAGGTAACGCTGAACGCCACACCCGCCCAGGGATGGACATTTTCTGGCTGGAGCGGCGCCTGCAGTGGCACTGGCTCGTGTGTCGTGACCATGACACAAAACCTGACCGTGGGCGCGACATTCGTTCCTGACTACACTCTGACGGTTTCCACCACCGGCGACGGAACAGTCGCCAGCACCGACGGCTTCATTAACTGCCCTGGTACCTGCAGCCACTCCTACCCCAGCAATACGCAGGTGACGTTGAATGCCGCGCCGGCCCAGGGTTGGACTTTTGCCGCGTGGACCGGTGCGTGCAGCGGTACTGGTTCCTGCACAGTCACGATGGCGCAATCCTTGTCAGTGAACGCCATATTTGCAGGAAATGGAGCGCTGCAGTTCATTGCTACCACTCCCTGCCGTATCGCGGATACGCGAAACCCGGACGGCGAATTCGGAGGCCCTCCGATTCAGGGTCGGGCACCTTCCGGAGCTTTACCATTCCTGACAATAAAGACTGCAACATTCCCTCAACCGCCGCGGCCTATTCGCTGAACGTCACGGTGGTTCCACCTGGGCCGCTGGCCTATCTCACCATCTGGCCCACGGGCGAAGACCAGCCTGTGGTCTCGACCATGAACTCGCTCGATGGCCGCATCAAGGCCAACGCGGCGATTGTGCCAGCGGGAACCAGGGCGCGGTCAGCGTGTTCGTCACCAACACGACCGACGTGGTGCTTGACATCGATGGCTACTTCGAGCCAACGCGGGGGAAAGCGGTTCGCAGTTCTACCCGCTGACGCCGTGCCGGGTGGCCGACACCCGCAACCCGAACGGCGACTTGGGCGGGCCCTACTTGAAGGGTGGACTGGACCGCGATTTCCGGTGCTGGAGAGCAGTTGCATTCCGTCGGGTGTCAACGCCGCAGCCTATTCGTTTAACTTCACCGCGGTACCTTACCCAACCCTAGGGTACCCGCTGGGGTACCTGACGGTATACGCGACGGGGCAGCCGCTGCCCAATGTTTCCACGCTGAACAACCTGACCGGAACCATCGTGGCCAATGCGGCCATCGTTTCCGGAGAGGCATCTTCAATGGAGAGATCTCCGTCTACCCGAGCAACGACACCGACCTGGTGATTGACATCAATGGCTACTTCGCGGCGCCGGGGCAAGGCGGGCTATCGCTGTATCCGGTGGCGCCGTGCCGGGTAATGAACACGCGCAAGATTGGCAACGGACAGCCGTTCAGCAAAGAGCTCGAGTCCTCCGGTGGATGTCGTGGACAGTGTTCGCGCCCCCAGCACGGCCCAAGGATACGTGCTCAACGCAACGGTGGTGCCCAGCGGGGTGCTCGGCTACTTGACCTTATCAGCCAGACGGCAAGGCCGGCCGCTGGTCTCGACACTGAATGCCATCAACGGGGCGATCACTTCGAACATGGCGATCGTGCCGACAACCAACGGCAAGGTGGACGCCTACGCCTCGGGCATTACCCAACTGATCCTGGATATCTCCAGCTACTTCGCACCCTGATCCTTCAGCAGTCATAGGAAGAGGTCTATGTATCAGGGCGTCCTCAGGGACGCCGCAATGAACGCGAAGGTTTCATGGCTCGACGCACAACCGACCTACGGCGTCGTCGTAATCCCGGTCGGCACCGCCGGAGTCGTGATGCCGGGCTGTACTGACAAGACGCCGGTGGTAGCGTTGATCTGGAAGATGGACACCCAGTGGATCGTTATCGTCGCATACCGGGACGCTCGCCCGACGGCTCGATGCTCATGGCCAACGGCGGCGTGGGGAAGGTTAACGGGCTGCCCAGGGACGTCAGCGACCCGTCGGCGTTGATGGAGAATCCGGCCAGTCCCGGCGTGGTGGCGACGTAGAGGAATTTGCCGTTCGGCGTCATGGCCAGCGCCGAGCTTCCCACGCCTGCCGCGAACGGCGAACCGGCCAGCGGCGTGAGTTCGCCGGTGGTCGCGTTGATGGAATAAGCTGCCACGCCGCTGACGCCGTCGGAGATATAAGCGAATGTGTCGGCCGGCGTGATGGCGACGGACAGCGCTCCGCCCAGTCCCTGCGGCGGGATCGTCCCGATGTCAACCAGCGCGCCATTCACGATTTGAAACAGCTCCGTGCCGGTCGTTCCCATGGGCACGTAGAGAAAATGGGCTGGCGGATCAACGGTCGCCGTCAGCGGCGCCTTCGGGGTAGCGACCTGCAGCCCAATCGTGAGCGCACCCGCCGCGCCGATAGTGTAGGGCACGACGACCAGGTCGTGCATCGCCGGCACAAACAGGTACTGCCCCGCTGCATCCACGGTGAGGAAGGCGACGCCCACCCCCGCGCCTCCCCCACGGCGATCCTGCGATGGCGGTCAGGCTGCCATCGCTGCGGTTGAGGGTGTAACCGGAGATCTGGCCGCCCGGACTCAGGGAATAAACCAGGTTCTTCGGCGCATTGCTGGTGACGGCCGTCCCTCCGGACGCGCCCGCCGGAGAGGTCATGCCGGTCAAGCCGCCGTTGCTGGTCGTGATCGCGTAGGCGAGCAGGTTGTTGGCCGTGGTGACGTAGGCGTGGCCCAGCGGCGACGGAGGAGGTGGTGGTGGCGGAGGGGTCGAATTGCTCGACCCGCAGCCTGCGAGCAAGAGACATCCTGCGATCGCCGCCAGGACGGATATCCGGCGCAACCACGGTCTTGCATTTCTCTCGCTCAACATCCGCATAGGGCCCTCCCCAGGGTACGGCCCGAGTTTATCAGGGTTTATCAGCCAAGCGACTCCGGGATGGGACGCGAGAGCCTTGCCGGTCGAGGAACTCCTCCAGTTGCTGAAGGCTACCGGTCGCGTCGCGGAGAATATTTTGCAGAACCTTACCGGCGGCGTTCTTGTAGATCATGTGGCTTCCGCTTTGCCTTGCGAGAATCCGCTCTTCTGCAGTACGGAGATGATCTGACGAGCGGTGAGGCGGGGAAGCTTGGTCATCAGACGGCGACGTCAACCGTCGACAAGCTGACCGAGACATGTTCAGGAATTTCTTCGCCGTCGGCGAGCCGATCCTCCACGTGCAGCCGGATCGCGTCCTTGATATTTGCCACCGCCTCCTCGTAGCTTTCACCCTGGCTGTAGCACCCTTGCAGCGCCGGGCAAGATACGAAGTATCCGTCCGCGTCGCTTTCAATCACGATCGGCAGAGTCAGTTGCTTCATGGGTGGATTATAACCTTACGCCCCGGTCACCGCCCCGACAATGCGGTCGAACGAGTACGTATCTAGGCGGGGGCCTCAAACCTTCAGACAGCTACCACGATGGGAGTTTGCTCGGCGGGCATGGAGCGGACGGCCTTCTGATCTTCCGCCCACAGCCAGGCGGTGATGGCTTCTTTGATGTTTTCCAGGGCTTCCTTCTCGTCACGGCCCTGTAGGACGCACCCCGGGAGGGCCGGACATGTGGCCACGATCCAGCCGTCCTCGGCAGCTTCCAGCCAGAGAGACATGGAATATCACGGTTTGCCCTCGTTGACCAAATCATAACCTCACGGCCTGGTCACCGCCTCGACAATGCGGTCAAAGTCCTCCAGCGACTTGTACTGCAGCACGATCTTCCCTTGCCCTTGCGGTCGTTGATCATCACCCGCACCCCCAGCGCGCGCTGCAGCGTCTGCTCCGCCTCACGCACGTTGGGATCGACAATGCGCTCCTTCTTGGCCTTGGGCAGGATTTGGGTCAGGTCGGCCACCAACGCCTCGGTCTGCCGCACCGTGAGCCCAATCGCCTTGACCGCCGCCCGCACGATGATTTTCCGGCGCGCTCTCCGCGATAGTCAGCAGCACCTTGGCGTGGCCCATGGTGGCCAGGATGTCCCTCGCCAGCAGTTTCTGCACCTCTTCCGGCAGCCGCAGCAGGCGCATATAGTTGGCGATCGACCGCTCCTTGCCGGTGTACTTGGCGACCTCATCCTGGGTCAGGCCGAACTCCTGCGACAGCCGCTGATAGGAGCGCGCCTGGTCGATCTGGTTCAGGTCTTCGCGCTGCAGGTTCTCCACCAGCGTCATCACCATGGCTTGCTGGTTCGAAACCTGGCGCACGATGGCCGGAATCTTCTCCTTGCCGCACAGCGTCAACGCCTGGGCCCCGGCGCGCCCCGGCGATGACCTGATAGCGCCCCTCCGCCTCAGCGTTCGGCCGCACAATGATGGGCTCGATCACGCCCATCGCGCCAATGGATTCGCGCAGCTCCGCCAGCGCCGCCTCGTCCATGGTCGCGCGCGTCTGGATAAGGGATCGGGATCGAGCTGCGCCAGCGCCAGCTCCTGCACGACTTCACCCGGCAGTAGCGCGGTCTGGGCGACAGCCCCTGCCGCAGCCGCATCGGCGCCGTGATCGCCCGCGCCGGGCGCATCACCTTGTTCGCCCGCGGGTGCCACACCCGTCTCGCCTGGTTTTGGCGAGAGGGTGGAAGGAACATGTGAGAACGGCCGCGGCGGCAGTAGCGACTCCAGCCCGCGTCCCAGAACTTTGCGCTTTTCAGTCATAGGAAAATCCTTAGTAACGAGCAATTAGCAAATAGCAACTAGCAAAAGCCAACATCACCACGTGTGTCATCCTGAGCGAGCGGTCGTCGCCTTTGCGACCGCGAGTCGAAGACGCTATATTTCATAATCAATTCCTGCGCTGCGATCCGGAGCCCGAAGGGCGTCACAACCTTAGCCCAGGACGTAAGTCCTGGGACAGTGCCCAAGTATCTAGGAGTCCCCCGGGGACGGCACACAAGAATGCACGTGATTGGCTAGTGCCGTCCCTGAAGGGACTCGATCTTGTCTTTTCCCGCCCTACCCAGCACTCCACCTTGGTGTAGCCTGCCTGCCCTGAGCGCAGCCGAAGGGTGCTGCGGGCTAAACTGAGCCGCCCCTTGCGGGGCTTCCTTATCTCATATCCCACAATGTAGGCGCATCCCACTACGTGGGACTAGCGTCTAATCTAGCCACTAGCCACTAGCCACTAGTTACCCCTCGCTTCCACCTGCTTCCACCCTCGCCATGATCTCCTCCGCCAGCTTGCGATACGCCTCTGTCCCCGCGCCTGCGGATCGTAAAGCAGCGCGGGGCTTGCCGTGGCTCGGCG
>CAVXDA010000001.1:0-84274 GCA_963760415.1 uncultured Acidobacteriaceae bacterium | reverse complement strand
CCAGAAGCTGAAGACGGGCACGTTGAACGTCAAGGTCACATTCATTCCCATGCGAGCCGATCAGATTGAGGCAGCCCTCAACGGAAGGCGTGGGGACTCTGATCGCCTACGGAGTTGTGATCACACCCGACCGTGAAAAGCGGGTTGCCTTCTCGACTCCGATCATGACCGACGTAACCCAGATCATCGTCACCGGACCGAATTTTGGCCCGGTCTCCAAGCCTCGCCGACCTGGGTGGGAAAGAGGTGTACGCCAATCCCCTAACCACCTATTACGAAAACCTGCAAAAGGCGAACGAGGGGCTCAAAAAGGACGGCAAGACGCCGATCCTCATCAAGGCGGCAGACAAGAACTTAATGGACGACGATCTGGTGCAGATGGTGAACGCCGGATTGATCCCGGCGACGGTTACGACCAAACAACGGGCTGCCCTCTGGTCGCAGGTGCTCACTCACATTCAACCGCATCCTGAAACCTGGTGATTGCGAGCGGCGGGCAACTGGCGTGGGTCATGCGCAAGAACAACCCGCAATTGAAGCAATTGGTGAACGAATTTATTGCGTCGCATGCCGTGGGAACGTCTCTTCGGCAATACTCTGCTACGTCGCTATCTGCAAAATACCAAGTGGGTCACCAATTCAACCTCAGCGGAGGAGATGAAAAAGTTTCAGGCGAACCTCGAGCTTTGTCAGAAATATGCAGGGGAGTACAACTTCGACTACCTGATGATTGCAGCCCAGGGCTATCAGGAATCTCTGCTGGATCAGAGCAGGAAGAACCCCAGCGGCGCGGTGGGCATAATGCAGGTGATACCTAAGAATGCGGCCGCCTCTCCCATCAATATCCCGAATGTGAATACGGCTGACGGCAATATTCACGCCCGGGGTCAAGATGCTGCGCAACATTGACGACACCTATTTCAATGATCCGAAGATCACTCCGCTAAACAAAACGTTGTTCGTCTTCGCCAGCTACAACGCCGGGCCGAATCGCATCGTGAGGCTCCGCAAGCAGGCAGCCGATATGGGCCTAGACCCGGACGTCTGGTTCGGCAATGTGGAACTGGTTGCGGCCAAAGACATTGGGCAGGAGACGGTCACCTACGTTTCCAATATCGACAAGTATTACGTCGCCTACAAGCTGGCGATCGAGCAGCGGCAGATTCGGGAGAAAGCGAAGGGACTGCCCGCGAGCTGATGGCTAGGCTGGGATCCGGCGGATCGTGCGGAGATCAACTCTCGGAGAAAGGGCGATGACTAAGAGTGCTGCCGAAAGAGCCGAGCTGAAGCGGAAGGCCATGCACGAGTTTCGGGAGTTGGAGTGCATTTGCCTGTACCTGGCCTTCTTCTTTTGCGCTCTTGTGACCTACAACATGCTTCTGCTGGACGAATTCCATGTCAAGTACTGGAACTATACCTTTGCGCTAATCAATGCGCTGGTGATTACCAAGGTCATCATGATCGGCGAATACGGAAGGTCGGCAGGAAGTACGAGGTAGAGCGCTCTTCTCTCGGCAATTTCGGAAGGCTCTTCTATTCGGCCTGCTGGTGTTCGGATTCCATGTTGTCGAAGAAGTGGGATCAAGCGCCTCCTGCATGGAGCCGACATTTCAGGAGCCACCCGCGAGATAGCGTGGATGAACTGCTCGGCCGCAGTATCGTAGTGTTTTGCACCTTCATCCCCCTTTTTGCGTTCCGGGAATTTCGGCGGGTGCTGGGTGAGGACAAGTTCCGCGCTCTCTTTTTCAAAGCGGGGACAGTCTGAAAAATAGGACCCTCCCGCCAGGGCCGGATCCGTCGCGGCGAAAACGAAGGGCTGCGCAACCGCATGACCCCACGAAAGTGGCGGCGAGTTGGCGTTGAAATATTAAAGTGACGTTAAGAATTTCGTCGTGTAGGAATTTTGCTAGATATTTCAGCCCTCGTTTTCTATAATCCGCGATACCCGCACAACGCAAAATGAGGATGGCGTTGAGTTTGCCTCGATTCGTCGCCTAAGTCGCAGTTACCTTTGTCTTTAACGGGAAGAGAAATTCTGTTCGGCGTTCCCACGGAGGAACGATCCGGCAGCCAACCCAAGAACTTGGAGAGATTATGAATATTGATGCAGGAGTTCGAAGACTGATGCTGAGCGCGCTTGCCGTCTCGGGTTTCCTCACGAGCGGCGGTGTGACCGCACAGGCGCAAGCAGCCAACGCTAAGCCGCCTAACATTCTGGTCATCATGGGCGACGACGTGGGCTGGTTCAACATCGGTGCTTATCACCGTGGCATCATGTCGGGCAAGACGCCGAACCTCGACAAACTTGCCGCGCAGGGCATGATGTTCACCGATTACTATGCCGAGGCGAGCTGCACGGCAGGTCGCGCCAACTTCATCACCGGCGAGATACCGCTTCGCACGGGTATGACGACCGTGGGCCAGGCCGGGGCTGACGTAGGGATACCGGCGCAGGCGGTTACGCTTGCGACGGTTCTGAAATCGCTGGGCTATGAAACCGGGCAGTTCGGCAAGAACCATCTCGGCGACCTGAACAAGTTCCTGCCGTGCGTGCACGGCTTTGACGAGTTCTTCGGCTACCTCTATCACCTCGACGCCATGTCCGACCCTTACTGGTTCGACTACCCGCAGGACTGGATCGACAAGACCGGGCCGCGCAATCTGACCCATTGTTGGGCAACCGACACCGATGACGCGACCTCGCAACCACGGTGGGGGCCCATAGGAAAACAGAAGATTGTGGACGAGGGCCCGCTTGCCGCCGTTCCCCAATATGGAGGGCATGCAGAACTGGCAGAAGGGCCGTCCGGCCAAGTACGACATGGAGACCTTTGACGAAGTGCTGGTCAAGAACACCACGGGCTTCATGGACAAGGCCAAGAAGGACGGCAAGCCGTTCTTCATCTGGCACAACACCACCCGCATGCATGTCTTCACCTACCTCCCGCCCAAGTACCAGGCGATGATGAATGACGGGACCAACTACAACGTCGAAGAAGCCGGCATGGCCCAGATGGACGACTGCATCGGCGAGATCCTGAAGCACCTGGAGGACATCGGCGAGGCTGACAACACCATCGTGATCTTCACCACCGACAACGGGGCGGAAGTGTTCACCTGGCCGGACGGTGGCCAGACGCCGTTCAAGGGCACGAAGGGCACCAGCTTTGAAGGTGGCTTCCGCGTGCCCGCCATCATCCGTTGGCCGGGGCACGTGAAGCCGGGATCAGTGGAGAACGGTATCATCTCCGGCCTCGACTGGTTACCCACGCTGGCGGCCGCTGCCGGGAACCCCAACATCACCGAACAGCTCCTGAAGGGGCGAAGCTCGGCGACCGCACCTACAAGAACCACCTCGACGGCTACAACCAGTTGGCGCTGCTGGAAGGTAAAGGACCCTCCGCTCGTCACGAACTCTTCTACTTCGCCGGCCCGATGCTCGGCTCAATTCGGATCGACGATTTCAAGTACACGTTCCTCCAACAGCCGTACGGCTGGCCGGGAGAGAAGGTCACGACAGACATGCCATCAATCACCAACCTGCGTCAGGACCCCTTCGAGCGCACCTCGATGATCCGTGGCGAAACTCCCCTCAACGGGGCGTTTGGCTACGGGAATGATTTCTTCGCGCGCGAGTTCTGGCGTTTCGTCAACGTGCAGCAGGCGGTAGCTAAACTCGCGCAGACGGCGATCGAATATCCTCCCATGCAGGAACCGGCCAGCTTCAACCTGGAGGCGGTCAAGCGCCAAATCCAGCAAATGATCAAAGCGCACGAAGGCCAATAGTCCAACCACTCAACCCAGCGGGCGGCTCCTCAAGGGCCGCCCGATGAAGCTCAAAGATTAGCCGTTCAGAAAAAGAGTTTCGACGAACCTTCGAAGATAGGTGCGAATTCTTAGTGGTCGTGTCCCACCAAGACAACCTCGTTGAGCCTGTCCTCCATTACGGCTTTAGCCTTTGGTCCGCCAGGCCGCTTCCGGAACTTTGCCTGTAGCTTATCGAGATACACGTAGTAAACCGGCGTGATATAGAGGGTTACGATTTGCGAAAAGAGCAGACCGCCAACCACCGCCAAGCCCAAGCCTCGCCGCGAGTCTGCGCCGGCGCCAAAGCCAATTGCGATAGGCAGGGTTCCCATCAGGGCCGCCATGGTCGTCATCATGATGGGACGGAACCGGATGAGCGCGCCCTCATAGATGGATTCCTCCGGGCTCTTGCCCTCCGTCCTCTCTGCCTCCAGGGCGAAGTCAATCATCATGATGGCATTCTTCTTCACGATTCCAATCAGCATGATGATCCCCACGAACGAGTAGAGATTCAGTTCCTGGTGAAAGAGCTTGAGAGTGAGGAGCGCGCCGACGCCGGCGGAAGGCAAACCGGAAAGAATTGTCAGGGGATGAATGAAGCTCTCATAAAGAATTCCGAGAATGATGTAGATCACCAGAATCGCCCCTAGCAGCAACAGGCCCATGCCGGTGAACGAGTTGCGGAAAGCTTGAGCCGTCCCCTGAAACGTGCGTTGGATATCTCCGGGGAGCACTCGATCTGCCTCCCGCTCGACCAGTTTGGTCGCATCTCCCAGAGCCGTGCCGGGCTTGAGGTTGAAGCTGATGGTGGCGGCCGGCAGTTGGCCCAGGTGATTTACCGTCAGAGGACCAACCGAAGGTACCAGTTTCGCGACGGTGTCGAGGGGAATCATCTTCCCTGCGCTGGAACGGACATACAGAAGAGAGAGCTTGTCAGGATTGTTCTGGAATTCCGGCAACAATTCGATGATGACGTAGTACTCATTGTTGGGCGTATAGATCGTGCTGATCTGGCGGGTGCCGTACGCGGAATAGAGAGCATCGGAAACCTGGGCCGGCGTCAATCCAAGTGCGTAAGCTTTGTCGTGGTCAACTTCCACGGTGAGCTGCGGGTTGCTCACCTGCAGGTCGCTGGTCACGTCCTGCAACTGCGGCAGTGCGCGGAGGGCACTCTCCAGTTTGGGCGCATCCTGGTAAAGTTCCGCGGTGTCGGGCGATTGCAGCGTGTACTGATATTGCGACTTGGTCAGAGATCCGCCGATGCGGATGGTCGGCGGAATTTGCATGAACACATTCAGGCCGGGAATCTGCGAGACCTTCGGACGAAGTTCCTGAATCACCTCCATCGCGCTCATGTGGTTGACGCGATCCTTCTTGTCCTTCAGCCGAAAGAAGATGCGACCCTGATTGATGGGATTACCGATGGAAGACATGGTGTTCATGACGCTGGGATCGAACCGCACAACATCGGCGACCTTTTGCTGCAATTGCATCATGTCCTGAAAGGCAATTCCCTGTTGCGCTTCGGTGAACGCGAAGACCAGGCCTTGATCTTCGTCCGGAATAAAGCCGGTCTTCGAGATCGTATAGAGATAAAAGGTAAGCGCGATCAAAACGAAAGAGACCATCAGAGTTGCGAACTTGTGCCGCAAGACTGCCTTCAGGCTGCGGTTGTAACCGCGCAACCAGGCAACGAAGGCCCGCTCGCCCAAGTTGAAGAGCCGTCCGTGGCTCGACGCCTCCTGGTGGCGAAGGAACCTGCTGCAGAGCATCGGGGTCAGCGTTAGTGATACGAATCCCGAGACCAGAATCGCAGCGCCGATCGTGACCGCGAATTCATGCAGTAAACGCCCAATGATTCCCCCCATGAACAAGAGCGGAATAAAGACCGCCGCCAGTGACAGCGTCATGGAAAGAATGGTGAAGCCAATCTCACCGGCGCCATCCATCGCGGCCTGCAGCGGTGTTTTGCCCATCTCCATGTGGCGGACAATGTTCTCCAACATGACGATGGCGTCGTCCACGACGAATCCGACCGATAAGGTCAGTGCCATTAACGAAAGATTGTCGACGCTATAGCCCAGCAGATACATCGCCGAGAAGGTACCGACGATGGACATCGGCAGGGCGAGAGACGGGATGATGGTGGCGGAAACGTTCCGCAGGAAGAGGAAGATCACCATGATGACCAGAGCAATGGTCAGCAGGAGCGTGAACTTCACATCGTTGACCGATGCGCGAATGGAGACGGAGCGGTCGTAAAGTGTATCGATTCGGACTGCGGCCGGAATATGTTCTTCCAGCCTCGGCAACAGCTTCCTGATACTGTCGACTACCGCAACGGTGTTGGTCCCCGGCTGTTTTTGAATGGCCAGCACAATAGCGCGGGTCCCGTTAAACCAGCTCGCGGTCTTGTCGTTCTGTACGCTGTCAATCACTCGGCCGAGTTCGTTCAGGCGAACCGGGGAGCCATTCCGATAGGCGACCACCATCGGCCCGAACTGCTGAGCGTTCATCCGCTGCCCGTTGGACAGGATTGTGAACGTATGGTTCTGTCCATAGAGTGTGCCCGTGGGAAGATTGGTGTTGCCCGATTGCAGCGCTGCGCTGACGTCGTCGATCCCGATCTGGCGCGAAGCCAGAGCACTCGGATCGAGCTGCGCTCGCATTGCGTATTTCTGCGCTCCGTACACCACGACCTGGGCCACTCCATTCACCATGGAAATGTTCTGGGCAATGGTGGTCTCTGCGGCCTCATCGATGTCGGACAGCTTCATCGTCGGCGAACCCAACGCCAGATAAAGGATGGGCGAATCGGCGGGATTCACTTTCTGGAAGGTCGGTGGCGTGGGCATCTGCGGCGGCAATTGACCGCCCGCGGCTGTGATGGCTGCCTGCACGTCCAAGGCAGCTCCATCAAGGCTCCGGCTGAGGGTGAACTGAATGGTGATGTTGGTTTGGCCCAGAGAATTCGTGGACGTCATCGAGTCGATGCCGGCAATGGTCGAGAACTGCTTCTCCAGCGGGGTGGCGACGGAAGAAGCCATCGTGTCCGGACTCGCGCCGGGAAGAGAGGCGCTCACCAGAATGGTAGGAAAATCCACGTTCGGCAGGTCGCTGACGGGCAGCAGTTGATAGGCGAAGATGCCGAAGATCAAAATGGCGGCCATCACCAGCGTGGTCATGATGGGCCGCTTGATGAAGATCTCGGAGATGTTCACAGTCCGCCCCCGGCAGCGCCGCCAGCGGCAGCCGACTTTGTTTCCGCTCCGGGCATGACGCTTTGCACTACCACTTTTGCGTTCGGAGCGACGCGCAACTGGCCGTTCACAATCACCTGTTCGCCGGCGTTCAATCCCTCCGAAACCACAGTCAGATTCTGGTACATCCCCACCGTCTTCACCGGGCGCGACTCGGCCGTGCTGTCCGCCCTGACGACATATACGTATTCACCTTGTTGGCCAGTTTGAATTGCCTTTGTCGGCACAACGACGGCATTCCTCTGCATTGAGAGTTCCAGCGCAACATCTACGAATTGCCCGGGCCACAGCCGCCGGTCCTGATTGGCAAAAGTGGCTTTCAGCTTGAACATGCCGGTCGTTGTGTCCACTCCGTTGTCAATGAAGGTCAAGCGGCCCTCTGCCGGACCATCCGATTGCCCCTTGGGATAAGCCAGAACTTTGAGCTGTCCCGTGGAAAAATGCTGTCGCACCCGATCGAGATTCGACTCGGGCACAAAAAAGGTGACGTAGATCGGAGTGACTTGGTTCAACTGCACCAGGTACGGCGTGTCGTTCGCCTTCACCAGATTGCCCAGATTGATCATCAATGCTCCCGCGCGTGCGTTGATGGGAGCCACGATATCGGTGTACTGCAGTTGCACGCGAGCAGCGTCAACGGCGGCTTTGTCTGCCTCCACCGCGGATGCATCGGCTTTTGCCTGGGCACCCAGTTGGCCAGCCAGTTCATGGGAGACTATGCCTTGTTTTTCCAGGCCCGAATAGCGCTCGGCCTGGATCCGGGAATTCTCCGCTTGCGCTTGATCGTGCTTCATCTGCCCAAGCGCTTTTTCCAGGTCCGCCTGAAAAGGCCGTTTGTCCAGCTGAAACAACTGCTGGCCCTGGCGCACGTCCTCCCCTTCTTTGAAGAAGATCTTCTGGATCTGACCGTTGACTTGGGACCTGATCTGCACGGTCTGATACGCTTCAACGTTGCCGATGGCCTTGATCTGAACCGGGATATCTCGCTGCTCCACACTTGCCACGACCACGGGGGCCGGTGGACGCCCCCCGGAGCCGCTTCCCGCGGAACCCCGCTCTTTGTTTGTGCATCCGGATGCTACGAGAACAGCAGCCAGAGCCAGTAGCAATAGCAACAATCGCGGTAGCGCGAGGCAGTGTTTCATGATCAGAGGTTCCCGGAAGCGTGCGACGCCCATTGATTCTATATTGACGAGTTGGCTGGGTATTGGTCAGTGACTGCCGTCACCGAAGGTGCTCGCGACCTAGCGTGTTCGAACTGCCCAACCGAGCAGCAAGAGACCGCTGGCGGCGATCCAGCTTCCGGCGACGCGCACGGCAATTCGGGCCCAGTGCGCGCGAAGCCGAACCACGAATGCTGCAGCGAGCGCGATCAGGACGAACACGGCGAACACCAGTCCGAGAAGCGCTACCGCAGCAGTGTCGAACTGCCCCATGCCGGCTCCGTTCAAGTATCCGTGATAAACGCCCAGTAGCGCGGCAAGAGCGGTAGTCACGCGCAATGAGACTTTCGCGTCGGCGGCGAGCAATCCTCCGAGCAAGAGAAACCAAGCGGCCGCGACAAACGGATGGGGCGTCGCGGTCATCGCACTTAGTCCGGCGAGACCGCCGAGCAGCCAAGCAACCGGAAGAGTGAACAACGCCCGCCGACCGTAACTGGCCCCGCGCAGTCCAGCCAGTAGCGCCAGAGCGAGCACCGGAACAATGTCCTCCGGGCTCATAAGGAAGTGAATCAGTCCGTCGTAGAACGGCCCCATACCGGTGGAGTTGAGGTGGGCCTCGGCGGGGAGCGCGACCATCATCAGCGCAAAGACAACAAAGGCGTAAAGCGGCAGACGAGATTGGCTCGCATGTTTCATGCGATCGCCTTCCACATAAAGAACGCACCACCCACAGCTACCAATCCTCCGGCGACCCGCAGCAGCCTCTGTCCCCACGCCCATCGGTGAACCGTTCCAATGCCGATCCCTAGTGCGTGGAGACATCCTGTTGCCATGACAAATCCAATGCTGTAGAGCAGAGCGCTTTGGCCGGGCGGCAGTTCGGTACCGTGCGCATGCCCGTGGAATATGGCGAAGAAGCCAACCAGTGCCGCCGCGATACCCAGCGGCGGGCGAATTTCAAACATCACGACAGCACCGAGAAGGAGAGCCGAGAGGGCGATACCATATTCGATTCCCGGCAGCGGCACGCCCATTAGTCCCAGCATTCCGCCGAATGCCATCACCATCGGAAACGCGACGGGCAGGACCCAAATCGCTGGAGAACCGAGTTGCGCTCCCCACAGACCGACTGCAACCATCGCCAGTACGTGATCGAGTCCCGATATCGGATGTCGAAAGCCGGTGAGGAATCCCACGGCTTCGCCTTTCTGGGGGTGGGCAAAGGCAGAGTCAGCGCACAGGACGACAACCATAGCCACCGTCATCGCCCGGAACAAATTGCGCCGCCGCGCCGTGTTCATCGCCCGCCTCCAAAGAGCAAGGCTACTCTTTGCACGGTCCAAAACGCGCCGAGCGATCCTACGGTATATCCAGGGAGGGCCTGCGCCCAACGCGGCCAACGCACTTCGAGTATGCGGAACGACCGTTCGAGCGCCAAAATGAGCGCGATGAAGCCGAGTTGCCCGAGTTCTACGCCGACGTTGAAACTCACCAGAGCCAGTGGCAGTTCATGACGTGGAAGTCCGGCGCTGGTCAGCGCGCTGGCGAAACCAAAGCCGTGCAGCAGTCCAAAGGCGAAGGCAACGACCCAAGGGTGACGAATCGTGAAGCTGGTCTCGCCGCGCCAGGAGCGAACGATCTCCGGCCCGAGAAATAGGATGCTCAACGCAATCGCAGCATTCAGCGGAAGAACTGGGACCTCAGCATAGCCCAGGGTTGCGATCGCCAGAGTAATGCTGTGCGCCACGGTGAAGGCGGTCACGGTTTTCAGCAGCATCCATCGGTTTTCGACGATCAGCAGCAACCCCAGCACGAACAGCATGTGGTCAGCGCCGAAAAGAATATGCCGGATTCCCTGGACGATGTAGGTGCCCGCCACACCGATCCAAGTTTGCGAAGCGGCAATTTCAACCCAAGGCTGCGACGGATGGATGATGGTCGTCCACTTCCTGCCGTCAAGCAGCTCGACGCGCACCAGCACGTCGGTGATGGTGAATTGCAGCCCCGGAAACTCGATGCGCTTGCCGGCAAGTCCATTGGCACCAGCATCAATCCAGCGTCGCTCCACGAAGGAGTCCGCGAGCTCCTGTACGTTGGGCTCCCGCATATTCTTTACGTCGTCAGGAAGGTTGAGCACTACCGGAAGGCGCATCCCTGCAAGGACCGGCGTGCGCCAGAGCACGCTGAACTGTCCGGGTGCCGTCTCCTTGATCTCGAGATAGGCAGGACGAGCCTCATGGGCCGAGGCGACCGAAACGGCAAGCAGCAAACACGGCCGCGAGCCAGGCCATGCGGACGGGGACGCAGGTCACAGCGGCGCCTCGCCCGACGGAGCGGGAGCTTGTTTGACTGGCGGCGGCGTCGGGGCCTGCGGAGCGCCCTTATCGGGAGGAGCGGGAAGAAGCACGGTGTACTTCGCACGCATCTCCCCGTAAGCCTTCTGCCAGGCTTGCTGCTTCTGCTCGCCGAGCCAGGCGGTCTTTACATCCGGCTCCATCTCCTCGAACGCCGGAATGCGACCGGGAATGACAGTGTCGACATACACCAGGTGCCAGCCATAGCCCGATTCAACCGGCCCCTGCCACGAGCCGGGTTTGAGCTTCTCAAGGGCAACCGCAAACTGCGGACCGAACTCCTTAGCGATGGCTTCCGGCGTGCGGTCACCGTAATAGTCCTGGAACATGAACGAATCGCCGGACGCAGCGGCGAGCTTAGAATCTTCGGGCTGACCGGCGATTTTGGCCAGTGCCTTTGCGGCATCGCCTTGCGCGTTCTTTCCGCGCTTGTCTGGGGAAAAATAGAGATGGCGGAAGCTGTAGCGGCTGGGCAGGGCGAACTTGCTGCTGTTCTTCTCGAACCAAGCCTTGAGCTCCGCGGTGGATGGCTCGTGAGCGGCGGCAACATCTTCGGCCAGGAACTGCATCTTCTGCGCCATGCGGCGCTTCACAATGGTGTCGTCTTTATCGAGGCCCATGGCCAGCGCCTCGCGATACAGGACCTCCTCGCGGACCTTGTCCTCCACCATGGCTTGAAACTCAGCGGGCGTCGGCGGGCGATGCCATTGCGACTCGAAGTACATGTCCATCTGCCGGAGTTCATCGAGGCTCAGGGCGATCTGCTTCGACGACTCGATTCCGCCTCGACCACGGTGCGTGTAGGCGTAAACCGCGAACAGCGCGACCCCGATCAGCAGGAAGTGCAGCAGCGGCTCGCGCAGCCAGCGCTTCAGAACTGGGAGGAAGGAACTCTTCGCTCTGGATTGCGGGGTTGAATCCTGCTCATCCGCGACGACGCCTACAGAAACTTCACTCATTCAAGAAAATAACTCCTATGGTTTCGCTGGCGTGTACCAAACCGGCGACGTCCAGGCTCGCTGCTGTACCGTTGCCGCGACGTTCGGATTCGGCGGCAGGTTCAGCTTGGCGGCCCAATAGGTTGACCAGCGCGGCGTGGGAATCTCCAGCACTCGGGCGTAGTAGGTGGCGTGCGCCTTGGGATCGAATGCGGGGTCGGTCCACTCGCCGATCAGCTCGGTCGAACCGATCGAGTTCGTGTAGGTTGCAGTCTTGACGTCAACCGTATTGCCGACGGCCGGGACCTTTCCGGTTTTCGGATCGGGCTTGCGATCCCCGCTCCAGACCACGTCGTAAATCTTTTCCTGGCTCTTACCGTTCTTGGTCGAGATCTTGATGATCTGGACACGATCGAGATTTCCGCTTTCGGGGTCTTTGACGGCGTGAACAACGAAGGTTGGAGCGCTAGCCGCTGAGGGCGCCGAGAGGTCGCCGCCCATGGGCACGCCACCATCGTAGGCAGCCTTCACCCAATCGGCCTGCTTGGTCATGTCGCTTGGGATAATTCCAGCCAGCAAACATGCGAACTTTGATCCGGGTTCCTGACGTGCCGAAGGTCTCCTTCCGTTTGAAGGCCGCGAAAATAGACTCGCGGGTGTTCTCCTCTGCCCAGACGCCCGTGAGTCCGCCGGAACTGAGAGCGGTCGGGGGTTCGCCGCCAACCGACGAGGTCGCCGTGATCACGGTCTTAGGATCGTTGTCCTGGTTGCCATGCGAGCCCGGATAGTTGCTGGGTTCGGTGGATGTAATGCCGGAGTGGAAGTCGGTCCCTGCCTCGATGCCGTATTTGAATGGATTTACGCCCAGCTTCGCCTGCTGCTCCTGGCCTACACCATAAGCCTGACGCAGATAGCTTCCGGTTGCGGAGTTTGCTTTCTTGTCCGACCCAATCAGATAAAGCCACATCTCAAAATTGGCAAACTCGTCGGTGGGGGAAAGCGCCGGGCTGGTGTCGGTCTGACCCTTGGCCTGAATAATCTCGGCCAGAGGTTCGTTGGCCATGCGGCGCTCAGCGTAATCGCGGGTAATCGGCTTGCCCGACATGTCGCGCGTGCTGAACATCAGGCCGTTGCTGGCGTTGCCGTTGTGGGGAACGGCGATCACGTCCAGCCCCTGCTTGCGCTGCGCTTCCAGGTAACGCCATAGATCTTCCGGATCGAGCGAGTCGAATGCGGTGTAGGGCATGGCCGGGCCCTTTGTCGGCGAAGATCACGCAGCGGTGCAGGTTCTGAAACTGCGGCGCCGACGTCCACTCAAATCCCACAAATGTCGTGAACTTTCCCGGCTTGTAGTACTTGTCGGAGATGGCCGCATATTTCTCCCATGACGAGCGAAGCAGCTTGGGATCGGAGAATTCCGGCAGAGGTTTGTTGACGACCGTGGAACCGATGAGCTTCTTGAAGGCCTCGCCCGATACCTTGGGATCAGGATTGGTCATCACGGTGTACCACTCGGACTTCGCGAATGGGCCATTGGGATCAATCGTGTCGCGCACTACACCCAGATACTCGGCGTGATCAGTGACGGCAAGAAAATCCAGCGGAGCATTTCGCTTTTGCGGCTTGCCCATGTACTCCACCGTCTCGCCCATCGCGTATTTGTAGGAATCCTCAGGCGTGGTGCGGGTCCCGAAGGCAAAGGCGTCCATGGAATAGCCGCTGTGCAGATGCAGGTCGCCGAAGTAGGCGTTCTTGAGCGGATTGCGCGCGGGCCTCGCCTCCGTGGTCTGCGTTGACTGCGACTGCCCGCCCTGCGTAGCGGCGGGGGCCTCGGATTTGTTCGTTGAACAAGCCGAGAGAAGAAGAATCAAGGTTGCTGAGGCAAAAAAGAGCACAAAAGCTCTTGTTGTTGTACGCACAAGGCCCTCCGCCGACGCCCAAAACCCGCGGCCTTTGCTGCGCCGCGTGCGAAATGGCGGACGCATCAGCTTGTCCTGACTAGAGTTTTTGAAGCAGCACGATTGTATACTGCCCGCGCTTCGTGGAGCACGGGCTGCGCCTCAGCAACTACGGACACTTCATTCACCAACGGTCTCCAACCAGGAGTGGCAAATCACCAGTTCAGGTACTTATGCCGCCGGCCTTTGTTGTTCCTTGAATCGCGCGCGGACGAGAAGAACAACGAGGATCGCATGGACCACAACTGCCGGCCACAACAGCACCCCAACCGCTTCTCCGCGGACGCCGATGTAACTAAGGTACAGCATGGCGAGCGTGCTGTAGGTCAGCATGCCATTAAGCGGCTGGAAGGCAGAGTTGCCCGGCCAGCAGGCGACACCGAGGCCGATCAGGGCGATGCCGGCGAGGCGGCTCATGATTACGCCGGCACCATTGATCTCTGCGCCAAACAGCAGCCGAACCACGATCGGCGGGTACGCGAGCAGAAGCAGCCCCGTACCCGCTTCTGCGGACGCCGCCAATGCCAGGACGTTCTTCTTCATCGCACTTTCCCGAATCGGCGCATCCGCCAGGCACGTCTTTCTTAATTCTGGCTCTACATCTCCTGCTTTACCTTGGTCTCCGCCTTCTGAATCGCCGCGCTCCCCATCTTCTCGATCAGTTCCCGCCGCTTCTCTTCGCGCATGGCCTGGAACTTCTTCTGCTGCTGCCGGATCGAGGAGAGGCGTGATCTTGGCATCGATGGCGCTGCCGATTTGCTTCAACTGCTCTACCTTCTCCAGCGGCTTGAGCGAGGTGTTCTTCTTCAGCGCCCCCAGTTGCTTTGCCTCGTCCTGCAGGAAGGGGAGAATCTGCTGTTTCTGCTGTTCGTTCAGGCCCAGTTCGATCGAAAAGGTGTTGAGCGTGGCGGTCAGCGGATTGAGCACGAACTGCGGGCTCGGAATCATCTCGTAGTTGGCGTAGCCGAATTCGTTGCTGCGCGCGCCGTAATAGGTGTCGCCCAGTTTGTAGACCGTGACCGCAAAGGGATCCTGGGAAATCGTTGTCACCACTTTGCCGCCTTCGATCTTGTACGGAGTGGTGGTTCCCTGGTAGCCGTCGCGAACCGGGTTGCCGTAGTAGCTGGGAGTTGTGACGTTCTTGCCGATATGCCAGACGTTGCTCTGGCCTTCGGCAGTGTAGGCGATGCTGAACTGCTCACCGGTCGCGTTGTTGCGCACCCAGAAGGCCTTGCCCACGATCAGCGCCTTCAGTTGCGCATCGCCCAACTGGGTTGCACCCTTTGCCTTGAGGTCGGTCACCGTCATGCCGGCGGGCGCATTCTTGCGCGCATCGGCGCTCGGGGTGTACCAGATAGGCGAAGACCAGGCGCGTTCCTGTCCGGTGAGCGGAACCACGTCCGGCGGGGTCAAGCCCGGCCTTGACCGCCTGGATGAGGGTCCAGCGCGGCGTGGGGATTTCCAGCACGCGGGCGTAGTAGAACGCATGCAGGCTGGCAGTCGAATTCGGGATCGGTCCAGACGGTTTTCAGTTCCGTCGAACCGACGTCGTTGGTGTAGGTGGCTTTCTCCAGGTCCACGGTGCTCTTGATCGCCGGAACCCGGCCCGACCACTTGTCAGGCTTGCGGTCGCCGGACCAGACCACGTCGAAAATCTTCTCGAAGCTCTGGCCGTTCTTGGTCCAGCCCTTGATGATCTGGATGCGGTCGAGATTGGCGGAAGTCGGGTCTTTCACCGCCCAGACGACGAACGTCGGAGCCGTGCCCTTCAAGG
Organism: uncultured Acidobacteriaceae bacterium; assembly: GCA_963760415.1. GTDB lineage: Bacteria > Acidobacteriota > Terriglobia > Terriglobales > Acidobacteriaceae > Bog-257. Next base: position 69,020 of record CAVXDA010000001.1, on the reverse strand, counting down.
GAGGCAGGTCGGCGCCCATGGGAACGCCGTTGGCGTAGGACTGATGCACCCAGTCGCTGGCGTTCAGGATGTCCTTGTTGTAGCCCCATCCGCCGAAGAAGCGCACCTTAATGTGAACGCCGCTGGTGCCGAAGGTTTCCTTGCGATACATGGCGTCCCAGAGGGAAGCGCGAGTGTTTTCCTCGGCCCAGACGCCGGTCAGTCCGCCCGGATTCTCCAGGCGAACGTCAATCGTGCCAAACGCCATAACCCCGGCCATGCGCCGGTCGAGGGTTCCGTCGATCTGAGCGTGACCGCCGTAGAAATTGTCCTGGCGGTAAGGACTGCCGGTGTTGTGGGAGTCGGAGCCGCCAGCCATGCCGAACTTGTAAGGGTTGTAGCCGCGCACGTCCTGCATGGTGATGCCGTCTTTCAGTGCCTGGCGGGCAAAGCTTCCTTGAATGTGATCGACCCGGCCAACGGTCGGTGGCGCACCGAGCAGGCCGGTGAAGAGTTCGTAGTTGGCGAACTCGTCAGTGGGCGAGAGCAAGGGATGGGTCTCCGACTGTCCCTTGATCTGCTTGATCTCGACCAGGCGTTCGTTGCGGTCGCGCGCGGCCGCATAGGCTGCGTCGATGGGCCTGCCGAAGCTGTCGACGTCGGTGGGATACATCCAGCCGTCGCTCAAGTTGGCGTTATGCGAAATGGCCAGCAACTCGTTGCCTGCCTTCCGCTGCGCGTCCATCCACTTCCACAAGTCTTCGGGGTGCCAGGAGTCCAGAGCGCTGTAGGGCATCACCGGCACCTTCTCACAATCGCGGAAGAAGATATTGCGGTGCAGGTTCCGGTTGTCAGGGGCGGAGGTGTACTCGTACGAGCAGAACGCCGTGAATTTACCGGGATGGTTGTTTTCGTCGGCGATCTTTACGTTTTCTTTCCAGATCGAGCCGGCCACCTCGGGGCTCATCAGAGCTTTCACCGGAGGTCCGGTTGAGCATATTCACGAGGTAGGTGAACACCTTCTGAATATCCGCCTGGTTATTGGGGTCCTTGAGAATAAGAGGCTGTGCCTGCGGGCAACTTACTCAGGGCCGATCCCGGCGTGTTGGCTTCTTTCGTTACCCCCACATATTCCGAGTGGTCGGTCACACCCATGAAGTCCATGGGCGTGTCGATCTTGATGTCGTAGCCCAGGGGATGCTTGATGGTCTGGCCCTGCGCATACTTGAGGGCGTCGTCAGGCCCGGTGAGGCGGTTGCCCATGAGCCAGGCATCCACCGACCAACTGGTGTGGATGTGCTCCTCACCGAAGTAGGCGTTGCGGTCGGGATTCTTCTCGACGCGCTGCTCGGCCGGAGCAGCCTGGCCAGCTTGCTGCGCCGGTTGTGGTGCTTTGGATTTCTTGCACGAAATCAGGACGCCGATGCTGAGAAGGACCAACGCCAAAGCCGCCGTTGCCGCAACTCTCGTCTTCATAAATGCCTCCGTCTTGCTGAAGAGCACGACCATGATCCCGCGCAGGTGAAGCGCACGCGGGCGTTGTACCCTTCGCAGAAGATGCGCTTAGCCGCATTTCCAGCCTGCGGCACTCTGTAGTTGTTGAGACAAAACAGTTTAGTCGCGCGTTGTGGGGTGTTGCAACTGGAAAAAATGCCAAAGGATATATTACTTGTAGCGGAAATTGTTACCGGTCAACCCTCACGAACAAACTAAGGAGATAGCACGATGCCGGAAGGTGGAGGTTCCAACATCGAGGTGGCCCATCACCTCAGCGAGCGCAAAGAGCAACGTGAGTACCGAATGCCCCAGGCGGTGGAGATCGTCGAAGGCATCGTGCTCGCCATCGTCGCCATTACGACCGCGTGGAGCGGATACCAGGCGGCGCTATGGACTGGTCATCAGTCGAAGCTATACGGCCTTGCCAGTAAGCAGCGAGTGCTAGCCGCGCGGGCGGCGGCATCCGCCAACGACGAGCGTTTGTACAACGCCGCCACCGTGGCGCAGTGGCTGCAGGCCGAAACCAGCGGGCAAACGAAGCTCGCCGACCTGTATGAGCGTCGCTTCCTCCCTGAGTTTCGCCCGGCGTTTGAGGCCTGGAAGAAGACCGATCCGCTCAACAACCCCAATGCTCCTCCTGGGCCCTTCCACATGCCTGAATATCGCAGCTCCAAGGCGGAAGAGGCAGACAGGCTGACTGAGCAGTCCTCAGACACCTTTGAGCAAGGGGACGAGGCGCGCCACCACGCCGACGACTACGTGCGAGAAACCGTGATGCTGGCAACGGTGCTGCTGCTCACAGCCATCAGCCAGCGGTTCAAGATCCGCGGTGTACGGATCGGGCTGATTGTCGTGGCTGGCGCCTACTGTCCCTTTCGATCTACCATATCGTTAACGCTTCCACGAATTTAGGGCGGCGCACGTTCCCGTCAGAATTGCAGAGCGAAAATGTGACTGCCGTCACAGCGGCAATTCTCACACGAGAAATATCGTGTTCTTTGCGAGGTAGTCCCGGAACATCCTCACATGCCGGTCAACCAAGAGGAGTCTCGTCTGCGTCGTCTGTGCGCTCGCTCTGAGCGTCACGGGCTGTTATCGCCCCATCGGTCCGCAGTCGGTGGCGCGCGATCGTCATCTGTACGCTGCCTCCCTCTCGGATTCCTGGAAGGAGCAAACGCTGCTGAACATCGTCAAGATGCGCTACCTCGATCCTCCCGTTTTTGTGGATGTGGGAAACATCGTGGCCAGCTATTCGCTGGTGCAGGGAGTTTCTGCAACCGGAAACATCGTTCCGAACAACCAAACACCTGACGCAACGGTGGGTGGTTTCGGAACCTATAGCAACACCCCCACGATCACTTACACCCCCTTGACCGGCAGCAAGTTCATCCGAGGCCTCGCGACTCCATTTCCGCCCGAGGCGGTATTCTCCAGCATTGAGGCCGGAATGCCGGCCGACGTCATCCTGTTTGCGTCGGTGTCGTCCATCAATGGCTTGCGAAATCAAGAGGCAACCTTGCAGGGAATTACGCCTGCCGATCCGGACTTTCATCGCGTGCGTGCCCTGGCTCGTCAGATCCAGCTTTCGGGTGCGGTAAGGATCGAGGTCAAGAAGCAAGCCGGCGAGGAGCTGGTGAGCTTCATGACCTTCCGCACGGAAAAGGTTCCGCCGGAAATCCAGGCGGACATCGTGGAATTGCGGCGACTGTTGAAGCTGAATCCCAGCGCTACTGAGTACAAGGTTCGCTTCGGCGCTGTGCCCAGCAACGATACGGAGATTGCGGTCATTACGCGCTCGATCCTCGGCGTGATGCAAACCATGGCGGCGGAAGTAGCGGTGCCCTCCGAAGACCTGGCGCGAGGGTGGGCATTTCCCGGGTTTGAACATGGTAAGGCTGATCCTGGCGTGGTCCGCCTGATTCATATCCACAGTGGGAAGTCTGTGCCGACTGACGCATTCGTGTCGGTCAAGTACGAGAACAACTGGTTCTGGATCGACAAGAGCGACCTCGAATCCAAGCAGATGTTTTCCCTCATCATGATGCTCTTTACCATGGTCGACACGGGACCACAAGCAGAATCAGCCGGTGCTGACGATTCCTGCGCATTAGCTCGCCGAGTAAGACTCAAGAGGAGCCGATCGGATCGGATCGTTTGGTGGTCGAAGTGGGGAAACACAATCTTTAATCGCAGCTTCTGAGCCGGACTTTCGAAAGATCGTTTTCGGCACGAGAGGGATGATTCGTCATGCCAATACCAACCGAGCCTATCGGAAGCGTTCCGCGAACTCCGCAGCTTCTGTCCGCGATGGCGGACCACGCAACCGGCCGCATTTCCGATGAGCAGTTTCAAGCTGCTCAGAAGGTTGCACTACGCGAAACAATCGCCGCATTTGAAGCGACTGGCTCACCCGTAATCACGGATGGTGAGCAAACGAAATCCAGCTTCGCCACCTACCCTCTCTCAGGTCTTTCAAATCTGGCCGCGGACGGAGTGGTGATTCCCTTCGCCGATGGACACACCCGGCAGCTTCCGCGGTTGGCGTCGGGTCCGTTTCGCTACGGCACCCATGCGGTGTCCTTTCTGAAAGCCGCCCAGCAGTACGCCCATCGGCCGTTGAAGCAAGCTGTAATCTCGGCGTCGGCCCTGAGCTTGTTGTATCCAGCGGCGGGCTTGCCTGGATATTCGCAGGAAGCTTTTATCGTCGACCTGGTCAATGAGGCCGAGCGGGATATACGCGAGTGCCTGGATGCCGGCGCGGCTTGCGTTCAGGTGGACTTCACGGAAGGACGACTTTCCTTAAAGCTCGACCCGTCAGGCGGATTGCTGAAGTCCTTCGTGGCGCTGAATAATCGCGTGCTCGATCGATTCACGGCAGCCGAGCGGCTCAAAATCGGCGTGCATACCTGTCCCGGAGGAGATCGCGATTCCACTCACAGCGCGGATGTTGACTACCTGGCTTTGTTGCCAACCCTGTTCGAACTCAATGCCGGACGGTTCTACATTCAGCTGGCCAGCGAGCCTGACCGCAAGAAAGTGCTCGCCAAACTCCGTGAACTGATCAAGCCTGGGCAGACTGTCTTTGTGGGGGTGATCGATCCGATCAATCCAACCGTAGAGACGCCCCAGGTAGTGCGCGACCGCGTTCTGGAGGCCGCCGAGTTTATTCCTGTCGGGTCGCTCGGCACAACCGACGATTGCGGATTCTCGCCCTTCGCCGATGACACTTCGACCTCGCGGGAAACGGCGTTTGCCAAGATACGAAGCCGAGTTGAGGGCACTGCACTGGCGTCGACGGTTCTCGGTGTCTGAGTTGCTCGTCTGAGCTCATAGTCCCGCAGTGCAAAGAACCTGTGGCACACATTTCACTCCCAGAAGGCTTTGCCTCTCATGCGCCGTTCGCAACCTGCCGCAATGCGCTGTTCATGGACGCTAAGGTTGTTCGCAAGCACGAAGGCAATGCGAGAGCAGTTGCAATTCCGATAGTTTGGTGGAGCTAGTCGGGATCGAACCGACGACCTCATCGTTGCGAACGATGCGCTCTCCCAGCTGAGCTATAGCCCCACGTCGCGGCGGGAACAGGGCCTTACGCGTGGTGATGAAATCCGCCCTGCTAGCTCATTATACAAACAACCGCTGGCCCTTCCAACGCACACGCGGCACGACTTAGATCTCAATTTGAAACTGAGCCTGCCCGACACGATGCGGTCGCCGATCCAGCATCACTTCACAGACAATTCCGTCCGAAGAAGAAAAAGAGAGCGCGGCGCCACTGGCAGGAAAAAGTCCTTCGACCAGCGCCAACGGTGGCGCCAATCGAAGGACTCGGAAGGAACTACCTTATCTACTGGTTGGTTGACCCCCAAACCGCCAATGCCGGACTGGGATCGGTTGCCGGAAGCACAACCGTCCTGGTGGGCGAGACCACGTACAGAATCGCCGTTACAATGCCGTTTTCGGTCAGCGTGATCCTGCCGGTCGCGTCAACCGAGTAAGTGGCGCTGACAGGCGCGCTTCCTGTGCCCCCGGGTCCACTGGTGCTCGTCGTTCCGGTCAAGTTGCCGTTGCCGTCAGCAAAGGCCCCGGTGACCGAATCCGTAACCGACGCAGTGGCCGGCATGATCGAGCCGCCCCAGTATTCGCCAATCACGGAGGCAGTCGAGAAGGGCAACACCCGATTGCGGCTCCAGATAACCGGAGGCAACCGTATTGTCCTGTCCCACCAGGAAGGCCTGGTTCTGTTGACGAGGTAAAGCACGGGAGGAGTATTGCTGCCAAACCCGGTCAGCGTCACTCGTCCGTTCGCGGCGACACTGTAGGTGCCTTGTCGAGGTTTGCTGCTGGGTAAGGGTCCCGCCGTCGTTCTGGTCAATGCTGACGCTGCCGCCACCGTTGCCATCCGTGGTAAGCAAGCCCAGCACAACCTCGGGCGCGCCTGCCGCTGGGGCCTTCTTCCGCCCGTCCTGGGATTGAGCGATGCCGCTGCTTCTCAGCACGCTCACGCCGCTCAACGAAGAGTTGGCAAACGAGGCCAGGCCCTGCCGGAGTACCGTCTGCTGCAGCAGGTTGGCAGGACTGGTGATGGGATCGATGGAAAGAAAGGCCAAGTCGTTCGCGGTGGTCACGTAGTACACCCAGTGGGTCAAGACGCCCTTGGTGACAAACATGGCCGTTCCCCGCCCTGAGGTTGGGTCCGGCGCAGACAAGCTGGCGGCGGTTGGCACGTTGTTCGACACAACCCCGTTGTCGTTGGTATCGACAAAGCCAGTCAGCCTGCCGGTCTGGTCGATCTGGAAAGCGCTTGCGGCCGGCAAAGCGATTAAGGCTGGGATCGACTCCGGAGGAACCGGAAGCATAGCTGCCCGCGATCTGCTGAAGAGAAAACGCTGACGGATTCTGCAACCGGATCGTGCCTGTACCCCAGGTATTCGGAAGGTAGCTGTTGCTTTCGTTGTTCAGAATAAGTCTGCCGTCGCCGGCGCTGGAAACGGCGATGGAGAACGTCATGGGCTTATTCAGCGTCGGGGTTATCGACATGGTTCCCAGGCCGTTCGGCTGAATGGAATAGGTCCCCTTGAACGACACGTTCGCGTGCGGAATGCCACCCGCACTGTTCAGGTCGAGTACACCACTGCTGATGTTGCCACTTCCGTCGGCCACAAAGCTTCCAGCACAAGGACCGGTCCTGCGCTGTCGAAACCGCTGATCGAGAACGTGTAGTTCCCGCTCAGCCCACCGGGTATGGCAAAGTAGCTGCTCACATCGAGCAGCAGCTGCGTGGGATTCGAGGCGTAGGCGTTGACGAAGCCGTTCGAGGTCGGCGTCACCGCCATGTTGGAAGTGACCGCCCCGTCCACACGCGTTGAGGGTGGAGGCCAGCGGCCGCGATTGACCGTTCGGCCATAGTGTCAGGTATCCCAGCGGCCTCTGTGGAAGGACCGTGGCATTGAGCACTAAGGATCGTGCTGTACCGGGAATGCTGCAAGGGCTTTGCACGGCGTTCACGAGAATGGTTCCGGAGAACTCGCCATTGCCCAGCCGCGTGTCCAGTATCCGACACGGCTCCAGCGTGTAGAGGGACAGCCCTCCGGGAGCTGATGCCGCAGGGGCGTAGTATCCGTCAATGTCGAGGACCAGATTGGTGTTATTGCTGGGATACACCGCTACGTCCCCATTGGCCCCGGCTCCCACGATGGCGGCGTTGGCTACTATCGTTCCTGTCAGCGCATTCAGGGTGGATACGACCGGACGGTTTTGTCCGGCGGGCCAAACCGTCAGATATCCTAGCGGCGCTGGGGGAATGGCGGTCACGTTCAGCGAATAACCCAGCGCACTGGCGGGAATGTTGCACAAGCCTGATACCGGGAAGTCAACTTCCTGGCCACCCTGCAAAATTTGACCGCCGCGCGAGTCCTCGACGCGGCAAGGCGTGACCGGATAGAAAGCGAGGGTGGAAGGGTTTGCGGGCGCAAAATAGCCGTCAATATCCAGCACCAAGTCCGTGGTATCGGTGGCGTAGACGCTGACCGCTCCTCCACCGCTGCTCCCCGCTCCCACGATGGCGGCATTGGCCTTGATTCGACCGTCGAACGAGTTCAGGGTTGAAACATGTGGCTGGTTTTGTCCTGCCGGCCAAATGGTCAGATAATTCAGTACTCCGTGGGGTACAACCGTCACATTGAGCGAATAGGCCGCTGCCGATGGCGGCACATTACAAGCTACCCTGAACCGCAAAGTTCTGGGCCGTGCCCCCTTGAATCGGGTTGCCGGTAATCCGCGTGTCCACCAGGCGGCACGGGGTGACGGGAACGAACTGCAGGGGACTTTGCGCACTGACAAACAGTGGCATGGTCAAAACGGCAAACGTGATTGCAAACAACAGGGTACGGCGAGCTACGTACATGGGTCCTCTCTTCTGATCGGCGAGCTACGACATTGGTTTGAAAGTGTGGCCTGCTCTTAACTACGCTGAGGTCTTAACTACTTACTTGGTCTTCGACAAAATCGGCTCAGGGCTTAATTCCACAAAACTGGTGAGACCCGCTTTTACGCTGCGGCACCGGCTGCCGGATGCATTCTCCTACCGCAGTCTGCAGATTTCATGGAGACGAAGTTATTCAATATCCTACCTGATTCACGCGTTTGATGCGAGTGCGCAACAGCGGTTGTCCCGCCGGCTGATTCCTGGTGGCCCGATTCGGGACGCGCCTATCCGGGACCGCACTCAGGGCGAGAGATGTTCGCGCCTGCCTCGCTCGCGTGCCCGAGGCCCACGTTGACGGTGTCGGTTCGCCTTCGTATAGTGCGTGCATGCTCTGGTTCTTCGTCTTCTTTTTCATCTCAGGATTTTGCAGCATTCTGTACGAACTGGTATGGCTGCGGCTGGCGATGGCGGAATTCGGAGTCACCACGGCCCTGGTTTCGATTGTGCTCTCCGTCTTCATGGGCGGCCTGGGGGCCGGTTCCTGGATCGCCGGGGCGCTGGTTCGCCGCTATGGCGACCGGATTCGATTTCATCCTCTGCGTTTGTATGCTCTCAGCGAACTCCTGATCGCCGTTTCGGCCTTGGTCGTGCCGCTGCAGTTGGTGTGGGGAAACCATCTGCTGGGGCGGATGGCGGACCGCGTCCCCATCTCCTCAGGAGCTTATTACCTGGTTTCCGGGGCCTGGTTGGGATTGACGTTAGTTCCCTGGTGCGCCTGCATGGGCGCAACCATTCCTCTGGCCATGTTCGCCATCCGCAGCGGACAAGCCCAGGATTCGCGACGCTCCTTCAGCTTCCTCTACTTATCCAACGTCCTCGGCGCGGTTGCCGGCTCGATTATTCCTCTTTTCCTGATCGAACTGTACGGCTTCCACGGGACGCTGCGCGTCGGCGCGGTCCTGAACACCCTGATTTTCGCCGTGGCTTTTGGCCTGACGCTCCGATCGTCCGAGCGCTCCTCGCGATCCGCACCGCAGCCGGCCGCAATTTCCTCCAGCCAGGTGGAGGGCAGTTCGGTAATCCTGCTGCTTCTCTTTACCACCGGCCTCACCACCATGGGCATGGAGGTAGTCTGGATCCGATTGTTTACCGCCTACATCGGCCCCGTCGTCTATGCCTTTGCCAGAATCCTGGCTGCCTATCTGGGAGCCACCTTCCTAGGCTCTCAGGTGTATCGGATCTGGAGCCGGCGCTACGAGCGGGAGAGTCCGCTGGTCTGGATTTCGTTGGCCTTTTTTGGCCTGCTGGCCCTGCTGGCCGCCGATGGCCGCATCGAGCTGAACGGCAACCTGCGTGTCCTGCTGGGAGTCGCGCCGTTTGCGGGCGTGATCGGCTTTCTCACTCCCATGCTGGTGGACCGCTGGTCGGGAGGCGATCCCGATCGCGCCGGCCGGGCCTACGCCGTCAACGTTCTGGGCTGCATTCTCGGACCGCTGCTGGCCGGCTTCTTTTTGTTGCCCTGGTTCGGCGAGCAAAACTCCCTGCTGCTGTTCGCTCTGCCCTGGTTCGGCATGGCGATCCCGCCCACACTGCGCAAGCCGCAGCGGCTGCTTCAGACCGCCGTGGCTACCCTCGTCGTCGCCGCCGCCCTGGCCCTGTTCTTTTTCACCGCGGACTACGAGGTCGATTATCCCGACCGGGTGGTGCTGCGCGACAGCACCGCCACCGTGCTCGCCACCGGTTCCGGCATGGACAAGAAGCTGCTGGTCAACGGCGTGGGCATGACGTCGCTCACTCCCATCACCAAAATGATGGCCCACTTTACGCTGGCTTCGCTGCCCGAGCCGCCCGCGCAATGTGCTGATCATCTGCTTCGGCATGGGCACCACCTTCCGCTCGGCCCTGTCGTGGAACATTCCGGTCACGGTGGTGGAGCTGGTTCCCAGCGTCCCCAAGCTCTTCGCCTACTATCACTCCGACGCGGAGCAGGTCCTGGCGTCGCCCCTGGCCCACGTGGTGATCGACGACGGCCGGCGCTACCTGGAGCGCACCCCGCAGAAATATGACGCCATCATCATTGACCCGCCGCCTCCGGTGCCGGCAGCCGGTTCCAGCCTGCTGTACTCTCGCGACTTCTATGAACTGGCGAAGCAGCGGCTGCGTCCCGGCGGCATCCTGCAGCAATGGTTGCCGCCGGAAGGCGACGCAATCGACCAGGCGGCCATCGCGCGCGCCCTCACCGAAGCCTTCCCCTACGTTCGCGTCTATGGCTCGGTATTCGTCAACGGCGAGCATTTTCTCGCCAGCATGAGCCCGATCCCGGAACGCACCGCCGCGGAACTCGTGGCCCGCATGCCGGACGGCGCCCTTGCCGACATGATGGAGTGGGGCCCAGCGAACACACCGGTGGAGCAGTTTGATCGCATGCTCTCGCATCCCTCTTCCCCGGCTGCGTTGATTGCTCGCTCGCCCAATACGCCCACCCTCCAGGACGACCGGCCGGTCAACGAATACTACCTGCTGCGCGAATTTTTTCCGCGCGTCCAGAGCGCTGCTGCGGTGGCCCAATAGGACGGTAACCTATCCTCGTCGTTACTGTGGAAAAAGACCCAATCGGCCGCAAATAAAATTGTCGGACTAAAAAAGAACCGTGCTAATATCTGCGACGGCACGTTTCGGCTATTGCACCAGAAAAACAATTCAGATCAGGCGAAACTTCGGGCAGAATGTTCTGCGAAGGGGAGTCCATGCGCGCTATTCGTCATTCGTCGCTTTTTTTCCTCCTGGTAACGAGTTTCCTTCTAGCTGTCCAGCCGCTCTTCGGACAATCGGGTTCCGTGCAGGCGACTCTGACCGTAGGCCGCAACCCGGTCGCCCTATCGGTGAACCCTGCGTCCAACAAGATTTACGTCGCCAACCAATCCGACGACGATATTTCGGTGATCGACGGAAACAATAATTCCACCACCTTGGTCTCCGTGCAATCCGAGCCTGATGCGTTGGCCGCTAACCCTGCAACCGGCAAGATTTACGTCGCCAATTACGGCGACAAACTGGTATCGATCATTAGTAATTCCGGCCAGCAACTGCTGCAGGTGGATTATGATCCCGCCGCGGTCGCGGTCAACCCGGTCACCAACAAGATATTTGTCGCCAACTTCGGCAGCGACGATGTGTCCGTCATTGACGGCGCGACCGACACCCTGATCACCACGGTAAAGGTGGGGAACGGCCCGAATGCGATCGCGGTGAATCAAGTCACAAACCGGATCTACGTGGCCAATTACTATGCCGGAACCGTGACGATGATTGACGGGAACAAGGGCTACGCTACCACGACCGTCACCGTGGGGACTTACCCCTCGGATATCGGCATCAACTCGGTGACCAACAAGATTTATGTCGCCGATTACTATAGCCAGGAGGTAACGGTCATCGACGGGGCCACCAACTCCACCAAAAATATCATCACCGGCGACAGCCCCATAGCCCTGGCCGTAAACGTCATAACCAACATGATTTACGTCGCCAACTATACCAACAAAGGGACCGTCACCGTAATCAACGGCGCCACCGGTCAAACCACTTCAACCATCTCGGTTGGGACGTATCCCAACGCCATTGCAGTCAACCCGATCACCAACCTGTTTTACGTCACCAACTATTACGACCAGACTGTGTCAGTCATCGATGGCTCCCTGGCCCAGGTAGTTCAGACCATTACCGTCGGCCGGTATCCTACCGTACTCGCCATCAACCCGGTAACGAATAAGATCTACGTAATCAACAGCTACGACGAAACCGTGTCGGTGATTGGTTATACCAATACCAACGCGGTGGAGTTCGTTCCGGTAACGCCCTGCCGACTGGTGGATACGCGGAAAACCGGTGGCCCGATTCCGGGTGCAACGTACCGCACCTTCCCGGTTCCGCTGGAAGGCGGCTGCAACATTCCCAGCACCGCCGCTGCTTATTCCTTAAACGTCACCGTGGTTCCACCGGCGCCGCTGGGCTACCTTACCATCTGGCCGAACGGCTTGGATCGGCCTGTGGTGTCAACCATGAACTCGCTTGACGGTCGCATCAAGGCCAACGCGGCGATTGTGCCCGCCGGGGCCTCGGGGGCGATCAATGTCTATGTCAGCAATGCGAGCGACGTGGTGCTGGACATCGACGGCTACTTCATCCCCGCAGGCAATCTGACCCTCCAGTTTTATCCGCTGACGCCATGCCGCGTGCTGGACACGCGCGACGCGACCGGCGACCTGGGAGGCCCTGCTCTGCAAGCCAAGCAGGAGCGCGATTTCCCGGTGCTGGAGAGTAGCTGCATTCCGCAGGGTGTCGGCGCACAAGCCTATTCGTTAAACTTCACTGTGGTCCCGGTCGGCGGACAGCCCTTGGGATATCTGACCGTATGGCCGCAGGGACAGAGTCAGCCGCTGGTCTCCACGCTCAACAATCTGACAGCGACCATTGTGGCCAATGCCGCCATCGTGCCTGCCGGAACCGGCGGGGCGATTGCCACTTATGCCGATCAGAACACTCAGTTGGTGGCCGACATCAATGGCTACTTCGCAGCACCCGGGGGGCAAAATGGCCTGGATCTGTATCCGGCGGCCCCGTGCCGGGTAATCGACACCCGTTCCAGTGGCGGCGCGTTCAGCGGCACTTTGAAACCACCCGTGGATGTCGTGGACAGTGCGTGCGCGCCGCCCAACACGGCACAAGCCTACGTGTTCAATGCAACGGTAGTGCCGACAGGCGTGCTCGGCTATCTGACCTTATGGCCGGACCCGGCAAGGCCAGCCCATGGTCTCCACGCTGAACGCTGTCGATTCGGCGATCACCTCGAACATGGCCATTGTGCCGAACGGAGACGGCATGACCGACGCTTACGCATCCGGCATCACGCAACTGATTCTGGACATCTCCAGCTACTTCGCGCCTCCGCCCTCGCAGTAGAGGGTTTGCCGGCCAGACGTCGCACCGCTTAGCGTGGCACACGTCACTGACAAACTTCCCGCGATGTAGAAGCATGAGCATCAGGGGCATCGCGGGAGCGGATTTCCGCTCCCGCCTGCTCCCTGAAAGGACGAGTCATGCTGACTGCCATCCACGTCCTGCTCACCTATCAGTGCACCTCCGAGTGCGATCACTGTTTCCTGCACTGCGGGCCGCATCGCGAGGGCACCTTCACCCTCTGCCAGCTTCGCCAGATGCTGCGGGAAATCAAGCGGATTAAAACCGTCGATACGGTTTACTTCGAGGGCGGCGAGCCGTTCCTGTTCTACGCAGTCCTGCTGGCGGCGCTGCGAATGGTTCGCGACCTGGGCCTGCAGGCGGGCATCGTCACCAACGGATACTGGGCCACCTCCCCGGACGATGCCGAGCAGTGGCTCGAGCCCCTGCTCGGTTTGAACATCGTTGACTTCAGCGTCAGCGATGACGCCTTCCACAGCAGCAAGGGCGACCTGAGCCCGGGAGCGATTGCCTTCCGCGCTGCCAACAAGCTCGGCTTGCCGTGCACGAAGATTGGCATCAACCCGCCGGCGGTCGTGCCCGCGTCCGATTCCGGCGGCGGCAAGGGCCAGCCGGTCACCGGTGGCGGAGTTCTCTTCAAAGGTCGCGCCGCCGAAAAACTTACCGACGGACTGCCGCTGCGGCCGTGGCGTCAATTTACCACCTGTCCTCATGAAGAGCTGGCCAGCCCGGAGCGGGTGCATGTGGACGCCTACGGCAATGTGCAGGTGTGCCAGGGAATCAGCATCGGCAACATGTGGAGTACGGCGCTCTCCGAACTAGTGCGCGACTATGACGCGGCCAGGCATCCCATCGTGGGTCCGCTGCTCGAGGGCGGCCCGGCGCGCCTGGTCGAGCGCTTCGGCCTGAAGGTGGCCCGCTCGTATGTTGACGAGTGCCACCTCTGCTATACGGCGAGAAAATCCCTGTTGCCAAAGTTTCCGCAATATCTTGCTCCGGCGGAGGTTTACGGCTTGTAGGGGTCGCTCAAAGACCACCAGCAAGACCATCCCGGGCTTCCTTTCTCTGTGTAAATTGCTCATCCTGCTGTGCAAAAAAGCGCCCCCGCAACACCTTATGCTTTCGGGGGTTTAAACTAATACCAAGTGCAGTGCTCTCCCGGGCTGCAGTTGGTTTCGCCTTCGGATAGGAAACTTGGTTTCGAGGCGGGAGGAGACCCAAAATGAAAGCGCAGCGGCGGTTTGGATGGTTGTTGGCAGCGCTTCTGGTTGTCGTACTTTCGGCGGGAAGCGTCCTGGCCCAGGATGCCGAGAACGTATCGCTTCCCCCACAGCAGTACCCGAACGCCGGGGACAATGCTCCCGCGCCGAACGCGCCCGGCCAGGCCGCGCAAGATCCTCCGGGACGCGTGGCGCGTTTGCAATACACCTCGGGTGAAGTTTCCATGCAGCCGGGCGGCGTGAACGACTGGGTCGCCGCCAGCCTGAATCGTCCCCTCACCACCTCCGACCGCGTCTGGACGGACAAGAACTCGCGCGCCGAGCTGAACGTGGGCGACGGCTTCCTTCGCATGAGCTCGGAGACCAGCGTCACCCTGACCAACGTCAGCGACGGCACGGTGCAGGTCGAACTCGACCAGGGCGCCCTCGAAGTCACGGTCAAGCACCTGGAGAAGGGCGAGATTTACGAGATTGACACGCCCGAACTACGCCTTCACCGTGATGAAGACCGGCGTCTATCGCTTCGACGTTTTCCCCAGTGGCGACGAGAGCTGGGTGACGGTGCGCAGCGGATACGGTGAGGCTACCGGCAAGGGAGCTGCAGTGCGGGTCAACTCCGGCCAGCAGGTCCGCTTCCGCAGCGATCAAACCTTGCAGCATACCGCCGTGAGCGCGCCCGTCCCTGACGGCTTCGACGACTGGGCCCAGGTGCGCGACAAGCGCCTGGCCGATTCCCTGTCCGCGCGCTACGTCTCGCCGGGCGTGATTGGTTATCAGGACCTCGACGCCTACGGCACGTGGCAGACCGTCCCGACCTACGGCAACATCTGGGTGCCGTCTTCGGTGCCCGCTGGCTGGGCGCCGTATCGCTACGGACACTGGGCGTGGATTGCTCCCTGGGGATGGACCTGGGTGGATGACGCGCCCTGGGGATTCGCTCCCTTCCACTATGGCCGCTGGGTCTCGTGGAACGGCGGATGGGGCTGGGCTCCTGGACCTCTCGGCTACTGGAATCCTTATTATGCTCCGGCGCTGGTTGGCTGGATCGGCGGCCCGGGCTTCGGCGTCGGCTTCGGTGGGGCTGGGGTGGAGGCTGGGGCTTTGGTGTGGGCATCGGCTTTGGCTGGTACCCGCTGGGCTGGGGTGCGCCTTTCTATCCGCGCTACTGTGGATGGGGACACGGCGGCTGGTACCACGGCGGAGGCTGGGTGAGTGCCGGGTACCTGCATAACGTCAACGTGACCAATACCCACATCACCAACATCAACAATATTACGAACAACTACTACCACAACAATTTTGCCGGCGTTAACGGCAACCGCAACATTCCGGGCGCGGTGACCGCGGCGCCCAAGTCGGCGTTCACTTCCGGCGCGGCTATTAATAAGGTTGGGATGGCGGTACCCAAGGCCAATCTGGGCAGCGGCCAATTGATGCACAACATTGACGTGACCCCGACCCGGTCGTCGGTCCTGGCGGGTAGTTCAACCGCACGTGCCGTTCCTCCGGCGTCGGCGACGAACCGCGGCGTCGTGACTCACGCCACTCCTCCGGCAGGTCCGGCGCGCTTTGACGGGCATCAGTCCCCGATGACGAGAACGAACGTTGCCTCTGCAACCCAGGGCAACGTGAACGCTGCGCACGCGCCTGCTTCAGTGCCCAACGCGAACCAGGCGAACATGAACGCCGCCCGTTCGTCCGCGGCAGCGCCGAGCGCAAACCAGGGCAATGCGCCGGCACTACGTACCACGTCCGCCTTATGCCGGTGGAACGCCCAACAGTCAGATCGCCCGCGACAATGTTCCGGCGAACCCGGCGACGCACACGACCGTGCCTCAGCCACAAACCGGCAACCACAGCTATCACGCCGGGCAACAGCAGCGTGAACAACCACGCGACCATGAACAGCAGTCCGCAAAGCACTCCTGCAGGAAACACCGCGCACAACGCTCAGGTACCGCGGCCGCCTGCGAACTACAACTATCACGCGCCCAGCGGGACCCAGCAGCCCTCGGCTCCGTCGCATCAGTCGGCGCCGTCACAGCATGCTGCTCCGCAGAGCAATTCGCACGGCAACAGCAGCAGCTCATCGTCCTCCAACTCCCGCTCCTACGGGTCGACCCCACGCCCGCCCGCGAGTTACACCTATCATGCAGCGCCGGCGTACTCAGCCTCGTCGTCGTACGCAGCGGGCCGGATCGGGCACCAGCTCCTACGCTGGCGCTAGCCGCACCTCCTACCCGTCGGTCACGCCGTATAGCTCCGGTCGCGCTGCGAGCTACGGCTCCAGTCCGACCTACATGAGCCGGAGCAACGGCTCCGCCGGTTCGTACTCGGCGCCGCGGTATTCCGGCGGCTCCAGTGGCAGCTATCACGCTTCGGGTGGTGGCGGCGGCAGCCACGGCGGAGGCGGTGGTGGTGGGTGGACATTCGGGCGGTGGCGGTGGAGGTCATCGCTAGTATCGTTGGCGAAACGATTACAGCAAGGGCGGCCCGCAACGGCCGCCCTTTTTCTGTGTCCTCGCGACCGAGCTGTGTGTGACGGCTGAACATCACCCTGGGTCGTCGCGGCTTATAATCGAAGTGTGACTGGCTTGACCGTAAAGAAGGTAGCCGAGGCCAACTTCCCCACCCGCTGGGGACAGTTCCGCATCTACGGCTTTGAAGGCGTCTCCGACGTTCCGCCCAACGGCGGCCACGCCGTGGAAAGCCCCGAGGGCGCGGTCGCGCTGGTGATGGGTGACATTCATTCCGCCCCGCCGCTGGTTCGCATTCACTCGCAGTGCCTCACCGGAGACGTGTTCGCCTCCATGCGCTGCGACTGCCGCCAGCAGCTCGAGCTGGCGCTCTCGACCATCGCCGAAGCCGGCGCCGGTGTGCTGATCTACGAACAGCAGGAGGGCCGCGGCATCGGCCTGATGGCCAAGCTCCAGGCGTACGAATTGCAGGACAACGGTCTCGACACCGTCGAGGCCAACGTCGAGCTGGGCTACGACAACGACTATCGCGAGTACAAGCTGCCCTCGGAGATCTTGCGGCAGCTAGGCGTGAAGGAAGTGCGCCTCATCTCCAACAATCCCGACAAGGTTGCCGCCGTCGAGGCCGCCGGAATCAAAGTGGTGGAGCGCGTCTCCGCCGAGGTCGAGCCTTACGAGCACTCCGAAGCCTACCTGCGCACCAAGAAAGAAAAGATGGGCCACTTGTTCACGGGGTGGTAGCTGGATTGTGGCTGCCTTGACAAGGCTGAGCAACCAAAGAGCTTCAATCGCGA
This sequence comes from uncultured Acidobacteriaceae bacterium, assembly GCA_963760415.1. GTDB lineage: Bacteria > Acidobacteriota > Terriglobia > Terriglobales > Acidobacteriaceae > Bog-257. Next base: position 51,649 of record CAVXDA010000001.1, on the reverse strand, counting down.
AGTGCTTCCCACTCTTTCTCTTCATTGGCCGGCGAAATAATGTCCTCCAGAATCTTCATGGAATCCTTCATGGAGCCAATCCAGGCTGCCCGCCCTTGGACCAGCGCCGGAGCCACGACATCGGCAATAGGTTTCCCGAATCGCGTCACTCGAATCGGTTTCTTTGTCTTCGAAACCCGTTCCAGCAGCGCCGAACACTTGGCTTTGAACTCTGAAATAGCTATTTCCTGCATGACTCATCCTGAACCATAGGGTAAACCATCGTCATAAGAATGGTTCACCAAGATAGAAGAGCAGCGAAGCGTTTTCCTATTGCAACGCTACCTTCAACCTGGACCCTAGCGGAGCACCACAAACCGCTGCGCCGCGAGGACGGCAATTCCCACCGCGACTTGCAGCGTAGTTGAGAACACAATCTTCATCAATGCCGGGCGGGACAAGCGCTTGAAGATCACCGGCAGGTTGGTCAGGGCGCTGGCCATGGACGCGATGACCGCGGCTGTGCCGGCCAGTGCGGGAGTGATTTTCGCGCTAGCGCTGAGGTTGGCAGCAGCGGCCGTGGCGCTCGCGCTGCTGGCCATTCCGCCGATGCCGCTAGCCGCCATGAAGCCGAGGTTTCCGAACATACGCTCGGCCAACGTCCCCAAGACCTGGATGGCGAGAAACAAAATTCCGTACGACAGCACTCTGCGCAAGGAGATGGGCGAACTCAGGGCCAACTCTCTACCCGGCTCGTCATCTTTTTCGCCGGTACGCAGCAGTAGCGAAACCACCGCCATCGCCAACAGCGGCCCGATGGCGGTGAACAGCGCTCTGGGCGCGAACAGCGCCAGAATGGCGATATTGCGGATGAACATGGCCAGAGTCGCCAGCAGAACCACGCTGACGATCCGGGAGCCGGCGACCACGTTCATGAGCTCGGCGACAGCCGCCCGATTATTGACCAGGCCACCCAGAATGGCAGTCCAGTACAAGCCGCGATGGCCGTAGAGCCGTAGCAGTACGTAATTCACGAACGCGATTCCGGCAATCACCACGACGGTGATCCAGGCCTGCCGCAAGTTCACCAGTTGCCAGCGATCCACAAACCGGTCCGGCAGGATGGGATAGATCACCAGACCGATCAACCCGAGTAGCACAGCGCTGCGAAGCTCGTCGATGGTGACTCCGCCCGCGAACTTGCGCAGCTCCACCTTCCACGCCAGTAAGAGCGTCATCAGGATCGCGGCGGCCACCGGTGTAAAGCTATGACCGAGCCCGACCAGCACGCCCAGCGCGTAAGTCACCAGCAGCGCGGCGGAAGTCGTAATCTCCAGCGACTGGCTGGCGACCAGGCTGCGCGCATTGAGCAGCGCCACCAGCACGATCACGCCCACCATGGCGGTAAGTCCATAGGCGGGGGAGATCAGCACCGAGACCGCCCCGAGCAGGGCGGTCAGCCCGAAGGTCCGAATGCCGACGTCCTTGCTGGCGGATTCGCGTTCGAAGCCCACCAGCATACCGATGGCAAGGGCAATCGCGATCTTGAACGCAACCGCGTTCGGCGGAAACCGGGTAACGCCGTCAAGAGCCAATAATGAACACTCCCTGCAAACTTTGACGCACACCTGCTCGGCAAGGACACATTTTCCTTAGCACGAAGAGCAGCGATTGTGGCCGCCACACGAGTTCTGCGAAACGTTTCCCTATCCCGGCAGTGTACATTGGGAATTCAGGCGCCCTTCAACGTTCGTTCCACTGCTTTTCGATTTCGCACCGGCAAACTCTTCACCGCCGCCTTGGCGAGCGCCACATACACCTCGCGCGCTTCAGGCGCTTTCTTGAGCTCGTCCAAGTGCTTTCGCACCGTCGCGACATCGCCGCGCACTAGCGGGCCGCTGAAGGCCGACCCCGCATCCTGTTACAGATAGTTCCGCAGCGTCTGCGATAGCAGTGGAAGCATGACGCGCTTGATGTCGCGCTTCCTGACGCCGGCGGCCAACGCCACCTGCTCCAGCGAGGCCATCAACGCAATGACCAGCGGCGAGGCGAAGCTGCCGAAGGCGTGATAGAGCACCTTGTTCTGCTTGCGAATCGCGAACGCCTTGCCGCCGAGCCGCTCGACAATCTGCTTCGCCGCACGAGTCGCGACCGCATCGCCCTCGACCGCGAAGGAAACTCCGGCCATCTCCGGTACCGGGCCGCGTACAAAGGTCATCATGGGATGGACCGACGCCACCCGTGCGCCCTTGGCGCGCAACGGAGCGAGCTCGTCGCTGGTGAGCGCTCCGCTGGAGTGAAAGACGATTCTTCCCTTCCAGTCCTGCGCGCTCGCCAGTTGGGATGCGACCTGCGCAATGCAATCGTCCGGCACCGTGATCCAGACCAACTCCGTGTCGAGCGGCTCTTTGCCAAGTTCGACCAGGCGGGCCTTCAGCTTGCGTGCGAGCGCTTTGGTATGTGCTGCCGCCAGGTTTTTTCGGCGCGTGACGATGAACTTCACCTCGCAGCCCCCGCTCGGAAGCGTCAGGGCCAGCGCCGTGCCCAGGTTCCCCGCCCCGACGATGCTCACGGTCAGCGCGCGTGCCGTCTTCGATTGTTTTCGCACGGCAGGAGGATAGCAGATCGGTGCATCTCAATAATAAGGTGTCATGTTGAGCGAGCGCGGCCTGATTGGGCCGCGCGAGTCGAAACACCCCTATACAACTCACACCGCGTCCTTGGTATAGGGGTCCTTCGACTCCTCGCTGCTCTCGTCGCTCAGGATGACAGCGTGGAGTGCCAGTCCCTCACTCGCGATGAGAAGCGGCGGATTGCGACGGTTACGTTACGACAAAATTGTTAAGGTGTCATGTTGAGCGAACGCGGCCTGCTTTAATCGCTGTCACCCTGAGCGAGCGGCCGCTTTTGCCGCGAGTCGAAGGGCCCCTATACAACCCACACCGTGTCCTTAGTGTAGGGGTCCTTCGACTCCTCGCTGCGCTCGTCGCTCAGGATGACAGGCGTAAAGGAACGAGCTATCTCCACCCTTGGCTTATAGTGTTTACACCATGCCCTCGAAGAAACCCGTTGCCCGCCACGCAAAGCGTAACGTATCGCAAAAACCGCGCACTAAAAATAAGGTTGAGGTGCTCTCGTCGAAGACCATCTTCCGCGGCCGCATCTTCCGGGTCAACGTAGATCGCGTGCGCGAGCCCAGCGGGGTCGTCGTCCAGCGCGACGTGGTGCGCCACGGCGGATCGGTGGTGGTCCTCGCCGTGGACGACGCCGGCCCGGAGCCGCTCGTCCTGCTGGAGCGCCAATACCGCTACGCCGCCGGCCAGGATCTCTGGGAGATTCCCGCCGGCAGCATTGATCCCGGCGAAACGCCGCTCTCCGGCGCGCGGCGCGAATTGCTGGAGGAGACCGGATATCGCGCCCGGCACTGGTCGCGCGCCCTCTTCTTTTATCCCACTCCCGGCTTTGTGGACGAGACCATGACCATCTACCTTGCCCGCGGACTAACGCCCGGCCCGTCGCAGCCGGAAGACGACGAATTCATCACCTGCAAACTCATGCCGCTCTCCCGCGTGGTCGACCTGATTTTGTCGGGCAGAATTCAAGATGGAAAGACCATTGCGGCCGCGCTCTGGCTGGCTGAAACTCTCCGTCGCCGCGAATCCGGTCGTTGACAACCGCCGCAGTGCACCGGCATTTTCGGGGGTAAATGTCGCCATTTCCCCCACCTTGTAAAAGTGACGCACGCCCGCCAAAAATGCGGGTGTCAAGGCTATATACTCCATTGACAACACCACCAAGCGGGAGCACACTAAACCTACGCAGTTCAACAGGCCAACTTCCTGCCTGCCATAGCTCGCCAGTGCAAGACCATTATCTGGATGGCTTCTGGGCCCGACCTGATTGACCGCAATTCAAGACCAGCATTCTCGGGGTGGAATGCTGTGGGGCTTCGCCCGGAGGAAGAGAAACGTGAGACTGAAAGGAACCGTAAAGTGGTTCAATAACGCAAAAGGCTTCGGCTTTATCGGACGTGAGGATGGCAACCCGGACGTGTTCGTGCACTACAGCGCGATCATCAACGACGGATACAAGAGCTTGCAGGAGGGCGATATGGTCGAGTTCGAGATTGTCGACGGCCAGAAAGGTCCGCAGGCAGGCAACGTCACCAGATTGAGTACAAACAGGCCATGTAACGAGCGGCTAAGCAACAATTCCTTCGCTGCAGTTCCGACAGAGCCCAGCCGCCAACGGCTGGGCTTTCTCTTCGGAACGCGAACCGCCGATCCCCGCAGCTACAATCTCGTTTAGACCCCTTCCGAGACAGGCGATTGGACTGCACGACACGATCACAATCCGCCAGGCCGCATCCGCGATGCGCAAGCCATCCTCGACTGTCTCCGCATCGCCTTCGAACCCTATCGCACCAGCTACACCCCGGACGCCTTCACCGATACTGTGCTGACGCTCGAAACCCTTCGGCAACGGCTGTCGTCCATGTCCATCTTCGTGGCCGTCACCGAAGCCGGAGACATCGTCGGCACCATCGCATGCGCGGTGATGGAGGCGGGCGAGGGCCATCTGCGCGGGATGGCCGTCCTGCCCGAATGGCAGGGCCGAGGCATCGCCGAACAATTACTGCAAACCGCCGAGGCCGAACTGGCCGCCCGCCAGTGCTCGCGCGTCACCCTCGACACCACCGAGCCGCTGCTGCGCGCCATGCGCTTCTACGAGAAGCACGGCTACCGGCCCTCCGGCAGCGATTACCGATTTCTTCGGAATGCCCTTGCATGAATATGTGAAGGACCTCATCGCCTGAAGAAACCCTCACTCGCCGCCGCACACGTTACAATTTCGCTCAGGGACTCGCGTGGACAACAAAGCCATCGCCAACATCTTTTACGAAACCGCCGATCTGATGGAGATCAACGGCGACGACTCCTTCCGCATCCGCTCCTATCGCCGCGCCGCCGAAGCGCTCGAAGGCACGCCGGAGCAAGTCGCTACCCTGCTCGATGAGCCCAAGCGCCTGCTGGAAATTCCCGGCATCGGCAAAGGCATGGCGGCCAACATCCAGGAGCTGTGCCGCGGTGGCAAACTCGGCGTCCATCAGGAGCTGCTGGAGAAATACCGGCCATCGATGCTGGAGCTGCTCAAGATCCAGGGACTCGGCCCCAAGACCATCGCACTGCTCTGGAGCGCCTTTCAGGTGAGCGACGTCGCCGGCGTCGAGAAACTGGCGCGCGAGGGCAAGCTGCGCGAGCTGCCGCGGCTGAGCGAAAAGAGCGAGCAGAAAATCCTGAAGGCGATCGAGAATTATCGCCGCATCACCGGCCGCTTCCTGATTGACGAAGCCGACCGCACGGCCGAGAAGCTGACCGATCATCTAAAGCACATCAAGGGCATCGAGAAGATCACGCCTGCCGGCTCGCTGCGCCGCGGACGCGAGACCGTCGGCGACCTCGACATGCTCATCACCGGCAAATGCTGCGTGGACGATGCTCAGCGCGCCCAGCTCGCCGAGGAGATCCTGCGCTTCCCCGGCATCTCCGAGGTGCTGGCCAAAGGCGACAACAAGGTCAGCTTCAAGCTGCGCAGCGGCATGCAGGTGGACGTGCGCATGCTGCCGCCGGAATCCTACGGCGCGGCGATGCAGTACTTCACCGGCTCCAAGAACCACAACGTCTCGCTGCGCCAGCGCGCGCTGAAGATGGGCTTCACCCTCAACGAATACGGCCTGTTTCGCCTGGACAACAACAAACGCGTGGCCGGCGTCACCGAAGATGAAATCTACGGCAAGCTCAAGCTTGACACCATTCCTCCCGAGCTGCGCGAGAGCTGCGGCGAAATCGAGGCCGCCGCCGCGCACAAGCTGCCCAACCTGATTACCGCCAAAGACCTGCGCGGCGAGGTGCACATGCACACCGTCGAAACCGACGGCAAATGCACCATCGAAGAAATGGCGGACGCGGCGAAGCAGCGCGGCTACAAGTACATCGCCATCACCGACCACTCCAAGAACCTGGCGTTCGCCAACGGTCTGGATGACAAGCGCGCGGTGCAGCACATCGCGCGCATTCGCGCCGCCAATGAGCAGATCGAAGGCATCACCGTGATGGCCGGAATTGAAGTGGACATTCTGACCGAGGGCGAGCTCGACCTGAGCGACTCGGTGCTGGAGCAGATGGATGTGGTCGTGGCCAGCGTGCATTCCGCCTTCAACCAGGAGCCGCAGCAGATGACCGACCGCCTGCTGCGCGCGCTGAGCAATAAGAATGTGTCGATCCTCGGACATCCCACCGGCCGCCTGCTGTTGCGGCGCGATGCCTATCCGTTCGACATGGACGCGGTGCTCAAGGCCGCGCTGCAGAACAAAGTCGCGATGGAGCTGAACGCCTATCCCGACCGGCTGGACCTGAACGACGTGCATCTGCGCATGGCGCGCGAGCGCGGCGTGAAGATCGTCATCAACACCGACGCCCACCACACCTCGCACTTCGAGAAGATCAAGTACGGTATTCTGCAGGCGCGCCGCGCCTGGCTTACGCCGCAGGACGTGCTCAACACTCTGCCGGAAAAGGAATTTCGCCAGGCGATGAAGCACGAGGTCAGTGGGTAGTGGGTAGTAGTTGGTGTTAGTGGATAGTGATAGTGGATAGTGATAGCAGATAGCGATACCAGATAGATTTGTCATCCTGAGCGACGAGCGAAGCGAGGAGTCGAAGGACCCCTATGGCCGCTAGCGACCCCCAATTTGCGCTGCGCCACGATGACGATTACGGGAGAGCACTCCATGCCTGACAACAAACCTCCGCGCAAGCCGGCCGCCCCGAAATTCGACGCCGGACACGTCCCCATCACCGAAGAGTTCGACAGCCCCAAGCGCACGCTGCCTGCCGGCGGTGCCGCTCGTCATCGCGCTGGTCGTCGTGATCATCGTGGTGGGCGTGGTCGCATTCCTGTTTCGCGCCAAGCCCGTAGCGCAGGGCGGCATTGACGCCGTTTACTTCAGCGAGCCCGCCAACATGACCAACGCGCATGGTGCTGCTGCAGGTCACGCTGCGCAATGTCGGCAGCAAGACGCTGTACATCAAAGCCATCAAGGCCGATCTGAAGACCGATCAGGAGCTCTCCGACGACGCCGCTTCCCCGTCCGACTATGACCGCTACTTCATGGCGTATCCCGACCTCAAGGAGCACAGTACGCAGCCGCTGGTTGCGGAGATGAAGATCGCGCCCGGCGCCGAACAGAAGGGCACGGTGCTGGTTTCGTTTCCCGTCACCAAGGAGCAGTTCGACGCGCGCAAGGATTTGGATGTGACCATCGAGCCTTACGACCAGAATCCGATTGTGCTGCGCCAGAGCGCTACGACCAGGTAAGCAGACACCCAAGTCCTCCGCATCGCTGTCAACATCGCGCTTGCTGCGTATCCGTTTCGTCCCGTCCCGGGTGAGACCGACGTTCTCACGCTCATCATCCGTCCCGCTCGTCGGGACGGCTCTGATTAGCCTGCGCGCAGCGCTGCGTAGCGTATCCTGAGCACTGCCGTCTGTCTCGCGCGTCGCTGTCAACATACAATCTCGACGACTATCCGTTTGTGTAGTCTCTACTAGCATCAACGTTCGCAACCATCATGGATTCCTTGTCGGGCGCTGCGATCGGGAAAGCGGAGCAATGTCAACTCTCGTGCATCTCCGTCAACATACGAATCCTCGATGACTATCCGTTTGTGTAGTCCCTACTAGCATCGACGTTTCGAACGTTAACCCTCGCGCCATCAAGCAAGTGACTCCCCGGTGATCGCCAGATCAGACACAAGTGATATCCAAATGACCGCTGGTGCATCGTCTTCGCTCCTTTTCTGACGCAGACTCCACACGACCACGAAGCTCGTGGATCAGAAAAAGGAGAACAAAATGAAATCCCGCAAACCGATTCTGAATATCGCCGTTTGTCTGTTAGCTACGATGGCGATCACCATCAGCCTACGGGCCCGGCCGGCAAACTCGGAGCCGAGTCTTCCATCCTTTGAACAATCGAAACCGCAGGGCAGCATCGTCCCGCGCGAGTCGTCCCCACGTTTCTTAACTGCTTCTCTGCACGCAGAGATGGCCCCAACCCGGCGTTCTATCCAATGACGAACCCGCTTCCGGCGGGCAGTCTTCAGGTCCACCCATCACGGGTTCTCCACCGGTTGAACAATTCGTATTAACTCCACCCAACCCGGACCTCAACCAGTCGAAGACGAAGCTGTCCGTGCGCTTTCCCCAAGCGGCGGCTGACAATCTCGGGTCGAGACTGCGGGTGAGACTGGGGTCGCAGGATGTCGTCTTGCGGCGTTCGGCTCACGATCCCACGATCTATTCCGCCGCCATTGACTTCGACTTCCAGGCGTTCGCCCGGGAGCAGCAACGGCGTGCGGATCTCGCCAATCGCGGGGAGATGATTCCCGTTTTCGAGGGGCGTGAATTCGTTCGCATGGACAAGATTCAGTTCGTCGATCCCACGGAGATCCGGCAGGCCGTCCAGCTTCATCAATCGCTTCAGTTCGTGCCCCAGGTCCTGCAGGGATTGCCTCTGACCATGGATCCCAGCCGCGAGCTGATGATCACCGATCTGAGCGTGGTGGAAGACCCCGCCCGCACCTTCGACCCTTGCACCGGTCAAGGTACGCCGATGGGCGCCTGGACCTTCGGCAAACTCATGACCGACATCCGCAATGGCAACCAGGACCAGGCCAGCCAAATGGTCGAGGATTGGCTTGACACCTGGCTGACCGACCAGACGATCAACAGCTTCACGGTCAAGAATCGTGGGCTACGTATGCAAAACCTGCTCTTGAACTCGGGCCGGTGGAAACGGAACAGCAGCGGAAAGCTCGACCTGAGCCAGGCCCCCATGCGGCTTCTGGCCATCGTGAATCGCATTGACTTGGGACTCAATAACAGCAACCCCGGCGAAGCCAGGTTTGTCTTCGGGGTGCTGGATCCGACTTGCCCGGTGGGGCACGACCACGTTCTGTTCACCGTGATCCTGGAATACGGTGTCCCGCTTTCGGGTTGCACTGCAACTCATCTCTGGGCCCTGCAGTGGCATCACCTGGCTTCGATTCCACTCGGCGATCCCGCCTTCAATCCGGCTTTGCAACAGATTACCGGCCAATTCGCCAAAGCCAATGCCAATCCTGCCAACCCCAACGGGAGTGCCTTGAATCAACTTCGCACCAACGAAACCGCGCTGGCCAGCGGTCAGAAAATGCCTTGGGAGATGAGGGAGTTTCACCTCAACCCCAACAACAGTGAACTCATGGAGACGGTGGTGAAACAAACTCCGGACGGAAGCTTCAATAACACGAGCACCGTCACGGCTTACATCAACCAATTTCAGGACAGCATCATTAACGATACGGATGACGTTCCCCTCGACTTCCCGCCCGGTTCGCCTTTCCTCGGTGGTTCGGCCAACCAGGTCCCAACCACGATTTTCTGGAATGGGAACCCGCCCCCGAACAGTAATACCGCGCGGAGGCATTTCTCCACGCATACCTGCAACGGATGCCATGGGAGGGAAACTACGACTCCGTTCCTGCAAGTACACGACCGCGCCGCTCACAGTGCCGCCAGTTTGTCTGCGTTCCTGATCGGCTCAGCCCCGGGTACGCTGCCAAGTCCCGGCACCGAGACCGTAGCCGATCCCGTGGATGGCTCGCCAAACCAGTTCGGCGACCTGCTGCGGCGGGAGCAGTACGTAGGCTCGCTGCTGGGCAACAGTTGCGGTGCGGGAGGACTGCTGCAGGGACTCGCGCCTCAGACGTCAGGCTTCGTGCATTGAAGCTTGACGGAGAAAGCTACTATGGGGAGTGGACCGGGCAGTCCACTCCCATTTTTCCGCCCGACGATGGGCCGGCCTACGGCGTGACCGGCGAGGGCGCAGTCTTCGGCGTGCTCAAATATCCGCTGATGCTGTTCTTGCTGGCCGAGAAAACCACCACCTCGTAGAGCATCTTGTCTCGGCCGGTGTAAAACTGCAGCGGCTCCAGCAGCGTGCGGTCCTTTTTCTCGATGGTGCGATCGTCAGCGATCACGTTCATGGTGAACTTGCTCTTCTTGGGGTCCACCTTCTTCAGTTGCAGGCTGATGGTCGAGACTGGCGTGCGCGCGTTCTTCTGCAGCGTGAAGTCGTAATAGTTGCGCTCGCCCTTGCGCTTCAGCATGTCCAATTCGCTGGCGTTGTGGGCGATCAGTCCACTCTGTACGCCCAGGTCGCCCATGGCGTGCTCCAGTTTGGCGTTGGTGGCGGCCAGGTCGGTCTGCGTCTTCTGGATGTCGGTCTTGGCCGAGCCGACCTCAGATTTCACGCCGCTCACTTCGGTGTTGACGGCTGCGAGCTGCTGACCCTGCTGGCTCTGCGCCGCCGACAACTTGGCTGCCGACGCCTTCTGCGCGCGCTCCAACTCCGCCGCGCGCTGGGCTATTTCCTGCTTGGTCATACCCACTTCGGTCGTCAGCGCCTGTTTGAACTCCGAGGAGGTGGCGTGGATGCGGTTGTTGAGCTCGGCCTGCGCCGTCTCCATCGTGCTGCTGCTTCTGCTCCATGGCCGCCAGGCGGGTGCGCAGGTCGTACAGCAGGTACAACGACGCGATCACGTAGATGGCCGCAACCGCCATCAACACATACTGCAAAATTCCCATCCGTCCCCGTGGGCGCGGGAGTGGGGGCCTCTTCGTAAGGCCTGTCTTCAGGTTCCACGAGTGACATCAATACATCCTTTCTATTGCTGGTTTAATTGTCCGGGAGTGTGAAAGCTCTGTCAATCAGCCGCAGTGTGCGGTCTGACCTTCCATGCGCTCTGGCTACGACCTGAAACAGACGGGCTTCATAGCTGATGCGCACCATTGAGTCTCTCCATGTTATAGACCGTCATCTCATAGGAATTGTCATCACAAGGGTTGCGCGAAGTGGCAGTCCAACCACGAAGGTTCACCACGGAGGCACGGAGATCACAGAGAAGACTCGTTCGAAACCAAGTCTCCGTGTCCTCCGTGTCTCCGTGGTTAAAGGTTCTAGATCGACCGCTGCGGGGGACCTGACCATCCCTCGCCTTCAATATCCGCGAGATCCACCGCCGATCCGCGCTTCCAAAAATCTCCACTACAATCGAACTGTGAAGACTTGGGACGTTGTCATCATCGGCGGAGGCGTCATTGGACTCTCGCTGGCCTGGCGCTTGAAGCGCAACGGGGTCAGCGTGCTCGTCGTCGAGAAAGGCGAACCGGCACGCGAGGCGACCCACGCCGCGGGAGGCATGATCGCGCACTGCGATCCCCACAATCCGCCTGAACTCGCAGGCTTGATCGCGGCCAGCGCAAGCATGTATCCCGAATTTGTGCGCGAGCTGCGCGACGAGGCTTTCGAATCGCCCGACCTGCGCGACGCCGGAACCATCGCCGTTCTTCGCCCCCGACGAGGCACCGAAATGCGATGGCGCTCGCCTGCTCGACGACCAGGAGCTGTCCCGCCTCGAGCCGCTGGTGATACTCCGCGGATGCGCCTATTTCCTGCCCGAGCGCAGCGTCGATCCCCGCAAGCTGGGCAGCGCGCTGGAAAAAGCGGCACGCAATCGCGGCGCCGATTTCGCGACCGGTTCGGCGGTGACCGAAGTCGCTGTGCTCGGCGGCCGCACCACCGGCGTGCGCACCACCAAATCGTTTTACGCCACGGGCACGGTGGTGAACTGCGCGGGCGCGTGGGCCGCCCAGATCAAGCCCTTTGGCGCGCCGACCCGTCCTGTGAAAGGCCAGATGGTGTGTGTGGTGCCGCAAGCCGGCGCGCGCCACTCGGGCCCGCTGATCGAGCACACCGTGCGCACCCCCGAGGTGTACATCATCCCGCGCAGCGACGGCCGCATCGTATTGGGTGCGACCGTCGAGGAGGCCGGCTTCGATAAGCGTGTGGACCCGGCTGCCGTGCAACGCCTGCTGCGCACCGCCGCCGGCGTTGCCCCCGAGATCGCCCAGATGCGCGTCCACGATGCCTGGGCCGGCTTGCGTCCCGGCTCGCCTGACGGTCTCCCCATCCTCGGCCCGACCTCATTGCCTGGCTACTACGCCGCCACCGGACATTATCGCGACGGCATTCTGCTCGCGCCCATCACCGCGCAACTGATGACGCAGCTCCTCACCGGCCAGCCGCTTCGCTTTAATGTTGAAGCATTCTCGCCGCTGCGGTTTGGTAAGCACAAAGCCAGGCCAAACTGAAGGTTTTCCCTGAGCGAAGCGAGGTCCAGCCGAGCGCAGAAAACGCTTGTCATCCTGAGCGAACGCTTCTGTTCCGCTTTATCCGGTAAATCCGCGGTTGCCGCTTCTTTCCGATCCGTGTCTCTGCGAAGGGCCCCTATTTTGTCAGACACCTGACCCAGTATGGGTGGATCGACTCGCCCGCCCCAATCACCCCTGCTAGTGCAAAAGCGGCGCTCGTTGGGGCCCCGGGAAAAGCGGGCCGTGCTCGCTCAACATGACAGATTTAAGAGGAATGTTCGGGCTGCTTCTTGATTTCCGCTTTTTCCGATCCGTGTTCATCCGCGTAAATCCGCGGTTGCCGATTTTCCGCGTTACCGGTTGCTAGAATCTCCCCATGCCCTTCAAGCGCGCGCAAAAGGTTTACGACGAAGAGTCGCTCTACGAATATGCCATCGGCGCGCTGGGCCGCCAGATGCGCACCGTGGCGGAAATCAAGCGCCTGATGCGCCGCCGCGTGGGCGACCAACCGCACGGCGAGCTGCTGGTCGAAGTCGTGGTCGCGCGCCTGAAGATGCACCACTACCTGAACGACACCAGCTACGCCGAAAGTTACGCGCGCTTTCGCAAGGAGAACGAAAAGTTCGGCCGCATGCGCGTGGTGCAGGACCTGAAGCAAAAAGGCGTGCACGGCGACATCATCGAGAGCGTGGTGGGCGCGGCCTACAGCGACGTCAACGAAGAGCAACTCGCGCGCGCGTTCCTGAAGCGCAAGCGCATCGGCAAGCCGGCGGACCAGAGGCAGGCAGCGCGCGCCTTTCGCATGCTGATGCGCGCCGGCTTCGGCAGCCGCGTCATCTTTCGCATCCTCAAGAAGTGGGACGTGGACGACGAGACGCTGCTGGCGCTGGAGGGCGATAGTCAGTAGTCAGTAGCCAGTGGTCAGTAGCCAGTAGTCACTAGTCAGTAGTCAGTGGTCGCCAAGGGCTGGGAAGTGTCTACATGAGGGCTGTGTTCGGCTTACCGCAGTAAACTGGAGCACCAAGAAGCCAGCCCCCACAGGGGCGACTCAGTTTAGCCCAGCACGAAGCCGCAGGCGGAGTGCTGGGTAGTTTGGGGAATTGACCTGAGCCCCGTAGGGGCGGCACAGCTTCTCTCACGGACTCTTGAAGCCCAACGTGGGCCAACAGCATCCAGTACCCAAGCACTCAAGAACTGACAACTGGCAACTGACCATGCCCAAGAAACTCGATCACACCGCCGCCTGCGATCATCTTTCGCGGGTTGACCGCAGGCTGGCGCGCATCATCGTCCGCTCCGGCCCCTGCCACCTGCAACAGGAGACCACGCAGAGCATCTTCGAAGCCCTGCTGGAGTCCATCATCTATCAGCAACTCAACGGCAAGGTCGCGGCCACCATCACCGCGCGGGTGAAGGCGCTCTTCCCCGAGAACACTACCCGCATCCGCACCCGCCGCGGCCTGGTGGACGGCTTCCCTTCCCCCGAGCAGGTCCTGGCGGCTTCGGAAGAACTGCTGCGCTCAGCGGGCCTGTCGCGCGCCAAGATGCTGGCCATCCGCGACCTCGCGGCCAAGACCCTCGACGGCACGGTGCCGACCGTCAAGCAGGCCCATCGCATGAGCGACGAGGAGCTGGTCGAGCGCCTCGACAGCGTGCGCGGCATCGGCCGCTGGACGGTCGAGATGCTGCTCATCTTCCGCCTGGGGCGTCCCGACGTGCTGGCGGTGGACGACTACGGCATCCGCAAAGGCTTTGCCAAAATGCACAAACTCGCCGAGCTGCCCAAGCCGAAAGAGCTGCTGGCCTACGGCGAGCGCTGGCGTCCGTACCGCAGCGTCGCCAGTTGGTACATGTGGCGCGCCGCCGAAATGAAAGACCTGCCCATGGCGGGAGCACAGGCCAAGAAGGCGACCGGTCAAGCAGGCGAAGAAGAGCGTCCGCAGGAAAAGCCCGAGGCCGGCAATCTGCCCGGTGAAAGCCAAGTCCGAGCGATGTGCGAGGGGTGTCCCGGTTCGAAGCTGGACAATTCGAGCCCGCAGGGCGAAACAAATGTATCCCGGGGCGTAAGAGTCTGAGTGAAAACTAGGTTTTGTTTGCGGCAGTGGAACGAAGTGCCAGGAAGAAAGCCCCGCAGGGGCGACACGGTTCTCACACGAACTCTTCAGCCCTGCGTGCGCGTTTCATAAGAAAGCGGTGTGCGGTAGGCACGGCAGCAAGAGGCAGCGCCCGTCGCCGCGTCAGGGCCCGCATTAGACCACGCGGAAACGTCGCCTCGCAAGCAAATGTAGCGCCGCAGGCGCGAAAAATCTTAGCCCAGTGCTTCAGCACTGGGTACGCTTTGAAAAAGAACCCGAGCCCCGTAGGGACGGCACCCCAAACATCCCGACGTGCCCGCGGTCACTGTAGCAACCGACATTCCTCGTTACCATTCCTGCATGTCACACACCCACGCTTCGAACCTGGTGCATTGTGTCTTCAGCACCAAGGATCGCGCCTGCCTCATCGAGAACCCGATCGGACTTTGCCATTACATCTCCGGCATTGCCCACGCCAAACACATCACGCTGCTCGCCGCTGGAGGGACCGCAAATCACCTTCATCTCCTGATCTCCTTGCCGCCTTCGATGCCACTAGCGCAGGCGATGCGCGACCTCAAGGGCAACTCATCGCGCATGCTCGGAGAAATGGGTAGGCGCTTTTCATGGCAGGAAGGATATGGAGCCTTCAGTGTCAGCCATGCGCAGAAGCGGGTCGTCGCAGATTACATCGCGAATCAGGCAGAACATCACCGGAAGTGGAGTTTCGAGCAGGAATTTGTGGCCCTGTTGCGCAAGGCAGGCGTCGATTACGATCCGCGATTCGTGTTTGGATAACTCTTGTGCCGTCCCTACGGGACTCGGGACCTTTTTCACGCTTACCCAGCGCCAAGGCGCTGGGCTAAGATTTTCCGCGCCTTCGGCGCTCGGCAGGTTGGTCAATAAGTTTCATCGCGACTGGCAGCTGCCTACTGTCGTTCTTGAGCAAGTCAAAAGGCATCACTGAGACTCGGACAGCTGGCAAACCGGCCAATGCCTTCCATCGCGAAACCACTATCCACCGACCGCGACTCTGGCTACTGCCCCCTGCCCTACGACGGCGCGCCCTTCTCGCAGCGCCTGCTCGAATTGCTGGGCGGCCTCCAGTTCGTCGCCCTCGGTCCCGGAGGGAATCAGTGCCGGCACAATGGCGGGGCAGGCCTTCAACGCTGCGCACACGTTCACCGCGCGCGCCATGTCGGCCTGAAGGCGAGGATTCATGGCCGCATCTTCCGGCGCGTCCAGGATGACCAGCTGCACATTAATGTCGCGGCCAATGTGGTTCTGCAGCATGTCCTTGTAGTCGCCGATCTCCACCGTTCGCACCACGATGGGCCGGCCCGAGCTGGTGTGCGGATTGCTGGTCTGAAAGTCGATGATGCGATGGTCCAATTCGTGACCATACGGCGAGGCCAGGTTGTTGAGGACGTTGACCACAATCGGCTTGGGCTTGGGCTTGAGGTACTTGCAGCCACCGAAGCCGAGAACAACCGGTATCGATAGGATTGCCAGGGAAACGCGAAATCTCTGCGCCATACGGAACATCATACCGCAATGCGGTGGCCTGCCTTGCGTGGTCGCGCAGTTAGGCCACTTTGATTCGGGAATTGTTCCCGCAGCAAATCGAGCTGTTGCTTCTCAGTAAAGGGCTGCCATTCCCACCTCGTGCCCGTCTGCGGTGCATGACAAATGTCACCGGCCGCCCCTGACATTCCACACTACTGTCCCGCGGGAAACTTAGCGATCATCAGTCTCGTACTTATCCCGAGAGGAACAAATCCGCGCCGTGCCTCAATTAACCAATTCGCAACAATCGCCTGCGCCCTTCCCAAACCCGCCGCCGGAAAGCGATACTAAGGGTATTCATCTGTCGGGGAGTCGAAGCCATTCCATGCAGGACTTGAAAGACGAGCTGGCATCGCTGCGAATTGATCGCGAAGCTCCGCGCCGCGGAAGATGGCGCTGGCTCGTCATCGTCCTGCTGCTGGCTGTCGCTGCCGCCGGCGCTCTCTATTTCGTTCGGGCGAAAGCGGTGTTCTCCTCCCTCGGCGCGCCGGTGGTGGAGACTGTCCAGGCCAGTGTTATCAGCAGCAGCGGCCCTAACGCCGGAACTCCGATTCTTACCGCCTCCGGCTATCTGGTGGCACGCCGGCAGTCGGTGGTGTCGTCGCGAATCCAGGGAGTGATCTCCCGGCTGCTCGTGGAGGAAGGCAGCGTCGTTAAGGAAGGCGACGTCCTGGCTACCCTCGACAACGCCGACTACCTCGCCGCCATCGCCAAGGCCAAAGCCGACATTGAATACGCCAAGGCCGACCTGGCGGAGTCCGAGCGGCAACTGCGCATCCAGGAAGGGTTACATCGCGACGGAGTAACTTCACAGGATGCCCTCGACGCGGCTAAGTCCAAGGTAACGCTGTCGCTGGCAGCCATTGAGCAGGACAAGGCGAACCTGCAAATGCAGCAGGCCAATCTCAGCTTCACTACTATTCGCGCTCCCTTTGCCGGCATCGTCGTCAAGAAGATGACGGAGGCCGGGGAGAGCGTCGCGCCTATACCGCCGGGCGTCAATATCTCTACGTCATCGGGCGCTATCGTCGCCATTGCCGACATGAACTCTCTGGAAGCAGAAGTGGATGTTAACGAGTCCAACGTCGCGCAACTGCAGTCCGGGCAGCCAGCCGAGATACAGGTGCAGGCGATACCCAGCCACAACTATAAGGGAATCCTGCGCCAGGTCATCCCCACGGCAGACCGCACCAAGGCCACGGTCACGGTGAAGGTCTCTATCCTTGACAAGGACAAATACCTGAAGCCGGAGATGAGCTGCAACGTGACGTTCCTCCAGCCGCAGAAGGCTGCGGAGAAGAAAGATCTACCCCCACAGCGCATTGTTACCGTATCTAAGGATGCGATAACGACTCGTGAGGGCAAGCCGGTGGTATTCCAGATTGAGAACAACAAGGTGCATCAGCTTCCCGTTACTACCGGAGCCGATCTCCATGGCCAAGTCATTGTTACCAGCGGGCTGACGGGATCGGAGACGGTGGTGAGTAATCCGCCGCAGACGTTGAAAGATGGGGATACAGTGAAGCTAAAGAGTTGACATAGGGAAGCTCTAAGCGGTTCGGTGGAAGAGCTGGCCTTTAGGCCAGCGTCTAAGTCACCGACTAAGAGTAGGGGCTTTAGCCCCGGAACACGGGACAATAACTTATTAAAGGCTTCCCTAGTCATGGCATAGAGTGGCGAGCGCTGGTGAAGGTCAAGAATTGTAAAACTTAAGTGTCGATGGTGCCAGCTCTAAATTGCAACTTACATGGTAACTGTGGAAACCACAATTAGGCTGGGTTAGAATAAATCGTAGAATAGCGTTTAAATGCGTTTGCAGGCCCATAGCAGCGATCTTATGACTCTGGACGATGCAAACCATGTCCGAAGGTAAAGAGTCGCTGTAATCGCCCGTAAAGGCCCTTAGCGTCGGTTTCCCACTTTGGAACTGGGGCCGAACTTGACGGCCGAGCGCCACGCAAGCCATACATAGGTATAGGTATTGACATAGACATTGGAGAGCTCATGAGTACAATCCCAGCAACGGCCACGACGACTGCCGTCAGCGTACAGAACCTACGCAAGGTGTATCAACGCGACAGCCTGCAGATTAAAGTGCTCGACGGCCTTAACCTGGAGGTACCCCAAGGCGAATTCCTGGCATTGATGGGGCCGTCCGGCTCGGGCAAGACAACGCTGCTCAACCTCATTGCCGGTATTGACCGCGCCACGTCAGGACGCGTCATTGTTGCCGGCACTGACCTGGGGCCGCTGTCGGAGGGCGAGCTTGCCAAATGGCGTAGCCGCAACGTTGGCTTCATCTTCCAGTTCTACAACCTCATCCCCGTGCTGAATGCCGTAGAGAATGTCGAGCTGCCGCTGTTGCTGACTTCCCTGTCCAAGCGCGAGCGTCGCGAGCGCGCCATGACAGCGCTACGTATTGTTGGCCTGTCTGACCGTTCGAAGCATTATCCCCGTCAGCTCTCCGGTGGACAGGAGCAGCGCGTCGCTATTGCCCGTGCTGTCGTTACCGATCCCAATGTCCTGGTTGCCGACGAGCCCACCGGCGATCTCGATCACCAGAGCGCCGAGGAGATCCTGACGCTGATGGAGACCTTTAACCGTGACTTCCACAAGACCATCGTCATGGTGACCCACGATCCCGGGGCGGCAGCGAGGGCGCACGTACAGCGTCATCTGGACAAAGGAGTGCTGACCAACTGACATGAAACTCCTTCGTTCACTCCTTGGTGCAGAAGATTGCTATCGCTTAAGCTGCTGCTTTGTATCAGGGCACGGCTTCAGCCGTGCCGTAACCCGATCAAAAGCATCGGCTTTAGCCGCTGCTAACGCTTCCGTTACAGGGGCTAAAGCCCCAGATTTTATTAACGCCGCTTCGGCACGACTAAAGCTTGCCCTGAGCGAAACCGAAGGGTCGGGCCCCGATACAAGGCAATTGCGGTACAAGATAATGCGGCTTTTACCACAATGCGGCATATACACTCCGACAATGTGTGACTCCTACGCTGTAGGTTTAACATGAAATACGCACCCCTTGTCCTGAAGCATCTTCGCAAGAACTGGATACGCACCCTCAGCACGGTGTTGGCGATGGCGGTGTGTATCTTCCTCATCTGCACCCTGCAGACGGTAGTGGATGCAGTGAACTATGGCCTGCACCTGGGCAACGCCTCGCGTTTGGTGACGCGTCATTACGTAAGCCTGGTCTTCAATCTCCCCAACTCCTACAAGGCCAAGATTGCTGCTATTCCCGGCGTAGAGAACACCACTATCGTCAACTGGTTTGGCGGCGTCTATCGTGACCCCAAGAACTTCTTCGCCAACCTTGCTGTCGAGCCGGAGCCATTCCTGCAGATATACCCCGAGATCATGCTGCCCGAAGACCAGAAGCAGGCATGGTTTCACGATGGACGAGGCTGCATTATTGGCCGGAAGCTGGCGGAAAAATTTGGCTGGAAGGTCGGCGATCATTTCGAGTTGGAGAGCTTTATCCCTCCCTACCGCGTAGGCAAACCCTTTGACTTTGTCGTGGACGGTATCTACGACACCGACCCGATAAAGTATCCCGGCACCGATCTCAACTCGATGTACTTCAACTACAAGTATCTCTACGAAGCGACCGGGCAGAGAGCCGGCGTTGGCACGGTAACGATAAAGATTGACGACCCCAAGAACGCCGGCCGCATCAGCAAAGCCATTGACGCCGAGTTCGAGAACAGCGATACCCAGACCAAGACCGAGACGGAGCAGGCGTTTCGTGCCAGCTTCATCGCCATGGCCGGTAACCTTGCCCTGCTGCTCAACGGCATCGGACTGGCGGTGGCCTTCACCATCCTGCTGGTAACGGCCAACACCATGAGCATCGCGGTGCGTGAGCGGCAGCAGGAGATTGGCGTACTCAAGACGCTAGGCTTCTCCAGCGGCCTGGTGATGGCGCTGATTCTGGTAGAAGCCTTGCTGCTGGGCGTCATGGGCGGCGCTGTTGGCCTGTTCTTTGCCGGTGGCATGATCCATGCCCTGCCCAGTATTCCCGTTGTCGGCGATGTGGTGCGCCACGTTCCCGGGCCTGGGGTTGTCTCCCAAGATCGTCTCTTATGGATTGGGCGTTGCCCTGCTGCTGGGGTTGCTGGCGGGATTTGTCCCGGCGCTGCTGGCCTATCGCGCGCGGATTACAGAAGTGTTGCGGCAAGTGTGAAGAAGAAGCAACTAGCAGTTAGTAACTCACGGAGTAAGAGCTAACCTTCGTGGATCGCGAGTCGGGTTTGTATCAGGGCACGACTTTAGTCGTGCCGAACATGGCGTCATGAGAAGTTGGGCTTTAGCCCCCGCGCGCCTAAACGATGCTGTATCAGGGGCTAAAGCCCACAGGTCATTGTGGACGAGGTTGCGGCACGGCTGAAGTCATGCCCTGATACAAAGCGTGTTACGAGATCGGCTTACAGTTGGCAACGGCACACCGTTGGAACACGGAGTTGTTTCACGTTCCTCCTGAACTCCGCGCTCGCCGGTGAATCTGTCAACGGGCGGAGACGTTAATTTGCTTCAAGATTAAAGTATGCTAATTGCTAAAGTCAATTGTTATTTCTAGTCGCTAATTACGGAGTTTTTATGGCGCTGCCGATCTCCTATAACGTTCGCAATCTTCGCTCCCGCTGGAAGGTCACGCTGCTGGCCATCTTCGGCATTGCCCTGGTGGTGGCGGCGTTTGTGACCATCCTGTCCATGGCGCGCGGCTTCAACATCGCGCTCAGCTCCACCGGTTCGGACAACAATGCCATCGTTACCCAGCGCGGCTCGATGTCGGAGCTGACGTCATGGATCGACATCGGACACGTTAACCTCATCTCGGTCGATCCGCGAGTCGCGCGCGGCGCCGATGGCAAGCCGCTGGCCTCCTGCGAAGTCGTCGTCATTACCACCCGCCCCAAGAAAGACACCAACATTCCGCTGAACATTACCTTTCGCGGCGTGACTCCGATGGCCTTCAACGTTCGCAACAACATCAAGATCGTGGAAGGCAGGAACTTCACCCCGGGGCTGTATGAAGTCATCGTCGGCAAGAGGATTGCCGAGCGGGTGAGCGGAGTGGACATTGGTTCGACCATCAACATTCAGCGCAAGAACTGGAAAGTCGTCGGCCTGTTCGGCGCCGATGACAGTTCGTTCGAAAGCGAAATCTGGGGCGACTATGACGCCATGGCGCCGGCCATCGGCCGCAATGGCGGATGCGAATCGCTGACCGTGCGGCTGACGAATCCGGCGATGCTGGCGTCGTTCGACAAAGACATTCGCGCCAATCCGCAGATCCAGGTGCAGGCCGACTCGGAGAAAAAGTACTACGAGAACCTCTCGGGCAGCACGGGCACGGTGCTGATTATTCTGGCCTCGTTCGTCGCCATCGTGATGGGCATTGGCGCGGTGTTTGGCGCGATGAACACCATGTACGCCATCGTGTCGCAGCGCACCCGCGAGATCGGCACGCTGCGCGCGCTGGGCTTCTCGCGCTTCAGCATCCTGTTTTCGTTTGTGATGGAATCGGTGCTGCTGGCCATTATTGGCGGGCTGCTGGGATGCCTGCTGGCCTTGCCCATGAATGGCTTCACCGCCGCCACCGGAACCAACTCCTTCAGCGAACTGGCGTTCGCCTTCAAGATCACTCCCGACCTGCTGCTGATCGGCCTCGGCTTCGCGGTGCTGATGGGCCTGGTGGGCGGACTGCTGCCGGCACTGCGCGCCTCGCGCCTGCCGATTACGAGAGCGCTGCGGGAAGCGTAGAGCAGTTGTCAGTTTCAAGTTTCAAGTTGTCAGTTATCGGTAACGAAACCAAAGAGGTGCGCCACCTAAGCTGGTTCTGCCCTCTACTACTTCCGTGCGAGCTCCTTCGCCTTTCCTTCCGCTGGAGCAATCACCGCGCCGATGTTGACGCTTTGGGGCGAGTTCGTCTCCAAGTTGGAGCAGAGGGCTGGGTTGCCTCGGCTCCCCCCAAGCTCACCCCGGAGGCAAGAGCTCAGCGAGCACGCACGATCATTGAAAACACGTGCGGCCGTGATGGTTTCCTGAAGACTGTGGGAGAAGCGCTTGGAACGAGTCCCAAGCAAGGACCGAAGAACACTGAGAGCCTCGCCCAGATTCGCTGGCCGTTGGTCATCTCAACCAACTACGACGATCTCTTTTTCTATGCTTGCAAATGCCGCCGCGCAAGCAATCCGCAATGGTCGGATGACATGGGTGTTCAGGTCCTAGGTCGCTCGACAAGAGACTGCAAACTTGTCATCTCTTCCTTAACCGGCCCGTCCGACCGCCAGTACATCTGGCACGTGCAAGGCTTCCTCGGCGGACATCTCGTGACAGCAACCTCGAAAGAGATTTCCCGGACATCAACGTCCTTAGCGGCCTTCGAGATCAGCTTGTCACCGGGCTTCGAGTACCGGCGCGCCACGAATCGCGCCCCCGAATTCCGCAGGTGCTTTACCGAGGTGTTCAATACGCGCTTCTTCTGTTTCTGGGCTCCAGCCTCCAAGAGCATTACTTCTCAGACCTCTTCGGTGAGGTGCTGGACTTATGCGGACCAAGTGCGGTTCCTCATTTTGCCTTCACTGAGAAGGGACAAGTAAACGCCGAACTTTCTCGCCGATCAGATGAACATCACAGTTTGTGAGTTCCCCAAAGGCCAATGGGATAAATTGCCGAACTGGCTCGACCGCCTGAAGAAAAAGATCGACAAACCAAAGGCCAAGAACACCGGCTGGTCATTTGCGATTGAGTCCTCATCTGGTAAAAACAAAAAACACGTAGAACCTGATCTGGAAATCGTAAGCGGGCCCGCCCCTAAGGAATCCAGCGAAGGTGAGGTCGTCGCGTTCGTTGCCGGCCGCGACGATAATGACCTTCCTGACCCACCAGAACCGCTTAAAAATCTCCACCTCAAATTCAGCAAACACAATAAAATCAGCAGGCACATTTTCCGGGATCCGGATCGCGGCCTGTATGCCGTCACGGCTCATTGCCGAAAGGATGCCGAGGACAGCGCTGTCGTTGATGACGATCGAGCTGTCGAGGAGCGCTGGTTAGCCGCCGGAGAACAGTTAAAGGACCCCTATACCTGCTCACAATCTATGGTTGGAACGTAATCGCTCCCCATCT
Source organism: uncultured Acidobacteriaceae bacterium (assembly GCA_963760415.1). Taxonomy (GTDB): domain Bacteria; phylum Acidobacteriota; class Terriglobia; order Terriglobales; family Acidobacteriaceae; genus Bog-257. Next base: position 28,631 of record CAVXDA010000001.1, on the reverse strand, counting down.
ATATCTTCTCCAGCACCGCCTTCAGATACTTCCAGAAGCTCTCCACCGAGGAGATCTGCACCCGCTCGTTGGGGCTGTGGGGATCGACGATGGTGGGGCCGAACGACACCATCTGCATCCCGGGATACTTTTCGCCGATCACGCCGCACTCCAGTCCGGCGTGCATGGCAATCAGCTTGGCGGGTTCGCCGAACAGCTCCTCGTGGACGGCCTGCAGCTTGCGCACGATCTCGCTGTTGGGCTCGGGCTTCCATCCCGGATAGCCGCCGGAGTGCTCGACCTCGAATCCCGCGAGGCGGAAGACGGTGGCCACCATGCGCGCCGCCGCCTGCATGCTGCTGGCGATGGCGCTGCGCTGGCTGGTGACGAACTCCACCATGTCGCCTTTGGTCGAGACAATCGCCAGGTTGGTGGAGTTCTGCGTCAGCCCGGGGACATCGGGGCTCATGGCCAGAACGCCATGCGGCACCGTGATCAGCAGGGCGACGGTGTTGCGCGCGTCGGTGGCGTCGAAGACCTTCGCGGGCTTGTCAACTTTCTCGACCGTGATTTGGAGCCCGGGATCGAAGCCGCCGAGGTCCGACTTCCCTTCCGCTCTCCGCGGTGGCGGCCAGCGACTTCAGTTCTTTCTCGCGCGCGGCGTCCAGCACCACCACCGCCGAGGCCTCGCGCGGAATCGCGTTCTGCGCGCTGCCTCCGTTGATCTCGGCGATCTCGATGGACAGGCGGTCGAGCGCGCTCTGCAGCACGCCTCCCAGAATGCGCAGCGCATTGCCGCGGCCCTGGTGGATGTCCACGCCGGAGTGGCCGCCCTTCAGGCCGGAGACCTTGATGCGAAAACCAGCGCCGGCGCCGGCCGGACGCAGCGCTGACTTTGCGGCGCGCCATGGTCTTGATGCCGCCCGAGCAGCCGATGCAGAGCGTGCCCTTTCTCCTCGTTGTCAAGATTCAGGAAATACTTCGACTGCAACATTCCGCCGGGAAACTCGGCCGCGCCCGTCAGGCCGGTCTCCTCGTCGATGGTGAACACAAATTCCAGCGGCCCGTGGGCGATGTCGGTGCTCTCCATGACGGCCAGCGCGGCGGCCACGCCGACGCCGTTATCCGCGCCCAGCGTGGTGCCGTCGGCGGTGAGCCAGTCGTCCTTGCGCACGAGCTTGATCGCATCGGTGTCGAAGTTGTGGGCGGTGCCTTCGTTCTTCTCGCAGACCATGTCGAGATGGCCCTGCAACAGCGCCATGGGCGCACCCTCGCGGCCGGGACGGGCGGGCTTGCGAATCACGGTGTTGCCCACGTCGTCGTGCACGGCTTCCAGGCCGAGGCGAGCCGCCAGCGCCAGAACGTAATTGCGCGCTGCCGCTTCCTTGGTTGAGGGGCGCGGAATCGCCGCCAGCGCGTCAAAGTGCTTCCATACCGGTTTCGGTTCGAGATCTACAAGTGCGGTGGTCATGAGTGCTCCTTGCAAGAGATGAAACCATCGTACCGCAGTGGATAGCGGGTGGTGGACAGTGGATAGAAAAACCCATTGGGACTCGAAAGATGTGCGGTTTGACAAATTTCGTCATCCTGAGCGACGAGGTCACCCCGCTTTCAATGTTTGCCATCCTGAGCTGAGTGCCCGCCCCCTTCGACGTCTGTCATCCTGAGCGGAGGCGGCTCGCGAAGCGGAGTCGCCGGAGTCGAAGGACCCCTATACCTGCCCAAATCTATCCTTGGAACGTAGTGCGAACCGGCTTTTCATACCAGGCGACGCTCAAGTCTCTCCACTGAGGATTACATTTCTCAATGAGCGCGATCTTTCGCTCCCGCTTCCAACCCTTCAACTGTTTCTCGCGAGCGATGGCCGTCGAGACTTCACCATACGTCTCGTAATACAGCAACCGGTCAACGTCGTACTGGGCGGTGAACCCATGAAAGGTATGGTCTTTGTGCTGACGCACGCGGAACACCAGATTGCTGGTGATCCCGATATACAAAGTGCTGCTGAGGCTCCCGAGAATGTACACGGAGTAGCGATGCTGACGGTCACGACGCATGGTTCGTGCAGGGTATAGGGGTCCCCTCGGCTTCGCTCGGGGCAGGCTCTTCGACTGCGGTCGCCTGCGGCGACCTCCGCCCAGGATGACAGAAGAAGACTTTACTTCTCCCCTGCCGCCGCGCGATCCGCCAGTAACAACGCCTGGTCGCGCGAGATGCGTCCTGCCGGAATTGTTGTATCGCCGTCACGCAAGCGTGGAAACGCGGCGACCTTATCGGCTCCGGTCACCAGCCAGAGAATGCGGCGCGAGCGATTCAGCATGGGATACGTCAGGGTCATGCGCCGTCTGCCCATGTAAACGCCGGTCAGCCCGACGTCGGCGTCAGTGACGTCGAGACGGGATCGCCGGGCACCAGCGAGGCGGTGTGGCCGTCAGGGCCAAGCCCGAGATGGGCCAGGTCCAGCACCGGCGGCGAGCCGGCAATCTCACGCAGCGTCTGGGCGTACTGCCTGGCTGCCGCCTCCGAATCGGGCATCTCCACCGGCATGGCGTGGATTTGCTCGGGAGGCAGCGGCGCATGTTCCAGCAGGCTGGCCCGCAGGTGTGTCAAGTTACGGTCGGGATCGCCGGCGGGGGCAATGCGTTCGTCCACCTGGAAGACGTGGACGTCTTTCCAGGGAACCTGTTCGTTCGCCAGCTCGCGCAGCATGACCCACGGAGTGTGGCCTCCGCTGACCGCCATGAGGAATCGACCACGCGCAGCTACGGCCGCACGGGCGTCGGCGGCAATGGTTGCGGCAGCGGCGCGAGCCACGGCATCGGCATCGGCAAGCACCTCGATCTTCATTGGCTCCTCACTTCCCTGCCGCTTTTTCCAGATGTCCGCCGAACTCATAGCGCATCGCCGACAACAGCTTGTCGGCGAAGTCGGCCTGGCCGCGCGAGCTGAAGCGCTCGTAGAGAGCCGTGGTCAGCACGGGACTCGGCACGGCCTCGTCGATGGAGGCCTTGATGGTCCAGCGGCCCTCGCCGGAGTCGGACACGCGGCCGGCAAACTTCGCGAGTTGGGGATCGCCGGTCAACGCGGACGCGGTCAGGTCCAGCAGCCAGGACGCGATGACGCTGCCCCGCCGCCACACCTCGGCCACATCGGTCAGGTTGAAGTCGTACTGGTAGTGATCGGGATCGCGCAGGGGCGTGGTTTCGGCGTCGATCTCGTGTTTCTGCTTGCCGACGTTGGCGTTGCGCAGGATGTTCAGGCCTTCGGCATACGCCGCCATCACGCCGTACTCGATGCCGTTGTGCACCATCTTGACGAAGTGGCCGCCGCCGCTGGGGCCGCAGTGGAGATAGCCGTCCTCGGCGGTGCCGCCGAGTTTGTCGCGACCGGGCGTGCGATCGATGTTGCCTTTGCCGGGCGCCAGCGCCTTGAAGATGGGGTCGAGATACTGCACGGCTTTGTCGGGGCCGCCGATCATCATGCAGTATCCGCGCTCCAGGCCCCAGACGCCGCCACTGGTGCCGACGTCCACGTAATGGATGCCCTTGGGCGTGAGCTGCTGGGCGCGGCGAATGTCGTCAATGTAATAAGAATTGCCGCCATCAATCAGGATGTCGCCGGCTTCGAGGTAAGGCAGAACGCCGGCAATGGTTTCGTCCACCACGGCCGCCGGGACCATCAGCCACACCGCGCGCGGCTTCTGCATCTTGCTCGACCATGTCCTGCAGCGAAGAGCTGCCGACCGCCTTCTCCTTCGCCAGGTCCTCCACGTTCTTGGGGAACACGTCGAAGACCACACAACTGTGACCCGCTTTCATCAGGCGCCGCACCATGTTGGCGCCCATCCTGCCCAGACCTACCATTCCAAGTTGCATAGATAACTCCTCGCCGAACAGGATACATCGTCCCGGGCGATCGCTACAGAGAGGGTGAAGCAACCGCGGATTTACACGGATGAACACGGATCGGAAAAAGTAGAAGCGAAAAACAATCCCACGATTCCTCTAAAGTCTGTCGCTGTTGAGCGAGCACGGCCTGATTCTGGCCGCGCGAGTCGAAACACCCCTAGGCAACCCAAGCTACCTCGCTCCGATAGGGGTCCATCGACTTCGCGCCCAAAATCAGGGCGCTCCGCTCAGGATGACAATTCGACTCCTCGCTGCGCTCGTCGCTCAGGATGACAGATGATCTGCGGGCGCTCCACTCAGGAGGACAATCGGTTGTGGAAGTTGGAAAAAGTCGGCAACCGCGGATTTACGGGAGGAACGCGGAGGAACGCGGATCAGAGAAGCAAGAGTCAAGGGGGACCTTCTCGCTGAAAAAGTAGTAGGCTGCATCCCTCGATGAGGTTATAGTGGGTACCTCGTCGCAACTAAAATGAAAACTTCCGCCCAGGCCGGGCAGGTAGCCGAATTCGTGACTTCGACAGTGCAGCCAATCAGTGTGGAAGCGTTAAGCCGTTGCTTCAGGACATCTCGCAAGCGTGTTTTAACCGTAGCGCTTCTCTGCGCAGTCGGTTCCACACTTAGCGGGTTACCAGTTCGCGCTTTCGGACAGGCCAAGCCGGAAGCGTTGCCGTGCAGTTCAGAAACGACGACGGCAGGAATGCGGAATTGTGAGAACCTGCGCTATGAGCGAGCGCAACAGACTCTCGACTCGACGTACGCAGAGTTGATGAAGCAGCTTGATGCGACAGGCAAAGCTAAGTTACGCGCGGCGCAATCGGCATGGCTGAAGTTCCGCCAGGCTGACGCCGACTTCGAAGCGAGCCTGGCCGCCGGGGGAACGCTGGCGCCGCTGATCAAGATTACGGTTATGGCTGACCTGACCGAAGCCAGGGCCGTTGAGCTGAAGAAGTCGTTGCAACCGTAGAGCATCTGTGCCCAAAGGAGAAAGCTGTGGCAAATTTTGATGCATTTCTTCCCATTCTGCTGCGCTTCGAAGGCGGATACGTCAACGATCCAACGGACCCCGGCGGCGAAACCAACAAAGGCGTTACCATGGCGACCTTTCAGCAGTGCTCTCACGAGCTGCTTGGCCTTGACCCCACTTCCGACAACCTGAAAGCCCTGACCGACGCCCAAGCCGGGGTGATTTACAAGGCGCTCTACTGGAACAAGATTCAGGGAGATGCCATCGGCTTACAGGACCTCGCGAACATAGTCTGTGATTTCTATGTGAACGCCGGCGGGCACGCTTCGAAGTTGCTTCAGCATGTGTTGAATAACATGGGAGCCCATATCGTAGAAGATGGATCGATAGGTGCGGGGACGATGCAAGCGCTTGCGGGGTTCGACCAGGTGCAGGTCTATCGCCAGTACAAGCAAGGGCGGATCGCCTATTACCAGGCGTTGGGGCAGAGGTTTCCGCAATTTGTGAAGGGATGGCTAAACCGGGTCAATGCTTTCCCTGATCTCTAGGTAGACGGACGCCAGAAAAAGCAGCCGCGGATTTACGCGGATGAACGCGGACCGGAAAGAGCAAAACGGTCGCCACGGATTTACACGGATGAACACGGATCGGAAATAGCGAGAAGCGAAAAACAGTCTGAAGACCCCTCTTAAGTCTGTCATGTTGAGCGAGCGCGGCCTGACTGTTGGCCGGGCGAGTCGAAACACCCCTGTGCAACTTAGACAGCGTCCTTCGTATAGGGGTCCCCTCGGCTGCGCTCGGGGCAGGCTCTTCGACTCCTCGCTGCGCTCGTCGCTCAGGATGACAGGTGATCTGCGCGCGCTCCGCTCAGGATGACAATTCGCTTGCGAAAGTTGGAAAAGGCGGCAGCCGCGGATTGCGGGGAAACACGCGGATTACCTATTTTTTCTAATCCGCGTTGATCCGTGTAAATCCGTGGTTGCCGCTTTGCTTTTCCGATCCGCGTTCGTCCGCGTGATCCGCGGTTGAGTCTTATTGCTGCACCGGCTTCCAGCTCTTGTCAGGATTGAATTCCGTCATCGCCTCGGCGACTTCGCTGGTCGTCTTGCCCAGGTCTTTCTCGTACACCACGCCAGCCTGGTTGATGATGAAGGTCATGATGCCGGAATCGCCGTATTGCGCGGGATAGGCGACGACCGCAAATCCGCCGGTCATCTTGCCATTGACGATGTAATCCTTCGCGCCGCCCTTGGCGTCAGGACCCTGCTTGTACAGCATGTAGAAGTAATAACCGTGGAAGGGCACATGCTGATTGGGCTGCAGCTTGTAGCCCTCCGAGGTGGCGTAGGCCACCATGGGTCCGAGCGGGCTCTTGGGCTGCCCCTCGGGAGACGCCCAGTACAGCCCGTTCTGCTTGCCTTCTTCGCTGATGAACTTCTGGGCGTACTGCTTCACGCCATCGTGATGCTGCGCGAAGTATTCCGCCTGAGCATTGGCGGTCGCCACGCAGACGTCGATGGCGGCCATTTCGTTTCTGCCGATGCGGCGGGCGAGAATTTCTTCCTTACCGGCGGCGGTGTTGAAATACCACTGCCCGGCGTCATTCTTCTTCACTGGAATGGGGAAGGTCTTGTTGTCGGTGCCGGTCAACAGCAACTGGCTGCCGTTGTCGAGCTTGCGCCAGCGGTGCATGGCGTCGTAGTCGGAGACGAATCCCGCGAAGGCCGCCTTGTCGGCCTCGGCATCGCCGGAATAAATGATCTCCGCCGAACCGGGGCCGAAGATGGACAGCATGGTGTCGCGGTTGCCTGACTTGGCGGCGTCCACCAGAGCCTTGGCCGCGTCGTCGGGCGAGGCAAAGGTCTTCGGCGCGGCTTGCGCCGGAGTTTCGGCGGGCTTCTCCTGCTTAGTGCAGGAGGCCATGGAGAAGATAAGTGCGAGAAGCGTTAGGAGAAGGCAGTACCGCGAAATATTTGTCTTGCTCAAAGACATTCAAGTCCTCCGATTGGTGCCGCCCCTACCGGGGCTCGGTTCGCTTTTCAACCGCACCCAGGGCTGCGCCCTGGGCTAAACTGAGTCGCCCCTGCGGGCTTGAACTGCAGCAGGTCTGGATCTCCTGCTTCCACCGCAGATTCGAGAATCGAGTACTCTCACAAGCTCAAAAGCCGACCGCGTTGGTCGCGGGCCTGAAGGCCCGCGCTTCCACCCATGAACGCGCACGCCGTTCGTTTGTACCGCCCCGACGGGGCTCGGGTTCTAACTCTGCACTCACCCAGCACCGAGGTGCTGGGCTAAGATTTTTCGTCCCACAGAGCGGGACTGCCTTATCAGCGCTGCAAACATCGTTCCGGTGGCAATCGGTACGCAAAAACGCACCGTCGATGCCGCCGCACGCGCCTCAACTCAATGTTCCACTCCATCCAGGGCTTGCACCCTTGGCTACACTGAGTCGCCCCCGCGGGCTGGCTTTGCTCCTACCGCCGGCCGCCACCGCCGCGGAAGCCACCGCCGCCTCCCCAGCCGCCGCCGCCACCGCGGCTGCCCCAGCCGCGCGAGCTGGCCGAGCGATCACCCCATCCGCCGCCCCCGAAGCTCGACGATCCGGAATGATCGCCATAGCCGCTGAATGCGGTGGCGCGGCTGCCCGAATCCTGCGAGCCCCAGCCGCGCGCAGCGTCGGAGTTCGACCATCCCGACTTGTTCCAGGAATTGGAAGCTGCGGTGTCGCCGCGATTCATGTTCACCGTGTTGCCGCTGACGTTGGTGTTGCGGTTGTAATTGTTGGCGTGGTAACCGCTGCTGTTGTAACCGCTGTTGTAGTTGTCCGGATGATAGGCGTTGTTATACGGATGGTCACCGTAGTTGTTGTAGCCGCCATAGTATCCGCCATGCCACGCAGGGTTCCCGTAGTAAGGGTGGGCGCCGTAGTACGCACCGCCGCCGTGATACCAGTTGCAGTTCCAACTGCTGTAGCCCCAGCCGCAACAGCCGCCGCTCATCATGGCGCCGACCGCCATTCCCGCTCCAAATGAGAGCAGGCCGGTCGCTACCACGTCGGCAGTGCTGTACGTAGGAGCCACGTACGCCGGAACCACATACGGTGTGCCATAAATGACCGCCGGGTTGTATTCCGGAACATACACAACCTGGGGATTGGTGGGTTGGATGACGATGGTCTGCGGCGTCTGCTGCACCACCGTAATCTGCGAACCTGACTTGAGATTGCCGGCGGCCTTGGCCTGGGCGCGCAAGGTCTGCACGGCGGCCATCACGTCGGACGACTGGTTGTGGTAGGCCTCTCCCAATTGCGAGGTCCAGGAGATGTTCTGGGCCATGTTATTCAGCACCGACGGGAACTGGGTGAGCGCCTTGACGCTGGGGTCCCACGACTGTTTGTTGACCGCCTGGCCCAGCGCGCTGCCGGTCAGGTCCTTGTTCTGCTGAAGCCAGTAGTTGGCGACGGCGATCTGGTCGGGATAGGTCGCGCCGCTGAGAATCTGCGCGACCAACGCGTCGGGATAGAGCGCGATGGGCGCGACCAGGGATTCCAACTCCTGGGTGGTCAGGGGCGCGCCTTGACCCGCGGAGCCAGACGACGCCGGCGGCGGCGCAGCTGGCTGGTCCTGATACATCGCCAGAGCGCCTTGCGGCATGGTGGCCACGAGCAACAACAGACTCAGCAAAGAGGGCAGGATTTTATGGCGTAAGGTCGCGATCATTCTTCTCCTCCGGGCACGAACAAAATATTAGTGTACTGCGTGGTGACGATTGCGAAAACCTCAGCCGGGAGCTAAATGAAGATTCGTTTCCAAACTGGGTGGTAGAAGAAAAAGGCAACCGCGGATTTACACGGATCAACACGGATCGGAAAGAGTAATTCGTCAACCGCAGATTTACACAGATCAACGCGGATCGGGGAAAAAAGGAATCAAGGAGGCTGCTGAAAATCTGCCCTGAAGTCTGTCACGTTGAGCGAGCACGGCTCGATGTTGGTCGAGCGAGTCGAAACACCCCTATGCAACCCAGACGGCGATCGCTCCGTATAGGGGTCCTTCGACTCGCCTGCCCAAAATCAGGGCACGCTCGCTCAGGATGACAGATGGTTGTGGAAGGAAGGCGGCGACCGCGGATTTGCACAGATCAACGCGGATCGAACCGAAGAACATATCCGCGTGTTCCGCGTAATCCGCGGTTAAGTGTTGTTTGCTGTACCTTCATTTCTTTACCAGTCTCATGATCCACGGCCCTCCCGGGTTTAGACGAAACTCACCCGTAGCTCCCGGCGGGAGTTGTTCAAACGTCCGCACATAGCTTTCGAAATGAAAGTCAGGAAATGGCGGATAGCGCCAGTACTTCACGGCGGAAAACGCCATAACGCAAACCAGGATACCCGCCAGCGCTCGAATGGAGACAGGACGCTGACGGCCCAGCAACCAGATCAGGGTCGCCATCACTGCAAGCCTCGGGATGTACCAATAGCGGACTCCCTGCCCCGCCACCAGGAAAGCGTCCCATTGGTACTGGACGGGCTCGACCGTGGGAAACGTGAGGGCCGCCGTCAGCACCAACAGCGCGAAAAAAATGAAACAGCGTAACTCGGGGCTTCCATCGAGCAGAGCGTAGAAGCATACGAGCAAGGTTACGATGGTAATCGCGAAAGCCAGGAACGGTGACTCTCGCAGGATCGTCCGCCAGATGGTCGAGACGATTGCTGGCCGAGGAACACCGGGAGAACGATTTGTCCGGCGACGATTCGCGAGAACTTGGCCGCAGTTGCGCCGAGTGTTGTGTTGAGCCGGGCCCCGGCGGTGGTGAGCAGGGTCGCGATCTGGGCGAGCGCGCATGCGGCCAGCAGCGATACCTGCACCCAACGCCAGCGCATCTCCGGAGAGGCGATTCCGGCGTTCGCCGCGCGATGAACCAGCAGCGGCAGAACGGTCCGGGCCACTGCCACCGCCAGCAGAAGCATGCCCATGGGAGTGGTGAGCGCGCATAGCGCCAGCACAAGCATGTCGAAAATCCTGCCCGATCGGGAACGTGGCGGCTCCGCGATGATCACCAGACACGCCAGCACCGCCAGTTGCGATTGCGAGTCGGTGACGATGGCATGCACTTCGCTGGAGTCGGGAACAACGAGGTAGAGCAACGCCAGCACGCAACGCACCGGGAGCGCGCCGAGGTTCCGCATGCGGCGGGAAATCAGGAACAAGGGCGGAAGGGCTTCCACCGCCAGCGCGCAGAGATTGAACACCAGCGGAACGTGCACCAATGGAACCCACAAGGAGACGGCGGCCACGAGACGCGGAAAGATTTGCAAATAGCCGTCACGCGCAAACAGCAGCGCTCGCAGAGCTCCGTGATTGTAGGCATCCGCGAACCAGACCACGCCGTCCTCGGCCCAGAGCTGGGCGTGGAACACCGCGTCAGGGCGACGCAGTATGAGCAGAGCGGTCGTCGTAGCGATGGCGAGAACCCAGAACCAGGCAGACGAAGTTGTGCCCGGCTTGGCCGCCGCTCGTCCGGCTTGTGCGTCTGGAGATGACATGGGTTGCAGGGTTGAGATCTTTGACCGAGAAAGCCGCTCCGCACTAACCAGGGGTATCGAGGCGAAGCTCTACACAATTATCGCGAAGCCGCCAATTCTTCGCGAGCCCGAACTTCACTGGCGCAAGGCTGTGCTCGCCCGGGCAGCGCTTCCCTTCTTCGCCCGGGCCTCCTGTTCGAGCATGCGGCGTTTCAGGGTCTCATAGATGGGCTCGCTCCTGAGCAGCATGGCAACCACCATGGCCGAGAGGGACGCTCCCAGCAGACCGAGGGTCAAGTCGCCGCGGCCGGTCATTTCCATCGTCAGCACGATACCGGTTAGGGGCGCGCGCACGCTGGCGGCGGCGGGCGCGAAGCGAACGACCCACAGGCGCGCCAAACCGGCTCCGACAAGTCCAAGCGCGACGGGCGCCAGCCAAGGTAAGGCCAGGCGTGCGCCCAGGCGATCAACGCGGTGCGCTGATTATCAGCCGCGATTAGAAGGTAGCGAAACGCGCCGCCTACCAGTCCGATCAGGACTCCGGCGAGGAGGCTGGCGGTGGAGATGCGGACGACACGGGAAGTCAGGAACTTCATGGGAGCAGGCAGTCAGTAGTCTGACACAGCGGCGAGCAAAACCACGCCTCTCACCCTGAGCGAGCGGCCGGTTTTGCCGCGAGTCGAAGGGCCCCTATTGGCGCGGCATCTCTCGATGTGGCCGCACGGCGCAGGAGCAAATCATGGATTGCTTGCGGTAATAGGGGTCCTTCGACTCCTCGCTGCGCTCGTCGCTCAGGATGACAGATCTTCTTGATCCGCCGTTGCGGCACGGCTGAAGCCGTGCCCTTCCACCTTACTGCTGTTCCCAGCCCCCGCCCAGCGCCTGGTACAACTGCACGTAGTTCTGCAGCTCGGTGTACCACGCCTGCGTCAGAGTTCAAGGCCGAAGTGAAGTACTGCTGCTCGTAATACTGCACCTCGAGGAAGCTGGTGACGCCGCCCTGGAAGCGGACGTTGGCCAGGCGCGCCATTTCCGCGTAGGTCCTGGTCTGCTCGTCAATCTTCATGCGGTAGAGCCGCGACTGGGAGTAGCCGACCAGGCTGTTGGCAACATCGCCAAAGGCCTGCAGCACGGTTTGCTTGTAGACGAGCTCGGCTTCGTCGCGCTGCGCCCAGGCCAGGCGGTAGTTGGCCCGGATGCGGCCTCCCTGAAAGATGGGCTGGAGGGCCTGGCCGCCGAGGGACCAGATGGTGGCGGGGCCTTGCAGGAAGCTGGTGATGGCGGTGCTCTGCGCGCCGAAGATGCCGGTCAAGGAGATCTGCGGAAAGAAGGCGGCCTTGGCCACGCCGACGTTGGCATTGGCGGCGACCAGGTTTTCTTCGGAGCGGCGCACGTCCGCCCGGCGCTGCAGCAGGGACGAAGGCAGTCCCGCCGGCACTTCGGGCAGGTGGGGCTGGTCCACCAGGTTCAGGCCGCGCGCGATCGTCGCCCGGGATTGCGGCCCAGCAGGATGCTGATGTTGTTCTCGGTCTGCGCGACCGCTTGTTGCAGAGTGATGACCTCGGCTTCGGATTGTTCCACCAGCGACTGCGCCTGATAAACATCGGTGATGGCGCTCTCGCCACCTTTGAACTTGATGTTGTTCAGCTTCAGGATCTCGTTGTCGGCCTCCACCGTCTTCTTGGCGTAATCGAGTTGGGAATCATACTGGCGCAGCAGAAAGTAATCGCTGGCCACCGACGAAATCAACGTGACCTGCACCACATTCTGTCCGTACTCGGTGGCCAGAAGGTTGGCGCGGGCGGCTTCGGTGGCGCGGCGGTATTGTCCCCAGAAGTCCACGATGTAGTTGAGCGACAGGGTGGCGATATCGAAGGTGGGTGATTTCTTTCCATAAAACTGAAAGTTGTGCTCGTTGGTGATGCCGAACGATCCGTTCACCTGCGGGAATTGGTCAGCGCGGGTGATGCCCAGGTTGGCGTTGGCCTGTAGGACGCGGGTGGCCGCAATCTTCATGTCGTAGTTGTTGGCCAGCGCTTCCTTGATGAGGGCCTGCAGGGTCTCATCCTGAAACACGGCAAACCATTTCATCTCGGCGAACTGTTGTGCGGCGGGCGCCTGCGTGGTCAGGTCCGGCGCGTTGCGGTACTGGTCGGGGACGTTCAGCGTGGGCCGCTTGTAGTTGGGGCCGACCTTGCAGGCGCAGAGCGCGAGCAGCAGGAGTGCGACAGGAAGGACCGTCCTGCTGAAGCCCTTCCAATAGTGCGCACGGGTAGAGCAGGCCTTCAGGCCCGCGTTAGCCGCACCGTTAAGCATCAGGGGCTTCAGCCCCATCGTGGACTGCGAACCTGGTGCCGCCGGGCTGAAGCCCGGCTCGTCTCCAAGAGTAAGCCGGTGACGCGGGCCTGAAGGCCCGCTCTACCCGAACTGCTGCCCGTGATGCGGCGCTGAAGCGCCGCTCTACCCTAACTGGCAAGTGCAGAGTCTGAAGTGTCTTAGTCATCGCCAGCTCCTTCCGGGAGCGGCTCAGTGCCCGCTTTTTGTGGCTCATGTTTCTTGCCGCCGATCCAATTCCCAAAACGCTCGACCACGTCGAAGCTGACGGGAACAAAGAAGACGGCCAGCAGCGTGGAAGCCAGCATGCCGCCGATGACAACCGTGCCCAATACCTGCCGCGAGATGGCGCCCGCGCCGGTCGCCGTCCACAGCGGCACACAGCCGAGAATGAAAGCAAAGGCCGTCATCAGGATGGGGCGCAGTCGCAAGCGGGCCCCCTTGAGAGCGGCGTCAATCAGGGTTTCACCCTTGTCGTATTCCATCTTGGCAAACTCGACGATCAGGATGGCGTTCTTCGCCGACAATCCGATGAGCATGACCAGGCCGATCTGCGCGTACACGTCGTTGGAGAGATCGAGATTCCCTTGCCGGCGAAAGTAAAGGGTGATGAAGGCCCCAAACACCGCGATGGGCACGCCCAGCAGCACGCTGAAAGGCAGCGTCCAGCTCTCGTATTGCGCCGCCATGATGAGGAAGACGATAAAGAACGCGAGGCCGAAGATGGTGGCCGGAGAGACGCCTTGCGCCGCCTTCTGCTCCTGGTACGACATGCCGCTGTAGTCGAAGCCCATCTGGGTGGGCATGGTCTTGTGGAAGACCTCCTCCAGCGCGGCCATGGCCTGGGCGGAGCTGTAGCCGGGCGCCGCCGAGGCATTGATCTGGGTGCAGTTGAACAGGTTGTAGCGCATGACGAACTCAGCGCCACTGCGCGGGTAGGTGCTGGTCAGGGTGCTCAGCGGAACCATGTCGCCGGAGGCGTTGCGGACGTAGAACTTGCCGAGGTTCGAGGCCTGGGTGCGGAAGTCGCCGTCGGCCTGCACGTACACCTGCCACTGCAGGCCGAAGCGGTTGAAGTAGTTGATCAGCGAGCCGCCCATGAAGGTCTGAATGGTGTCGTAGAGGTTGCTCAGCGGGATCTGCTGGGTCATGGCCTTGGCGTTGTCAACGTTGACTCCGACCTGCGGGACCCCGAACAGTGCGGTCGTCATCACGCCGGTTAGCTCCGGTCGCTTGCGGGCCTCGGCCATAAAGATTTGCGTGTTCTTGGCCAGAAAATCGATGCCGCTGCCGGACCGGTCTTCCAAAATGAAGGTGGCGCCGCCGGAAGTTCCCACGCCCGGAATCGCGGGTGGTGGGAAGGAGAAAGCAATTCCGGATGAGACCTGGGACAAGGCCTTCTGCAGGTGGGCCTTGATGCCCTGGTAGCTGGTCTCGGGAGTCTTGCGCTCGCTCCATTCCTTGAATGAGATAAAGAAGAAGGAACTGTAGGTGGCGTTGACGCCGCTCAACATGCTGTAGCCCATGACCGAGCTGACGTACTCAACGCCGGGCGTGTCCAAAATGATTTTTTCAACTTGGCGTGCGGCCTCTGACGATCGCTGCAGCGACGAAGCGTCCGGCAGTTGCAAGCCGGCATAGACGTAGCCCTGGTCTTCGTCGGGGAGAAAGCTGCCGGGAATCTTCTTGCCGAAGAAGCCGGCAGCCACCACGAGCACGCCAAGCATCAGGAAGGCGAGGGCCGCCTTGCGGATCAAGTGATGACAAGCGCCCACGTAGCCGTCGGTAACTTTGCCGAAGACCCGATTGAACCAGCGGAAGAAAGCGCCCAGCGGTCCCCAGGCCTCTTTCCTGGGGCGCAGCAGCATGGCGGAGAGCGCGGGGCTGAGGGTCAGCGCGTTGAAGGCCGAGAACAGCACGGAAATTGCGATGGTGACCGCGAACTGCTGGTAGAGCTGCCCGGTGATGCCGGGAACAAACGCCGTCGGAATAAAGACTGCGGCCAGGATGAGCGCGATGGCGATGACCGGCCCGGCAACCTCCTCCATCGCCTTGACGGTGGCGTCATGCGGCGTCATGCCGTGCTCAATGTGGTGCTCGACCGCCTCCACCACGACGATGGCATCGTCCACCACCAGGCCGATGGCCAGCACCAGTCCGAAAAGCGAAAGGGTGTTGATGGAGAAGCCCAGCATGGGAAAGACGACGAACGTACCAATCAGCGACACCGGCACCGCGAGTAACGGGATCAGCGTGGCCCGGAAGCCCTGCAGGAAGATGTAGACCACGAGGATGACCAGGATCAGAGCTTCACCCAGGGTCTTGTAGATTTCGTGAATGCCTTCGCTGACCGCCAGCGTGGTGTCAAGCGCGGTTATGTAGTCCAGCCCCTGGGGGAACCGCCCTTTGGCTTCCTCATCATTTTGAGGACGGCGTCCCGGCTTTGCAGTGCGTTGCTGCCAGGAGTGAGGTAAAGGGCGATGAGGGCGGCCGGCTGGGCGGGTTTATTCTCGCCCGCGGTTCCCAACCTCGCGTTGTAGGAATAGTATTGCGATCCCAAATCCACGCGGGCTACATCTTTCAGGCGCAGGATGGAGCCGTCGGGCTGGGCACGGACCACGATCTGCTCGAAGTCCGAGGCCAGCGGCAGGCGTCCGGGAGCGCGCACGTTGTAGGTGAACTGCTGCCCTGCGGGAACCGGCTCGCCACCCACCTGGCCCGCGGGATTGACCCGGTTCTGCGCCTGGACGGCATTGATGATGTCCGGCACGGTGACGCTCAGACTGGCCAGCCGGTCCGGATTGACCCAGATGCGCATGGCATACGGGCCTGCGCCGAAGATTTGCACCTGCCCGACACCGGGGAGACGGGTCAGGGCGTATTGCAAGTTGATGGTGGCGTAGTTGGCCAGGAAGATGTTGTCGTAAGCACCGTTAGGAGAATAGAGGTCGAGCAGCATGAACGGCGCCGTGGTGCCCGGCTGCACGATGACTCCCTGCTGGGTTACCTGGCTGGGCAGTTGCGAGTTGGCCTGTCCCTGCCGCATTTGCGCGAGGATCTGATCGGTGTTGATGTTGGTCCCGAGTTGGAAATCGACATACAACGTCATGCCGCCGCCCGAGCTGGCGCTCAGCGAGTACATGTAATTCATGCCGCTGACGCCCGACATCTGCTGCTCGATCGGGGTCGCCACCGATTCGGCAATGGTCTGCGCGTCGGCGCCGGGGTAGGTGGCCTTCACCTGGATCATCGGGTCGGCAATGTTGGGGAACTGCGCCGTGGGCAGGCTGAGCATGGCGACCACGCCGACCAGCACCATCAGAATGGCGATCACGATGGCGACGATGGGCCGGTTAATGAAGAATTTCGACATGGTCAGTTGCTCCCCGCCGCCGCTGCCGCGGGGGGCACGTAGGGCTTGGCAACAACCGGGATACCTTCCTTGGCCAACTCGGGCGCCGCCGCCGCGAACTGCTGCACCTTGAGGATGCCTTCGACCACGACTCTCTCGCCTGGCTTCAAGCCTTCGGTGACGATCCAGTTCGGCCCGACCCGCTCTCCCATCTTGACCGGGCGAAACATCGCCTTGTTGTCGGGAGTGAGCACGATCACTTGATACTGCGACTGCACTTCTATGACGGCCGGTTGCGGAACCAGCAGCGCATCCTTGTTATCGCCAGTCTGAAAGCGCACCCGGCCAAAGCCGCCGGGCCGCAGCACCGCGTCTGGGTTGGGAAATTCAGCGGCCATCTGGATGGTGCCGGTCTGGGTGCCGACCTGCCGGTTCACGTAGATGATGGTGCCCTTCAGGGGATAGGGCTCGTTGTTGGATTGGATAAACTCCACCGGGGCGCTCTTGAGCGTGGCCTTGCTGACTTTGCCGGTGATGATTCCCGTGACTTTGGAGGCAAAGCTGAGAAACAGACTCTCGCTGACGTTGTAGTAGGCCCAGATGGGATTGACCTGCGAGACGGTCGCCATTTTCGTAGCCGTGCCGACCAGGTCGCCGATCTGCGAATTCGACACACCCGCAATGCCATCGATGGGGGAATAAACTTTGGTCCAAGCCAGGTTTAGTTGGGCGTTTTGCAAGTTGGCCTGCGTGGCCTGCACTTCCGCCTTCATCGCAGCCTGATTGGCGAGGTCGGTATCGAGCTGCTTTTGCGGGATTGCGTTCTGCGCGGCCAGGGGAGTATCGCGCTGCACGTCGGCCGTTACCCTGGCGAGATTGGCTTGCGCCACTTCCACCTGCGCCTTGGCCTGGTCCTCGGCAGCCTCGATATTGCCGCGGGTCAAGCTCAAACAAGAGCTGGCCCTTCTTCACGAAGTAGCCGTTCTGGTAGTCCTGCTTCAGCAGGTAGCCCTGCACCTTGGGCGTGATCTCGGCATTCACCGGGCCGTTGAGCTGCGCCACCCACTCGTTGAAGATGGGCACGTTCTCCTGCGCGACGTCGGCAACCAGGACCTCGGGCGGGCCGGGCTTGGGCTTTTCCTCTTTTTTCTCGCAAGCGGTGAGCAGCAGCAGGCTCAGGGCAAACATGACGAGAATGATGGCGGTTCGATTGCGTTGGCGCCGCATGAGTCCCGACGGATTGCTTGGGCTGGCATACTTTCGGTCTGGCCCACAGCCTTGCAGCTCAGGTCTGGTTCGCATCAACATTCTCCTGACAGTCCTGTTATAAGGTCGTGCGATTGCTAAATTTTCGGTTGCAGGGATTCTACCTCTTTTAGTCCACAACCGGGCGAGTTGTCACCTAGGGGAATCCCTAGTCATGGCTGAGCCGCTCGATGAAGGGCCGCCTCCAGGCAGACACTGCCACTCGCGGCGGAGAAATCAGATAATATCGAAGCTTGGCTGCAACACGCGTCAGAATAGCGCGAGGAGTTCTTAGCCATGCTACGTGCGAACCCTCTAGGTTCTAAACAGGTCGATCGATCTCTATGGCACTTTATCTGGTAACCGGCGTTGCGGGTTTCATCGGATCGTCGATTGCCCGCGAACTGCTTCGTCGCGGTGAATCGGTGCGCGGCATCGACAACTTCAGCACGGGAAAGCCGGAGACGCTGGCGGACATTCGCGCGCGCATTGACTTCCGCGAAGTCGATTTGCTCGATCTTGCGGGCCTCGGCGAAGCCTGCCGCGGCGCCGACTACGTGCTGCACCAGGCGGCGATTCCGTCGGTGCCGCGCTCGGTTGCCGATCCCATCGAGACCAACCGGGCCAACATTGACGGCACTCTCAACCTGCTGGTTGCCGCCCGCGACGCCAAAGTGAAGCGCGTGGTGTACGCGTCTTCGTCGTCCCTCTACGGCGATACGCCGGCGCTGCCCAAGCGCGAAGACATGATTCCCAACCCGATTTCGCCCTACGCCGTCTCCAAGCTGACGGGCGAATACTACATGACCTCGTTCTACCGCGTGTATGGATTGGAAACGGTCTCGCTGCGTTACTTCAACGTGTTCGGCCCCTATCAGGACCCGACCTCGATGTATTCCGGCGTGCTGGCGATCTTCATCTCCAAAATGCTGGCGGGAAAGCAGCCCACCATCCACGGCGACGGCGAGCAAAGCCGCGATTTCACCTTCATTGACAACACCGTGCAGGCGAACCTTCTGGCCTGTCATGTCGCAGGGACAGAAGTAGTAGGAAGGGCCTTCAACGTCGCGACGCAACGCCGCGTAACGTTGAACGAGACCTATTCCCTGCTCCGAACTCTGACCGGTTACAGCAGCGCGGCGAAGTACGGTCCCGAGCGCACCGGCGACATCAGACATTCCCTGGCGGACATCACCCTGGCGGAAAAATATCTGGGTTACAAGCCCGCGATCGACTTCGAGGAAGGCTTGAAGCGGACCGTTGCGTGGTATCGCGAGCGCGCAGTGGTGCGGACTGTGACGGCGTAAGCAAGAAAAATGAATTGTCATGTTGAGCGAGCGCGGCGCGAATTTGGCCGCGCGAGTCGAAACACCCCTATGCAACTTAGACAGCATTGTCGGTATAGGGGTCCTTCGACTCCTCGCTGCGCTTGTCGCTCAGGATGACAAACGTGGGAATGCTTCAGGGTTCGCCGACCTCGCCGGCCAGCCATGCCAGATAGGCTTGGCTCCCGCCTTCAATGGCCAGTTCCACGCACTCGGGCAGTTCGTAGGGATGCAGTTCCTGGAAGGCGGCCTGCAATCGCGGGGCGTGTGCGGCCGTGGTCTTGATCAGTAGAAGGTATTCGTCTTCGTGCTCGATTTTCTCCTTCCAGCGATAGACAGAACGGATCGGGCCGACGATGTTGACGCAGGCGGCGAGGCGCCGCTCCACCAGTTGCTGGGCGAGGTTTTCGGCGAGGTCTTTCGAGCCAATTGTGGTCAGCACAAGACGGGCGTTCGTCATTCGCCACCCCGCTGTTAGAATTCTGGCGTTTGAATGTAGCATGGCGAGGCGGCGCTGGCGGCAACGGTGCTGCCGCGGAGAGACCATGGCAACGCAAATCAAGTTCGGCACTTCGGGTTGGCGGGCCATCGTGGCCGAGGAATTTACCTGCGAAAACATTCGCCGCGCCGTCAGCGGGATCGCGCGCTATGTCACGTCTCAGAAACCGCAGGGCGCGCGCGTGGTGGTGGGCCGCGATCCGCGTTTTCTGGGCGAGACCTTTGTCAAGCTTGCGGCGGACATTCTGAGCGCCCACGGCATCACGCCGTTGGTGATTACCGACGCTGCGCCGACGCCAGCGATCTCGTATGAAGTGATCCGGGCCAAGGCCGATGGCGCCATCAACTTCACCGCGTCGCACAATCCACCGGAATATAACGGCATCAAGTTCTCCACGCCCGACGGCGCTCCGGCGCTGCCCGAGGTCACGAAGCAGGTCGAGAGCTACATTGCCGAGTCGAACGGGTCCGTGCAGTTTGGCGAAGGAAAGGCGGGCGAGCGCCCGCCGAGCGGCCGGGGCGTGTCGGCTAGCTATCGGCCGGGTGATGGAGCGGCTGGCAATGCCCCTCAGCAGAAACCCGAGGCGCAAGCGATCGAAGTCCGGACGGAATACCTCAAGCGCCTTAAGGAGATCATCGATCTGCCAGCCATCAAGAAGGCCAATCTCAAGGTCTGCTTCGATCCCTTGTGGGGGGCGGCGCGCGGCTACTCGGACGCGCTGCTGAGCGAGCATGGCATCCAGGTTGCCACCGTGCACGACTATCGCGACGTGCTCTTCGGCGGACACGCGCCCGAGCCCGACGATCATCTGCTCAACGATCTGCGCGCCAAGATGCGGGAAACGGGTGCGCACATTGGTATCTCGACCGACGGCGATGCCGACCGCTTCGGCATCGTGGACCAGGACGGGACCTTCCTCTCGCCGAACTACATCATCGCGCTGCTGTTCGATTACCTGGTCGAAAGCCGGGGCTGGCGGAACGGCGTGGCCAAGTCGGTCGCGACCACCAACCTGATCAACGCGCTGGCCAAGCATCACGGCGTGCCGCTGCACGAAACCCCGGTCGGCTTCAAGTACATCGGCGAGCTGATCAAGCAGGACGAGATCGCCATCGGCGGCGAAGAAAGCGCCGGTTTGTCCATTCGCTATCACGTTCCGGAAAAAGACGGCGTGCTGGCCGGACTGCTTTGCTGCGAGATGGTGGCCCGCCGCGGAAGGCCGCTGGGCGAACAATTACAGGAGCTATTTGTCAAAGTTGGTTCCTTTTACCCGCTGCGGCAGAACTTCCGCTTGACGGACGAGGTGAAGCAGACGTTCACTAAGAAGTTGGAGGCAAATCCGACGGAGTTTGCCGGGCATCGGGTGCAGGATGTGGTTCGCACCGATGGGCTGAAGATGGTTCTGGATGACGGCTCGTGGGTGTGCTATCGGGTTTCCGGAACCGAACCGGTGGTTCGGGCTTACACCGAAGCTCGCAGCCAGAGCGGGCTGGAAAAGCTGAGCGAGGCGGCCCGTCAATGGGTGTTCGAGTAGGACTTTAAGAATGTTCTCCATTCGCATCGCCGGAGGTTGGTTGTTCGCCATGCGCCGCGTGCTGGCGACGGTCTGCATTGGCCTGCTGGCGGTCTTCATCGGGTACAAGGTGGTGTTTGGCGCCAACGGCATGAAGGTATGGCAGGCCAAGCGCGTCCAGGTGCAAAAGCTGCAGCAGGAGATTGAGGTGGACACCGACGTACATGAACGGCTGCAGCATGAAGTCGATCTCCTGCAGCGCGAGGACCCCAGCACCATCGAGAAAGAGGCGCGCGAGCAGTTGGGCCTGGTCAAGCCGGGCGAACACGTGCTCTATGAGCAGGCACCCAAGTCCGAGGCAAAGCCGCTGGCGGAGAATGTAAGCCCGGAGAACATTAGTCCGAAATAGACCTTCAGCTGGCCTGGAATTCTTCCTCAGAGGACCTGGTCCGCGGTCTCGATTTTCTCGCCACGCAGAACAATTCCCGCACTTTATCTCGCGCAAACTCCCGTTATGGAATAAACTTATGCGCGGCGCAATCTGATGGCGACTGCTGCGTCGTACATCACCCGGGGGATGGATCGGCTCCGCGGAACGCCCGGGGGAGGCGTTCCACGATGGAGCGGCCGGCATGGTCGCGCGATTTTTCGGTCCATCCCTTGATTTCCAACACTCAGCCACCCGCGCGGCGGCTAATTCAAAAGGAGATTCGAACATGACCAAACGAGTACTGTTGATAATCGGGCTCATCGGGCTCTATGTAATCAGCATGACCGCGCTGGCAGCGGCGAAAGACATGACATGGGCCGGCTGGATCAGCGATTCCAAGTGCGGCGCCAAGGGCGCCAACGCCGATCACGCAGCATGTGCCAAGAAGTGCATTGACGCGGGCGAAAAGCCAGTGCTGGTCACGGACAAGGACCAGAAAGTTGTCGGGATCGACAATCCCGACGCCGTGATGGACCATCTCGGCCATCACGTGCAGGTAACGGGCACGATGGACGCCAATGGCATGATCCACGTGGACAAGCTAACCATGCTCTCGCAGAAGGGCGGCGCCGGCGGCGCCATGAACGACATGCAGCACTGAGCTGGCTCGCAGAGCTGGAAAAGACGAAGGGCGGCAGATGCCGCCCTTTTGTTCGTCCCGAATCGTCCGTCGTCCTGAGCGAGTAGGTCGTCCGCGCCGCGGGCGACCTACGAGTCGAAGGACCCCTATTCTGGCAGAATTGTTCAGAATCCTTCCGGTATAGGGGTCCTTCGACTCCACATTCGCCAAATTGGCGAATGCTCCGCTCAGGATGACACATCGAAAAACCGCTACCGCACTACCCCTTCCAGCGGTGAGCTGGCGGTGGCGTACAGCTTCTTCGGCATGCGTCCTGCGAGATACGCCTGGCGTCCCGCGATGACGGCGTTCTTCATGGCCTCTGCCATCAGCAGCGGATCCTGGGCGCCGGCGATACCGGTGTTCATCAGCACGCCATCCACGCCTAGCTCCATCGCGATGGTCGCGTCCGATGCGGTGCCCACGCCCGCGTCCACGATAAGCGGCACGTCGGTGATCCTCTCGCGCAGGATGCGGATGTTGGCCTGGTTCTGGATGCCCATGCCGCTGCCGATAGGCGCACCCAACGGCATCACCGCGCTGGCGCCCGCGTCAATCAGCCGCTTGGCGACAACGATGTCGTCGGAGGTGTAGGGCAGCACGGTGAAGCCTTCCTTCACCAGCACGCGCGTGGCTTCGATGGTGGCCTGCACGTCGGGAAACAGCGTGGCCTGGTCGCCGATGACCTCGATCTTCACCCAATCGGAAAGGCCCACTTCCCTTCCCAGCCGCGCGGTGCGGATGGCGTCATCGGCGGTGTAGCAGCCCGCGGTGTTGGGCAGCAGAAAATATTGTTGCGGATCGATGAAATCGAGCAGCGACTCTTTGCTGCGATCAAGGTTGACGCGGCGCACCGCGACGGTGACCATCTCCGCGCCGCTGGCCGCGATGGCGCGCGCCGTCTCCGCCCCGGATTTGTACTTACCCGTGCCCACAATGAGCCGCGAGCGAAACTGCCTGCCTGCAATGATGAAGGAGTCCATGGAGATATTGTAATGAAACGCGGACGAGCCCGATGTGATTAGCGACACAGGAGACGTCAACATTCAGCGGTCTTAGCATCCAACACTTTGTTTGACACTCGCACCCACGAACCCTAGACTGGCGACATGGAAGTGCATTTTCCACCGGAGAAGGAAGCCCGCCTGCGCGAGTTCGCCATCCGCACTGGCAAGGACGCCGAGCAAGTGGTGGAAGAGGCGGTTGACCGACTGCTGGATTTTGAACCACGGTTTCTGGACGCCGTCGAGGAAGGACGCGCTTCCGCCCGCCGGGGCGAGCTGCTGGAGCATGACGAAGTGGTGAAACGCATCGAGCAGACGCTCCGTCTGTGATGCGCATCCGATGGACCACCAATGCCGCGAATGACCTCACCCGCATTATTGAGCGCATCCGCGAAGAAAATCCCACCGCTACTCGACGCGCCAAGAGAATCTCTCTTTTCGTTGCTAAACGCGTCTCCCGGAAGATGTATAACACCATCGCCGGGCTTCGCACCTTTCCGCAAAGTGGACGCATCGGCCTAGCCGCTAATACCAGAGAGCTTGTGCTTCTGCCGTGGCCTTACATCGCAGTGTACGAACTCGTTGGAGAGCAGATACTCGTGCTTCGCATCCGTCACGCGTCGCAAGACTGGCCATGAGGGCAAATCGAATTGGTTTGCGAAAGGGGGACCGCTCCCTGGGATAACCGCGAAGCGAACGTCTACTCCGCGCCCGCTTTTTCGGCCCGCTTCCGGCGCTGCGTGGGATGCACGAACCAGGCGATGCCAATGCTCACCAGGTAGAGCACGATCATGGGAGCGGCGAAGATACACATGTTCAGGATGTCGGTGGTGGGCGTGATGATGGCGGCAATAATAAAGATGACCAGGATGGAGTAGCGGAAATTGCGCCACATCCAGCCCGCGGTCAGGATGCCCATCAGCGACAGGAAGAAAACCAGAATCGGCAACTCGAACACAATCCCCAGCCCGGCGATGATGGTCAGGAACAGGTCGGTGTATTCCTGGATCGTGATCATCGGGGTGAACTGGACGCTGAAGGTGATGAGGAAATCGAGCGCCGCGGGATAGACCATCTTGTAGCCGAAATATCCGCCCGCCAGAAACAGCCCCACGGTGCTGAACATGAACGGCAGCACGTATCGCCGCTCGTGACGGTAGAGTCCCGGCGAGATGAACTCCCACACCTGATAGAGCACGAACGGTGAAGCCACGAAACAGCCGGCGAGCAGCGACACCTTCAAGTACATGTTGAAGGGATCGGTGGGGTTTAGATAGACCAGCTTCTGTTCGAGATGATGGCTGGCCAGCGCCTGCATGATGGGCTTCTGCATGAGCCCGAAAATCTGCTCGTGATACCACCAGCAGATGGAGAAACCGCCCACGATGTACAGCGCGCTATAAATGATGCGGCGGCGCAGCTCCTCGAGATGCTCGAGGAAGCTCATGCCGGTCATTTCTTCGGAGCCGCGCTTCTGGGCGGTTTCCAGCACTGGGTTGGGCATCGTTTATTCGGCGCTCGCAGGGATTGTGGGAGGCTTGGCTTGCGCGATTTCGCTCCCAGTCGGGCCGGTTACCTCTGCGGAGATGTCTTCGGAGTTGCCTCGGCTGACGATATCGGGCGCCGGCGTGAGCGTTAGTTCCGGCTGCCTTTCCGGCGGGAGGATTTTAGGCGTCTCTTCCTGCTGCTTCTTGGCGCGCTCTTCCAGTTCGATGTTCATCATCTCGGTTTCGAGCTGGTTCTTGAACTCGTTGCTGGCCCGCTTGAACTCGGCCATGTACTTGCCGAGCTGGCGCGCCAGGCCGGGCAGCCGCTTGGGGCCCACCACGACCAGGGCCAGCAGAAAGATGAAGATCATCTCAGGCATGCCGAGATTCATGCGTCAATGATAAACCAGGGGCCCGGTGGAAGCGCCGGGCTTCAGCCCGGCGAAATACCGTACCACCGGAAAATGGCTTCAGCCACGGCTCGCAAAATCCGCGGCCGGGGCTAAAGCCCGGTTCTTTAAAGGCCGTTTCTCGCGGGCCTGAAGGCCCGCGCTTCCACCGAAAGGGCGGCGAATAAGCATTTGCGAAACGAACTCTACACGCAATAGGGGTCCTTCGACTCGGACCAAAGTCCTCGCTCAGGATGACAACGGTATTGGAAACGAACCACTGAGGTCTCATCACCACGAATCACGGCACCACCACCACCTTGCCGAACTGCTCGCTGCCGGCCAGATACTCGTGGGCGGCGCGAGTATCGCTCAGGGGAAAGCTGCGGTCCACCACCGGCTTCAGCTTGCCGGCGAAAATGTGCTTGAGTACCTCGTGCAACTCGCCCATCCCGCCCATGTAGGAGCCGAGCAGCGAAAACTGGCGCGAAAACAGGAAGCGCAGATCGAGGTTGCCCTCATAGCCGGTGGTGGCGCCGCAGGTGACGAGCGTGCCGCCCGGCTTCAGCGACTTCAGGCTCTCCTTCCAGGTGGCCTGGCCGACGTGCTCGAAGACGATGTCCACGCCGCGCTTGTTGGTGATGCGCCGCACCTCGTCGCCGATCTTCTGCTTGTAGTGATCTATGGTGTGGTCGGCGCCAAGCTCACGCGCTTTCTCCAGCTTGCGCTCGTCGCCCGCGGTGGTGATGGCTTCGGCCGAGAGCATTTTGCAAATCTGGATGGCGGCCGAACCCACGCCGGAGCCCGCGCCAAGTACAAGCACGGTCTGTCCCGCCTTCAAGTTGGCGCGGCCCACCAGCATGTGCCATGCAGTCAGGAAAACCAGCGGCACGCTGGCGGCCTGCTCGAAATCGAGCACGTCGGGAATGGGGATGACGTTGACGCGCGGGACGGCAACCAGCTCGCAGTTGCCGCCGTCCACCCCGTTGCCCAGCACGTTGAATTGCGGGCAGAAATTGTGCCGTCCGTTGTTGCACTGCTCGCAATGATTGCAAAAAACCATCGGCGCCAGGAGCACGCGCGTGCCCTCGTTGAGGTCAGTAATGTATTCGCCGCACTCCACGATCTCGCCGGCAATATCGCTGCCGAGGATGTGCGGCAATTGCACGCCCGGCAGACCTTCGCGCACAAACAGGTCAAGATGATTCAGCGCGCAGGCGCGCACACGCACTAGCACATGGTCCTTGCGCAAAATGGGATCGGGAATGTCTTCGTATTTCAGGACTTCAGGACCACCGAACTCATGAATGCGAACTGCCTTCATCCTCTCCTCCGGGCTGCACGTAGCATCTCTTTGGTCGCAAGTCTAGCATCCGGCTGTACGCAAACTCTGCGGGTGCTGTCCAGGCTGAGACACTTGGCTGGTAATGGGTCGGTGTCCGGTTTGCTCGTGACTCGGGAGGAATCTAGCCTCAGAGAGTTCTGGCAGGGTATCGCCATTTCTCCCTTCGTGCGAAGGCGATTTTGTGTCAACTGAGACAGGAAAGCGGATGGCCTACGATCCACTGGGAACCCCTCTGGCTTCCCACAGCCCCGTTTTGGGGCCCACCCCCTGGCAGGGATTGAACGCGCCCTTAGAGGAATGTCTCCGGAGAGCACGCCCGAAAACTTAGAGTGTCTTGAGATATTCGATGATCGCCCAGCGTTCCTCATCGCTGAGCTCGCGGCCAATGACACCTTTGCCCGGCGTGTTTCGGAATTCATGGCCCGCATTCGAGTTGCCCGGATGCGGATCGTTGGGCTGGTCGGTCAGGAATTCGAAGCCGCCGTCCAATTTCGCCGTGCTGTAGCCGACGTTCTTGGGATCGAACTCGCGGCTGCCCACATAGAAGGTCTTATCTCTCTGGTCCGCTGGAAGCAGCATCTGATACAAATTCGGCACTGATCCGTTGTGCAAGAAGGGTGGCGTAGCCCAGAGGCCGCCCAGAGGCCTTGCACGATACGCCAACGGCGCCACCACGCCATCATCGCGAAAGCCATTCCACTCGTTTCTCTGTTCCGCGGACAAGCCTAACGCGTCATAATTCATGTCACGAATCTTACCGGTAACCACGCGCAGTCCATCAGCCGCAGACACCGTCCCCAACCCCAGACCTCCCGTAACTGCCGTCCGCTGCGCCCAATCGGTGGCTTGCCTGGGATCGGTGCCGATCTCGTCCAGCGGGATGACGTTCAGTTTCAAGAAGGATTTACCTTTTAACCCGGCCTCCCAGTATTTGGGATCCTGAATCTCCGGCGAATCCACGGGCGGTAAGTGGCAGTGCTGACATTGTTGTTTGTAAAGCTCTGCACCTCTCTGTGCCTTCGCCCGGTCGATTGGCCCGAGGATTTCTTCCGGCCAGGCGGGAGCCATCAGTCCGGTAAAGGCGGCTGGGCCGGCGAGCAGGTTTTCCATCTGCCACTGATTCTTCACATTTACCGTCGAACGATAGAGGTTGCTTCGATCAGTGAGATTGACCCGGGCGCGGACGCCCAGCGCCTCACCAATGTTTCTCACCATGGGCTGCTGAATCGAAGCGTTGTATTGCACCCAGGCGAACCAGCTGGTGTACCAGAGGGGCGGGAAATTCGCCGGGGCATCCGCGACCCGCAGATTCGAGTTGTTCAACTCAGTGCCGAACACATAGTTACCGATGCGGGCGAGGGCGTCGGTGCGTCCGAACCCTCCCGCGACTGGGTAGAGATTGCGCGCATCCGCCTCGTTTTTCTCCGCCAGGCCCGCATTCAGAAATGCTTTAAATTCTTGCCGCAGCTTGGCCTTGGCCTCATCCGATGCGCTATCACCAAGAACAGCCCGGGCAAAACGATCAAAGCGAAACGGTATCTTGTCAGTAAAGGCTACTGCGTAACCAAGCTCAGTCTGGAACGCTGCCAAGTCCGCCGTGGCGGACCCGCCGTCGATGCGGATTCCCTTGCCCTGGTATTCCAACTGGCCGGTGTGACACGCGGCGCAGCTCAACCCGACGACTTCCACGCTCTGGCCACTCGCGGGGTCGATTACTGTGTCCTTGGCGAAGCCCACCGGCAGCCCGCTGGGATTCTGCGGACTTGCGGAATCGGGCAAGAAACCGAATCGCGCCAGATAGGCGGTATCGGAGAACTTCGGAACGGTTCCGAAGATCTTGATCTTGGGTTGCTCCAGCGCGAGAAACCATTGGTAGGGTATCAACTCGGTCCCCTGCGCTGTGTGATAGAACCATTCCCGCTGGTCCGGAGTCCAATTCTGCTTTACAAACTGGACCTCAACCGGTCTGTACGCCGGCATGTTTTCGCTGGGCCGGGTGGCGAACACGGCTTGCAGTTGCTGGCAACCACTCATTGAGATGGTAAAGACCGTGGCAGCCAATAAGGAAAGAAAACTCTTGCATCCGATCGTCATGAAAGTTCGCCTCGGAGTCACCCGACAACCCAGAGCTGTTCAACAACAATTAGCGGTGCTGGTGAGTCTACACCACGGCCCTCTCCGTCATCGCTGAAGTGAGTTCTTAGTGTGGGCTTGAGGGATGCATTGCAGCCGAGAGTGAGAATTTGAGGGAGGTGCCTTAGAAGTCTTCTGGGAAACCTTCCGCTGACAATCCCTAAGATTCCTCCCGAACGACGGGTCAATCCAGCAACCGTCCCATTAGTTGAGTGTCAGTTGGCAAAAACCGGGCTTCGGATGAAGTGGCTGCTTGTCGTCAAGAGAAGAGGGACTTCCGGAAAGCCAATAAAGCCGATCACTGATTGTGGGTGCGTGGTCGGCCGCTCCGAAGCTGGCCCGCTGCCACCTTCAAGCCTTTGACTTTGCCGCCAAGCACCTAAATAATTGAACTCTGCCATGGACATCTACGAGCAGATCGTGCGCTAGGCCGCGAAGGTCGCCGCGGCGCCGTCGCCACTTCATCTGTCAGGAATGACCATGAAGGGCCCCGTCTCCGTATCGCGCTCGTTCTGCAGAAA